>JAWKWD010000006.1:0-247026 GCA_041397805.1 Hyphomicrobiaceae bacterium
GCGGACGTATGCATTGCAGCACATGATAAAACGCAAAAACGTCGAGGCTATACAGGAGCTGTCGTTGCGGTCGGTCGGCCTACTGCACCGCCGCTACGTCGCCATGGGCCAGGAGCGGGCCTCGCTCTGGCTCGACGAACAAGCACGCAATCCGTCCGGTTCTGGTCGAAGAACTGTACCTCACGCAGTGTTCAAGTTCGATTCAACTCGAATGAGACGATGCCGTCTCTCCCATCCAGGATCTGATAGCGTTCACCAATCAGTCGTAGCGAAGCGGGACGATCAAGCTTGACCCGGAAGCTCTGTGCGTACGCAAGGCAATAAGCAATGGCTTCATACTCGCGTACTTGGCGGAGCGTTTGGCGAACGCGAATTATGTTCGGCTTTCCCGTGTGTGTTCGCGCATCAACATCAACGTGATCGACTCCATCTGGCCAATTGGACGCCTGGAAACGAGGCCAATGGAAGTTCATCAAGTCCTGCTTGTTGCCGCAAATTATGTGAACCGTGAACTCGACTTGGTAATCGGCCATCTGCGCAGGTGCATTGGATGGTCGAACGACCGGCCGAGCGAGACGCAAATGATGATCGATCTGATCGAAATTGGATCCTGTAATTGTGGGCTTTGCGTCAACCAGCTTGAGTAAAACACCAGAGGAGACATACCTTGGCATTTCCCTCTGGTCCGGCGGGTTCCAATAGAAAGCACATATAGTGGCATCGTCCGGATCGCCGGAGGTGGTCGTGGCTACCGTATTGTAGCCCTGCCACGACATCCCGAGCCAGTCGGAAAATTGGCTAACCTGTATCAGCATTGAGTAGGCGGCCAATGCTGGATCAGCTGTGTCAATGTAGTGAAATGCTTCAAATTTCCAGACGTTCGGTGGCAACCTATCGTGACGCCATCGGCTCTCAACGTGAAGCCGATGGCCGAGGGTCCGCTCAAGCTCCTTCAAGGGTCGGGCAGTCAGCTTTCTCTTGTGGAAGGCACCAATGTCAACGTCGACATCCCACCACGCGAGGACACGCTTCAGCGGCGGCACGTTCCCCCGAATATCATCTTTGGTCATCATCGGCTCGGAACATAAGAGCGGACGTGCTCGGCGTCCATATGCTCAGTCCCGCCCACTTCGCCTCAGGGTCACTCTGAACGATAGCGTGCACTGACCATGCTGCGCCCGCTCACGTCTCTTCCCTCCGCCTCTCGTCACCTTGAACGCGACGCCGTACTCCTGTGTAGGGAAGGGTCTGGATCTGACCGCTGGATATCCGTGACGAATTGGCGAAGGCGAAACTCGGAGTCAGGATGGCCTGCCTTTTTCGAAGCCCGGGAGGTCGAGCGGAATTTGGGCCCAAGAAACCCGGGCAACTAACCAATCCTGATGGCCCGGCGAGATTGACGACGGATTGTCGAAAGAACCCGCGGTGACGGATACGTGATTGGGATGCCCGGATGAGGAGCCAAATATCGGCGAGCAACACTCCGTGCAGAAATGTCTCGTCAGCGTGTTGCCGCTCTCGGCAATCGTAGTGAAGTTCCTGGTCGCACCGGTCAGCAGTTTGAAATTTTCTGTAGCCACTGGAACCGTGACACTGAACGCACTGCCGGTGAACTTGCGGCAGTCCGAGCAATGACAGTAGCCGGCTGGAGCAAGCTTGCCGGCAACGACATACCGAACCGACCCGCACAAGCAGCCACCCGCGTGTTCATGAGACGAGGTCACGGCAGGCATTCTCCCGAGTATTTCCTTGGGCGGCCACTTGTATGCGTATCACGGTGGGCCGACAACGGCTCAGTGCTACCGTCATGGCAAGCACCTCCGCCGTGCGTTCGACACCACGCCCAACGTGCTGCAACTGCTCAATTCCGGAACGGATCAAATCCCCGCTACCGCCGGCGCCATCACCGAAGTCGTACAGGCCTCGCCTGCAGACACTGCGGCGCTACACCCGTGGATCGAGCCGAATGACCTTGCCTGGATGCTCGCCTCAGGCCGCGTGTGATGCCATCGGCTCGGTGAGCACGGCATAGAGCGCAGCTTTGTCGCGCGCCGCCCGCAGCTTTTCGAGACTGAGCGGGTCTCGCAGAACACGCGAGATGCGGGCCAGCGCCTTGAGATGGTCCGCGCCCGCCTGCTCCGGAGCAAGCAGGACGAACACGAGATCGACCGGCTCGCCGTCGATCGCCTCGAAGTCGATCGGCTCTTCGAGCTGCGCAAAGACTGCCGCGATCCTGTCGATCCCGCTCATCCGCGCGTGAGGTATGGCAATGCCGCGACCGACGCCTGTCGAGCCCAGGCGCTCTCGCTGCAGGAGCGTGTCGAAGATTTGTCGTTCGTCGACACCGGTAATCTGGGCGGCGCGGCTCGCAAGCTCACGCAGCGCCTGCTTTTTGTTCTTTGCCCTCAAGGCGGCGAATACGCCTTCTGGCTTGAGGAGATCGCCGAGATCCATTCGATTTGGCCCTTTCGGCGGCGTCGCCTGCTTGTCGCGATTCGCGAGCGCCTTCGCGCCGCGAGACCTTCACGCACCAAGACCCACGGACGCAAGTCCTTCATTTGACGAGAGATAACGTGTCCCTGAGACGGGAGCGCGACATCGATCATCGACTGTCAAAGCATGCCGGAACCTAGTCACGCGGCCCCCGCGAGTCAAACCAGGAATTGTAGGCAGGCTGCCATGATTTCGGCTGGGTTCACGCAACGGCTTGGCACTGCAACCGCTTCTCCCGGCGGCGCTGCACTGACGATGGGATGCGCATGCCTTCACGGTATTTGGCGACCGTTCGACGCGCGATGTCGATTCCCTCTCTGCCAAGCAACTCGACGAGTTTGTCGTCCGACAGGATGTCGTCCGGGCTCTCGGCGTCGATCAGCGTCTTGATCCGATGCCGCACCGCTTCCGACGAGTGGGCCTCGCCGTCCCCGGCCGAGGCGATCGACGACGAGAAGAAATACTTGAGCTCGAATATGCCACGCGGCGTCGAGATGTACTTGTTCGAGGTCACGCGGCTTACGGTCGACTCGTGCATCTTGATCGCGTCGGCGATCGTTTTCAGGTTCAATGGGCGAAGGTGCTGAACGCCGTAAACCAGGAAACGGTCCTGCTGCCGCACAATCTCCTCGGCAACCCTCAAGATCGTCCGTGCCCTCTGGTCCAGGCTTTTGACGAGCCAATTCGCGTTCTGTAGGCACTCGAGCAGGAAGTCCTTGTCCTGCGTGCTTCGCGCCGTGCGATGGACTCTCGTGTAGTAAACGCGGTTTACCAGAACTCTGGGAAGCGTATCGCTGTTCAATTCGACGATCCAGCTACCGTCGCTTCCCATTCGTACGTGCACATCGGGCACCACCGGCTCGATCGCGACCGAGCCGAAGTCGAGCCCTGGCTTCGGATTGAGGCGGCGCACTTCGGCCACCATGTCGGCCAGATCCTCGGCATCCGCGCCCACGGCCTTGCGCAGCGCCGCGAGATTCTTCGCGCCGAGAAGCGGCAGGTTGTCCAGAAAGCGCTCCATCATCGGGTCCAGCCGGCCCCGGTCCTTGAGCTGAAGCGCGAGGCATTCCCTGAGATCCCGTGCCATGACGCCGGCAGGCTCGAAGGTCTGCAGCACACCGAGCACACGCTCGATCCGGGACAGGTCGACGCCGAGCTTGTCTGCGACGTCGTCCAGATCGGCCCTCAGGTAACCAGACTCGTCCACCTGGTCGATGAGATAGGCGCCGATCAGTCGGTCGCCTGGGTCCCTCACGGCAAGCCCGAGTTGAGCCTCGAGATGGCTCCTGAGGGAGGGACGCTCCGTCGCGAATTCGTCGATGTTGGCGCCGTCATCGGCGTCGAACGAGGATCGCCCCCGGTCGGCCGTCCCGATCCGCTGGCCCAGCTGAAGGTCTGGACCAAGATCATTGGCTTCAGCCTCTGGGAACGTATCGGCGACGTCGCTGTCGAGTTCGCGCGTCGGCGCATCGCCCGTCTCTGCGAAATCGATTGCCCGCTCGCCGTCCTCGGTAGACGCGGTTTTCGGCGGCTCGCGCTCCTGCACCGGCGATTGCTCTGTCTGCAGCTCCGCGTCACGCTCGAGCAGCGGGTTACGCTCGAGTTCCGTCTCCACGTAGGCGCTCAGCTCGAGGTTCGACAATTGCAGCAGGCGGATCGCCTGTTGCAGCTGCGGCGTCATGACGAGCTGCTGGCTCTGTCTGAGCTCTAGCTTGGTCGTAATCGCCATTGCCGCTCTTCACCCGGTCCCCGATCCACCTCTTGCTGCGAGATAGATAGTCGAGGGGCATTAACTGAACATGTCCCCCAGGTATACCCGGCGAACGTCCTCGTTTGCGATGATTTCCGAAGGACTACCTTGTGTCAGAACTTGGCCCTCGGCAATGACATACGCACGATCGACCAGAGACAGGGTTTCCCGAACGTTATGATCGGTGATCAGAACGCCAAGGCCACGTTGTTTCAAGTGCCTGACGAGTTGCTGAATATCTCCTACGGCAATTGGGTCGATGCCCGCGAACGGCTCGTCGAGCAGCATGTACGAGGGTCTGGAGGCGAGCGCCCGCGCGATTTCGCATCGCCTGCGCTCGCCGCCCGACAGCGCGATCGACGGGCTCTTCCTCAATCGGGTGATGTGGAACTCCTCCAGAAGACTGTCGAGTTGCATTTGCCTCTTTTTCCGGCTCGGCTCGACGAGCTCGAGGATGGCCATGATGTTCTGCTCGACCGTCAGTCCGCGAAAAATCGAGGCTTCCTGCGGCAGATATCCGATGCCAAGGCGCGCCCGGCGGTACATTGGCAGGCGGGTGACGTCGCGACCGTCGATGGTGATGCGGCCAGTATCGGCCGGCACAAGTCCGGTGATCATGTAGAAGACGGTCGTCTTCCCGGCGCCGTTTGGGCCCAGCAATCCCACCACCTCGCCGCGAGCCACCGCGACGCTCACCCCTTTCACCACCTTGCGCTTGCCGTAGCTCTTCTCCACCGCCTCGCTGGTCAGCCATCCTTCGCCGCTTGGGCTCGCATAAGGCGCCGCATACCCGCTCCCGGCGGCCCGCATGGCCGATGGGTCGCCGCCACGCCCCGCGGGCCCACTGCCCGAAATCGCGCGTCGAGCTCTCGGAAACAGGGTGAAGGCCATTGGTGCCGGATCCTCGCGCTCGTCGCCGATCTCGCCTGGCAATCGCTTCAGCGCGCCGTCGTATTAATCGGGGAAGAAGGTTCGGCGATCAAGGCGTACCGCCCGATTGCGTCGTGGCTCTCCACGATGAGCCGCTCTTGTTCCGCTTTTTCGTGCTCGTGCTGCCGGTCGTACTGGCCGCCTCGTCGGCCTTGCCCTTGATCTGGTTGGGATAGAAGATCGCTTCGAGGCGCCCGCTCTTGCAGATGGCGCCGGCAGGACAGGTGGGCATACCTGTCGCCTTCGGGTTCGTCGCGACCGATGTGGCGAACGCGCCGCTCACCTGCGCCCCCCCTTTTGCAATCGCACCAGGCTCGGCCTCGAAACGCGTCATACCGCTGCCGAGGTCGATGACCAGCCTCATCCCCTCTGGTGCGCGGACCAGCTGCTTGCCTTGTGAGACGACCACATTTCCGCCCATTACGATTTTGTTCGCCGCAACGTCGAAATCGGCCCATTCGCCGGTCGCCTGCTGCCCTTCGGACCCGGTCACGACCACATGCCGCCGCGCCTCGATTCGCCGGAGTTGCGAGCCCGTACCGCTACTGCCGGGCCCGCTTTTCTTCTCCTGAGGTTTTTTCTCTGCGCCTCCGAGCAACCCCGTGTCCCCTTGATAATGCGCCGTCATTTCGTCGGTACGGACCACGAACGATCCTTGCTTGGCGACCACGGCCCCCGTGTAGATGGCGGTATGCTTCCGGTCATTGACGTCGAGCGAAGCGGCCTCGACCTCGATCGGGGCATTTGGATCGCTTTTGAAGTTGGCTCCGAGCAGCCCCGCCGGTTCGCTCTCACCCTCGCGCGCCTTGGCTTTCTGCGAGGCCGGCTTTCCCGCTTGGTTCTGGTAGAGAAGCGTTGAGATCCGTCCGCCGGCTTGGCCCGCTGCCGCTGGCGTCGTCAGCTCGGCCGTGCCCGCCTTACGGTCGATCAGAAGCCGCCCGCCCCGTAGCACGTTGCGCCCCTGCGTGACGACCACATCGCCCGTGAGAAGCGCAGTGTCCTGTTTCTGCTGCAGCACCACCGTCTCGGCTGTCACCCTCCGCTCGGGTAGCTGCGTCATGACCACGTTGCCCCCGAGGACGATGCGCTCGCTCTCGGCGTCGTAATCGAGCGTCTGGCTCTCCGCGCGGTCGCCCTTGTTCGACATCTGCACCCCGCCACGTGCATGGATCGTCTTCAGCTTGGTCGCCGCCGTTTCACCGGTCTTCCCCGCCTCGGGTTGGCTCCCGGTCGGATCCGCCTGCCCGGCGTAGGTCACGTCGAGTTCCGGTGCCGCGAGCATTGCCTCGCCTTGCCGCGCCACGACGTTTTCGCGAAAGAGCGCTGTTTTCGCCGTGTCGTCCACGTCGAGCCGGCGCGACGTCACCACGACCGGCTCCCGCGAGTTCGCGTCGATCCCGAACGCCTGCGCATCGCGTTTGCGTGGGGTGACGTCGCCGCCCTTCAGCTCCGCCGTCGGCTGGGTCGGCTTGAGCGTGACCTCGACCGCCTCTTCGAAGCGGGCTTTGCGCGACTTGGTATTGAGCGTCATCGTGCGCGCCTGGATCCGCCCGGTCGTCGTCTCGGCAATGACAGGCTCTCGACTGATGATCCGGCTTTCCTTCGCCAGCACCGTCGCGCGCGTGAGCCGCGCCGTCATTCCGTTCGTCGCATCGATATCGATCTTCTCGAACAGTTCGAGCAGGTCCTTCTTCTGATCGTACGTCCCCCATTTCGCCTTCAGCCGCGTCACCACGCCACTCGGCTGTTTGATCTCGCCATCGATCAGGTTGAGCTTCACCGGCCCTGCCATCCGCAGGTCGGTCACGGCGCTCTGGGCATGGACCTTGTACTCCGAGCCGTCCTTACCGAACCCGCTGTAACGTGGATCGGCCATGGTCAGGTTCGTTGGATCGACGGTGACCTTGCCGGCCGTGATATTGCGGCTCTTCAAGCCGGAATTGACCGTAAGGACAGCCCCGTAGAAGCCGAGGCAGCCCAGCGCAATCGTCGGCAACACCACTCTCAGCGCCTTGACCAGCAGAGTGTGGCGGCGCGCACGCCGGAACGCGCGCTCCCGTTCGCGATCGCTGACCGCGATGTCGATGGGCGCCAGCCGGCGGTGGCCCGCTCGTGTGCTTGTGTCGCCTCGCATGCCCCGTCCAGTAACCCGGACGCGCGCCGGCAGGCCCGGCCGCAATCCCCGCAAGTTCCGTCAGATGCCCTGAAAATAGGGAGACATTGGGACGCCATAGCGCCGCAGACGGCGACTTTCACACACGTTTTCGGGCTCAGTGCGCGAAGATGTCCATGTCCTCGAAGCCCGCGAGATCGAGGTCGGCGCGGCAGGGCAGGTACCTGAAGGCCGCCTCCGCCATCCCGGTCCGGCCCGACCTCTCAAGCATGGCTTCGAGCCGCGCCTTGATCGCATGCAGGTGCAGCACGTCCGAGGCGGCATAGGCGAGTTGTTGCTGGCTGAGCTTCGTCGATGCCCAGTCGGAGCTCTGCTGCTGCTTCGACAGCTCCACCCCGAGCAGCTCCGAGCACAGATCCTTGAGGCTGTGTCGGTCGGTATACGTCCGTGCGAGCTTCGAGGCGATCTTTGTGCACCATACCGGCGTCGTCTCGACGCCGAGCCAGCGCTTCATCACCGCGATGTCGAAGCGACCGAAATGGAAGATCTTCAGCACCGCCGGATCGGCCAGCAGCGCCTTGAGGTTCGGTGCCGACCAGTCGCTGCCGTCGAGCTGCACGAGGTGCGCCTCGTTGTTCCCCGCCGAGAGCTGGACCAGACACAGCCGGTCGCGGTGCGGCTTGAGGCCGAGTGTCTCTGTGTCGATGGCAACCGACGTCCCGAACGAAAGCCCGGCCGGTAGATCGCCCTGGTGCAGCTTGATGCGCGGGCTCGTCATTCATGCCTCCTGAGGCTGCCCGCTTCGGGCTCGGTCGATTCTCCCGGCACCATGATCCCTGACCGCTCGCCCCGCAAGCCCTCGAGGGCAGGGAAGCACACGCCCCGGCCAGGACACTGTTCGCTCGGGCAGCAGGCCTCAGAGCCGGAACCAGGCCGGCCGTCCGGTCGGCCAGGGATCTCCCCAGAGTTGCTGCCCACCGTCCACCGTCAGCACCTCCCCGGTGATGAATTTCGCCGACGGCGCAGCCAGATAGACGCAGGCCTCGGCCACGTCCCAGGCATCCCCGACGCGCTTCATCGGGTTGGCCTCCTGGTAGGTCGCCGCACCCTCCGGTGGATAGTGCGCAAAGCCCGATGTCTCGAGACACCCCGGCGCCACGCAATTCACGCGGATGTCGTGCGGCGCCCATTCCACGGCGACGGTCTTGGAGGCGTAGGTGACGCCGGCGCGGGCCGCCGCCGTGTGCGCAATACCCGGCATGCCGCGCCAGAAATCGGCGACGATGTTGACGATGACGCCTGGGGCCTTGCGGTCGATCCATTGCCGGGCCGCGGCCTGCATCATGTACCAGGTGCCGTTCAGGTTGTTGTCGATCACGGCGTTCCAGCCTTTCGGCTTGAAGTCGATCGCCGCTTGGGGGAATTGCCCGCCCGCGTTGTTGATCAGCACGTCGAGGCGACCATGCTCGCGCCAGACATCGACGCAAAAGTCGGCATCAGCTTCCGCATCGCGGATGTTGAAGAGATGGTGCGAGACCTTCCCGCCGAAACCTTCGAGGAAGGCCCTCGCACTCGTCACACGCTCTTCGTTTCGCCCCGTGACGGCAAGGTCGGCCCCGAGACGCGCGAAGAGCGTGGCGATGGCGAGCCCGAACCCGGAGCCGGCCCCCGTCACGACCACCAGTTTCCCCTTGAACAGGTCGGGCCGGTAGACCGTTTCGAGCCGAGCCAGCTCCTCGTTCGTGAAACCGAAATGATCGGCGCCCTCGATGGCCATGTCGCAAGTCCCGAAACTCTTAGAAGAAGCGTCAAGGCACCACCGGCCTTGTCCCTGTCGCCGAAGCTGGGCCCGAGCGAAGGCCTACACGGGCCGCTCGCCTTGCACCGTCACCCGCGCACCGCTTCGCGTATGCGGCCAGTAGTCCCACATCGCGCGGTGCTGAACACAGCGATTGTCCCAGAACGCGATCGAGTTGGGTTGCCAGCGGAACCGGCACTGGAATAGCGGATTTGCGGCGTGATCGAACAGATAGGCGAGGATCGCGTCGCTCTCGTCTAGGGGAATGCCGCGGATACGCGTCGTAAAACCACGATTGACGAACAGACACTTCTTCCCCGTCACCGGGTGTGTGCGCACCACCGGGTGCTCGGCCCGCGGATAGCTCGGCTTGTCCTTCACCCCGTAGTTTGCATACGTGCCGCGATAGACGTGCTCGCCGTCGTGCACGGCGGTCATACCGTCGAGGTAGGCTTTCATGCGGTCCGACAACGCCTCGTAGGCGGCATACATGTTGGCGAACAGCGTATCGCCGCCCTTCGGCGGACACTGCTTGATGTGCAGGATCGAGCCCATCGGAGGCTCCGGCTCGCAACTGACGTCCGAGTGCCAGGCTTCCCCGTTGGCCCGAGGGCTGTCCTTGTCCGCGTAGATCTTGAGCAGTTCCGCATGACCCTCGATGTGGGGCGCCGCCGGATGGACCATCAGCGGCCCGAACAGCCGCCCGAACGCCAGGTGCTGCTCCGGCGTAAGGTCCTGATTGCGGAAGAAGATGACGAGGTTCTCGGCCAATGCGCGATGGATTTCGTCCTGCTGCTGGTTGCTGAGCGTCTCGCGCAGATCCACGCCGTCGATCTCCGCGCCGATCACCGGAGTGAGCTTGTCGATCCTGATCGTCTCGTAGGGTCGGCCTTCCTCGCCCTGGTGCTTGTAGCGTGGCCCCCGCCGCAATGTTTCTTTCATAGACCTGCTCCCGAAAAAGCGCCGCGCGCTGGCGCGTCGAATTCGTGCTGTGCGGGAAGCTTATCAGCCGCCGCGCCCCTGTGAAGCGGGCTTCGGCCCACGGCACCGCGACCTTGGCTTGCAACCGCGGTGAAAGCCGATCACCCTGCCGCGATACGCAGCAGGGCTGCAGACGAAGGCGGCTCCGCAACTGTGTCGCTCGTGTCGTGCCGCTCGCGTTACGGAGCAGACCATGGCCATTTCACTGTCGCTCATTACCGATGAGGTCTCGCCCGTACTCGCCGACGGCCTCCGCATGGCGTCCGAGGAGGGGCTCCGGACGGTCGATGTCCGCTCCATAGGCGGCGTCAACTTCATGTCTCTCGACGACGCGGCCCAGCGCGCCGCCGCGAAGGAGGTCCGCGACGCGGGCCTCGCCGTCGGAACACTGGCGACGCCGCTGCTGAAGTGGCCTGCCCCAGGCCACGCTGCCGCCGATATGGGCGACCAGTTCGGCTTCGACACCAAGGGACGCACCACGGACCAGCTCTACGAGGACGCCTTCCGCTGCGCCGAGATCCTCGGCGCGCGCAACCTCCGTGTCTTTTCGCTCCTCAAGCACGATCGTTTCCGCCTCGCCGAGCTCGACGGCGAGTACGAGAAGCTCCTGCGCCTGGCAGAACGCCACGACGCGACCCTGCACATCGAGAACGAGCACGTCTGCAATCTGCACACCGTCGCCGATCTCGTCGCGGCCATGCACCGTTGGCGCCACCCTCGACTGCGGGCGCTTCTCGACATTCCGAACGCCTGGCGACGCGAACGGCCGAGCGAGGCCGATCTCGAGGCCGTCACGCCATTCGTCTCGCAGATCCATTTCAAGGACTGGAGCGAAGCGAAAGGCAGGATGGTCGCGCTCGGCGAGGGCGACATTCCGTTCCGTCTGCTGCTCGAGCCGGTATATGCCGCGGCTCGCGAGCGCGAGATCACCTTCGTGGTCGAGACCCACGTTCCATCTGATCCCGCCGCGGCAACGCTGCGATCCGTCAAGGCGCTGAAGTTGTTGGCCGCCTGAGCATCGTCAAAGTGTTCGAAAGCGCTGCGAGCCCTGTGGACGAGCCTGACCTTCGCCAGTATGGAGTGCCAGGGAAGCCGTGTCCGGCCCCCGCACGGCATCCGGCGCCAGAGGAACTGAAGCGATGGCCAACGCAGCGACGACGAAAAGCGGCGCCTCTTTGAAGGACATGGCGAACGCCATCCGGGCATTGTCCATGGACGCGGTCGAGAAGGCCAAGTCCGGCCATCCCGGCATGCCGATGGGCATGGCCGACGTCGCGACGGTGCTCTTCACCGAGGCGCTCAAATACGATGCCGCGCACCCCGACTGGCCCGATCGCGACCGTTTCGTGCTTTCCGCCGGCCATGGGTCGATGCTCCTCTATGCGCTTCTGCATCTCACCGGCACGCCGGGCATGACGCTCGACGAGATCAAGAATTTCCGCCAGCTCGGCGCCAAGACCGCAGGCCACCCCGAGTTCGGCCATGCCCCCGGTATCGAGACCACCACGGGCCCGCTCGGACAGGGCCTCGGCAATGCGGTCGGCATGGCGATCGCCGAGCGCATCCTGAACGCGCGGCTCGGCGATGACATCGTCGACCACCGCACCTGGGTGATCGCGGGCGACGGCTGCCTGATGGAAGGCATCAGCCAGGAAGCCATCTCGCTGGCAGGCCACTTGGGCCTCGGCCGCCTGATCGTGCTGTTCGACGACAACGGCATCTCGATCGACGGCCCGACCAGCCTTGCAACCAGCGATGACCAGATAGCGCGCTTCAAGGCCTCCGGCTGGGCGACGATGGCCGTCGACGGCCACGACACCGCCGCCATTTCCGAGGCGCTTGCCGCCGCCAAGGCGAACACATCGAAACCCTGGCTCATCGCCTGCAAGACGCGCATCGGCTACGGCGCGCCGACCAAGGAAGGCAAAGCCTCCTCGCACGGCTCTCCGCTTGGTGCCGACGAGATCAAGGGCGCCCGCGAGACGATCGGCTGGCCGTACGAGCCGTTCGAGATCCCCGAGGTCATCCTCTCGGCGTGGCGCGCAGCCGGCGCCCGCGGCGAAAGTGAGCGCACCGCCTGGGAAGGCCGCTTCGCCAAGATCGAGAGCGCCAAGCGCGAGGCCTTGGCCCATCCGGCGGGCGCCGCGAAATCCGCAATCGCCGACGCGATCCGCGCCGCGAAGCAGGCAGCCGCGGCCGAACCATCCGAAAAAGCGACGCGCGTCTGGTCGGAGCTGACGCTCGGCCGCCTCACCGTCGCCTGCCCAGCGCTGATCGGCGGCTCCGCCGACCTCACCGGCTCGAACAACACCAGGGCCAAGGGCCAGGGCGTCATCGCGCCGGGCGACTTCTCCGGCTCCTACATTCACTACGGCGTCCGCGAGCACGGCATGGCAGCCGCCATGAACGGCATCGCGCTGCATGGGGGCCTGATCCCCTATGGCGGCACCTTCATGGCCTTCACCGACTACTGCCGCCCGTCGATCCGCCTGTCGGCCCTGATGGGCCAGCGCGTCATCTACGTCATGACGCACGATTCGATCGGCCTCGGCGAGGACGGCCCGACGCACCAGCCGGTCGAGCATCTGGCGGCGCTGCGCTGCATCCCGAACCTGAACGTTTTCCGCCCCGCTGACGGCGTCGAGACGGCTGAGTGCTGGGCGCTCGCCGTGGCGCCGGGCGACACGCCCTCGATCCTGGCCCTCACCCGCCAGAACGTACCGAACCTGCGCACGACGCACACCGATGAGAACCTGTCGGCCAAGGGCGCATACGTCCTGCGCGAGGCTACCGGCAAGCGCGACGTGACACTGATCGCGACCGGCTCCGAGGTCGGCATCGCCGTGAAGGCCGCCGACCAGCTCGCGAAGGACGGCATCGCCGCCGCCGTCGTGTCCATGCCGAGCTTCGAGCTGTTCCGCAGGCAGCCGGAGGCCTACCGCATGGCCGTTCTAGGCGACGCCCCGCGCGTCGGCATCGAGGCCGCCGTCGAGATCGGTTGGCGCGAATGGCTGCGCTTCTCTGACCGCTTCATCGGCATGTCCGGCTTCGGCGCCTCCGCCCCCGCCGCCAAGCTCTACGAGCACTTCGGCATCACCGTCGCCAGGACGGTCGAGGCCGCGAAGGGGCTGGTGGGGAAGAAGTAGAGGGAACGCGATGTGCGGCGCGGGTGTCATCCCGGCGCTTGTCGCCGGGAGCCATTCCTCCGCGAGTCCGACGCGTTACGTGCACGATGCGCCGGCCGCATCTTCATCCGTCAATCCTAAGCGGCGGCGAGTTCGGCTCGATGGGTCCCGGGCACAAGGCCCGGGATGACATCTGGTCGGATGCGACGGCAGAGCCCTACGCCGGCCCCTTGTTCTCCTTTGCCATCCCGCGCGCTTTCAAAGCCTCGGCGATCTCTTCCAGAATGACCGGGTCGTCGATCGTCGCCGGCATCTTCCACGCCTCGCTGTCGGCGATGGCGCGCATCGTCCCGCGCAGGATCTTGCCCGAACGCGTTTTCGGCAGGCGCTTGACCGTCATCACCTGCTTGAACGCCGCCACCGGTCCGATCTCGTCGCGGACGAGCTTCACCACCTCGGCCTCGATCTCCTTCGTATCGCGGTTCACACCGGCGTTCAGCACGATGAACCCGGCCGGCAGCTGCCCTTTGAGATCATCGTGCACGCCGACGACGGCGCATTCGCCGACATCCTTGTGCCGCGCGACGACTTCCTCCATCTGGCCCGTCGACAGTCGATGTCCGGCGACGTTGATCACGTCATCCGTCCGCGCCATCACGAACACATAGCCGTCCTCGTCGATGAACCCGGCATCCGATGTCGTGTAGTAGCCCTTGAAGTCCGAGAGATAGCTCTTGCGGAATCGCTCGTCATTGCCCCAGAGCGTCGGCAGCGACGACGGTGGCAGTGGCAGCTTGATGGCAAGCGTGCCCGGCTGCCCGCGCGGCACCGGCTCTCCCTTCTCGTCGAGGCACTGCAAATCGTAGCCCGGCATCGGCACCGAAGGCGAGCCGTACTTCACCGGAAGCTGCCCGAGCCCGACCGGATTGCCCGCGATCGGCCAGCCCGTCTCTGTTTGCCACCAGTGATCGATCACCGGCACTTTCAGGTGCTGCTCGGCCCACTTGATCGTCTCGGGATCGGCCCGCTCGCCTGCAAGAAACAATGTCCGGAACGCCCTCAGGTCGTATTTCTTGATCAGCTCGCCTTGTGGATCATCCTTCTTGATGGCCCGGAAAGCTGTCGGCGCCGTGAACATCGCCGCGACCTTGTGCTCGGCGATCACCCGCCAGAACGCGCCTGCGTCCGGCGTGCCGACCGGTTTGCCCTCGTAGAGGATCGTCGTCGCGCCGTGCAGCAGCGGCGCGTAGACGATGTAGCTGTGACCGACCACCCAGCCGACGTCCGATGCTGCCCAGAACACTTCCCCGGGCTCGACCCCGTAATGGTTCTTCATCGTCCATTTGAGCGCCACCATATGCCCGCCGTTGTCGCGGATGACGCCCTTCGGCGAGCCGGTGGTGCCCGAGGTGTAGAGGATGTAGAGCGGATCGGTCGCGGCGACGGGTACGCAAGGGGCCTTGCGCCCCTTCGCCTTGGCCTCGGAGACGAGCTTGGCCCAGTCGTGGTCGCGCCCGGCCACCATGGTCGCCTCGGCCTGCGGCCGCTGCAGAACCACGGAAATGCCAACCTTGTGATGGGCCAGCTCGATCGCCTTGTCGAGCAGTGGCTTGTACGGCACCACCCTTGCCGTTTCGATTCCGCAGCTCGCCGAGACGATAGCGACGGGCTTCGAGTCGTCGAACCGCGTGGCAAGCTCCGATGAGGCGAACCCGCCGAACACCACGGAGTGCACCGCCCCGATCCGCGCGCACGCAAGCATCGCGATCGCCGCTTCCGGCACCATCGGCATGTAGATGATGACGCGGTCACCCTTCTTGACGCCGAGATCCTGCAGCACCGCGCCGAAGGTGGCGACCTCGTGTGTAAGCTCGGCGTAGGTGAACGCTTTCGTCGTTCCCGTAACGGGGCTGTCGTAGATCAGCGCATTCTGGTCTCCGCGTCCCTGAAGCACGTGGCGGTCCAGGCAGTTGTAGGCCGTATTGCACTCGGCGCCGGCGAACCAGCGTCCGTACTCGCCCATCTCGGCATCGAACACCTTGTCCCAGAGGTTGATCCAGTCGATCTCGCGCGCCGCCTCGCCCCAGAACCGCTCCGGGTCTTGTTTCCAGCCGTTGTAGACCTCGTGATAGCGGCTCATGCCGAGTTCTCCTCCCGATGGCGAGCGAACACCCTAGTTTTCAGGTGCTTTATCAACATTGTCGACGCCTGGAGGGCAAGAGGCAAGCCGTGCCGCTGGCGTTGATGAGGTGCTGCCGTTTGGATAGTTTGGCCCACTTCACGCCCGGCCGGCTAGCGACCCCGGGCCCATCCCAGGGCGCCGACCATGACCAATTCTTTCGAGGACAACCTTTCCCCGAACCCTGCCAACTACCAGCCCCTGACGCCATTGTCGTTGCTGGCACGCGCAGCTCACGTCTGGCCCGAGCACCAGGCCGTGGCACACGGGAATCGCAGTTGCACCTACAGTGCGTTCTATGCGCGCTGTCGCAGGCTCGCATCGTCGCTTGCCAGGCACGGCGTCGGTCCGGCCGACACGGTATCGGTGATGTTGCCCAATGTCCCACCCATGCTTGAGGCGCACTTCGGCGTTCCCATGACCGGAGCCGTGCTCCACTCGATGAACACCCGCCTCGATGCGGCGATCATCGCCTTCCAGCTCGACCACGCCGAAACCAAGGTGCTGATCACCGACCGCGAGTTCGCCCCCGTCATGAAGGAGGCGCTGGCTCTCGCTAAGGTCAAGCCGCTGATCATCGATTATGACGACCCCGAGTTCCCGCAGGACGGCGAGCGGCTTGGCTCCCTCGACTACGAGGCGTTTCTGGCCGAAGGCGATCCCGAGTTCGCCTGGCGCAGCCCCGCCGACGAGTGGGAGGCGATCGGCCTCAACTACACTTCCGGCACCACCGGCAATCCGAAGGGCGTCGTCGTGCATCACCGCGGGGCGGCGCTGATGTGCTACGCCAACGTCATTGCAGCCGGCCTCGGCAGCCACCCGGTCTATCTGTGGACCCTGCCCATGTTCCACTGCAACGGTTGGGCCTTCCCTTGGGCGCTGTCCGCCGTCGGCGGCACGCATGTCTGCCTTCGCTGGGTGCGGGCCAGCCTCATCTACGACTACATCGCCGAGCACGGCGTCACGCATATGTGCGGCGCGCCGATCGTCATGGCGACGATGCTGAATGCGCCGGACGCCGAGAAGCGACCACTCCCGCACGCGGTCCAGTTCGTCACCGCCGGTGCTGCGCCACCTGAGGCAGTGCTCGCTCGCATGGCCGAGGCCGGGTTCAACGTCACCCACGTCTACGGCCTGACCGAGGTCTACGGCCCCTCCGTCGTGAACGAGTGGAAGTCCGAATGGAACGACCTCGAGCCGAGCCAGCGCGCCCAGCTCAAAGCACGCCAGGGCGTCGCCTACACGGCACTCGACGGTCTCTCAGTCATGAACCCGGCGACAATGACGCCGGTCCCCGCCGACGGCGAGACGATGGGCGAGGTGATGATGCGCGGCAACATCGTCATGAAGGGCTACCTCAAGAACAAGGCCGCGACTGAGGAAGCCTTTGCGGGCGGCTGGTTTCACACCGGCGACCTCGGCGTCATGCATCCCGACGGCTATATCCAGCTCAAGGACCGCTCCAAGGACATCATCATCTCTGGTGGCGAGAACATTTCCTCCATCGAGGTCGAGGACGTGCTCTACAAGCACACCGCCGTCGCCCATTGTGCCGTCGTCG
Organism: Hyphomicrobiaceae bacterium; assembly: GCA_041397805.1. Classification (GTDB taxonomy): domain Bacteria; phylum Pseudomonadota; class Alphaproteobacteria; order Rhizobiales; family Hyphomicrobiaceae. Next base: position 16,931 of record JAWKWD010000006.1, read on the forward strand.
CCAAGCCGGACGAGAAGTGGGGAGAGACCCCTTGCGCCTTCATCGAGCTGAAGCCAGGCGCCAGCGCCACGCCGGAGGAGATCATCGCCTGGTGCCGAGAGCATCTGGCGCACTACAAGTGCCCGCGCCACGTCGTCTTCGCCGAGATCCCGAAGACCTCGACCGGCAAGATCCAGAAATTCCAGCTGCGCGAGATGGCGAAATCCGCTTGATGCCGGGCGAATGGCCAATGCCTGCGTCTGGCGATACGCCCTCCCTTGGCGGCGGCCCGTACGTCACTGGTCGCCGTCCCCCCGTTCCGGGCCGGACACCCGTAAGGAGCCTCGCGCCAGGTTGCTCGCGCCTGGGTTGGCGCTCTCACGAAATGGAAAAACACTTCCTTCAGCTCTCTGACAGCACAAGCCTCATCAGTCAGCTACCATTCATCTGAAGAGCCCTATTAGCCTCCCCGACGCGCCAGGGAGCTCGTCCTCTCGTTGCTCGGAAAGGGCAAGTCCATGAAGTACTCGATCGCCGCCGCCGTGCTGCTCGCCTCCGTCGCTGGCGCCTACGCGCAGACCCCTGCGACCACAAAGGCGCCCGCCAAGCCGGCGGCCCCCGTGCAGAAAGTGCAGGCAACGGCAAGCTGCAAGGCCCAGGCTGCCACCAAGAAGTTGGCGGGTGCCGCGCTCGCCTCGTTCATGAAGAAGTGCCAGCAAGACGCTACCGCGTCCTGCAGCAAGTCGGCCGACGCCAAGAAGCTGACCGGCGCAGCCAAGGCCAGCCACACCAAGAAGTGCGTCAGCGAGGCCGTCGGAAGCTGAGAGGTTGCGCCAGCGGTCCTCCGGGATCGTCGGCAATCGCGGGTCGCCGGAGTTCCTCCGGCGGCCCTTTTTGTGCCCGCCTGCCTGCTGGAAGCGCCTCGATAGGCTGTACACGTCCACCCGACCTTGCCTCTCTTTGGTCCACGTCGTAACTGATGCTTAGCCATGCCTACTTAGTCTCGATGGCGGTGGGGCCGATCTCGACTCAGGGGAGCATCAACTGTGAAGGATGGACTGGGACCGGGCACCGCCCATGCGCTCTTGAAGGCATTGCGCCCGCTCATTTCTGTCGTTTCTCTGTCTGCGCTCGTCGTGGCAGCGGGCGGGCTGTCCGCTCCCTCGATCCCGGCCAACGCGCAGGAACTGGGCCAACCACCGCGCCCGGACCCCGATGGCGAGTATGGCGATGACCTCGAGCCCTTCGAGGCCGAGGGCCCCTTGATCGCTGTCGTCTCGATCGGCAACCAGAATATCCGCCTGTTCGACCGCAATGGCCTCGTGGCCGACTCGAAGGTTTCGACCGGCCGCAATGGCCACAACACACCGGAAGGCGTGTTCTCGATCATCGAGCGCAAGGTCGAGCACAACTCCAACCTCTACGACGACGCCGAGATGCCCTTCATGCAGCGAATCACCTGGTCGGGCGTCGCCCTGCATGAGGGGGTGGTCCCGGGATACCGTGCCTCCCATGGCTGCATTCGGCTCCCCAACGGCTTCGCCGAGCGCTTCTTCCGGACGACCCGGATCGGAACTCGGGTCGTCATTGCCTCGCACGATGTGACGCCGCAGACACTGACGCATCGCACCCTTCCTCAGCCCGGTGACCCGCCCGCGGCGCCCGCCCCGGAGGCTGGCACCGGACCGCGCCCCTCTCCCCTGCTTGCGCCTGACCATGCAGGCCTGATCGAGATCGCGGCCACCTCGGCAGAGGCCGACAAGGCCCTCCGGCAGCTTGCCCCGGCGCCTGCACCGCAAAAGCCGGCCCCGAGCCTTGCGGAGCTGCGCGCCCGCCGGGCCGTCGTCGAGCGCAAGCTCGCTGCGGCGACCAAGGCCGTCAATCAAGCCAGGCTACCAGTCCGGCCTCGGCTGGTTGAGCAGGGCAAGGCCGAAAAGGCCTTGCGCCAGGCTATCGCGCTCGCAAACCGGGCCGAGGGCCGTGCCCGGGTGCTGGGCGAAGCGGCGCTCGAGACCGAGACGGATGCCGCCTGGACCGACGCCGTCGCCGCCCACATCGATGCGCTGATCGAGCTGACCCGGGCCAGAACCCGCCTCGAGGACGCCCGCGAGATTGCCGCGCAGAAGACGGCCGCCGCCATGGCCGTCCAGGATCACGTCAAGAAGCTCCTCGCTGAGCGACAGACGGTCCTCAACGAGTTCCGCGCCATTTCCCGCAGGCTCGCCCCGGTCACGATCTTCGTCTCCCGCGCCGCCGGCCGGGTCTTCGTCCACCAGGCATTCCATCCGGTCATGGACGTGCCCATCGAAATCGCCAGCCCTGACCGCCCGCTCGGCACCCACGTCTTCACCGCGCTTCAGTCGGAAGAGAACGATGACGCGGTCCGCTGGGTCGGCATGACGCTCGCGACCGCGGACGGCAGCTCACCCAAGGCGACGGGTTCGCGCAAAGGCCGGCACACGGGCGAGGACGCCGACCACGTCGCACTGCGCGGCGCCCGTCAGGCACTCGATCGGATCGAGCTGCCCCAGCGCGTGCTCGCCCGCATCATGCCGACGCTTCAGCCGGGCTCGACACTCATCGTGTCCGACCTCGAGAAGAGCATCGAGAGTGGTCCCGGCACCGACGTCATCGTCCAGACGAAGGGCGAGGCGGAAGCGGCCCGAAGCATCGCCGAGTTCGTCGCCAGGAAGCGCGCCGAGCAATGGGGAGACGACAACAGGTCCGGTTCGAGCCAGCGCCGCGTCCGAACGGGCGACTGGAGCCGATGGTAGGCCGCCTCGACCTGCATCAAGTGTCGCTTTTCGGTGCCTTGCCGCGCAGCCTCTCGCTGTCGTGTTTCTTGGCCGGCACGATCTCCACCGAAGCCTCCTCCGAATGAGCCTCGAGTGACACGACAGGCTCGGACTGAGCCGTCTCGCTATCTGTCACCCGCTTCAAGCGGTCGGCAAGCTTGGTGATCGGGCGTCGCTCGCCGGCCGCCTTTGCCACCGGCGCAAGCGGGATGATCTCCACCATGGCCTCTTCGGCATCGCCTCCCGGCGGGCTCGGGCGATCCGCGTCTGGCGCCGGGGCGCCGTCATGGGGCCCGCGCACTCGACGTTCCGACGGTGGTGGCGGTTGCCCGGTCCATGTCCCGGCCTCCTGCCGCATCATGCGCTCCACCTCCGCTTCGATCGCTGACAGGCGTGCCGGCCCGTCCCCTCCGAAACCAAGTGCGGCGGCGAGCCGCCCTCCTGCCGATGCAGGGCGCCGAACCGAAGCCAGCGGTGGTGGTGAAGCTTTGCTGATCCGTTCGACAGGGCGAGGCGTAAGCTCGGCGGGAACTCTGCTGCCTTTCTGTGCTGGCGGACGTGGTGTCGCCGGCGCATAGCGGGTCCGCTCGGGCTCGATACGAACATGTGGAGCTGGTAGCGGCGGAGGCCCGGCTGACGAACGAGCCCACACCTGCTCCGGCTTTGCGCGAGCCGGCTCCGCGCCGGGCACACGTGCACCGCGACCGGCGCCACCATCTATCGGCGCCTCGGATTTCTCGGTGGGCAGCGGCGGCGGCGAGGATCGCCCCCTGCCACGCGGCGGTTCACCCGGTCCGAGCGCCGAGATCGCGGCTTCGATGGCGGCGAGATTGCGCCACTCCGGTATGGCCGCATCCAGGCGCTCAACGAGGCTCACCCGGATACGATTGAAATCGATGCCATCGCCGGGCTCACCGCTTGCGAGTCGCTGCTCGAGCTGCCTGAGCGCCCGCCAGGCCGGCTCGGGGTCGAGTCGCTTCAAGAGATCTTCTCGGGCACGTTCGAGCGCTTGGCGCGCCACGTTGACCTCGGTATGCGCACCGGTCATGCCGGCCGTGTCTCCCATTGCCGTATCGCAGCTGGCGGATAGTGACATTCGGGACGACAGACCACAACTGATCGCCCTCTCCGCACGGCCTCGGCTGGCATATTACCCCCGATATCGCTAAGCGATAGCGAACGACAGATACGGTCGGCGCGTCGCCGAGACTGCAGCCGACGCAGGAGAATTTCATGCGCAGGCGCTGGAAGGTGCTCAGGCTTGCAGTCTACCGCGTGATCGACGACGGCGGCATATCGATGGCCGGCGCCATAGCCTACTCGTTCCTGCTTTCGCTCTTCCCCTTTTGCATATTCCTCACAGCTCTGGCGGCGACGGTCGGCGGCCGCGACCTGGCCGATGCTTCCATCCACCAGCTTTTCCAGGTCGTGCCCGACAATGTCGCCCAGGCCTTGGCTCCTGAGGTGGAGCGGATCATGGGCAGAAGCCGTTATGGCCTTCTTACGCTGGGTGCCGCCGTATCGTTGTTCTTTGCGACGAGCGCCATCGAGAGCCTGCGCGCCGGACTGAATGTCGCCTACGGCGTGCGCGAAGGCCGCTCCATGCTGTTCTGCTTCGTCCAGAGCATCTTTTTCGTCTTCGCCACCGCGGCGGGCATGCTCACCTTGACCTGGGGCGTCGTGGTCGGGCCGGCCCTGGCGCAGACACGGGATTGGCAACCGATCCTCTGGCTTCTGAATCAGGGGCTGCTGTCGCCGACCTCGCGCTACACGATCGTCGTCGCCATCACACTGGCACAGCTTCTCGCCTACCACCTGTGGCTCGCGGCCGGGCGACGGACGATCTGGGACGTCTGGCCCGGCGTCACCCTCAGCGTCGCTCTGTGGATCTTGGCCGCCTGGATCTATTCGTGGTGGCTGACGGTGAGCGACTACTCGATCTTCTACGGCGGCCTTACGCAGCTGCTCACCGCTCTGATTTTCTTCCAGTTCTCGGGTGTCATCATGATCTTTGGCGCCGAGTTCAACCGCGCCCTTGCGGAGGTACGCGCCGACGGGTGAGCATGGCGCCACGCAACCGAAGCGAGGGACAACGCCATGAGCTACACGGAGATCGCCTACACGGTCGAGAACGGCGTCGCACGCCTCTCCCACAATCGCCCCGAGATACGCAACGCCGAGAGCAGGGAGCTTCTCGACCAGCTCGACGACGCCGTCCGCAAGGCGACCGCCGACCCGGCCGTACGCGTCCTCGTCTTCGACGGCAAGGGCGAGCACTTCTCCGCCGGTCACGATCTGAAGCAGGGCGCCGCGGAGCGCGCCAACTTCACGGTCGAGCAGCGGTGGGCCTACGAGGAGCTCTACTACCTCGAATACGCGCTCCGCATCTGGGACTGCCCGAAGCCTACCATCGCCTCGGTCCAGGGCGCCTGCATCGCTGGCGGCTTCATGGTCGCGAACATGTGCGACCTGATCGTCGCCGCCGACGACGCCTTCTTCTCCGATCCCGTCTGCCACACCCTTGGCGCCGCCGCCGTCGAGGTGCTGATCCACCCTTGGGTCATGGGCGCCCGCAAGGCCAAGGAGATGCTGTTCATGGGTGGCCGCATGACGGCGGCGGAGGCCTACCGCATCGGCATGGTCAACAAGGTCGTGCCCCGCGCCGACCTCGAGAAGGAAACGCTCGCCATGGCCACCCACATCGCCAAGGCCGAGCCGTTCGCGCTGAAGCTCGTCAAGCGCTCGATCAACCGCACACTCGACGCGCAAGGCCTACGCACCGCGCTCCACGCCCACTTCGACACGCACCAGCTCTCCCACGTGACCGAAGCCTTCAAGTCCGCCCGCGACCGCGGACTGGCGAACGCCATCAAGAAGGCGAAGGAGTAGGGCGCACAGCCGCAATCCAACCCGCAACGTCTTCCCCGCGAAGGCGGGGATTGACGCGCGAGCCCGAGCAAGCATTCACTTTCACATCGCATCGAATATACGGAACTTCTTCACTCGCTTCTCACCAAAGCTTCACGCATAGGTTCGACATTAGTCTGACTGCGAATCGACGACGAGCGTTCCTCCATTCCCATCAGAACGTTTGCTAAACTGTAGCCCGTCGCGATTTCAACTGGGCCAAGAACCTCGCGGACGTAGCCGACTGAAGCGGAACGAGCCAGATCATCCAAGCGCTTTCTGAGGTCACCCAATCCTTCGATGTAAATGGGCGCTCGCACTGACCTTCCCCCATATGACCTCGATTCTCTCGCGTGTCGCTCCATATCAGAAAAAGTCTCCTTCGCATCCGAAGACACTTTGTCTGTTGTAATTATAACGGATTGCGTGGCACGATACCTTTCACGCCTATGATTGAATGGGTAAGCATCACCCGCACCGAACTCCCTATCCTTCAATTCAAAAACCCAAATCTGACCACGAAATGATGCCAAAATATCTAACTCGCCTCCTCCTTCCTCCAAATTCCACCAGATCGATTCGAGCGAAACGCCAACCTCGACTAAAGCCCTAGTCACCAACGAAGTTAACCAGAAGTTTCCGCGAAGAAGTCTCGACCCACGATCCCCCAACATATAGAACTCGGCTCTGCGCTCCTCACTTAGAGGCGACCCGCAATTCGGACAAAGCGTCGACCCCAAAAATGGGGACAAGAGAAATTGTTCATCCTGCGTTCTTAAAATTGCAGCACTTGTCTTCTTGCACTCCAGCGCAGTTCCACGCCTAAGCAGATCCTCTGAAATCAGATCTAAGATAGTCTTTTCGCTAGGCGCATTTGCCGATCTCAGCACATCCTCCTTCCGGGCCTGCCTCGATTTCGAAATGTCGATTAGTAGCTCCCATATAGGCTTGATCGCGATTTGATCGATCGCGCCGACGTCCCGACCGTCAAGCGTTGGCGTCACAAATCTTGGCGGCCTGGAGATGCCCGATCTTTCGACAATCTCCTTCATTGTGAGTTCGTTGGGAACATCCTGAAAATCTTCGCCGATTGATATATCTTCGGATTCCATCCTTTTTGCAGTCTGACTAACATGGCCAACAAATTCACCTAACAAAGCTTCCGATCGCACATCATCATGAATGGCAATCATTCCAATCTCGATTGTGTCCGGATTTTCCCTTCTAGGCCTAACATATGCAATCTCTTCATCCACATCATCCGCAGCCTCCGCCGTTCGAACATAAAATAGGGAGGCATCGCGCCAGAACACCTCCGCCGCCCCTCCGTCATAGATCCCATAGTAGACGCTTCCTCGCCTCGATCTGATCCTCGATTTGAATTGCGGATCTATTGCGGATACTACCGTTCGCTCAGCCAGGAGCGCGAGTCCTTCCCATTCTTTATTAGTTAAACTGTCTAAAATAACTCCAACGATCTCTGTTTTGCCTTGAGTTTGGCTCGACGGCGCTTCACGATAAACATTTTACCCCCAACCTTAGAAAGAGCAATGAGCTATTAACCGAGCGCTAATGCGCCGCCTCCCAGTTGCCCGCGGCCTTCGCGTCCACGGATCGGCACCGAGAACTTGACCGCCGGCTCCGGCGCCTTTTCCATCACCGCCTGTACGACGCCGAGCGCCTTCGCGACCTCGGCCTCGCGCACCTCGAAGATCAGCTCGTCGTGCACCTGCAGCAGCATCGTCGTCGCCTCGAGCTTGGCCTCGCGCAACGCACCCGGCATCCGGATCATGGCGCGGCGGATGATGTCGGCGGCCGAGCCCTGGATCGGCGCATTGATCGCCGCCCGCTCCAGGAAACCGCGCATCGACGGGTTCTTCGTGTTGATCTCCGGGTAATGCACCCGCCGCCCGAACACCGTCTCCACGTAGCCGTGATCGTGCGCGAATTTCTTGGTGCGGTCCATGTAGTCGCGGATGCCAGGGAAGCGCTTGAAGTACGTCGTGATGTACTCGCCCGCCTCTTGCTTCGAGATGCCGAGCTGCGCCGCGAGACCGAACGCCGAGATGCCGTAGATGATGCCGAAGTTGATCGCCTTCGCCCGGCGGCGCACCTCGCTCGGCATGTCCTTCACCGGCACGCCGAACATCTCCGACGCCGTCATCGCGTGAATGTCGAGCCCATCGGCGAAGGCCTTCTTGAGCTGCGGAATGTCCGCGATGTGCGCCAGCACGCGCAGCTCGATCTGCGAATAGTCCGCCGAGATCAGCTTCGCACCCTTGTCCGCGACGAACGCCGTGCGGATCTCGCGGCCCTCCTTCGTGCGCACCGGAATGTTCTGCAGGTTCGGCTCCGCCGAGGCGAGCCGCCCCGTCGTCGTCGCAGCCAGCGCATAGCTCGTGTGAATGCGGCCATGCTCGTCGATGTAGCCCGGCAGCGCGTCCGTATAGGTAGACTTGAGCTTCGAGAGCTGCCGCCACTCGAGCATCGTGTTGATCAGCCGCCGCGCGTCCTCCGGCAATTCCTCGTTCGCCGCGAGATCGTCGAGCAGCCCGGCGCGCGTCTCCCACTGACCGCTCTTGGTGCGCTTGCCGCCCGGCAGCTTCAGCTTGTCGAATAGCAGCTCGCCGAGCTGCTTCGGTGAGCCGAGGTTGAAACGCTGGCCGCCGGTGTGCTCGCCGACCAGCGCCTGCACCTCCTCGTCGAGCCGCGCGATCGATTGCGCGAAGCTCGACGACAGCCGCGAGAGAATGGCCCGGTCAACCTTGATCCCCGCGTGCTCCATGTCGACGATGACATCGACAAGCGGCCGCTCCAGCGTCTCGTAGACCGTCGTCATGCGCTCCGCGACGAGCCGCGGTTTCAGCGCCATCCAGAGGCGCATCGTGACGTCGGCATCCTCGGCCGCATACTCCGTCGCCCTGTCGATCGGCACGCCCGCAAACGTCTTCTCGCCCTTCTTGGCGCCCGGTGCGTGCGCGATCACGTCGTTGAAGGTGATGCACACATGGCCCAGATGCCGCTCGGCCAGCGCATCCATGCCGTGACTGCCTTTGCCGCCGTCGAGCGCGTAGGACATGAGCTGCGTATCGTCGATCGGCGCGATGCGGATGCCGTGTCGGCGCATGACCAGCGCGTCGTACTTCATGTTCTGCCCGATCTTCAGCGTCGCCGGGTCCTCGAGCAGCGTCTTGAGGATCGGCAGCGCGTCCCGGATCGGAATCTGCCCTTCGACGAGCCCGCCGCCGCCGAACAGATCGCCGCTTCCGGTCGTGTGGCCCAAGGGCACGTAGCAGGCACGCCCGCGCGAGGTCGCAAGTGAGACGCCGACGAGGTCCGCCCTCATCGGATCGAGGCTTGTCGTCTCCGTGTCGAACGCCACCGGCCGAGCTCGAAGCGCCTCCGTCACCCAGGCTTCCAGGCGAGCCAGATCCCGCACCGTCTCGTACTGCGAGCGATCGATTTTCGGCTCGCGCCGCCTCGCGAGAACGCGATCACCTCCGCGAAGTTGCTACCGTTACGTGACGCTCCCTGCCGTACCATCCGCACCGTTGCCGGCAGGCCTCGGCCCCGATCGCGCTACCGGGGCCTTGGCCTCGCGCCCGCCGAGGCTCGAGCCCACCGACCGCCCAGCGGCGGCGGCACCGACGCCCAGCGCCTCGCGATCCGCTTGGTCAGCGTGTTGAATTCCATCTCCCGCAGGAACGCCAGCAACGGCCCGATTGCGGCTCCTGCAGCCCGATCTGCTCGATCTCGACGGTCACCGGCAATGTCGTCTTGAAGTCGCACCAGCTCGCGCGAGACGCGTGCCTGGTCGGCGAACTCGATCAGCTTCTCCGGCGCTTCGGCTGCTTGATCTCGCTCGCTCGCGCCAACAGCGAATCGAGGTCGCCGTACCCTGATCAGGCCCGCCGCCGTCTTGACGCCGATTCCCGGCACACCCGGCACGTTGTCGATCGAATCCCGGCGAGCGACTGCACGTCGACCACGCACTTCGGCTCCACGCCGAACTTCTCGATCACCTCCTCGCGGCCGATCGTCTTGTTCTTCATCGTGTCGAGCATGACGACGCCCGGCTCGATGAGCTGCATCAGGTCCTTGTCGGACGACACGATCGTGACATCGCCGCCCTCGCGATCGTCTGCTTGGCATAGGTCGATGAGGTCGTCCGCTCCTCGTAGCCGTCCTGCTCGATGGCGCGATGTTGAAGGCCTTCACCGCATCTCGGATCATCGGAAATTGCGGAACAAAGTTCGGGCGCGGGCGGCCGGCTGGCCTTGTAATCCTTGTAGATCTCATTGCGGTAGTTCTCGCGCGACGCATCGAAGATGACGGCGATGCGTCGGTCCACGGCCCGCCTTGGCATCCTGCATCAGCTTCCAGAGCATCGCGCAGAACTCCATGCACGGCGCCGATGCGTAGGCATCGTCCGACGGCCGCGTCAGGAGGCAGCGCGTGAAAAGGCCCGGAAAAATATATCTCGATCCGTCGACCAGGTAGACGTGGCTGCCCTTGGCGATGAACGGCCTCGCCATCGGGAACGGTCACGACGGCGGCGGAGGATTTCTTGGTTTCGGTGCTCATGGATGCACTATAAGCAAGCCTCGCGCGATTTCGTCAGCCGGCATGATGAGGCCCTGCGCGGGGGCGGTGATTATGGGTTGCCGTGCTCACCATCGATCGACTGACCGACTTGCCGTCCCTGCTTCGCAAGTCGGCTTGGGGGCAAAAAGTCCCGTTCCCGCCGGGTGCTTGAGACGCCCGTCGCCGCATCCCACATAATGCAGTGTGCTGGCGTGCAGCTTCAGCCGCCGGCATGTCGAAGGAGGCACCATGCGTTCGCTCGCCCTCACGCTCACGCTTGCAGTCGCCATGCTTCTGCCCGCAATGCTCGATGCGTCAGCCCAGTACCGCGACCGCGGCCACCGTGGCTATGACCGGGACCGTTATGACCATCAGCGGCGAACCTCGACAATGGACCGGCAGGGCCGCTGCGTCCGCGACAACGGACGCCCCATGGATAGTCTCGACCTCAACAATCGCTGCGACCGCGAGGAGTTCTGGGCCCGCTTCAACGACATGGGCGACAACCGGCGCTAGGTCGGCGCCGCCCCGCGTGACACACACGCTGCGACCGGCTATCTCCGCCCGGCCATGCTGCACATCAACGACCTGACCTACCGCATCGAAGGCAAGCCCATCCTCGAGGGGGCGACCGTCGCCATCCCGACCGGCCACAAGGTGGGCCTCGTCGGCCGTAACGGCGCGGGCAAGTCGACGCTCATCCGGCTGATCGTCGGCGAGATCGCCCCTGATGACGGCGCGATCGGCATGGCGAAGGGCGCCCGCATCGGCTACGTCGCCCAGGAGGCACCCGGCGGCAACGACAGCCTGATCGACTGGGTTCTGGCTGCCGATACCGAGCGCGCCGCCCTGCTGGCCGAGGCGGAAACCGCGACGGATGCCCATCGCATCGCCGCCATCCACGAGCGCCTGGGCGACATCGACGCCCATTCGGCCCCGGCCCGCGCCGCCCAGATACTCTCCGGACTCGGCTTCGACGAGGAGGCCCAGCGCCGCCCCTGCCGCGAGTATTCCGGCGGCTGGCGCATGCGCGTCGCGCTCGCGGCCGTGCTGTTCCTCGAGCCCGAGGTGCTGCTGCTCGACGAGCCGACCAACTACCTCGACCTCGAAGGCGCACTCTGGCTGGAAAGCTACCTGAAGGCCTACCCGCACACCGTCGTCATGGTCAGCCACGACCGCGATCTCCTCAATCGCGCCGTCGGCTCCATCGTCCATCTCGATCGCGGCAAGCTGACGCTCTATACGGGCGGCTACGACACCTTCGAGGAAACGCGGCGCGAGAAGCAGCGGCTCGACCTGAAGCTCCAGAAGAAGCAGGAGGAGCAGCGCCGCCACCTCGAGGCGTTCATCACGCGCTTCAAGGCCAAGGCGTCGAAGGCCGCGCAGGCGCAAAGTCGCGTAAAGGCGCTGGCCCGCATGCAGCCCATCGCCGCCGAGGTCGAGGACCGCGTCGTCCCGTTTCGCTTCCCCGCCCCCGAGAAGCTCTTGGCGAGCCCGATCCTGCAGTTCGAGCGGGCGAGCGTGGGCTATGAGCCGGAAAAGCCCATCCTCTCGCGCCTCGACCTGCGCATCGACCAGGACGACCGCATCGCACTGCTCGGCGCCAATGGCAACGGCAAGTCGACGTTCGCCAAGCTCGTCGCCGGTCGCCTCGCCGCCATGGACGGCATCGCCCGCCGCTCGCAGAAGCTCGAGGTCGGCTACTTCGCCCAGCATCAGCTCGACGACCTCGCCCCCGGCCTCACGCCCTTCGATCAGATCACCCGCTTGATGCCGGTGGCCACCGAGGCCGAGCGGCGTGCCCGCCTGGGCACCTGGGGCTTCGGCGCCGACAAGGCGGACACGAAGGCCGACAACCTCTCAGGCGGCGAGAAGGCACGCCTCCTGATGGCCATGACGGCCTTCCACAAGCCGCACCTCTTGATCCTCGACGAGCCCACGAACCACCTTGATGTCGATAGCCGCGAGGCCCTCGTCCACGCCCTCAACGAGTACGAAGGCGCCGTCATCCTGATTAGCCACGACCGCCACTTGATCGACGCCTCGGCCGATCGTCTCTGGATCGTCAGGAACGGCACCGTGCGCCCCTACGAGGGCGACATGGAAACCTACCGCACCGAGCTGCTGGCCGAGCGCGGCGGCAAAGCGCGATCCCGCACGACAGACGACCAGACCTCGGAGCCCAAGACTTCTCGCGCCGACCAGCGCCGCGATGCTGCCGAGCGCCGAGCACAGCTCGCCCCATTGCGCAAGTCCGTCCAGTCTGCCGAGAACGAAATCGAAAAACTCTCCGCCGAAATCGCCAAGCTAGACTCGGCCCTCGCCGATCCTGACCTCTACGCCCGCGACGCGGCCAAGGCTCAGCGGTTCGTCGTGGAGCGCGGGCAGAAAGCCAAGGCGCTCGCCGCCGCCGAGGAGGCCTGGCTCGCCGCGACCGAGGCACTCGAGGCGGCTTCGGCAACGACCTCGGTCTGACGGAACAAGTGGCCTCCTCATCCCTGCTCGTGTCCGCGCACACCGAGTCGGGGCGAACTGCGGCCGCGCTTTATTCTGCTGGACGAGACGAGTTACCGGGCAGACGCAACATTGTCCCATTTCGCGCGAGAACATGGACCACGCCGGACTGTCGAGGTAAGTTCGCCCCATGACGATTTGGCAGACGATCTCGGGCGCGGCAGCCGCCGCGGTGCGCAGCGATGCGCTTGCGCCACTCCTGCGCGCGCTCGGGCTTGATGCCACCGCCACGGGCAAGCCGCAACATGGCGTGACTTTCACCATTGCCATCGTCGCTTTGTCCGCCAAGATGGCGAAATCCGACGGGGTGGTCACGTTCGACGAGATGGAGGCCTTTCGCCGCGTCTGCTCGTTTCCCGAATGCGACGCGGAGAACGTGCGCCGCGTCTTCGACCTCGCCAAGCAGGACACGGCCGGTTACGAGCACTACGCCCGCCAGATCGGGAAGCTGCTCGCCGACGAGCCGAAACTGCGCCTCGACGTTCTGGAAGGACTCTTCGTCATTGCCGCCGCGGACGGCGTGCTGCACGAGCGGGAGGAGCATTATCTCGCCGACGTAGCCCGGTTGATGGGGATAACGCAAAGCGAGCTGGCTTGGGTACGTTCGCTGTTCGTGAGTTCTGAGGCCGATCCTTACACCACGCTCGGTCTTTCGCCTTCGGCCACATCCGCCGAAATCAAGTCGAGCTACCGCCGCCTCGTCACCGAGCACCATCCCGATCGCCTCGTCGGACGCGGTGTTCCAGCCGAGTTCGTCACGATTGCTGAACGCAAGCTCGCCGCTATCAACGTCGCCTACGACAAGATCGCCCGGGAGAGGGGCCTGTGAGGCTCGCCCGCGACTCCGATCTCGTTGCCGACCTGTGCCCTTCGCCCTGCTTCGAGCCGCGCCGCGGCAGCCCCAGGCCTGACATCCTGTTGTTGCACTACACGGGCATGACCTCATGCGAGCGCGCCATCGACTGGCTGTCGCGACCCGACTCGCGCCTGTCGTGCCACTACGTCATCGACCTCGATGGGCGCATCACCCAGATGGTGGCTGAAAGCGAGCGCGCCTGGCACGCGGGCGTCTCGCAGTGGGCCGGCGAGACCGACATCAACTCCAGATCGGTCGGCTTCGAGATCCACAATGGCGGTCACGATCATGGCTATCCGGAATTTCCCGAGGCTCAGATGGCGGCCGTCATTGCGTTGGCAGCCGATGTCGTACGGCGGTGGTCGATCTCGCCCGAGCGCGTGCTTGGCCATGCCGACGTCGCTCCCGCCCGCAAGAGCGATCCCGGCGAGAAATTCGACTGGCAGAGACTTGCAGCGGCAGGAGTCGGGCTATGGGTGCCCCCAGCCCCTCCCGACGAGTGCGAGGCAGGTTACGGGCGAGATGCAGCCAATGACGTGATCGCGCACGCCCAACGGCTTTTCGCGCGCTATGGATACGGCGTCGAGCTGACCGGCCTCCTCGACAAACAGACGGAGCTGGTGATCATTGCCTTCCAGCGACACTTCCGGCCGACCCGTGTTGACGGGCGCCTCGATGCCTCGACTGTCGCAACCCTCGAACGCCTCGTTGCCGCGCTCGATCGCTAGAGAAGGTGCCTATGGCCAAGTCCCCCGCTCCCACGCCGAAGTCCACCGGCTACTGGCTCCTCAAGTCGGAGCCCGATGCGTTCTCCTGGGAGCAGCTGGTGGCCAGGGGCGAGGCGGGCGAGCCATGGACCGGCGTGCGCAACTACCAGGCGCGCAATTTCATGCGTGCCATGCGGCTAGGCGACCGGTGCTTTTTCTATCACTCGAACGAGGGACTGGCGGTGGTGGGCATCGCGGAGGTGATTGCCCTCGCGCACCCGGATCCGAGCGACGAAACCCGCAGCGGCAAATGGGAATGCGTCGATGTCCGGGCATAATGACTTGCCAAGATGAGCCTCGTCCGCCTCTCGGTGCAGCCGGTGACGAAAGCGGAGTGGCGGGAAGTATACCGCATGGGCGGCCTCGATCGGACGCCGGTCGCCAAACCGTGAGGCGCGATCGCATCGATTAAACGCTCGGCGCCGCCACCTGATCTGTTGGCATCCGAGTGGCTTCGATCACATCTGCCCCGGATCGAGCGATTCATTGACGTGGATTTCTATCATTGGCGCGGTCCGTGACTTCGTCGCCCGGATGAAGCTGAAGGAGAATTCCGAGTGGGGCGACTATGGTTCGGGCACGGCATCGTTCTTCGACATCTGGGTCTATCGCGACGAGCCAGCCTTCCGTCGGCCCAAATACGACAACGCCGATCACTCCTACACGGGGTTGTGGATCCTGCTGTGTCGGCTGGCGCCCTTCTATGTGATGGGTGAGGGCGAGAAGTCTTGGTCGGCGACGAATGGCGGCCGCTACATGCCGGCGTTCAATGGCGTCGATGCGTTCAACACACCGGAGGTCGAAAACCTTGCACGTCGTGTCGCAGACCGGCTGGATGCGCTAGGACTGACGCGACTTTCGAAAAACGACGTAACGCCGATGTTGCCATCCGAATGGCGGTTCCAGTCGAATCTTGCCCTCGGCCCGCTCCGCATCTTCGACGCGCTCTTTCACTGGAACGATTGACCCCTCATGCACGATCCGGTCGACTTCATCCGCGCCAATACAGAGCTGGGCCGCGCCACGTTGGTGCCCGAGATCGCCCTGCATCTCGCGCGCCACGCCCAGCAGATCTTCCAGACGGCCGAGGAGTTCGAACGCCCGCTTGAGCAGCGGTTCCGCCCCTATTGGGCGTTCGCCTGGCCGGGTGGACAGGCTACGGCACGCTACCTGATCGACAATCCCAGCCTCGTCGAAGGCCGCCGCGTCGCCGACATCGGAGCGGGCTCGGGCATCGCGGCCATCGCTGCGGCGCAGTCTGGCGCTCGGAGCGTGCTGGCCGTGGATGTCGATCCCGTCTCGGCATCGGCGATCTCTCTCAACGCGGCACGCAATGGCGTCGCGTCCGCCATCGTTGTCTCGACCGATGATTGCCTCGCCGGCACGCTCGACGTCGACCTCGTACTCCTGTCCGATCTGGTGTACGAGCCCGAGCTGGCCTTGCGCGTCGGAGCTTTCCTGGACCGCGCCGCCAGGGCTGACGTCCCGGTTATCGTCGGCGATCGTCTCTCTGCCCGACGCCCCGCACGCGGCTTTGTCGAGGTCGCCCGCTATGCCGCTCCCCTGACTCCGGCACTCCATGATGGCGATGCTGAGCAGGGCCGCATATGGCAGCGATGTCCGCACCGCGAGGCAGTGCCGCGTCGAGACCGCGGCAGGACCTTGTCATGAACGATAGCCCCGCCGACGGCCACGACTGGCCCGCATTCATCCGTGCCAACACACGGTTGCTTTCCCCGCCCCTCGTCCCGGAGGTGCGTCTCCATCTGGCCGAGGAATCCCTTCCCATCTGGCGCAAGACAGAGGAAGAGCTTGGCGCCATGAATGTTCCCCCGCCCTACTGGGCCTTCGCGTGGGCCGGCGGTCAGGCCCTCGCCCGCTATCTCCTGGACCATCCCGAGCTTGTCGCCGGCCGCGACGTGCTCGACCTGGGGGCAGGCTCCGGCTTGACGGCCATAGCCGCCATGCGGGCCGGCGCGCGCTCGGTCCTGGCGGCCGACATCGACGCGGTCGCCCTCGCCGCCTGTGCGCTTAATGCAGACGCCAATGCGACGGCCCTCTCCACGACCTCCGACGACCTTCTCTCCGCTTCGCCGGACCGACGCTTCGCGGTGGTTCTGGTCGGCGACCTCTTCTACGAGCGAGAGCTGGCCGATCGCGTGCTGTCGTTCATCGCCAAGGCCGCCCGGCAGGGGGCGCGAGTTTTGATCGGGGATCCCGGCCGCAGCTACTTTCCGCACGGCCGCTTCGCGAAGCTCACGGAGCATCGGGTCCCGGTCACTCGCGAGCTCGAGGACGCGGAGATCAAGCACACCGCCGTGTGGGAACTGCGCCCCGAGGCCTGATCGCTCCAACACCTGATCGCTCCCAGACCTGATCGCTCCAAGACCTGATCGCTCCAAGACCTGATCGACCCTCCAACTCACAGAAATGTGAACCGGGTCGATCCAGAAATTATATTGAACGGCGTTCTGTTTTATTCTATTGATGCACCAACGAACTGAACATCGGCGATCGGTCCATCGGGAGCACGCGTCATGAAAGGCAAATTCATCCTTCTCGGAGCAGGGTTCTTGGTCCCTCTCGACGGTCGCGGCCGCGACGGGCAATTTTGCCGTCCGGTTGGATCTGGCCGCCAAGCAGACGACGGCGTCTCGCACCGCTACCGAAGATGCAGCCTCGAACAGCATCGCCATCCAGCGCATAGCGTTGTCGCAAGGTGCCGCCTCCGGCTTTGGCCGGTTTCAGACTCGGTCGAACGTGATCGCGCCGGGGACCCCGTTCAACATCTACTTCGAGCCGACCAACCTCACGACCCGCTTCGAGAACGGCAACGTCCGCGCCTCGATGTCGGTGGATATTCTGATCCGCGACACCCAGGGCCAGACGCTCGCCGTTCGCGACAACGCCTGGCAACTCCCGCTTACCCGGGCCTCCAGCGGACCGGCGCCACTCACCAGCGTCTACGGCGACCTGATGCTCAATCATCTGAACTTCGCCGAGGGCCGCTACCAGATCGTGCTCAGGATCCACGACGACTTCAACGGCACCTTCGTCGACCGCACGCTCGACATCGAGCTCCGCCGTCCCCAGGTCACTCCGGGACCGCGCCTCTCGCAGACGACGGCAGCCGCCACCCGCACGCGCTGACGCTTCGAAGCACGGCGCTGGAAGAATGGGCTATGATCTCAGCTCTTCCATCGCCACAGGCCATCAGGACGTAACTCGGCCCGGCGCAGGCGGCGCTGCCAAGGAAGCCATGCGCCAGGTGCGTCTGGCTCGGAGCGAGTAGACGCGCAATTACGGCAGATTGGGCGCGGCCGAGAGGATCTGCTGCGCCTTCTCACAGTCCTCGGCCATCTGCACCATCAGCGCTTCCATCCCGTCGAAGCGCCGGTCTGGACGGATGAACTCCACGAACGACACCTCGATCCGCTGCCCATAGAGGTTGTCGTCGAAATCGAACAGGAACACCTCGAGCACGGGCGGCCCATTGTCGAACGTCGGCCGCGTGCCGAGATAGGCGGCTCCCTTGAATCGCCCCTCCGGCGTATCGACGAACACGGCGTAGATTCCGTAGGCGAGCGGGGTCGTTCGGGGCAGCAGGATGTTCGCCGTCGGAAAGCCCATGCCCGTGCCGCGCTTCGCTCCACCGACCACCTCGCCGGCGACGCTCCACCAGTGGCCCATCATCGCAGCCGCTCCGGCCACGTCGCCCTGGGCGATCTCGGCCCGGATCGCCGATGACGAGAACACCTCGCCGCCCTCGGCTACGGGGGGGACCACGCTGACACCGAAGCCGAGCCGCTCGCCGAGGCGTTGCATATCGGAAGCACTGCCACCTCGGCCCTTTCCGAAAAAGAAGTCGTAGCCGACGACGACGTGCCGGACACCGAGGCCTGCAACGAGCACCTGCTCGACGAACGCCTCCGGCGCGAGGTTTGCCACCACCTCGCCGAACGGCACCACCACGGCGAGATCGAGACCATACCGCTCGAACAGCTCGAGCTTTCGCTCGAGCGTCGTCAGCCGGAAATGCAGTCGCTCGGGATGAAAGTACTCCCGCGGATGCGGCTCGAACACCATCGCGCCCGCCAGGTGCGACACGCCCGCCCGCGTCGACCCCTCGGCCCGCTCGCGGGCTCGCGCGATCAGTGCTTGATGCCCGCGATGCACGCCGTCGAAATTGCCGATGGCGAGCGCTGCACCGCGCAGCTGTTCCGGGAAATGATCGTAGCCGTGGAAGACGTGCATGGATGCTTTTCGGATTCTGAGGACGTGCGGAAGCGGACAGCCTACAGCATGCCCGCCTCCGGATGAACAGGCGCATGGTGCCCGGCCGGGTCCCATGCGTCGGCTCGACCTACTTCGCCAGTTTGTCCTGGGTCTTCGTCTCGAAGTCGCTCGCCTCGTGCCGTTCGTGCAGTTGGCTCGACGGCTCGCCCTGTATCCGGTTGACCATGCGACCGCGCTTCGCGGCCGGTCTCGCGGCGATCTCGTCCGTCCACCGCTGCACGTTCTTGTAGCTGCCGACGTCGAGGAACTCGCCCGCACCATAGAGCAGGCCCTTCGCGAGCGCCCCGTACCATGGCCAGATCGCCATATCCGCGATCGAGTACTCCTTGCCCGCCATGAACTGGTTGTCGGCCAGTTGCCGGTCGAGCACATCGAGCTGCCGCTTCGTCTCCATCGCGAACCGGTTGATCGGATACTCCCACTTCTCCGGTGCGTAGGCATAGAAATGGCCGAAACCGCCGCCGAGATACGGTGCGCTACCCATTTGCCAGAAAAGCCAGTTCAACGCCTCGGTGCGCTTGTCGGCGTCCTTGGGCAGGAACGCACCGAACTTCTCCGCGAGATGCAAGAGGATCGAGCCCGACTCGAACACCCGCACCGGTTTCTGCGGATTGCTCCGGTCGAGCAGCGCGGGAATCTTGGAATTCGGATTCACCGCCACGAAGCCGCTTCCGAATTGGTCGCCATTGCCGATGCGAATGAGCCAGGCGTCGTACTCCGCCCCCTTGTGCCCGAGCGCCAGAAGCTCCTCGAGCATCATGGTCACTTTGACCCCGTTGGGGGTGCCCTGCGAGTAGAGCTGCATCGGATGCTTCCCGACCGGTAGCTCCTTCTCATGCGTCGCACCGGCGATCGGTCGGTTGATGTTGGCGAAGCGCCCGCCGCTTTCCTTGTCCCAGGTCCACACCTTCGGTGGCGTGTAGCTGTCTGCACTCATGATCCGAACTCCTTGTCGGCCCTGCCGTCGGCTTGGGGAGCCGCGACCCTACCCCATGCCGCGGCTGCGACAAAACTCCGCGCGCCTGGCGCGCCCCACGAGTCGATACTGCAGCGACGAGAACGAGAAGCCGGCAGGATAGATGAGCAAACTGGATCTCCCGCAAGCCCAGCCGCACTGCCGGTTCGAGGGCAAGGCGATAGCCGCCTTTATCGAGCGCATATTCGCCGCCGTCGGCATCCCGGGCGACGATGCCTCGAGGGCGGCCGCACTGATGACCGAAGCCGACCTCGTCGGCGCGGACGCGCACGGCATCTTCCGCCTCCCGCAATATGTCGAACGCATCGAAGCGGGCGGACTCAACCGAAGGCCTGCCATCGTCGTCAATCGCACCGCCCCCGCGACTGCCCTTGTCCACGGCGACAACGGCCTCGGTCACCTCGTCGTGGCGAAGGCAGCGGACGCGGCTGTCGCGATGGCCAGGGACACGGGCGTCGCATGGGTCGGCGTCCGCGGGTCCAATCACGCCGGCGCGGCATCGGTCTACGCGGCGCTGCCGCTCGAGGCCGGGATGATCGGCATCTACTCCGCAGTCGCGAGCGCCAACCACATGGCGCCCTGGGGCGGCGCCGACCTCTTGCTCGGCACCAATCCCCTGGCCGTGGCGCTGCCTCTGGGCAAGGATCACGATCCGGTCGTGCTCGACATGGCCACGACAGTCGTCTCGTACGGAACGGTGAAGAACTACGCCCTCACCGGCAGACCGATGCCGGAAGGCTGGATGATCGACCGGACCACGGGCGAGCCGCTCACAGATCCTGCGAACAGTGCCAACGGGGTGCTGCTCCCCATCGGTGGCTACAAGGGCGCGGGCCTCGGGCTCGTCCTCGGTCTGCTGGCTGGCGCGCTGAACGACGCAGCCGTGGGCGCCGACGTGGTCGATTTCAATGCGGACAGCAAAACCGTCACGAATACGGGGCAATTCATCGTGGCGCTCGACGTGGCGCGCTTTCTCCATCCGGATAAGTTTGCGGCCTCCGTCCTTCGCCATCTCGATGAGTTGCGTCGGTCGGCCAGGCTGCCCGGCGTCGAGCGCATCCGCCTGCCGGGCGACGATCGCGCGGCCCGCCGGCGCGATCGTGTCTCGAATGGCGTGCCTCTGTCGCCCCAGGTGATGGCCCGCCTCGAGGCGCTTGCCGCCCGCCTTGGAGTGACGGCGCTGTAACGGTCGCCGCGGCATGGCGCATGCAGCCACCCAGCGTCAGTCGACCGAGCGATCAGCTCCGTCCCCCAAGTGTCCCGATTGCGATCCCGCCGACAATCAGGGCCAGCGCCGCGACGGAAATTGGATCGAATGCCTCACCCAGCATGACCATCGAAGATCCGACCCCGAGCAACGGCACACCAAGCAAACCGAGTGACGTCGTCGTGGCGGGAAGCACCCTGTTGACCGTATTGAGCGCCCAGAATGCCAGGGCCGTACCGATGCCGCCGCCATAGATCGACAACAGCAGGAACCTCGCCGTCCATTCGACATGGGGCGGTCCCTCTATGGCGAACGCGGCAGCGCCCGTCAGCCCGATCGTCAGCAATGTCTGCCATACGAGCAGGTCGAACGGCGTAGCCAGCCATCGGTGCCGCCGGACATAGACGATACTGCATGCCCAAAGCACCGCCGCCAGCAGGATCAGGGCATGTCCCGTCAGGACATGCCGGTCGCCCCAGTCCAGGCTTTGCGGATTGACCAGCAGCAACAGGCCGAGAATGCCAGACGCGAAGGCAAGCATCCGTGCGCCTGTCAATCGCTCCCCGAGAACGAGCCACGCCAGCGGAAACACCCAGAACGGCGTCGTATAGGCGAGCAGCACCGAGCGACCGGCCGGAATGTACTTGAGACCGATGCTGCAAAGCACGCCGAAGCCCAGCATGTGAAGAAACGAGACGCTGAGCACGACAGGAAGGTCGCCGCGGGGAGGTAGCCTCAAGCGCCCGAGTGCGCCGGTCAGCACCACGAGCACCAAGGTGGCGACCACATACCGGATGCACACCGCCCAGATCGGCGACGTGTAGTCGAGCATCGCCTTGTTGACCGGCCATGTGAGGCCCCATGACACGGCGATGACGCCTAGCAGCGCCAGCGACGATGCGCGCCCGAGGTCGGTCTGTTTTCGCGGTTCGGCGATCATGTCGGCCAAGCGGTTCGGGGTCGAAACATCGGAGAGGCGGAGGAACGCGGCAAAGTCGAGCGCGCCCATGCGTACGCGCTGCCGGCCCCTCGCGCCACGGGACTCGAACACAAGACCGAGACGCTTGTGGACTATCCGGTTCCCGGCACGAACGCGAGCCAATCCTGCACCCGGTCTCCGTCTTCTTTGGAAGCCTGCCGCTTGTCCCCGGCGATCCCATCACGCTAACGTCCACGACATCCGCGACACCGTTCGGCCGGATCGCTGCAGCAACCGAACCAGGCACGTTCACCAACACGCCTGAATGCGCCGCCCCGCATGTGCCGGAGGACTGCCGACGATGCCCGTTACCGAGCCTCTTCCCCCGAGCCTCTACGCCGAGACAGCAGGCGCGGCCCAACCGACACCGCCGCTCGATGGCGACAAGCGCGTCTCCGTCGCGATCGTGGGTGGCGGTTTCACGGGCCTCTCGACTGCGCTGCATCTGGCGGAGAAGGGCGTCGACGTCGCCGTCCTCGAGGCGAACGAGCCCGGCTGGGGCGCCTCCGGGCGAAACGGTGGCCAGGTCAATCCGGGCCTCAAATCCGATCCCGATCAGGTTGAGGCGGATTTCGGCCCCGACCTCGGCCGCCGCATGATCGAGCTCTCCTGGAACGCTCCAAATATCGTGTTCGACCTGATCCGGCGCCACCAGATCCAATGCGAAGCCCGCCAGACGGGAACCCTGCGCGCCGCTTACTCGGCCGCAAGCGCCGGAGAGGTCGAGGCCAGCTACGAGCAGGGTGCACGCCGGGACATGCCGGTCGAGTTGCTCGATGCCACGAGGAGGCGTGAGGCGACCGGCACCGATCGCTACGTTTGCGCTCTGCTCGATCGCCGCGGCGGCCACGTCCACCCCCTGAGCTATGCACGCGGCCTTGCCCGCGCGGCCAGCAAGGCCGGGGCCGATATCCATAGCGCCAGCAAGGTGAGACGCGTCTGGCGCAACGGTCATCGCTGGCAGGTCGAAACAGCAGGCGGAACTCTCGCCGCCGAGAAGCTCGTTCTGGCAACGAACGGCTACACCGACAATCTCTGGCCGAAGCTGAGGCGCACAGTCGTCCCCGTCTTCAGCGGCATCGTCGCCACCGAGCCGATTCCGCACGAGCTTGCGCGGGAAATCCTGCCCATCCGCTCGTCGGTCTACGAGATCGGGCATGTCACCGTCTACTATCGCCTCGACGAGGACAATCGCCTGCTCATGGGGGGCCGCAGCCGGCAGCGGCCGGCTTCCTCGCCCGACCAGATGCGCTTCCTAATGCGCTATACCCATCTTCTCTGGCCGAAGCTCGCCCCATTCAAATTCACGCACGCCTGGAACGGACAAGTCGCCGTCACCACGGACCACTATCCGCACATTCACGAGCCTGCCGCCGGCGTCCACATATGCCTCGGCTACAACGGCCGCGGCGTCGCCATGAGCACGGCAATGGGACCGGAGTTGGCACGCCGCATCATGGGCGGCACGCTCGCCGAGTTGAACATGCCGGTGACCGATATGAAGACCATCCCGTTCCATGGCTTCTGGCGAACGGGCGTTGCCGCGCGCATCGCGTACGGCAGGATGCGTGACAACCTGCAGATCTGAGCCGACGCCGCCGCGGCGCTCAGCCCCGCTTCGGCACCATCAGGATCGCCTCGCCCTCGAGCACCACCGTGTCGCCGACCATGCATACGCAGTCGAAGCGTGCACGGCGCTTGGCCGGCATCAGCTCCGCCACCTTAACCTTGGCGATGGCATGATCGCCGATGCGCACTGGTGCGCGGAAATTGAGCGTTTGCGAAATGTAGATTGCACCGGGTCCCGGCATCTCCGTGCCGAACACCGCCGAGACGAAGCCCGCTGTCAACATGCCGTGCGCAACCCGCCCCTTGAAGATTGTCTTCGAGGCATACTCTTCATCGACATGGACCGGGTTGCGATCTCCCGTGACCTCCGCGAAAGCCAGAATGTCGGCCTCCGTGACGGTTTTGGCGAAACTCGCCTCCATGCCGAGCGCCAGATCCTCAAAAAAATAGGCAGTTCTCTGCTGAAACGTCATTTCGGCCCTGGGCTCCCGTTCATGCGCCTGAGCGACCTCTGTGCACCCAGTGCCGGATTTCTTAGCAAGACGTTCAGATACAGGGATATTCCGCGTTGCAGCAAGCGCGGTCGAATGTCGCTGCGGCGCGACAAGCCTCGCCGAACTCGCGGCGGCACGTGCGCTCGGACCTGCCGGGCCATCGTTCGTGCTTGAAGGGAGAGGTTGCCGACGCCCGGCCCGGTCGCTATATGACAGTTATCCCCTACAGCGAGAGTGACCGCCGGGCGAGCCGTAGACGAACGGCGGTCGTCGTAAGGATGTGCCAATGAGCGATCGTAAACCATTGATGCCGAAGGCGACAGCCGTTTGGCTGGTCGAGAATACCTCGCTGACGTTCGATCAGATTGCAGAGTTGTGTGGCCTTCACAATCTCGAGGTCAAGGGCATTGCCGACGGCGATGTCGCACAGGGTATCAAGGGCCAGGATCCGATCTCGTCCGGCCAGTTGACCCGCGAGGAGATCGCGCGGGCCGAGACCAACCCCAGCTATCGCTTGCGGCTTGCCGAGCCCAAGTACGAGATGCCCGTCATCAAGTCCAAGAAGGGGCCTCGCTATACGCCGGTCTCGCGCCGCCACGACCGGCCGAACGCGGTGCTCTGGCTTCAGCGCAATCATCCAGAGCTGAAAGACAGCCAGATCATGCGGCTTGTCGGAACGACCAAGCCGACCATCGCAGCCATCCGTGACCGCACGCATTGGAACTCCGCCAATCTGCAGCCCCAGGATCCCGTGACCCTGGGCCTCTGCTCGCAGATCGACCTGGATGCCGAGGTCAAGAAGGCCTCCAAGAGGCTGCCTGTCGGCACGGCTCCGGCCGGTGCGCCCGAGTCCGAGCCTGCCGGCACGCTCCTTCCGGCCAGCCAGACCATCCCCGGTCTCGGCGACCAGCCGGGCGTCGAGCATTTCCCGGCCCCGCAGGAGGAAGAGGCACAGTCCACCGATGTGGACGAGGACGCCCGCGTTTTCGCCAAGCTGAAGGAGCTGACGCGCCCGAGCGAGGAGAACGACGAGGAGTCATCCGAGAAGGACTGATGTCGGCCGCAGCTTTCGGCGGGGGTGATTGGTCGAATGGCCCACCCCGCTGAAGGTCTTCTTTGATGAGTGCTCAGAACGCCGCTAGGCGGCTGTTGCGGACGTCGGTTACGAGCATCGCACCGGGCGCATGCGTGATCGCGAGGTCCGGCGCGATTGCCGCGATAACGGCCTGTGGCGTCACCCCGCACGCCCAGAACACGGGCAACTCGTCGGCACGAACGTCGACACTGTCGCCGTAGTCCGGCCGGCCGATGTCCTCGATACCGATCAGCTCCGGCAGTCCGATGTGGACCGGCGCACCGTGAACCGCGGGAAACCGGGACGTGATCTGCACGGCGCGGATCGCGTCCGCTGGCTTGAACGGCCGCATCGAGACGACCATCGGCCCTCGGAACGGCCCCGAAGGCTGGCACTGGATGCTGGTCCGGAACATCGGCACGTTCACCCCGCACGTCTGATGGCGCAGCTCGAGCCCGTCCTCGACCAGGGCTTCCTCGAACGAGAACGAGCACCCGAGCGCGAATGCGACGAGATCATCCCGCCAGAACGCACGGATATCCGCCACTTCAGCAACCAGTTCACCTCGGCGCCAGACGCGATACATTGGAATGTCGGTGCGGATGTCGAGATCGGAGCCGAGCTCGGGCATGCCCGGCTCTCCCGCCGCTGGAGACATGCCGATCAGCGGACATGGCTTCGGATTGAGCTGGCAGAAGCGCAGGAAATCCGCCGCGAGATCTTTCGGTAGCACGGCAAGGTTGGCCTGCACGAAACCCGGCGCGAAGCCGTGCGTGAAGCCGGTGTACTGGCCCTGCCGGAAGAGGCGCCGGGCCGCTTCTCCGGTGCGTGATTGGGCCTGCAGTCGAGCGACATCCGCACTGCCGCCCTGGGCACCGCCCGTCGCAACCGTTCCGTCCTGCGGTGCCATTGTCGCCTCCTCTTCGCACGCCGTTCAACTGATTTTCGCTCGCGCCTCGCGCATCACACGATCGAACTCCTCGTCGAGCGCCAGGTTCACACCGCGGCAGCCGTCAGCCACCAGGCGCGCGAACTCGAGGTAATCCCGACGCCTCGACAATGTCCACTCGCCCGGCGGGTTGGTGACCGTGTCCGACACGTTGCACATCTTGTCGACGATCTTGATCATCTTGGCTCGGTCCGAGAGATGCGGCGCGTGGTCGATTTCGAGTCGCTTTCGCTCCTGCCACCTCAGGCCGGGCTCGTCCGTCAGCTCCGCTACCAGCGCAGCGATTTCGTTGCCGAACAGCGCAGCAAGTTCCGCTCGCGTTGTTTCTGTGTCCTCGATCGTGTCGTGCAGAATGGCCGCCGCCAGCACGATCGGGTCATCGATCCCGCCCACGCGCTGTATGAGCTCGGCCACCTCGAGAGGATGGTTGATATAGGGCGTGTTGCGCACGCCCTTTCGCCGCTGGTCGCGGTGCTTGTCTGCCGCGAAATGGGCGGCATGAATGATCAGCCCGATGCCTGGATGAAGCGCAGTCATGCTCTCGCGTTACGACGCCTTCGCCTTGCCCGCAAGTTTCGCGACATTCGGTACCGGCCGCGCCGTCGTGGGATCGCCGGCGAACACCGCCTGCAATGCCGCCGCCACCTGCAGCACATGCAGGTCCGCCCCCCGCGGCCCGATCACTTGCAGACCGAACGGCAGTCCCCCGTCATCGCGGCCGCAGGGGATCGAGCAGGCGCAGCACAGCGCCATCGTCGGGGCGTAGGCCAAGGCCAGCCACCGCATGTAGGTTGGCATTTTTTCGCCGTCGATCTCCTCGACGAAAAGCTGCGCGTGCGGGAAAGGCGACACCGACGCTGTCGGTGCGATCACCACGTCCCAGTCGTCGAAGAAGGCATTGACGCGCTTCGTCAGGGCGTGCTGCTCGACCATGCCGCGGCCGATTTCTGCCATCGTCAGCTTCAAGCCCCGTTCCGTGTTGTCGATCACGTTCCGGTCGAGCAGGTCGCGGTGCTTGGCGAGCTTCTCCTGGTGCAGCGTCGCGAACGCGAGCCCACGGTGGATCTCGAAAATCTCGTGCAGTCCTGCATAGTCGGGATGCGTCTCTTCAGCCGCCGCGACGAGCGGCGCGAGCCGCTTCATTCGGTCGGCGAACACCGTCCGGATGGCCTTTGCCACCGGCGCCTGTCCGAAGTCGGGCGTGATTGCCACCCTGAGGCTCGCGAGATCGGAGGGCACGATCACCTCCGGCAGATCGAGCGTTCCCGTGGAAAAGGGATCGTCGACGTTCTCGTCCACCTGCGCGCGAAAGAGGAGATAGGCATCTTCCACCGTCCGTCCCATCGGCCCGAGCACACCCCAGGGAACAAGCCCCGCAGCGCGGTCCGGCGACGGCACGACACCCACCGATGGCCTGAAACCTACGATGCCGCTGAAGGCCGCCGGCGTCCTGAGCGATCCGCCGTAGTCCGAGCCTGTCGCCAGCGGCATCTGCCCCACTGCCAGCGCCACCGCCGACCCGCCCGACGAGCCCGCCGCCGTCAGCTCGGGATCGAACGGGTTTCCCGTCGCGCCATAGACGCGGTTTCGCGTATTGGCCCCCGCCCCGAACTCCGGCGTGTTGGTCTTGGCGAAGATGTTGGCGCCGGCCATGCGGACATTGGCCACGTTCGTCCCGTCTGCCTCGGGCACGTGGTCCTTGAAGATCAGCGAGCCCCACGTCGACCTCAAGGCCCGCACCGGCTCCAGATCCTTGATCCCCACGGGCAGCCCATGCAGAAGCCCGAGCTGGCGGCCGGCCATAACGTCGGCCTCCTGCTCCCTCGCGGTCCTGCGCGCCAGGTCCTCGTCTTGTGCCACGACGGCGTTGACGGCGCCGTTCGTCTCGGCCGTCCGCTTGAGGCAGCTCTCGAGAAGCTCGACCGGGGAAAGCTTCTTCGCTCCGATCAGCCGTCGCGCCTCGACAGCCGATAGATCGCACGGCTCGGTCCCTTGCTTGACCATCTTCTTTTCTTTCCTCGTCTCAGGATTGGCGGCCGGGCACGCCGCGGCCTTCACCGATGTCCCAGTAGATGCCAGCCATCAGCCCGGCGGCGCTGCGGATGACAGGCATCAGCACGTGCTCGTCCGGCCAGTGCTGCGAGCACGATGCATAAGAATGTGGAATCCAGATTGCCGGCATGCCGAGATCATCCGTGAAGATGTCGTTGCAGATCGAGCCGCCGGTCGACGGGATCACAGCCGGCTTTGCGTTCGATGACCGCTGGATCGAGCCGCGCACGAACATCGCCCAGGGATGGTCCGGCTCGATCCGGGAAGCCCCGAACGTCCCGTCATTGATCGCCGGCGGTGGCAGCACCTTCACCAGGGTGTGGCCATGGTCTGCAAGGTGCTTCTCGAGCGCCGGAATGATCTGGCTGGTATCCGTTCCAGCCACGAACCGGAGCTGGCAGTTGGCCACCGCCTTGGGCGGGATGGCGTTGACCGGCCGTCCCGGCGTCCCCGTCGTGAAGGCGAGGATATTGAACGTATTGGCCGCATAGACGCGCTCCGCCGGCCGCATGCCGGGCTCTCCCCACCACGCGTCGACTTGCGGCCCTTCGCTCCCGCCATCGATCTCGACGTCGGCCAGAACCTCCTTCACGGCCGCCGAGGCCGGCGGCGCCTTCAAGGCCTCGACCAGCAGCTCCCCGTTGCGTCCGACGATCGAGGCGAGCGCATGCGCCAGCAGGAAGCCTGGATTGGCGATAAGGCCTCCCCAGTTGCCCGAATGATGCCCACCTTCGCGCAGATCGCAGACGAGATCGAAGTTCATCGCGCCACGGCAGCCGAGGGACAACGTCGGCCGGTCCTGGCGCACCCGCGGCCCGTCGGATGCGATCAGAACGTCGGCCGCGAAATCCGTGGCGTTGGCCTTCACCAGTTCCTTCAAACCCTTCGAGCCCGCCTCCTCGCCCGTCTCGATCATGAACTTCGCGTTGAAGCCGAGCTTACCGCCGCGCTCGTCCATCACGGCCTTCAGCGCCGCCATGTTGATCGTATGCTGGCCCTTGTTGTCGGCCGTGCCTCGCCCGTAGAGCTTGTCGCCGTCGCGCGCCGTTACCCAGGGCCCCTCGCCCTTGGTCCACTGCTCCTCCATTCCCCGCACGACGTCGCCGTGCCCATAACCCAGCACCGTCGGCAGCGAGCGGTCCTCGATGCGGGTTGCGAGCAGCACCGGTCCTTGGCCCTTGATCGGGTTGTCGTACACCTGTGACGTGAATCCCATGGCGGCGAACGCAGGCGCCATCTCCTCGGCGAGATAGCGGTGACACTCCGCGATGGCCGAGGCGTCCGGGAACTTCTGGCTCTCCGTTCGGATCGCGACTCGCCGCGCCAGCTCGTCCTCGAAGCCCCCACCGTCGACATAAGCCTCCATCCGGCTGATCGCCCCGGCCCGCGTCCCTCTGGTGTCGCTCTTCGCCATCGCCTGCACGTCTCCATTGAGCCCGCTCGACGCGGGCATTCGATTGGGCGGCATTCGACCACCATCGTCGCCTGAGCGAAAGCTTAACCTGTATGCGCCCTGGGTTGCTTTTGGCGCCGGCCTGCCCCACGCGCATGCCTCGCATGCGCGGACCGGTCGGCTCGTGCCTTGCCGTCGCCACCGATCCCCGCGACAGCCCATGCGTTGCATGAACCCGCGATTCGTCGTCGACGCACACCGCACGGAGAGGCATACGTGTCATCAGTGGAGAATCGCCGGGGGGCATCCGTCAGCTCCGGGGCCCAGACAGCGGGAGGGAACCCCGTGGAGAAGCTCGTGGCGCCGCGCAACGACGTGGCGGGAGGCATCCTTTGGGTGACCCTCGCCATGGCCCTGTTCGCGGGCCTTGCGGCATCCTCCCGCTTTTGCATGTCGTTGGGCTACCACCCGCTGCAGGTAGCCTTCTTCCGGTTTCTCTCCGCACTCATCCTGATGCTGCCTTTGCTGGCTTGGCGCGGCATGTCGCTGGTGCGCTCGAAAGCACCCGAGCTCTACGCGGTGCGCGCTCTGATCAGCCTGTTTTCTATGACGTCGTGGTTTTACGCCATCTCGCTCATCCCCCTGGGCGAGTTGACGGCCATCGGCTTCCTCTCGCCCTTGTTCGGGACGCTGGCAGCCGTCGTCTTCCTTGGCGAGACGGTGCGGGCGCGCCGCATCACGGCGCTCGCCATCGGTTTCGTGGGCGCCATGGTCATGCTGCGGCCCGGTATGTCGCCTGTAGGTCTCGGCCAGGGCTTCGCACTCTTCTCCGCGCTCTCTGGTGGCGTCATGGCCGTTCTCTTGAAACAGCTCGCCGGGCGCGACGACCCCGACAAGATCGTCTTCCTCACCACCCTGATCATGACACCGCTGGCCCTTGTCCCGGCCCTCTTCGTCTGGAAGTGGCCGACCTGGGAGTTGCTGCCCCCCATGCTCGTCGTCGGCCTCACCGGCGTGCTCGGCCACGTCTGCCTGATGCGCGGCTTCCGTGCCGCAGACGCCTCCCTCGTGCTCACCTTCGAGTTCTCACGCCTGCCCTTTGCTGTGGCGCTCGGCTACCTGCTCTTCGGCGAGCTGATCGATGCTTGGACGTGGATCGGAGCGGCCATCATCTTCGTATCGGCCGTCTATATCGCCCGCCGCGAGGCCAAGCTGCGCGCCGAGGCCCGGAAAAAAGAGCTCGAAGGCAGCTGACAGGCTCCGCTTCCGGCGACTTTGGCCGGGCACTCTAATCCATCAGCCGGATCAGCCCGGGATCGTCCACGTCGACGTGCGTCTGGAAGTAATAGTGCCCTGTCGGCTTGCCGCCGCTGATGAAGTCGATCCGCTGCTTTCGCGCCACGCCATCGACCACGATCGTGCGCCCCTGGTAGGCGTCGCCGAACCCCCGCCCGTGTTTCGCGACGAGAGCCTGCCGCGCCGCGCCGCGGATCGCCACCGACAGGCACCGGGGATCGCGGTAATCGGCCTCCGAGCACAGCCACAGCGTATCGGGCTCTTCGCCTGTGCTCCGCACCACCATCCGGAACGGTCCGGATACGCCCGTCTCCGAGGCCGCCGCGGCCGCAACCGCAGCGACCGCCTCCAGTCCGGCGTCCCGAGCGGACAGTGTCGCATCCTCGACAGCCAGCGGCGGAAGCACCGCGTCCAGCGCCGCCGCAACAGCCTCGGCCGACGACCATCGCAGATGCTGCCGCACCGACAAGAAGTAGCCGAGATCGTCTGACAGCCGCACCTCACCCACCGCCACCGGCACGATAAGCTTCTTCGCCGAATGCGCGAGCTGAACCTCTTGCAGCACGTCCGGGCTCGCGTTCGCCGCCTCGGTCAGCAACAGGACCAGTCCCCGCCCGTCCCGGATTGCTGCGAGAATCTGCGCCGGGTAGGTACGACCCGGCGCCACGTCACGCGGTGCGATCCAGCAGGCCTGCCCGCGCGCCTCGAGCCGAGACACCAGCTCCCCGGCCTTCGCCGCTCCATCGCTCACCGCATGACTGATGAAGACCCGGGCCATCTCTCCCCCGTGCTGCTCGCCGGATCGGCGCCCTGCCATGCCGAGGCTGCCTGGTGGCAGCCCGGGCTGTCGGCACCTCAATGCGCTTTCGGCGCCTTTCTGTCACCCCGAACGATACGCCGGCCCAGCGAATGCCGATGCACCTCGCTCGGACCGTCGTAGATCCGGAAAGCGCGCACGTCGCGGTAGATGCGCTCGACCATCGTGTCGTCGGTGACCCCCATGCCTCCCAGGATTTGCATCGACCGGTCGACCACCCGGAAGATCGCCTCGGAGCAGATCACCTTGGCCATCGAGCTCATCGTCGAGGCCTTGTCGCCTTGGTCGAGCAGCCACGCGCAATGCCAGATTGCGAGCCGCGACATATGGATGTCCATCGCATTGTCGGCCAGCATGAATGACACGCCCTGATGCTCGCCCAGCGTCTTGCCGAACGACATCCGATGCCGCGCATACTCCGTCGCGATGTCGTGCGCTCGCACCGCCGAGCCCAGCCAGCGCATGCAGTGCGTCAGCCGTGCCGGCGCCAGGCGAACCTGGGCGTACTGGAAGCCCTTGCCCATCTCGCCCAGGATGTCGTCGCCGGAGACATGCAGGTTCTCGATGTCGATCACCGCATGCCCACCCATGAAGCTCGAATCCATGGTGCCGAGCACACGGGAAATCTTGAAGGCCGGATTGGGCAATTCCGTCAGGAACATCGTGCAGTCGGTCGGCCCGTCGCCCGTCCGCGCCATGATGATCGCGAACGCCGCCCCCTCGGCCCCGGTGATCAGCGTTTTCCGGCCATTAATGACGAAACCGTTCCCGTCCTGCTTCGCCGTTGTCTTGAGCAGCAGCGGGTCCGCTCCCGCTCCGCCGTCCGGCTCCGTCATGGCGAAGCAAGAGCGCACCTCGCCCGTCGCCAGCTTTGCCAGGTATTTCTTCCTTTGTGCCGGCGTCGCCACCACGTCGAGGAGATGAATGTTGCCTTCGTCCGGTGCGTGGAAATGCAGCGCGATCGGCCCCAGGATCGAGTAGCCCGCGGCTTCGAAGACGACCGCCTGCTCGAAGTGCGAAAAGCCCTTGCCGCCGAACTCCTCCGGCGAGTTGATACCCAGGAGCCCTGCTTCTTTCGCCGCCTGGTTGAGATCGCGCCGCATGTCCTCGGGGATGCCGTGGTTGTCCCAGCGCGGATCCTTCTCGAACGGTATGATCTTCTCGCGCACGAACGCGGAAACCTTGTCGCGCAGCTCGGCCAGCGGCTTCTCGATCTCGAAGTCCATGGGGCTCGTTTCCTCTCTCGGGAGCTTTCGTCGCGCCGAGACTAGCCCGTGCTGCGCGAGGAGCAAGCAGCGTGGTCGTCGCTGTTTGAGCGAGGTCAAACTCGGCACCCGGGTGGAACGAACCACGCCCCGAAGCCAATCCCCGGCGTGCCGATCTGTGGCACCCGATCTGGCGTCGTCCAGAATTGCGCCTGGCGGCATCCTGTTTCGCCGGAGCGGCTGCGCTTGCCAGGACACCCCATTCGGGCGCACCCTTCGGACTCCGCAATCCCGGAGGCAAGCCATGAAGATCGGTATCACTCTGCCGCTGATCGACATTGGCGGCGACCCCGCCGTTGTCCGCGACTTCGCCCAGGCCGCCGAGGACTTGGGCTATGACCACCTGGGCGCCCCCGACCACGTCCTCGGCGCCAACGTCGAGAACCGGCCGGACTGGGGCCAGCGAAACACGTCTGCAGACCTCTTCCACGACCCGTTCGTCCTGTTCGGCTATCTTTCGGGCCTCACCAAATCGATCGGTTTTTCCACTCAGGTCCTGATTCTCGCTCAGCGCCAGACGGCCCTCGTCGCGAAGCAGGCCGCCTGCCTGGACGTGCTCTCGGGCAGCCGATTCCGCCTCGGTGTCGGAATCGGCTGGAATCCAGTCGAGTTCCTGGCCCTCAATGAGGACTTCAAGACGCGCGGACGCCGCTCGGAGGAGCAGGTCGAGGTGCTGAAGGCCCTGTGGGCCAAACCGCACGTCAAGTTCTCGGGCGCCTGGCACACGATCGACGACGCCGGCATCAACCCCCTGCCCGCAAATCGCTCGATTCCTCTGTGGTTCGGCGGCCACGAGGACGTCACGCTGCGGCGCATCGCCAAGTGGGGCGACGGCTGGATCATGCTCGCTCACCCGCAAGGCCCTGAGGCGACAGCTCAATTCCAGAAACTCAAGCAGTACGTTCGCGAGGCCGGCCGCGACCCGAGATCCGTGGGTCTTGAGGTCTGGGTATCGACCGCCGAGGGCGACGGCCCCGAGGCCTGGCGCCGCGCCTTCGAGGATTGGAAGGCGGCCGGCGTCACCCACGTGACCTTGAACACCACCTACGCTCGTGGTCCCCACAAACGCATCCCCGGACGCCGCCTCTCCGATCACATGACCGCCATGCGCGACTACATCGCCGCCGTGAAAGAGCTCGCGTGATCACGACCGGACGCTCACCGGCTCGCAACTCTCGAGCGGCTGCTTGCCCTCCTCCCCCTGCCCTCGCGCAGGGGGCTGGGCGAGGTGACATCCCCGCGGTGTCGTCACCAAACCATGCTCTGCGGCTTTTCTTCGACGCCCTCAGAACAGCGAGACCCCGCCATGCCTGACGCCCTCGCCCCTCGCTTGAAGCTCGGCGTCATGGCGCCCTCGACCAACACCATCGTTCAGCCCGACATGGACGACATGCGCCCTTATGGCGTGACGAACCACTATAGTCGGATCTACACGCCGAACGCCGCCGCGCTCTCGAACGACACGTTCCGCGCCGGCATCGGCGTCATCGGCGACAACGTCATGGCCGCCGTCGACAGCGTCATGACCGCCGAGCCCGGCTATCTCGTCATGGGCATCTCGGCGCTCTCGTTTTTCGGCGGGGCCAAAGGCGCCGATGCCTTCGTTGCCGGCATCGAGCAGCGCACGGGCCTCAAGGTCACCGTTGGCAGCCACGCCATGACCGCCGCGCTCAAGGCTTACGGCAACGTCCGCCGCCTTGCGCTGTTGACGCCCTACTGG
Source organism: Hyphomicrobiaceae bacterium (assembly GCA_041397805.1). GTDB lineage: Bacteria > Pseudomonadota > Alphaproteobacteria > Rhizobiales > Hyphomicrobiaceae. Next base: position 51,421 of record JAWKWD010000006.1, read on the forward strand.
CCCGTCATGAACGACGAGGTGAAGCGCTACTTCGCCGACATGGGCTTCACCACCGTCCGCGACATCGCCCTCGAGCGCACATCCTGGGTCGACATCGCCCACACCACCACGGCCGAGTGTCGCGAAGCGCTCCGCCGCCTCGACGGCGACGACGTCGATGCGCTGATCCAGGTCGGCACCAACCTTTCCATGGTGCGCCTCGCCGCAGCCGCCGAGCTGTGGCTCGGCAAGCCCGTCATCGCCATCAACACCGCCACCTACTGGCACGCCCTGCGCACGAACGGCATCCAGGACAAGATCCAGGGCTTCGGCAGGTTGTTGGAGGAATGGTAGGCGAGCTTCTTCGCGCGCCGCGCTTCGACGATCTCAGTGGCCGACCAGCACGTGCCTCTGGTAGGGCTCCCCCGGCGCGAACGGGTTGACCCCGGCAACGAAGAAGGCGATCGCAACGCACGCAACCAGGAACGCGATATTCCGCATGTTCATGACGGCAACCCTTCATTCTGAGGCGCCGAAGCGCCGTCCGGTCCGGACGAGCTTCCGGACAACTTCAGAGCCGCCAGTATGCGCCCCCAAACCTTACGATGACGCGCGAATTCAATTTAAAATTGCATCATTGGAATCAAGAAATTGGTGACCAAAGCGCCCCCTCGTCGTGAGACGTTGGCTCCCGACTCTGTTGACACTTCCGACCGCACCCGCCGACCATGGTGCCGCCCACGCTTGGCACCTTGAGGAGCCGCCCCCATGAAGATCACGCATGTCCTCTCGCAGATCGTCGAGCTGCCCGCCGACGAGCCGCTCGCCGACGGTCCCCAGGTGCCCGGCGCCACGCGGCCATTCGTCCTCGTCAGGATCGCGACCGCGGACGGCACGGACGGCATCGGCGTCACGTTCTTCGGCGCCGCCATGAACCGCACGCTGAAGCAGGCGGTCGACGATCTCGGCGCCCTCATGATCGGCATGGACGCACTCGCCACCGAGCGCATCGCCCAGAAGCTCCGCGACGCGGCGTCGAGCGCGGGCCCGCAGGGCATCTTCACCCTCGCCCTCTCCGCCCTCGACATGGCGCTCTGGGACATCAAGGGCAAGCACCTCGGCCAGCCGGTGGCGAAGCTCCTCGGTGGCCATCGCGACAAGGTGCCGGCCTATGCCTCGGGCGCGCTCATGCGCCAGTTTTCGCTGAAGGAGGTGGAGACCGCCGGCCGCAAGCTCGTCGATCGCGGCTGGAAGGCCATGAAGACGCAGCTCGCGCTTCCCGGCCACACCACGCCAGAGATCGAGGTCAACCGCATCAAGGTGCTGCGTGAGGCGATCGGCCCCGACATCCAGCTCATGTGCGACATCAACCAACGCTGGACCGCCTACCAGGCCGTGGACATCGGCAGACGCGTCGAGCCCTACCACCTGCACTGGCTCGAGGACGTCACCCGCGCCGACGATTTCCAGGGCCTCGCCACGGTCACGGCAGCACTGAAGACACCGATCGCGGGCGGCGAGTACGTCTGGGGTATCGAGCCCTTCCGGCAGATGCTCTCGATACGCTCCGTCGACATCGCCATGATCGACCTCGTCCGCGTCGGTGGCATCACGCAGTGGATGAAGGTCGCCGGCATGGCCGAGGCGCACAACATTCCCGTCGTCTCTCACCTGATCCCGGAGGTGCATGTCCACCTCATCGCCGCCATCCCGAACGGCGAGATCGTCGAGTACATGCCGTGGTGTCGCAACCTGTTCGAGAACCCGCCGATCCCGGTCAACGGCGAGATGACGGTGCCCGTCGTCCCCGGCCTCGGCCTCGCCTTCACCAAGGCCATCGATCAGGGCTTCGCCAAGATCTAGACAGGGGCCCCCGGCCTTACCCGTTGGCCCTCAAACGGCGCCCAGGGGCCGCAAGCCGGAACACTGGCCGATCGTTCGCCGGCTCCGTGCCCCGACCGATGCCGCGCGCAGTCGGAGGCGGCTCGTGATCGATCGCTCTACCTGCGAGCGGCGTTGCAAGCGTATTGGGCTTGGCACGGCGCGCATCCCGCCCGAGCACACGCGCAAGCACATGCGGCGGCAGGCCCGCACTTTCCGCGGCGACCACGTAGGGCTGCCAGAATTTCCGGAAGGCCTCGCGCGTCGCTTGCGCAGACGTCGACGTAAGGTCGATCGGGCGGCCCGATTGTGCGGCGAGCCAGGCATGCACCGCCTGCCAGATCGCCGGGGGCGCCCGGCGATTTCGCGGACCGCGCACTTGCGAGATGCACGGCGTCGCAGCGTCGTCCGGCTTCAACGTTACCTCGACGTCGGCGATGGATCGGCCGTCGCGCCTGATGCTGAAGATTCGCACTCTCCCATACGCCAAGTGTGCCGCATACTGGTCGAGGCAGTTCTCCATCGCAATGCTCTCATTGATGAAGTCCTCGACCGAGCTGAGCGCAACGATATCGAACCCTGACACGCTTGCATTCCGGAACCACGGATCTCGTGGTCCGCCCGCCAGCGCCCCAACCAGATCGATACGCTTGCGCCAGATCGCCACCTCGTCGCGGGCCCGCTTCCATCCGATGGCGGGAGACCAGGCTCCCCTGAGCAGGCCATGCCCCTCGAAATCGGGGTTGAGACTGGCCCAGGCCCAAGCCAGAAGCCACTGCATGTCCTCGTCGGTGGTGTGCGGCGGCAACATGCGCGGCTCGCGCATGGCCCAAAGCGCGAACTCGCGCCCGGCGAGCCGGTGGCTGACCACCATGCGCTCGAACCAGAGCGCCGCATCGCGCGGCTGGTCCGGAACGCGATTGACGGCGACGGCCGTGAACTCTTCGTCGCTTGGGAGCAGAGGCAGCGGCTGCATGAAGGCTTGCGGGGGCAATCGCCGCAACCACAGTGGAAGTTCGAGAAAGCCGGCGGCCAGCTTCAGCGAGTGGCCCGCGACCACGGCCTCGAACGCAGCCTGCCGCCGTCTGACGCTCCCGTAGCCGGTCGCCAGAGCGAACAGAAGCCCGGGAAACGAGTCTGCGAGATCCTCGACGGCCGGGGCACAAGAGGTCAGCCCGGCGATGTACTTCCGATAGGGTTGCGGGAAGGAATTCAGCCGCCGCATGCGGCGTTCCGTCACCGTTTCCGCCAACGGCTCGTATGGACGAGGCAATCCCGCTGCCATGCCGTACTCCCGACCCGCAGTCCGTCTACCAGCCCCCGGAAACTAACCCGACATGATGGCAAAAGCGCGAGTGACTCCGTCCCTGGATCGCCTCGCCCATCTCGGACTCGGCAGCGCCGCTCACCTTTGCCGCGTCTTCACTTTTCGCGTCGTCATCCGCAATACCGATCGCTGAACCCTCACTTCAGCTCGGCGAGCGCCTGCGAGAAGCCGCTGAGAGAGATCGGAATGCCGATCCCGGCCTCTTCCGTCTGGAAAATGATGAACACGGCCGTTTTGCCTGTCTTCAGTTGCTCGACCAGCTTGTCCTCTGCCACCACCTGAGCATAGCACGCGAAGTTCTGGCACCGCAGGAATGGCGCGTTGCCGACATCCTTGTCGTCGATCTTCAGTCCAAGGCCCGGCGGCAGCAGCACGCCCAATGGTGCGAAAACCCGCAGCACCCGCTTGCCGTTCGCGAAGGTCTGAAAATAAACGGTCAGGCCGACGTTGTTCCGGTCCTCCGCGGTCACGCTTTGCACCAGCGCGCATACCTCGTGGCGCGATCCTGGCGGAGGCGCTTTGCACACGATCTGCCAATCGCCATGTTGCGCCTTCACGGTACCGGCCTGTGCCAGCGCGCTGCTCGGCGCCAGGCCGGCGAGTCCGAGCAAGGCAAGAGCGGCCCCGAAGAGGCCCTTCGGGACATTCTTCCGGCAAGCGCGCGAGGCACCCTGGGCGGCCCGGCCTCTGCCGCATGACATGCTCTCGGTCGTCTCGTCCACCTTCTGCTCCCTGGCACCCGCCGCACATTTGCACAAGTCGCGTCGACCGCAAGCCTCTTCGCGACTTGCCGGCATCGACTGGGGCGCGGTCCACCCCACTTCCGCCTGGTGTCTGCCGGAAATGCCATCAGTTTGAGCAACCCCGCGTCCAAGCCAATGCAAGGCACGATTGGGGCCGAAGTTCGGCTGACTTCGACTGGGGGAATCCGTCGAGGCGGGTCGGAGCCGGAATGACCTGTAAACAAAGGAGATGCCGCGCAATATGCCGCAGCGCACTCCGCTTGAGTCAACTCGTCGCAATGTGCTCACTTGCAAGGCACAGTGCGGGTAAAGGCGTCGCCGGGGCGGCAGCTCGTTGAACGCGATTCTCATTTCGGGTTGATCGAGGCCCCGCGCCGCAGGATCGGTCTCGCGATGTCCTTGCAGCGCCACGGGAGAGAGTTGCGTCGTTGCGGGTCGTTGCAGAGTGCGGCCCACCGTGGCATTGCAACCGCACACGTGACCGTGAACGCAAGCCCTCGTGTCGTAGTCGAGGCAGCAGCGGGCAAGGCACTTCGGCGCAGATTCGAAACTTTGGGCAGGCCGGTCTCCGGCGTGTCGCACGGGACAGACGGCAGGTCGAGGACGGCGGGATGATGAGACGGCTGAAACACGCGTTGCAGGGCACACTGCTCGGTGCCATGGCGGGCATGTCGATCGCGGCGGCGCCGGCACTGGCGGGGATGGGACAGCCGTCTCCCTGGCAGCTCGGTCTCCAGGAAGCTGGGACTGATATCTCGGACAAGATCCATGCGTTCCACGACGGCGTGAATATCGTCATCATCGCGATCGCCATTTTCGTCCTCATCCTGCTCGCGATCGTCGTCACCCGGTTCAACGAGAAGGCGAACCCGACACCTTCGAAGACGACTCACCACACCGGCCTCGAGGTCGCCTGGACCATCATTCCGGTTTTCATCCTCGTCGGGATCGCCATCCCGTCCTTCAAGCTTCTGTTCGCCCAGTACAGCTATCCCAAGGCGGACGTCACGCTGAAGGCCACCGGCAATCAGTGGAACTGGACCTATCACTACCCTGACTTCAACAACTTCAATTTTACCTCCATTATGCTCACGGACGCCGAGCGCCAGGAGCGAGCCAAGAAGGGCATCGCGTCGCCGCGTCTCCTCTCGGTTGACAACGAAGCGATCGTGCCCGTCGGGAAGGTCGTCCATGTCCTCGTGACCGCGAGCGACGTGATCCACAACTGGACCGTCCCCTCCTTCGGATCGAAGGTTGACGCTGTTCCGGGGCGCACCACGGCCACCTGGTTCAGGGCCCGCAAGGAGGGCATCTACTACGGTCAATGCTCAGAGCTTTGCGGCAAGGATCACGCCTTCATGCCGATCGCCGTTCGGGTCGTGAAGCCCGAGGTCTTCGAGCAGTGGGCAGCGCTGATGAAGGACCGCAAACGCGGCCCCGCGCGCCAGCTCATCGAAAAGATCGCGATCGAGCAGTCCCAGCAGAAAGTCGCCGCTAGCGGGCCGGTCACTGTGGCTGGCAAGTGACGCGCAACTAGGGGCGTCCCACGTCCGCACTCCGACCGTGGCTCGGAGGCGCCCCTGCAATCGGATTTGATGGCAACCGTCAAGGCGACCCAAGAGAGGCAACGAAAAAATGGCCAGCAGCGCGCACGCCGCACACGATGATCATCCCTACGGCATCAGCCGCTGGTTGTGGTCCACGAACCACAAGGACATCGGCACGATGTACCTCATCTTCGCCATGGTGGCGGGGGTGATCGGCGGCATTCTCTCGGTGATCATGCGTCTGGAGCTCGCCGAGCCGGGCATGCAGTATTTTGCAAGCTCGCACATGTTCAATGCCTTCGTCACGGGCCATGGCCTGATCATGGTGTTCTTCATGGTCATGCCCGCAATGATCGGCGGCTACGGCAACTGGTTCGTTCCGCTCATGATCGGCGCGCCCGACATGGCCTTCCCGCGGATGAACAACATCTCCTTCTGGCTGCTGCCCGCATCCCTTGGCCTGCTCCTGATCTCGCTTTTCGTGGAAGGCGCAGGCACGTGCGTCGTCCCGAGCGACATGTCCGGTTGCGGCGCCGGCACCGGTTGGACCGTCTACGCTCCGCTGTCGACCAGCGGCCACCCCGGTCCTGCCGTCGACTTTGCCATCCTGTCGCTGCACATCGCCGGCGCGTCCTCCATCCTGGGCGCAATCAATTTCATCACCACCATCTTCAATATGCGCGCACCGGGCATGACGCTGCACAAGATGCCGCTCTTCGCCTGGTCGGTGCTGATCACGGCGTTCCTGCTGCTCCTGTCGCTGCCGGTTCTGGCAGGCGCGATCACCATGCTGCTCACCGATCGCAACTTCGGCACGACGTTCTTTGCGGCGGCCGGCGGTGGTGATCCCCTGCTCTACCAGCACCTCTTCTGGTTCTTCGGACACCCAGAGGTCTACATTCTCATCCTTCCGGGCTTCGGCATCATCAGCCACGTCGTGTCGACGTTCTCTCGGAAGCCCGTCTTCGGCTACCTCGGCATGGCCTACGCCATGGTCGCCATCGGCCTCGTCGGCTTCGTCGTCTGGGCCCACCACATGTACGTCTCGGGCATGGGCGTTAACACGCAGGCCTACTTCGTGTTCGCGACCATGGTCATCGCGGTGCCGACGGGCGTGAAGATCTTCTCATGGATCGCGACGATGTGGGGCGGCTCCATCCGCTTCACTGTGCCCATGCTGTGGGCCCTCGGCTTCATCTTCCTCTTCACCGTCGGTGGCGTGACGGGCGTGATGCTCGCCAATGCCGGCGTCGATAGGGCCTTGCACGACACGTACTACGTCGTGGCGCACTTCCACTACGTGCTTTCGCTCGGTGCCGTGTTCGCCATCTTCGCGGCCTGGTACTACTGGTTCCCGAAGATGTTCGGCTACATGTACTCCGAGAGCATCGGCAAGGCGCACTTCTGGCTGACCTTCATCGGTGCGAACATCTTGTTCTTCCCGCAGCACTTCCTCGGCCTGGCCGGCATGCCGCGTCGCTATGTCGACTATCCGGATGCCTTCGCACACTGGAACCACGTCTCGTCGTACGGCTCCTACATCACCGCCTTTGCGACGTTGGTCTTCTTCTTCGGCGTGTTCCAGGCGTTCTCCAAGAAGGTCAAAGCCGCGGACAATCCCTGGGGCGAGGGCGCCACGACGCTCGAGTGGACGCTGTCGTCGCCGCCGCCCTTCCACTGCTTCGAGACGCTTCCGCACATCGAGGCGAAGGAGCACCACTGACCGGTAGGCCTTCGGCCGTATCGGAAAGTCAACAATCAGCGAGAAGAGCGACACTTGCGCTCTTCTCGTTTGGTCAAGGACGACGGCAAGCAAGCACATGGCCGACATAGGCTTCAGCACGGACGAGACGCGCAGCACTGCGCTAGGTGGTGACGTCGGCGATTACGTCGCGTTGTTGAAGCCGCGCGTCATGTCCCTCGTCGTGTTCACCGCTCTCACCGGCATGGTTGCCGCGCCCGGTGCCATCCATCCTGTTCTAGGCGCCATCGCAATCATCGCCATCGCTGTCGGCGCCGGCGCCTCGGGCGCCCTGAACATGTGGTGGGACGCCGACATCGACGCCGTGATGCAGCGCACGCGGTCACGGCCTCTGCCCTCGGGACGGGTGACGCCGGACGAGGCTCTCACCTTCGGTCTTGTGCTGGCCGCGCTCTCGGTTCTTACGCTCGGCATCACGGTGAGCTGGGTTGCCAGCGGCCTTCTCGCCCTCACCATCGCGTTCTACATCGTCGTCTACACGATGTGGCTGAAGCGGCGTACGCCGCAGAACATCGTGATCGGCGGAGCCGCAGGTGCCTTTCCTCCGATAATCGGATGGGCCGCCGTCACCGGTGGCGTCAGCCTCGACAGCGTCATCCTGTTCCTCATCATCTTCATGTGGACTCCGCCGCATTTCTGGGCACTGGCGCTCTATCGGGCGAGCGACTACGAGAAGGCAGGCGTGCCGATGCTGCCCGTCGTCGCCGGCGCTGCCGAAACGCGACGCCAGATCGTCGTCTACAGCGCACTCCTCGTGCCGCTTGCCTGCACTCCGGTCCTCACCGGCCTCGGCGGCATCGCCTATGCCGTTGCGTCGATTGGGCTGGGAATCGTCTTCATGGCCCTCGCCCTTTCCGTGTGGCGCACGCCCGATGGGGCATCTGGCGACAAGCCGGCCAAGCGGCTGTTCGGCTTTTCCATCCTGTATCTCTTCGTGCTGTTCGCCGTGCTCCTGGTCGAGCACGCAGTTCGGCATTTGCTGGCTTGAGGCATGAAAGGGATGAGTTTGGCGACCTCTGGAGATGACGAGCACAAACGGCGGCAGCGGATGCGCTCGCTGGCCATAGGCCTCGCGCTCGGCTTCCTCGTGATCGTCTTTTACGTCGCGACCATCGTCCGACTCGGCCCGAACGCCCTCAACAAGGGTGGTTTTGGCTCGAGCCCGCCTGCAGTCAGCGTCCCAACCGAGCGGGCCCCGAAATGACTTCCCCTCTCAGCCGTCAGACCAGTTCGAACACGAAGGTTGCCATCATTTGCGCGGCCGTCGCCGTCGGAATGATCGGCCTCGCCTACGCTTCCGTGCCGCTGTACAGCCTTTTCTGCCGGGTCACCGGCTATGCTGGCACCACACAGCGTGCGACGGCTCCCTCGCACGAGGTTCTCGATCGCAAGATGACGATCCGGTTCGACGCGAACGTCGCGCCGGGGCTCGACTGGGAGTTCGTCCCGGAGATCACGAGCACCGAGGTTCGCATCGGCGAGAATACCTTGGCCTTCTTCCGTGCCACCAATCGCTCGGGCGTGGCCCAGACGGGCACCGCTACGTTCAATGTCACGCCGGAGCAGAGCGGCTCCTTCTTCAACAAGGTGCAGTGCTTCTGTTTCACCGAGCAGAGGCTCGAGCCGGGTGAAACGGTGGAGATGCCCGTGAGCTTCTTCGTCGATCCGGCGATCGTGAAGGATACGGACGGCGCCTTCGTCCGCAGCATCACACTGTCTTACACCTTTCATCCAGTGAGTAAGCCGAAGGCCAGTGCCGCGGTCAGGCCCACCGGCCCCGCGACGCAGCTTCCGGCCACGAAGCCTGCGCCACACGGATAGAACTTTCCGCTGGTCGCCCGATCATTAGCCTGGTCGAGCGTCCGGCGGAGCAAGCCGACTGAAGTAATGAACGGGCACGACGGCAGCGCCGAAGCCGCCCGCCAGCAACGAGGGGGACGAGGAGACCCGAGATGGCCGACACGCACGCCAAACACCATGACTACCATCTCGTCGACCCGAGCCCCTGGCCCGCGGTCGGCTCGCTGTTCGCATTCGTGATGGCCGTTGGGGCCATCGTCTGGATGAAGACGCACGCAAGTGCCGGCGCCACCCTTCTTGGGATGCGCGGACCCTGGCTCTTTGCTATAGGCGTCCTCGGCGTGCTCTTCACCATGTTCAGCTGGTGGCGAGACGTCATCAAGGAGGCCAACCGTGGGGATCATACCCCTGTGGTCAGGCTGCATCTTCGCTACGGCATGATCATGTTCATCGCCTCTGAGGTGATGTTCTTCGTTGCCTGGTTCTGGGCCTACTTCGACGTCTCGCTGTTTCCGGCCGGCATCCATCCGTTGCCCATCACCCAGCCTGACGGCAGTGTCATCGAGGGCAAGGACATCATCGGCATGGTCCAGCGCAATGCGCTGACTGGCGGCCATTGGCCGCCGAAGCCGGACCAGAATTTCAGCCACACTTTCAATCCGTGGGGCCTGCCGCTCGTCAATACGCTGATCCTGCTCTTGTCGGGCACCACCGTCACGTGGGCCCATCACGCGCTGCTTGAGAACAATCGCAAGGGCCTGGTCCAGGGCTTGATCGCGACCGTCGTGCTCGGGGCTCTGTTCACGCTCCTGCAGGCGTACGAGTATGGCCACGCCGCCTTCAATTTCGCCGGCCATATCTACGGCTCGACGTTCTTCATGGCGACCGGCTTCCATGGCGCCCACGTCATCATCGGGACCATCTTCCTGGCCGTCTGCCTGGTCCGCGCCATGAAGGGCCACTTCACCCCGCAGCAGCATTTCGGCTTCGAGGCGGCGGCCTGGTACTGGCACTTCGTCGACGTCGTGTGGTTGTTCCTTTTCATCTGCATCTACGTCATCGGGGCCGGCGCTGCGGCCGGTGGGCACTGACACACTGACCGACCATCAATCGGGCGGATTTCGGAAGGGCGGCTCCGTGGGAGCCGCCCTTTCTGCTGCGCGAAGCGCTGTGTTAAGACCGATCCCAGCCCCGGCCGCACCGGCCAGCCACCTTTAGCCGCACGAAGCAAGAGAGCCCATGAGCACCGAAGCGCCGAGCCAGCAGCCCGAGGTCTTGATCCGCACCGAAGGCCGTGCAGGCCGATTGACGCTGAACCGGCCGAAAGCACTGAATGCGCTCACGTTGGGAATGGTTCGCGACATCTGGACGACGCTCCTCGCATGGAAAAGTGACCCGGCGATCCACGTTGTCATTCTCGATGGAGCCGGCGACCGCGCACTCTGCGCCGGTGGCGATGTGCTTTCGCTTTACAACAGCCGCAGCGAGGGCTCCGACCTCGCACGCACGTTCTGGCGCGAGGAATACCAGCTCAACGCGCTCATCCACCGCTACCCCAAGCCCGTCGTCGCGATCATGGACGGTATCGTCATGGGCGGTGGCATCGGTCTCTCGGCGCACATTCAGGGCGGCGGCCGCATCGTCACCGACCGCTCCATGCTGGCGATGCCTGAAACCGGTATCGGCCTCATCCCAGATGTCGGCGGCACCTGGCTGCTCGGCCGTGCGATAGGCGAGCTCGGCATCTACCTGGGCTTGACCGGTGCGCGCATGAACGGCTCCGATGCCATCCAGACAGGTTTTGCCGACATCTATATGTCGCAGGCTCGCTGCGCCCCGCTCATCGCCTCATTGTGCGATCCGGCAGCGCCGCCCGTAGCCGACGTGCTCGATCAGGCCGCAGAGGGCGAGCCCGTGCCCGATTCGCCTCTCATGGCCCTGAAGCCTCAGATCGATCGCTTCTTCGCCAAGCCGAGTGTCGAGGAGATCCTCACCGAGTTGCAGACGACGACCGACCCATGGGCCATGAAAACGAGGGCAGATCTCCGTCAGAAATCGCCGCTGGCACTGAAGGCTTCGTTGGCGGCCATGCGGCGCGCCCCCGCGCTCGGCTCGCTCGAAGCTGCATTGAACGCAGAGTTTCGCCTGTGCACGCATCTCTTCGAGCGTGGCGAATTTCCGGAAGGCGTGCGTGCCCTCCTCGTCGACAAGGACAAGTCCCCGCGCTGGAACCCGCCGCGACTTGAGGACGTGACAGAAGCGATGATCGAGGCACTTTTCGCGAAGCTTCCACCTTCGGACGAGCCAGGCCTCGCCCCTCCGCAGTAGCTGCCAGACCTCGACGGGCGCTTACGGACGGTGTGCGGGGCGAGCTGCGCGCCCGTCGCCAAAAGACTCGCATTGAGCCCAACCCGCTCGAAATATTGCCATTTTCTTGATGCTGCTTGGCGTCATCGGTTGCGTCGAGTCGAAAGCGGCCACCCGAACGAGCGGTCGGCGACGACCGTCTCATTCGGCGATGGCGGGAAGCGGGGGCTTTCCATCGAGTTCTGCGTGCGAGAGGAGCGGTTCGCCCGTTCCTCAACGCCAACTCATGTGCCGAAGGACCGCGCCATGGACCCCAACATCATTGTCATGATCACTTTGCTGGCCCTCCCGAATGGCGACAACGGCGTTCACGTCAAACCCTTCGAGACCGCAGCCGCCTGCACCGAGGCCGCTGCAATCGAAGCCTCCGACCCGTTCGTCGCACACGTGGAATGCTCCGAGCTGACCGACGGCAATCTCACGCTCACTTTCAAGCGCAGCACCGGTCAACAACCTTCCGTCGGCCGCCCACCGAAAGCGGCCAGTTGAACCCGAAGCTCGGCCGCCTTGCTCAGGCAAAGGCGAGGCGGCCCTGTTGCCAGTGGTCGCCCCGGCGAAAGCCGGCGATCAGCAGGGCCCCGCCAGTCGACCCGGCCGGCTCAGAACGCCTTAACGGCAGCGCAGGTGCCCGATCGCTCTTGGCAGTCCCCTCGTGGTGATGAGAGCGATTGGCCGCAATGAGAGCACAAGCCGACGCTCACGAGCCAAGCAAGCCCTGCTCTGCTTTCGCAACGGTCGGACCGTCTCGAATCGGCGCGGCTCGTTGCCACCTCCATAATCACGTTGCCCGAGCAGCCGAAGATGCGAAGGCGCGAGGAGAGAAAGAAAGAGTGGAAAATCAATAGCTTGGAAGTATCTGCCTAGCTGGCAGGCAAACAACGCAAAAAAATAGTTAATGACGATTCGTCAAGCATAAAGTACTCTGGCAATGCTTCATAAATTATTTTTGATCCTCCCTCTTGCAAATCTGCCACAGATCGGCTTTGATGGGCTCGTCCGAAACGTGGCGCCGTCCCACCTATCCCCCCATAGTGGCGTCACGCTTTTAGCCCGCGGCCTGTCCCCCGGCCGCGGGCTTTTTCGTTTCGCTAACCGGCGATCTCCGCACTCCCGCATGGCGGCCGCCTTGCCAAGCGAAGTCGCCGCGCGCATCGGGAGAGCCGGCAACGTGCCGCAAGGCAAGAGGGTCATTCAGCCAGCGGGAGCCTGCTAGAGCGTCAGCACCATCTTCCCCTGTACGCGTCGTGCCGTGATCTCGGCAAATGCCTCTGCCGCCTTGTCGAGCGGGAATGTCTTCCAGATGCGCGGCTTGAGCTTTCCGTCCTCCCATGCCCCCAGCAGACGCGTCAGCAGCGCCCGTGACTCGTCCGGGTAGCGATGGCTGTGCTCACCGAAGACGACCCCGATGACCGAGAAATTTTTCACCAGAATCAGGTTTGCCGCCGGCTTCGGCACCTCGCCCGAGGCAAACCCGACCACCAGAATGCGTCCCTCCCAGCCGATTGCCCGCACACAGGCGTCGAAATAGGGCCCGCCCACCGGATCGAACACCACGTCCACACCCTTGCCGTCGGTCAGCTCACGCAGCCTGTCACGCAGGTTCTCCGCGCGATAATCGACCACTTCATCCGCGCCGTACTCTTTCGCGAGCTTCAACTTGTCGGCGCCACCGGCAGCGGCGATGACGCGCGCACCGGCGAGCTTCCCGCACTCGATTGCCGCCAGACCGACCCCTCCCGTCGCTCCGAGCACCACGAGCGTCTCGCCCGCCTTCAGATGGCCGCGATAGTCGAGGGCAAATTGCGCGGTTCCGTAAGCAATCGTGAATGCGGCAGCCGTCTCGAAATCCATCTTATCGGGGATCGGCGTGACAATGCCGCCCGGTAGAACGATCTCCTCTGCGAACCCTCCGGCCAGGCGCGCAAAGGCGAGGACGCGGTCGCCCGGCTTCACGTGCGTGACACCCTCGCCCACCTGCCTCACCACCCCGGCCACCTCGAGCCCCGGAATGAAAGGCATCGGTGGCTTCACCTGATACTTGCCCTCGCACATCAGGATGTCGGGAAAGTTCACGCCTGCTGCCTTCACCCCGATTCGCACTTGCCCAGCGCCCATCGGCGGCGCTTCGATATCGTCGATGCGAAGGGAGCCGAGATCACCGAGGGTGTGACAGCGAAGTGCGCGCATGAGATCGGGCTCCGGTGGCTTTTGTGGGCTTGGAAGGCAGGCATGCCCCATGTTGCAGTGCGGCGCAACGCGGATAGCGGATGGTCGGCCGTTCAACGCGAACCGTCAACCCGCCTCCCTCTCCGCAAGGGCCCTCAACTCGCGACGCATCAACTTTCCTGTCGGCGTCAGCGGCAACGCATCGACGAAGCGCACATCGTCCGGCACTTTGTAGCCCGAGAGCCGTTCGCGGCAGTGCGAAACAAGGGCCTCTGTCTCGATCCTCGCTCCCGGTCGCGCCACCACGTAGGCAACGATCGCTTCGCCCTTGTGCGCATCCGCCAGGCCTGTCACCCCGGCGAGCCCCACATCCGGATGCTGCTGCAGCGCCTCCTCGACCTCGGCAGGCGAGACATTGATGCCGGAACGCTTGATCATCTCGGACGACCGCCCGGAGAAATGGAACCGCCCACGCATGTCGAGATGCCCGAGATCACCTGTCCGGAACCAGCCGTCTTCCGTCATCACCTCGGCATTGTGCCGGGCGCTATCTCCGCGATAGCCCGGCATCAGGTAGCCTTTCACCTCCACGCCGCCCGTTTCTCCCACGCCCAGCAAGCAGCCGCTCTCAGCATCCCGAATGCGCAGCGAGACGCCGGGCAGCGGCGGCCCCTGACAGTGGGCGCGCTCCTCGAGCGGCCAGTCGCTCGGCGTCACACAGCAGTTCCCATACGTTTCCGTCGAGCCGTAGATGTTGCAGATCCGCGAGGCGCCGAGCACCTGGCTCGCCTTGATCACGTCCTGCGGGGCACCGATCGTCACCCCCGTCCGCAAGGTCTTTGTCCGCTCGGGCGCGAAGGCCGGATGGGCGACCAGAGCATTTGTCATGGCCGGCAGCGTGTAGAGCGCAGTGCAGCCATGCGCCTCGATCAGATCGAGCGCCTCGCCCGGCTCGAACCGACCCTGCAGGACCATCGCTGCACCGTGGGTCATAACGGCCGGCAATGCGTTCACCGCGCCGTAGGACCAGAATAGCGGGATCGATACCAGGACGCGGTCTCGGGACGCGAGCCCCTGCCGCTCACCGATGTTGAACCCGTTCTCGATCGCCGCGAAGTGCTGCAGCGGCACCGCTTTCGGCCGGTTGCTCGAGCCCGACGTGTAAAGAACTACCAGTGTGTCGGCGGCGCTCGCCATCTCTCCCGGGGGAAGCGTCTCGAGCGGCGCGTGTTCCCGATAGTCGGCATAGGCTTCGAAGCCCTCGCGCGGCGCACCATCGACCAGCACGATGCGCTCGAGCCCTGGATGCCGCCCCGATGCCTTCAGCGCCGCGATGTCGTCGACAAACTCCTGCGCCCCGAGCCGTTCGATGAGGAACAGGCACTTGATTCCGCTGTCAGCCAGCAGGAAATCCAGTTCCGGACCTTTCGACCACGTCGAAAGCGGAACGATGGTTGCGCCAAGCGCTGCAGCTCCGAAAAAGATCTCGAGCCAGGCCACGCGGTTGTTGATCAGGATGCCGACCGCGTCGCCCCGTCGGATGCCGCGCGTCCTGAGTGCACCCGCCACCCGCGCCGCCGTTTCGTGCAGCTCCGCGTACGTCATCGTGCCACACGCGCGCAGCACGGCCGGCGCCTCCGGGGCCCGTTGTGCCTGCTCCGCGAGAAGTTCGAAGAAGGTTCTGCTGAAGGGCGGTTGCATGCGTATCGGTCCAGCTCGACGGAGGCTGCGTGCGCCCTCTGGCCTCGCAGGTACGGCAGAAGCGGGCTGTCGCGCCGCCACCTCCGCGGTTAAGAGTGAGGGCGAGTAGATACCGACTGCCTGCGGTCCGTGTCTACCCTCACGCGCCCCCGCGACCGCCCATCAGGGACTTTTGACCATGCCGCTCCTCGTTCGCGAAGCCGCCCCGAACGTCGTCCTCATCACGATCGACAATCAAGCCAAGCGCAATGCCATGTCGCGCACCATGCTGGCCGAGCTTGCCGATCTCTGGGACCGCTTGGCTGACGATGTCTCATGCCGCGCCATCGTCATCACCGGCGCAGGCGAGAAGGGTTTCTGTGCGGGCGCCGACATCGGTGGCGATTTGACTGCAAGTCCTGAGACGGCGGCCACCGTCAATCGCTCCCTACTGAAGACCAGCGTCTTCCCGAAACCCATTATCGCGGCCGTCAACGGCGATTGTGCAGGCGGCGGCGTCGAGCTGCTGCTCGCCACCGACATTCGGGCGGCGGCCCCTCATGCCCGGTTCGGCCTGCCCGAGGTTCGCTTCGCCATCTACCCCTTCGGCGGTGCGACGGTGAAGCTGGTTCAGCAGATCGGCTACGTCCATGCGATGGACCTGATCCTCACCGGCCGGTTGGTCGACGCCGCGACCGCCGCCCGTCTCGGTCTCGTCAATGAGGTCGTGCCCGCTCCAGAGCTGCTCGACTGGGCCCTCGCCAAGGCATCGGCGATCGCAGCCAACAGTCCCGCCGCCGTGCAAGCCGTCAAGACTCAGATCTCTACCACCATCGCCGAGCATGCGCGCGACCGCGAATCCCTCGACCAGGCGCTTGGCGACAAGGTGCGCGCCAGTGCCGATTTCAACGAAGGCGTTGCAGCCTTCCTCGAAAAGCGCAAGCCTTTGTACCGATAACCCTGCTGTCTGCCATTGGCCGGACGCCACCCGGACCCCCACGGAGGAGCCACCTCACCATGTCCCGCGAACGCATGCCGGTCATTCCGGAAGACAAGATGTCGGACGATCAGAAGGCCGCGGCCAAGACCTTCGCCGAAGGCCGCGGCTATGCCGTGCGCGGTCCCTTCGCGGCAATGCTGAGAAGTCCGGAGGTTATGCTACGCGCCAAGGCAATGGGCGACTATCTCCGCTTCAAGAGCACGCTGCCACCTCGCCTCAACGAGCTCGCCATCTGCATCACCGCGCGCCAGTGGGGCCAGAGCTACGAGTGGCACGCCCACCGCCCCCTCGCCGAGAAGGGCGGCCTCCGTCCCGAGATAGCCGACGCGATTGCGGATGGTCGACGCCCGAGAGACATGTCCATCGACGAGGAATGCGTCTACGACTTCGCCACCGAGTTGCATCACAACAAGTGCGTCTCTGACGCCACCTATGCGCGCGCCCTCGCCCTCTTTGGCGAGAAGGGCGTCGTCGATCTGACGGCCGTCAACGGCTACTACACCCTCATCGCCATGATCCTGAACGTTGCCCGTACTGCGCTTCCCGAGGGCGCCAAGCCCGGCCTAGAGCCCTTTCCGCGCTGACCGGCAGCCAAGGCACGACTCCGCCAGGGTCGTCCAGCGCCCGACTTCATGGTGTCCCAGCAACGAGGAACCGCGGCTATGAGTGACGCTCTTCAGCGCCTGATCGACAAGGACCAGATCCGCGACCTCATGGCCCGTTACGCCCGTGGCGTCGATCGCGCCGACTGGAAGGCCGTGCGTGACACCTACCACCACGATGCCTTCGACGATCACGGCGACTACAAAGGCGGCCTCGATGGCTTCATCGAATTCGCCAAGTCACGCACGGGCGGCGCCTCCCAGGTCATGCACTTTCTCGGTGAATGCCTGATCGAGTTCGCCTCCCCCGATGTCGCCATCGCTGAGACGTACTTCTTCACCGCGCACACTCTCGGCTCCGAAGCACAGCGCCAGTACGGCGCCACCGGCAAAGGCGGCCCCGTCCAGATCTCCCA
Source organism: Hyphomicrobiaceae bacterium (assembly GCA_041397805.1). Lineage (GTDB taxonomy): Bacteria > Pseudomonadota > Alphaproteobacteria > Rhizobiales > Hyphomicrobiaceae. Next base: position 68,691 of record JAWKWD010000006.1, read on the forward strand.
GTTCGGACGCTACGCCGATCGCGTCGAGCGCCGTGATGGCGTCTGGCGCATCGCCCATCGCATCGTGATCTTCGAAGCAACACGCCTGGCACTCGACGAGGTGCCGCCCCTGAAGCCGAGTTGGGCCTCCTTCCACCGTGACAAGTCGGACCCGATCTTCCGCCTCCGCGCCGAGGCCGGCCTTTCCTGAGACTCGACCAGCTCCGCGTTTGCCATTCCGAGCATCCGCCGTTGACCCTCCCGTCAGGCTGGGAGATCGAGGCATGCATCACTCGATGGGAATGGCGTCATGTTGCTCGATCGATCGCCAGCTCGTCCGCTTCACGCGGCGGCTATCCTGGCTCTTGCCCTCTGCTCTGTGACGTCGGCCGCCCTGGGCCAAACCATCGCAGCGCGCAACTCAGCCGCGAACATCGGGGCCACGCCTTGGAAGGACTGCCGCTCTGCCGGAAAGGAGGTGGCGACCGGCTTGGACGCGGCACGCCGAATGCTCGAACGGACATGGCTCGCCCGCGAGCGAACTCTCTTCGCCGCCTATACGATGCCCGGCGAGAAGCGCAATCCCTTCGATCTTTCTCCTCGCGCACCAGATTCCGGTCCTCGCGACGGTTTCGTCGAAGCGCAGCAGCCCGTCTGCACGTTCAGGGCGTCGCCCACTGGCGGCGGATCTCTCGAGGTCCGCTTCACGAGCCCGTTCTATCGGTTTTACGAGGCCGGCCCGGGCTGGTCGCCGCCCATGCGCAAAGGCCTGCTGCTCGAGGTCCAGCTCGCGCCGGCGCCTGAGGGTTGGAACGCTGTTTCGCCGCCTTCTGAGTTGACTGTTCTGCTACCGGACCAGAAGCCGCACAAGCCGGAGACCGGCCGACTGCCACCCGCTGCCCCCTGGGCAGAGCCTGTACCCGGTTGCGGCAAGCGCCAACGCTGGAATGGCAGCGACTGCATCGCGCGCAAGCGCTAGCTGGGGTCACTTCCCCTTCCCCCCTCGCGTCAGGATTGCCATCAAGGTCTGCGCCGCCGCCGGATTGCGCACTTTTGCACCTGAGATGAAATAGGCGAAGACGTCGCCCCGCCGCGCCCAGCTTTTGATGCGGCGGGCGACCGCGCGCAGCTCCTTGCCGGACACGCCGTTCGGCTCGTCCTCCCTGCTCTCCATCAATCGCGCATAGGTGAAGTTCGCTGTTTCGACCTCGATCTCGGGGAAAGCGTCGTCGAGCGCAAGGACGACCGCGATGCTGCGCGCCCGGGCGAGGTCGTAGAACGCCGTGTCTGCAAAGCTTGCATGGCGGACCTCGATCGCATGCCGCAGCGCCACGCCGTCGTGCGACTCCGGCAACAGATCGAGAAAGGCCGCCATTTCCTCCCGCTCGAACTTTTTCGTCGGCATCAGCTGCCAGTTGATCGGGCCGAGCTTCGCCCCGAGCTCGGTAAGGCCCTGCTTGAGAAAGCCGCCGACACCCTCTCCCGCGGTCCGCAAATCCCGCCGGTTCGTGCAGTAGCGCGACGCCTTCACGGAGAAGACGAAATCGTCCGGTGTCTCGTCACGCCATCGGCGCCAGCTGTCCGGCTTGAACCTGGAGTAGTAGGTGCCGTTGATCTCGATAGAGGTGAGCTGACGCGACGCGAAGCTCAGTTCCTGGCTGTGTGGCAGCCCCTGCGGATAGAACGTCCCGCGCCATGGCTCGTAGGTCCACCCGCCGACACCGATCCTGATTTTTCCTGCCATGCGACGATCCTCGCCTTCGGTCCTCGAGACCTAAAGCTCGTTTCGCCTCGCCCAGATCCATGGCCCGGGTCGGGATCAATCCGGAACGATGCCACCGTCGACGTTGTAGGACTGGCCCGTGATGTTGCGCGCGCCGGGCGAGGCAAGGAACACGACCATGGCTGCGATGTCGGCCGGATCGTTGGCCCGGCGTATGGGAATGACCTCGAGCCGCTTGGCGTCCATTGCCTCGATGCTGAGGCCTTCCTGCTGTGCCCGAACGCGAAGATTCGCTTCCGACAGCGCGGTGCGCGTCACACCCGGGCACACCGAGTTGACGTTGATGTCGTACTTCCCGAGCTGCTGCGCCGCCGTTTTGGTCATGCTGATGACTGCGCCCTTGCTCGCTGCGTAAGCCGCGTTCGACGTCCCCGCATAGCCCTTCCCGGCGATCGAGGCGATGTTGATGATCCGTCCGCCACCCTGCTTGATCATCACGCGCGCAACCGTTTGCAGGCAGAAGAACACGCCCTTGGCGTTGACGCGGTGAATGCGGTCCCAGTCGGCCTCGGTGATGTCCATGATGTCCGCGCGGCGCGTCACCCCGGCATTGTTGACCAGAATGTCGATCCGGCCGTAGGCGGCCATGGTCCGGTCGACCATGCTCTGGATGCTCTCGACGTCTCCGACGTCGACGGTGAGCGCCATCGCCTTGCGCTGATGCGCCTGGATGGCATTCGCCGCTGCCTCGGCGAGCTTGCCGTCGATGTCGGCGGCGACCACCGTGGCTCCGGCCTCCGCCAGCGCCATGGCCGTCGCGGATCCGATTCCCTGGCCTGCGCCGGTAACGATCGCGATCTTGTCGTTGAGCAGCATCCTCGTCTCCGATCCTGCACGCCCCGGCAGAACGACTTGGGTCACGGCCGCGCGCTGGGGCGATGTGCCCGTCAATTGGCAAGCCTTTTAACGCCCATCGCATCGCCGTATCGGCGGCTCGCCTCGAGGAAATCCCCGTATTTCCGATGCACCGCCGTGTGCTGCACGCACGCGAGCAGGAGCCGGTCCCGGTCGAAACTGCGGTTTTTGAGATAGTCTTCCACGAGCAACTGGCCGAGCTCCTGATTGTGCGGATCATTGCCGATCCGCGTCGCGCAGACGGCGACTTGCTGCACCAGTTGGGTCGCGTCCCCGCCGGCCGCCAGATAGGCCCGGCTCCAGGCAACGGCCTGCGGGCCGTCCAGAGCGATCGTCGACGCAACGACGTGCTCGAGCATCTGCCCCGTGCTCTTCGCACTCGCGCCCGCCGGCAGCTCGGCACGCTTCTCCCGCCCGTCACCCACCTGCCTGTTGTGCCAGGCGTTACGGTTAAGATAGGTCGTCGCCACGTAGAGCAGCTTCAACCGCTGCGGATGCTCGAACGTGTCGTAGAACCAGCCGAGCGTGTTGAGGTACTCGTAGCAGTGCTGCGGGATGGAGAAGTTGAGCGTGTCCTGCGTCTCGAGCAGGACTTGCGCGCCACCCACCTGCAGCACGTCGAGAACCTGCCGCGGTCCCTTCCCGGCCAGCAGAAGCCGGCTCAAGGCCTCCTGGATGCCGGGTTCCTGCCCGTTGAGGACCACATCGAGGAAGGCTTCCGCCTCGTCCTTCGACAGAGGCGCCGTCTGGCGCAGGATCGCGTCCTCCTTGGGCGTTGCACCGCCGTAGGGAATGGCCGAGATCTTCTGCTTCTCGATGTAGTGCGTGATGCAGTTGCACGCCATTTCGTAGGTCGAGTACCAGCGCGGCCCCACACCGATGTCGAGCGCCCCGGCGTAAAGGACGTGGTGCGCGTTGTCCCAGCCGACGAAGTTGCCGAGCTCCACCGTGGCCCGCGCCCGGAAAGCCTTGTGACCGGTCGTGTAGGACCTGTTCAGATAGACTCGGTCCTGCAGATCGATCAGTCCTGCAAAGCACAGCTGCGCCAGCGCCGCCTTGCGGCTGGAGGGCTCCTCCATGATGCCGAGGAACGCACGGTACGCTTCGAGCACATGCCCACGGTGCACGAGATCCATCCACCGGTCGAGCTTCTCGTCGAGCGAGCCCTCGATGTGCTCCGCGGTCTGGTCCGGCCAGTGCACGACCGGCTTCACCGGCGGCCCTTTGATCGGTTCCATCCCGCGCGAGTAGTGCCCGGGCGCCTTGTTGATCTTCTGGTTCCAGATATCGAGGCCCGTCGGGATGTACCAGACGGTCTGGGCCATCGGCAGCCCTGCGAGCTCCTTCGGCATCAGCTTGGCGAGGTGCGTCGTGGCACGCGCGGAAAGCAGGCAATGATCGTTGTTGACGAAATTGACGAAACCCTGATCGATCCTCTCATGATAGGGAACGTGCGTCAGCGGCGCGTGGATGCGCACAGCCTCGCTGACGATCTCGGGTAGCGGCCTGCCGGCCTTCACCAGCCTGTAGTAGGCTTGGCTCGCGCCGACCTGGTCGCGATCGAGAATGCGCTCCTCGAGCTCGTCGTAGATGCGGCGGGCCTCTGTGGGCGCGGATTGGGAAGCGGTGGCTGTCTCGGGCATAGCAATGATCCTCGGACGCGCAAGTCTGTAGAGTGCCCCACCAACGTGCTCCGGACCCGGCATTCGGCGAGGCGCGCATCAAGCGTTGCATACCTTGCCGCGAAGTCAAACGCCTCCGTGTTGCAGCGACGATTGCCCTCGCCACCGCCCCGCGCCAGTATCTTTCCAACGGCGACCACCAACGCCGATGGGAGCGACGCTGACGGGAGACGTCCAATGGCCGATACGTTCGATTACGTGATCGTGGGTGCGGGCTCGGCCGGCTGCATCCTGGCGAACCGCTTGTCCGCCGACGGCAAGCACACGGTTTGCGTCCTCGAAGCCGGTCCGCGCGACTGGCATCCCTTCATCCACATCCCCGCCGGCTTCATCCACACGCTGACCATGACGAGCGTCAATTGGCTCTACGAAGCTGAGCCGAGCGAAGGCACCAACGGCCGTGTCATCCCTGTGCCGCGGGGTAAGACGCTTGGCGGCTCGTCCTCCATCAACGGCCACATCTACAATCGTGGCCAGCGAATGGACTTCGACGGCTGGGCCCAAAAGGGCAACCGCGGCTGGGGCTACAACGATGTCCTCCCCTATTTCCGCCGGACCGAGAAGCGCATCGGCGAAGCCGACGACACGTTCAGGGGGCGCTCCGGCGGTCTCACCGTGACTGACCTCGGCGCCACGCATCCGTTGTGCGAGGCCTTTCTCAAGGGCGCCGACGAGCTCGGCATTCCCAGGAACCGCGACTACAACGGCGAGCGCCAGGAAGGCATTTCCTACGTGCAGCGCACCGCCTTCAACAACCGCCGCATGTCGACCGCCCGCGCCTTCCTCGACCCGGCACGCTCGCGGTCCAACCTGACGATCCGCACGAATGCCCACGCCTCGCGTCTTATCCTGGAGGGGAGGCGGGCCGTCGGCGTTGCCTATGCCAAGGGCGGACGCAACGGCCCGGCGACCGAGGTCCGCGCCCGTCGCGAGGTGATCGTCTCCGGCGGAGCCGTGAACTCGCCCCAGCTTCTCCAGGTATCCGGCATCGGGCCCGGCCCACTCCTCGCCTCGCTCGGTATCGAGGTCCGTCACGAGTTGCCGGGGGTTGGCGAGAATCTGGCCGATCACTATGCGCCGCGTTTCGGCATGCGCGTGAAAGGCATCGAGACCTTGAACGAGCGCTCCAAGGGAATGCGCCTGGTCGGTGAGATCGTCAAATACTTTACCGGAGGTGAAAGCATTCTCTCCCTCAGCCCGTCCATGGTCTACGGCTTCTGGCATTCCGACGAGGCGACGCGCCCGAACGACCTGCAGTTCCTGTTCACGCCGGCCAGCTACAAGCAGGGCCGCCACGGCCTGCTCGACGACTTTCCAGGCCTCACCGTCGCTGCCTGGCAGCATCGCCCCGTCAGCCGCGGCTACGTTCGCGCCCGATCTTCCGACCCCTTCGACAAACCGGCGATCCAGCCGAACTACCTCGCCGAGGAGACCGATCGGCGCGTCACCATCGGCGCCATGAGGTTCGCACGTCGCCTGATCCACACGACGCCGATGAAGCCGTACCTCGATGGAGAGATTTATCCCGGAGCCGACGTGCAATCCGACGATGAGTTGCTCGCCGCCGCGCGTGAGTGGGGCTCGAGCACCTATCACCTGATGGGCACCTGCCGCATGGGCCCCGTCAGCGATGCGACGGCCGTCGTCGACGACGAGTTGCGTGTGCGCGGCATGGAGGGCCTGCGCGTCATCGACGCCTCGATCATGCCGGCGATGATTTCCGCGAACCTCAACGCCTCCACCATGATGATCGCCGAGAAAGGCTCGGACATGGTGCTCGGCAAGTCGGCGCCGGAGCCCGTCATCGTGCCCGAGCTGGTCTGATCCGCGCGGCGGCGCCTACTGCGGCAGCATCATGAAGAGCCGCGCCACGTAGCAGGCCGAGGGCGTCATGCGCGGCAACAACCCGGGCAAATCCTCGCGCGAGATGACAAGCGCACTGCCCTCTGTCACGACCACGTCCGCCAACGGCACGTCGCGCAGAACGTAGTAGAGACCCTTCACACCACCGCCGCCCGGATAGGCGACCGAGAAATTCACCAGCGGCTCGAACCGCTCCGGCGGAAACGACAATCCCGTTTCTTCCTCGATCTCGCGCCGCACTGTTTCGATCGGCGTCTCGGACCCCTCTTTGTGTCCGCCGAAAAGCCCCACGAGTCCTCCATAGAGCAGGCCAGGAATATCGTCGCGCTGCTGGAAGAGAAGCTGGCCGCAACGGCCGACGACGATGGCTGCAGCCACTTCCCTGTAGGGCTCCACGATCCCGTTCGACATGCGCTTCCTCCTTCCAGCGGCGACGACGATCAGCTTTCCACGGCCCCGACGAGCCATTGCGTCAGCACCGAGGCCGTATCCAGAAAATCGCTGATCTCCATGGCCTCGTACGGATTGTGACTGCCGTTGGCGTTTCGTACGAACAGCATGCACGACGGAACACCGGCAACAGTGAAGGTCGCCGTGTCGTGGGAGGCGGGGCTCGCGAGCGGCATCGTCGGGACACCCGCCGCTTTTGCCGCGTCGGTCAGCGCCTGCATCAGGCCGGGATCTGAGGGCGCGACGTCGGCAGACGCGCGCTTCCCGAGATCGACCCGCACCCCCCGCTTCCGCTCGATGTCGGCTGCGAGCGCCAGAACCCGTTCCTCGAGATTCGCAAGATGTGCCTTGTCGTAGGCCCGGACATCGAGACTGAGCGTCATCAGGCCTGGAACCTTGGTCAGTGCATGCTCCTTCGCATCCGTGAAAAAGCGTCCGATCGTGAAAGCCATGGGCTTCTTTGCGGCGTCCGCCGCTTTCCAGATCTCATCGAGGCCCAGCGCAAAATCGCTCGCGGCCAGGACCGCATCGTGCCGAAAGCGCCGCGGCAACCCCACGTGTGCCCACTCGCCGTGGAAGTTGATCTCCGGATAGCGGAAATTGCCTGGAACCCCCGTGCCCACCGCCACCGGCAAGCCTGCCTCGATGAGCTGCGGGGCCTGCTCGATATGCACCTCAACCCACGCAGCGACGTCATTCGCCGAAAGCGACGCCACACCACGGCGCACCGCCTCGACGTCTGCTCCGCATTCCGCCATGTGCTCTGAGAGCGGCCGGCCCGTATCGGTCCGCTTGGCTTCCAGGGCCCCGTCCGGCAAGACACCGAAGGCCGAGCGCGAACCGATGTACGAAACCTCGAACCAGACGCTCTCCTCGGCCCGGATCGCCATCGTCGTCACGTCGCAGGCCGGCGTGATTCCAAGCGTCTTGAGCGCCCGCATCGCCACCAGGCCGGCAACGACACCGGCGGCGCCGTCGAAATTGCCGCCATTTGCAACGGAATCGAGATGCGAGCCCATCATGATGCGTGGCCGCTCCCGATTCCGCCCCGGCATCGTCATGAACAGGTTCGCCGCATGGTCGTAGCGTTGCTCGAGCCCAAGCTCCGTGGCGACTTTCTCGATCACGCGATACCCGAACTGCTCCCCCGCGCCGAACGTATCGCGCGTCACCCCCGGCCCGCTAGGATCGAGACTCCCGGCCCTCAACGCGTCGAACAGGGCGCTGACTTCGCCTTCCTGGGCGAGAACGGCACGGCGGATGTCTACGCTGGCGGAAGTCACGATCGAGGCTCCATCATTTGCGAATGGACGGGACTGTCGAGGAAGCTACCATTCCTCCCGCAGATTTGACCTCGGGAGTGTACGCGATGCAATCGGACCTCGAAGGACGGCGCGCATTGGTCACGGGAGCGCAACAAGGAATCGGCCGGGCCACGGCATTGGCCCTCGCGGCAGCCGGGGCCGACGTCGCGATCAACTGGCTGGACGACGAAACCGCGGCGCGAAACCTTGCGTCCGAGATGGAAGCCCTCGGCCGCAACGCGCCTTTGGTGCAGGGCAGCGTCGTCACGAGTGAAGAGATCCGGCGCATCGTCGCCCAAGCTGACGACGCACTGGGCGGCATCGACATCCTGGTCAACAATGCCGGCGTGTTCCCGAGATCGCCGTTTCTGGACCTTGAGGAGGCGGAATGGGATTACGTCCACACAGTCAACCTGAAGGGTAGCTTTCTCGTGGCACAGGCAGTCGCGCGCCGAATGGTTGCGGCAGGCCGGAAAGGCTCGATCGTCAATCTGTCGTCGTCGTCCGTGCGCGGCCACGTGCTCGGCGTCCATTACGCCGCCAGCAAGGCCGGCATCATCGGCCTGACACGATCCATGGCCCTCGCACTCGCAAAGCATGGCATCCGCGTCAACGCCATTGCTCCTGGCATTACCGACACGGCCCAGCCGCGCTACCAGTTCAACGAGACGGAGATGGCCGAGCAGTCGCGTCTGGTCCCGCTCGGCGCCATGGCCCAGCCGGCCGACATCGCCGACATCATCGTCTTCCTGGCCTCCGAGCGGTCACGCTTCATCACCGGCGAGATCGTCCACGCCAATGGCGGCCTCTACATGGCATGACACCTGAGGCCTGCCACCCTACCAAGCTCCGGAGATCCGTCATGAAGCTTCCCGCCCACGACCGATACGATTACGTTCCCATCACGAAACGCCCGGACTACACTTGGCCCGATGGAAAACGGTTGGCCGTCTATTTCTGCAACAACATCGAGTACTTCGCCTTCGGCACCGGCCTTGGGTCCGACAGCACGGGCCTTCCTGCGCCGCAGTCTCAGCGCAACTACGCCTGGCGCGATTACGGCAACCGCGTCGGCATCTGGCGCATGTTCGATCTCTTCGACGAGCTCGACTGCCCCCTCGCCCACAACCTGAATTCCATGATCCTCGACCTTCATCCCGACATCGGCGAGCGCATGCTCTCCCGAGGCGACGAGTTCGTCGCCCACGGCCGCACGAATGCCGAGCGACAGGGCGACCTCTGGGAAGTCGATGAGGCCCGCCTCATCGCCGAGACCACCGAGACGATTCGGAAATTCACGGGCGCTCAACCGATCGGCTGGATGAGCCCTTGGCTTTCGCAAAGCCGGGTCACACTCGATTTGTTGCAGGAGGCCGGCTACCTCTACCAGTGCGACTGGCCGCTCGACGACCAGCCGGTCTGGATGCGCACGAGAAAGGGCCGCATCCTCAACATGCCCTACCCGATCGAGATCAACGACTCGCCCGCACTCGTCATGCGCCAGCACACCGCCGTCGATCTGATGGACATCTGGATCGACCAGTTCGACGAGATGCTCGAGCAATCGAAGCGCGGCCCGTCGCTGGTCTGTCCGTTCGTGCTGCATACCTTCCTTCTTGGCCAACCGTTTCGCCTTCGACAATTGCGCCGCGCCATGCAGCACATCTTGAGGCACCGCGATCAGATCTGGCTGACCCGGCCAGGCGCCATCGCGGCCCATATTCGCTCCTTGCCAGCCGGCATCGTTCCGGGAGGTTGAGCGAAGAACGCCTTCTGCTTATGCGGGGAGCGCGGAACAATGCCGAGCGCAGCGCATTGTGAAACTGGCCATCGACGGGAGCAAAACCATTGACCGCCCGCCTGCGCAAGATGCTCGAAGACCTGCGTGACGCGTTCTGGCTCATTCCGGCCGCATTGGTCGCGCTCGGCTTCATCCTGGCGATAGGCATGCTGGCTTTCGACAAGGAGGGCACATATCCTGGCAGTCTCCTCGACGAGTCCTGGCTCTACAGTGGCGGTCCAACGGGCGCGCGCGCGCTCCTAGGTGCTATTGCATCCTCGACGATAACCGTCGCCGGGACCGTGTTCTCGATCACCATCGCAGCCCTGACTCTCGCGGCGGGTCAGATGGGGCCCCGCCTTCTTCGCAATTTCACCCGCGATCGGGGAAATCAGCTTGTACTCGGCGTGTTCCTCGGCACCTTCGTCTATTCGCTCCTGGTCTTGCGCGGCGTGCGCTCCGAAAGCGAAGGTGAGTTTATTCCGCATCTCTCGGTTTCGGTGTCGATCGCCCTCGCATTGATCTGCGTTGGTGCCCTGGTCTGGTTCGTCGACCACATGGCCGGACGCATCAACGTCGATACGGTCGTGAGCCTCGTGAGCAGAGAGCTGCAGGACACGCTGCGACGCCTCGCGCAGGAGGAGGAAGGCCCGGCCGCCCCGCCGGAAAGGTTCTGGCGCGACGCGACGCCTGTCCGGGACGAACGCAGCGGCTATCTCCTGCAGCTCGACGAGAGCGCGCTGGCGGACTGGGCGGCGGCGAACGGCACGGCAATTCGGTTGCTGAAGCGCCCAGGCGATGCGGTGTTCCCTGGCGTGCCGATTGCGCTCGCGTTACCGCGAGTGGAAGGCGTCGAGCGCGCCATCCGCCATGCGACTGCGATCGGCAGCCACCGAACGACCTCTGCCGATGTCGAGCTAGCCGTTCGTCAGCTCGTCGAAGTGGCACTGCGCGCCTTGTCGCCGGGCGTCAACGATCCGTTTACAGCGATAAGCGTGCTCGATACCCTCGGCGCCACCTTGAGCGAACTGGTCCCTCTCTATTTGCCCGGCGGCACGATCGAGCGGGAAGGCCGCCCCGTTCTGGTCATCGACACTGTCGATTACGACGGCCTCGTCGATGCGATGCTGCTGGCGATCCGCCAAAGCGCTGCATCCAACCCACCGGTGTTGATCAGAATGCTCGAGATCATCACAGAGGTCGCCGCTGCCGAGCGATCACCCGAGCGCTGGCGGACGCTCGCGAGACATGCCGACCTCGTGCTCGAGGACGCGGAACGCACCATTGCTGCTCCGGCCGATCTCGAAGACGTCCGCAGGCGTCACCGCAAAGTCCGCGAGGCCATGCAGCAGACCGATCGGCGACCGGCGGCGGAGATTTCCAAGCCCTGATGACGGCAATTACCGTTGTTTGGCAAGGACAGAAGCGGACGGCGCTTCCCGCGAAAGACACCCGATCCGATGGGTGTTCTTCCGCACGTTTCAACCCTCGCCGCCCACATCGCGCTTGATGCAGGCAACAATCTCCTCCCCAGCCTCCGCAACGACCTAGGCCGCCGCGTCGCCCAACGACTGGCCCGCACGCACATCGAAGAACAGTGCCTGGCTGATGACAGCCTTGACCATTTCTGGGCGGAACGGCTTTGTGATGAGAAATGTGGGCTCTGCCCGCTCCCCGGTCAGCAGCCGCTCCGGATAGGCCGTTATGAAGATCACGGGAACGCTGAGATCCACGAGGATGTCGTTGACCGCGTCGATGCCTGAGCTGCCGTCAGCAAGCTGCACGTCTGCCAGCACCAGCCCCGGACGTGTCGCACGTGCAAGAGCAACGGCCTCGTTTCGCGTGGGCGCGATACCCAACACCTCATGACCGATATCCGTTACGATATCTTCCAGATCCAGGCCGATGAGCGGCTCGTCCTCGATAATGAGAACCCGCGTGGAGATCTGCTCTGCTATCTCGCGTCCTGCCTCGTTGACCAGCTTACGAACTTCATCTGCATCGAGATCCATGACCTGTGCGATCTCGCCAATCGAGAAACCTTCTAGCGCCGCAAGCAGGAAGGCCTGACGCGGCTTCGGCGTCAGCGTCTCGATATGCCGGTCGGCAGCGCTACCCCTGCCAGCCGCAGGTTGCTCGGTCGTCAAGTTGATCGGCAAGGCGCCCCAGATCTGAAGCAGCACTCGAAACGCAGCAACTTTCGACGGCAGATCGCTGCGGAACAGGCTGTTGTCGGCAACGAGCGACTCGAGCGTTGCCACGACATACGCGTCGCCCCGCTCCTGTGTCCCTGTCAAAGCGCGCGCAAAAAGTCGTAATGAAGGTAGATGCGGCGCGATTACGCTCGCAATTGAGGCATTCATAAGAGGTGACGCTCCCCACGTTCATCTATCGGCTAGCGGCAGTAACGTCTTGGCGAATGTCGCGGTTCCCTGGTCCTTGTAAAAAATGCTGGCAGGCTTGCTGCTATCTGGCCGACATGCGCGCAAGACGCTCGGTGCTCTTTTCGACGATGTCCTCGTCGACATCGCTGACGCCTAGAATTTCAGAGAGTTTCACTCGTGCTCGATTGACGCGGCTCTTGATCGTTCCCACGGCGCAGCCGCACATGAGGGCCGCATCCTCGTACGAGAACCCTTCCGCCCCTACGAGGATCAGTGCCTCACGCTGCTCCTCCGGCAGGACCGCGAAAGCCTTTGCGAAGTCGAGCAGCTCCATATGACCCGCCTGCTCCGCCTTGACGCTGAGTTGCAGCGCAAGCTTTCCGTCAGTGTCCTGTATCTCGAATTTCCGCTTCCGTCGTTCCGACAGGAACGTGTTGCGTAGGATCGTGAAAAGCCACGCCTTGAGGTTTGAGCCCGGCGTGAACGAACTGCGACTTCGCCACGCTTTCACCAGCGTTTCCTGCACAAGATCGTCGGCCTGATCGGCACTGCCGCACAACGACCTTGCGAATGCCCGCAGATTTGGCACCAGCTTCGCCAGATCGTGCTGCAAGGTGTTCGAATCGGACAAGTCCGTCATCAAGAACGCTCCGTCTTATCGAGGCTTTTCAGGAGCTCGGCGAATTTGTCAGGCAGCGGCTCTGACAAGATGGCCCCATAGATCCGCCTCAAGTGAAGGCCGATCCGCCCTTGCGCCTCGCGCGGAAGGACCAACTGCAGATTTTCTGCCATCTGGCCCTCCTGCTCCAAGTGTTCCGCGCCGTGGTGGTCTTTCTCGTTCAAAATATTCTGCCGTCCCGGCCCGGCCTTGGTCATTCCTTCCACTCTCTCGCTTTCGTTCACAGTCCACCCCGCAAAGTCAACGTATCCCTCATCGCACCTCTGAACGCAGACCCACCCCGAATGGTTCCCACTCCATCATTGCGGTAGCATACTCCCACACGCATGGCCGCCGGCGTCGGGCCTCCCACGGCTACTCGGCAGGTTGGAATCCACTCGTTTCTTCAAAGTTTTTGGACGCCGGCTGGCGGGACATGACGTAGCCCGCCGCAGCGACCACCGCCACGAGAGGCAAGTTCTTGGCTGCCACCCGGAAAGCGATCGGGAGGATGGCTGGCGAAACCGCCGCCAGGACAGCCCTCGCGACATCGCGATCTATCGGATCGAGGAGCTGTTTCTCCTGACCATCCGCATGCGCCGCCCCCGCATCGGACGACGCCTGCATCGAAGCTGCTGACGACCCCGACCCGCCGTACGAGAATGCCGCTACCACCAAGCCCAGTATGACGAAAGCTCCGGCCACGGCCAGACTACCGAGCGCCGGACCGAGTTGCTCAACGGCGAAGGTATGGCCGGCCGCTGTCGCGAAGGCAGCAGCGACCAGGAACGGGATCGCCACGAGCACCCGAACGAGAATCGCGGTCACAGCATTGTCGACCGTGGCTTCCGCGCGCCTGAAGAGAGTTTGCAGCATCCTACGCCCTATGCGAGCGATTGATCCAAGACCGTTACGACTTCCAGAGCGCGCCGAGCACGAAGCCGACAGCGGCCGCGACGGCCAGCGTCGTCATCGGCTGATCGCGGACGGATTTCTCGGTTGCAGACTTGAAGTTGGTGGCAACCTGTTCGACGCGTTCCCCGGCTTTGCGACCCTGCTCAGCCATCTGGCGGGCGGATTCTTCCGCCGAACGCACGACATCGTCGATTTGTTCGCTGGCCATCGCAGCATACTCCGAAGCCTTGTCGGCCAACTTGTCGCTGGCGGGATGAGCCCGCCGCTGTAGATCATCTGGGGTTTTGGCGAAGCTTTCGCTCGATGCAGCCATCATCGTTCTCCGTTGCCGTCGTGTTTGCGAATCTCCATCGTCTTCGGTTCAAAAAACGCGTCGCAGCGCAGTCGGTTCCCCGGGTGATGGACCGATGCACAGTCTAAAGGTGAATGGGATGCCGCAAAGCTCGACACCGGCGAGTGACGGGGCGCGAGGCCGGGCGAGCTCTTGCCATCGGGGAGCGCACTTTCTCTGTGCGGCGCCCTCCGAGCTTGACAACGACCTAGGCTTACGATCCCAGCGTCGAGCCCTCGCCTCGCGGCAGAATAATCGTCTGCCGCAATCCGCCTTCGACGACATCGGTCGAAATCCTGCCACGCAGGCCCCGTTCTACGACGACACGCATGACCGACGATCCAAAGCCTGACGGCCCCATGGTCTCGATCCGTGGCCCCCCGCTTTCATGCCAGACGAGCACGACCACATTCTCGGCACTCTGGGTTTCGATCTGCCAGGAGAGCCGAACCTTCCCTTCAGCGACCGACCAGGCACCGTATTTCGTGGCATTCGTAGCCAATTCGTTCAGTACGAGACTGAGCAGGGTGGCTTCGCTGTGACCGATGCGAAGCGCTGGACCTTCGATCGCGAGCGCGCTGGATCTCTGCCCGACGAACGGCGCCAGGAGATCGCGCGCGAAGCCGCTCAGATCAGGTGACGACGCCGCGTCCGGCCTGAGCAGATCCTGAACCCTCGCAAGGCCCACAAGCCGCGACCGAAAGGCGGCATTGAAATCCTCGATCGACTTGGCATGCCGCCCGGTCTGGGACGCGATGGCCGTGACGATCGCGAGCGTATTTTTCACCCGATGAATGAGTTCCTGGTTGGCAATTCGCGCCTCGTCCTCCGCCCTCTTGCGCTCGCTGACCTCGACCAGCAGACGTCGCTCGGCGGTCGCGTATCGGTTTCGCCAGAAGTCGAGCAGCGCAGATAGCCCTCCCAGCAGGACGCTGCAGGCAAAGCCGATGGCCAGTACTGTCCAATGGCGCGTTCCATCGACCTGCTTCTCGAAATCCGACAGCGAAGTCGCGCGCAATGTCCACGAAACACCTGCCAGTTCTATGCTTGACGTGCTCACGAATTGTGCCCGTGAGCGGCCTTCCCGACCGACGGCGGCAGCGGCAGAATCTTGCAGGCTGTCGAACAGCAGCGCGTCGCGATCGGTAGAGTCTCCGTCGAAAATCTCGATCCACAAGTGGCGCGAGCTGCCGGCCGCATGCCGGGCAAGGGTTCGCCGGAACAGGTCGTGCATGCGGAAAACGCCGTAGACCCAGCCTGAAATGAGCCGTCGTCGCGCCTCGAGCGTCGTCGGTGTCCCGCCGCCGTGATAGACGGGCATGTACAGAAGCGTTCCCGGCTGTGCGTCGGATCCTGCTTCCTGCAACAGAGTTACTCGATGCGATAGGATCGGCTCAGCGCGATCGCGTGCCCGTTCCATCGCACGACGCCGTATGGGCTCCGAGAACATGTCGAAGCCGAGCGCCCTCCGGTTCCGCCAGTCATCCGGCTCGAGATAGACGATCGCCGTATACGTTTCGCGATCGCCGACAGGATGAAATGTGAACGTCGAGACGCCTTCGCGTCTCTGTTGCGCGACCAGTGCGTCTATCTCTGAGGATTTCAGGACGCGCGCAAAGCCTATTCCCTGTCCCCCCGGAAAGTTTTGCGGCAGGGCGAGCGACCGCACGAAGATGGACCAGTCCCGCCGCGTAATGGGATGGGACGCGTCGACGAGACCGCTTCCGGCACGCAGCGATTGCGCGTAGGTCCGAATGACATCCTGGATCGCATCCTGAACGGAGCGGACTTCGAGCTTGAACGCGGCATCCGCTCGCACCATGACCTGGACGCGCGCCATCCAAGCGAAAACGGCCGCGAGGACGAGCATGAGCACCAGCACCACGACCGTCGGCAGATAGGGGCGAAGCCCATGCGCAAACGCTCCCACCCCCGAGAGGCCCGGCGCCTTTCGGTCGGATGACTGACCATACCCCTCCGCGGGAGCCCTCCGATCGACGGCCTTGCCCGGAACATCTCCCACGCCTTCAAGCCTCGTCTTGTTCATTGGTCGTGAGGTTGCTTCGAAGCTGTCGCTGGCTCTCGTTGCGACTGCCCTGCTACACCCGACGTTTGCGCCGAGCGATCCCTGTCGCAGCAGCGATCAGCCGGCGGTTCATATCAGATCTTGGCGAAGGTTGCAGACACAGATTAACTTCGGATCCGAACCTGAGGACCCAACATCGTGTCACCGAGCGAAGTCCGGCCGCCGACCGCTCCGAATACTTCGCCGGAGCCTAGCGTCCCCAGAGCCGCCGTGTTGCCATGTCCGCGCCCTTCACCAGGCTCTCGAGCTTGGCGAACGCAACCTTCGGGTCCACCATGCGGTCCCCTGCGAAGGCAGCAAAGCCGGAGTCCGTCGACGCGATGACGCGCTCCCTGCCGATGATGCGGGCGTATCGCTCCAGTCGATCTGCGACCACCTCCGGAGGCTCGACGTAGTTGTTCGTGACGTCTATCACACCCGGCACCAGCAGCTTGTCGTCCGGAAGACGAATCTTTTCGAAGACGCGCCAGTCGTGCTGATGCGTGGGGGTGGCCGCCTCGATGACGATCTTTTGCGGTCGCCCCTTCAGGATGACCGGGAGGATCTTCTCGAGCGCGATATCGTGGGTGTGTGGCCCCTCGTAGTTCCCCCATGACACGTACATTCGAAGACGGTCTGGCGGCAGTCCTGCCAGGGCATGGTTGAGCGCCTCGATCTGCTCCTGCGCATGATTGAGGAACGCCGCATCGCTGGCATGCTTGAAAATCGTATGTCGCCCCATCGCGAGATCGGGGCAATCGATCTGCAAGTCGAACCCCGCGTCCACGATGGCCTCGTACTCGACGCGCATCGCCGTCGCCAGCGCCTCGAGGTAGGCCGCGTGCGTTGGATAATGCCGGTTGGGATGGAAAATCGCGATCAGCCCGGGCGAAGCGGCTGTCAGGAAGGCCCCCAACGGTTTGTGCTTTTCGACGGCAGCCTTCATGCGGCGAATATCGGCGTCGAGTGGCTCGCGGGTCCGTATCGCGACCGGACCGGTGCAGAGCGGCCTCTGGAATTTCTGCGGACGCCTGCGTCGCGTTTCCGCCGAGGCGGCGGCGCCCGGAAACTCGTCGAGATCGGCCGGGGTGACGAGCGGACTATCCCCCGAGAAACCCGTGAGCCGGTGCTGGATATAGCTGGCGTAGGTGAGTTTCGAGAATTCGCCGTCCGAGACGATGTCGATGCCGATCTTCTTTTGCCGCTCCACCTCCACGTCGATGGCTTCGGCGATCACGGCATCGAACAGCTCGCCGGAGACAGGCGAGCCGGCCTCCTCGGCCTCCACCACGTCGCTCACCATCTCTGACCGGGGCAGGCTCCCGACATGGGTTGTCAGGATGCGATCTGGTCCGCTCATGGCTGCTGGCTCCGGTAATCTGCCTCTGCCCGCCCTCAGCTCCGATTTCAGGACTGACGGCGCGACTTTCTCAACCGCCGAAATTCACGACTTGGACGCGCCTGTTTTCGTCGGCTTGCGGATTGGCCTTGTTCTTCAGCTGCTCCTCGCCATAGCCGATGGCGAGAAGGCGCTGCTGATCCACGCGGAACTGCGCCACCAGAAAATTGCGTATGGCGTCTGCCCGGCGCTGCGACAGCTTGAGGTTGTACGCGTTGCTGCCCTTGGCGTCGGTGTGTCCGGCGAGCAGGAATCGCGTGCCCTTCAGGGCGTCTGACGTCAGCGCCTTTCCCAGCTCTACGAGCGTGGGAACGGCCTTCGGACTGATCTCGGCGGAGTTGAAGTCGAAATAGATCGTGAGGTCGATGGTCGGCCTCGCGTTCGCGATTGCTGCAACTTCGTTTCTCTGCCCCTTTGTCAGCGTATTGGAGGGCGCGACGAACAGCGTGTCCACCCGCGGCTCGATGGGCGGCCCCACCGGCTGCGTGGCCGCGCCCGTTGATGCCGGCGCCACCGTGCTCGGCGGCGACCCCGGTCGTCCGCCTGGCGCCGACAAACCGCGCGTCCGCACGCCTTGGCTCGAAGGCTGACTAGATTTCAGCCGCTCTATGATCTGCTCGGCCGTGGGCGGCGTCTGCGCAACGCTGATCGTCGACAGAAGGGGCATCGCAAGAGAGGCGATCAGAGGGCATAGTGCTCGCAAGTTCATGGTATCGAGACCTGGCATGGAAAATGAAGGGCGCAACGACGCAATGGCCAATCTCGCATCATTGTGCTGGCCGGCCAAGCGTCTGCCGGACTCGAGGGCCCGAACAGCCCGGGCCGCGCGAATGAGGGCTCCGACACCTTTTGAGAGCCTATGCCCGACGAGGAGATCCGATGGCTGATGACACCGGTTCTGCCCCCCCGGCCTCGCACGGCCCCGACACATCCACAGTTGGCACTTCGGCGGGCGGATTTGTCTCTCTCAAATCCGGGCTCGCTATCCGCCATTACGTCATCGAGGAGGTGATCGGGGCCGGCGGCTTCGGCATCACCTACCGGGCCCGGCACCAGCGACTATCGTCTAAGATATTCGCGCTGAAGGAGTTTTTTCCCCGCCAGTTCGCTGCGCGGCAAGGCACGCATGTCATCAGCACGCCGGACGGCAAGGGCCTTTTTCGATGGGGTCTGGACCGCTTCCTGAAGGAAGCGGAGGCACTCGCCAAATGCGAGCACCCCGGCATCGTCGACGTGGTCGACTATTTCGAGGAGAACGGAACGGCTTACGCAGTCCTCGGCTACGTCGAAGGACGCCAGCTGGGGCAGTGGCTGGACGAGCTCGGTCGTCCGCCGACCCAGGCAGAGCTGGATCGCATCCTGATGCCCCTCCTCGACGCCCTGGAAGTCGTCCACGCCGCCAAGCTTCTGCATCGCGACATAGCGCCCGACAACATTCTCATCCGTCGCGACGGCTCACCGTGTCTGATCGATTTCGGCGCCTGCCGCGAGGACATCCGCGAGCGCTCCCAGAAGATCTCCGCGATCGTGAAACACGGTTATTCTCCTCCCGAGCAGTATCACGGCGTGGCCGAGCTCCAAGGTCCCTGGACCGACATCTATGCTGTCGCGGCGACGCTCTACCGGGCCATATCCGGCGCCCCTCCGACCGACTCGAGTCGGCGCGGCGCGCTCGGAGACGACATGAAGCCCGTCTCCGAGATGACCACGATCGAGTATCGGGCAGGCTTCCTGTCGGCAATCGACACGGCCCTGAGGCTGAAGCCCCAGGATCGCCCCCAATCGATCCCCGAGTGGCGATCGATGCTGCTGTCGGATCAGCCCGCAACGGCCGGGGCGCAGGCCACGCAGCACCTGACGCAGAGTGCGCTCCCGGCCACTACCGATCACGCGGGCGCCGCAAGACAGCGAACTGGAACCGCCCGTGGTCCGGCCCCCGCATCTGAACGCCCGGTCTCCGACCTCGCCGCAGGGACAGGTTCTTCACCAATCGGCACGCCGCGACCCGCCGGAAAGGCGCCTCTGCTGGCTACGCTGGCCCTTCTTGTGCTGCTCGCCGCGGGCGCCGCCGCCTGGTGGCGGTCATCATCATCGTCGTCCACCGCACCGTCCTCGCCCCCCGCTGCTCCCCAGGTCTCGGCGACGGCTCCTTCGGCCCCGACGCCCGCCGCGCAGTCGCCGGCAGACGCAAAGACCTCGCCGGCTGCCCCCAAGCCGACTTCTCCGGTCGCGCCAACCCCGGTATCTCCGCCCGATCCCGAGAGGGTGGCCGAGGCGGCATGGCGTCCGATCTCGGACACGCAAGATCCCGCCGTGCTTGAACGGTTTCTCGCCACGCATGGCCAAACTCGGATCGCAGCCTCGGCGCGGACCCGACTTGCCGCACTGCGCGAAGCTCAGAGTCGCAACGACGCGGCCGAAAGAGCCAAGGCCGAAGCGGCGGCGCGCGCCGACCGCCAGCGAAGCCTGGATAGCAATTGGGAAGCCTGCCGTAATGCTGCCGACGCCTCGAAGGCCGCAACGTGCGCTCCCGTTGTTGAAAGTGACGACACGCTGGAGCGCCGGGCATCTGCGTTGCATATGGTTGCAAACGCGGCACGCCGGTCTGGCGACCTCGACAAGGCCATCGCAGACTACACGAGGTCCTTGGGTCTCGTTCCCGACAACGCCCAGGTCCTGACTGACCGCGGCATTGCCCATGTCCTGAAAGGGGGCGCCGCCGAGAACGAGGCGGCGATGCGGGATTACGAGGCCGCCCTGCGCATCGATCCGCGCCACGCCGAAGCGCTGAATAACAAGGCTTGGAGCCTCTTCCAGTCGGGGCGGACGGCCGAAGCTCTTGCGGACGCGAACCGCTCCATCGAAGCGAGCCCGACCAATGGCTACGCCTACGACACGCGCGGCCAGATCCTCGAAGCTCTCGGCCGGCGAGAGGACGCGATCCGTGACTACGAGCGAGCCATCGCCATCGATCCCGCCCAGTCCACCAGCCGCGCCGGCCTCGCAAGGCTGAAGGCAACGAGCCGCTGAATGGACCTGCGCTGCTGATCCGGGAGCGCTGATCTTCGGCAGTCGGCGACTGCAGCGACCTTTTCGCGGCGTGGCCGCACGTTTTGGCCCCGCATGCGACCTCGATATCCCCCACCAAGCCAGATCGCCGCCGCGGCCGACCGCAAAAGTGCTTGCTCGCCCATCACGAAATCGGGACAGTCCTTAGCCAGGGACGAGCCCTGCCCGCCCGAGGCCTCAACTCTGGAGCGCTGATGCCAGGCAAGCACCTCATTATTGTCGGCCATGCTGCTCTCGACCGGGTCTACCGCGTGGAGGCTTTCCCCCGCGAGCCGACCAAGGTGCGCGCGATCGAAGCGATCGAGGTCGGCGGCGGGATGGCGGCCAATGCGGCTGTGGCCGCATCCAGGCTGGGCGCCAAGGTCGAGCTGTGGAGCCGAGTCGGCGACGACAACGCCGGCGCGATCATCAAGGCGGGCCTCAAGGCCGAACGTGTGGATATCCGCGCTGTCGAAGCCTTCGAGGAATCGCGCTCGTCGACCTCGGCCATCATCGTCGACGATCGCGGCGAGCGCCTCATCGTGGGCATGCGGGATACGGCCATGCCGACGAGCACGAGCTGGCTGCCGCTCGAGCGAATACCGCAAGCCGACATCGTGCTTGCAGATCTGCGCTGGCTCGAAGCGACTCGCGTGGCATTCGAGCACGCACGCAAGGCGGGCGTCGCCACGGTGCTCGATGCCGATCTTGGGGCACGCGAGGCCCTTCCCGAGCTGCTTCAATTGGCTGACTTTGCGATCTTCTCTGCCCCGGCTCTTCGTGAATTCGTAAGGGATGGCGACGACGACGCCCGCTTGGCAGAGGTGCTGCGCCACGGCCCCCGCCACGCCGGAGTGACACTCGGCCGCGACGGCTACCGCTGGCGCGAGCCGGATGGCGTGAAGGGGAGCCAGCCAGCGTTCATCGTAGACGCGGTCGATTCGACCGGTGCCGGTGATGCTTTTCATGGCGCGTTCGCCCTGGCCCTCGCCCAAGGTTGTTCCTCCGCCGAGTGCGCACGTCGCGCCGCGGCGGCAGCAGCTATGAAATGCACACGCCTGGGCAGCCGCGCAGGGCTTCCAACCGCCGTCGAGCTCGACGCCTTCCTGGCGATCCGGGGCTGACGTTCGTCGGCCGCCCTGTGGCAAAGCGGCGCCATGCCTGATCCCCCGCCGTAGGCCCGCCGAAGCCACCTCGGCTTGCGAGTTCCTCTTGTGCACAGCCCGCCGCGACGTGTGGGCTCGTTTTCGCCATCGATCCGGAGTTGTATGCAACTTGAGGGACACGATTCGCGGGGCCGGCACAGGAACAGCCGTCTGCGCGGTCAATGGGGGAGCGGACACATGCACGTCTCTTCAAAAGTGCGCGCCGGCAACCTGGCGGAAATGAGGGTCCTGCCGACCTGCACCGAGGCGAAATCGCCACGCGAGGCTGCGAGGCGGACTCTCGAGATCGAGGAGCAGGGGCTGTATGCGTTGAGAGCCATGCTCGACAACGGGCTCGGTGACGCCATCGAGAAGGCCGTCGCAATGCTCGCGAATGCGCGGGGTCGCGTCATCGTCACCGGCATCGGCAAGTCGGGACACGTCGGCCAGAAAGTCGCCGCGACCTTCGCATCGACCGGCACTCCGGCGTTTTTCGTCCACCCCTCGGAAGCCTCGCACGGCGATCTCGGGATGATCGGCCGAGATGATGTCGTGCTCGCCCTCTCCTGGTCCGGCGAGACCGTCGAGCTGTCGGGTATCCTTACGTACTCCCGGCGCTTCAACGTCGGCCTGATCGCCATCACCTCCCGGCAAGACTCCGCACTCGGCAAGGCGGCTGACGTCGTTCTCGAGCTTCCACGCGCCAAAGAGGCCTGCCCGCATGGCCTCGCCCCGACGACGTCGACGACGATGCAGCTCGCCCTAGGTGATTGCCTGGCGATCGCGCTCTTGGAGCGCAAAGGGTTCACCGCTCACGATTTTCGCGTCTTTCATCCGGGCGGCTCGCTTGGCGCCCAGCTCAAACACGTGTCGGATCTCATGCACCAGGGCGAAGCGCTCCCACTGGTTCCGCTCTTGACCCCGATGAGCGAGGTGATCGTCACCATGACCACCAAGAGCTTCGGTTGCGTGGGCGTCGTCGACGAGGCCGGTCGTCTCGCCGGCATGATCACCGACGGCGACCTTCGCCGCCATATGGGCGAAGGCTTCCTGTCGCGCCGCGCCACGGACATCATGACGAAGCGGCCGAATACGTTGGCGCCGTCCATGCTGGCCTCGGCGGCTCTGGAGCAGATCAACTCCCTCAAACGCACTCAGATGTTCGTCGTCGAAGACGACCGGCCTGTCGGCATCGTGCACGTGCACGACCTCTTGCGCGCGGGTGTCGCCTGACCGAAGACAGGCGACGAAGGCGCGAACAGGAAGGGACACGAGATGCAGGTCGTGATGTGCGAGGCCTACGGCGGCCCCGACAGCCTTGTCGTCAAGACGGTTCCATCGCCTGAACCCGGCGCGGGCGAAGTGAAAGTTCGGCTGCGCGCGCGGGGCGTCAGCTTCACGGACGTGCTGCGCATCGCGGGCCAATACCATGTGAAAACGCCTCCACCATTCATCCCGGGCGGAGAGGCTGCTGGTGAGATCGTCGCCCTCGGCGACGGTGTCACCGGTCTTGCTCTCGGCGATCGGGTGCTGTGCGGCGGTGGCTTCGCTGAGGAAACTGTGCAGCAGGCCAAATCGGTCGTGAAATTGCCAGTCTCCGTCAGCTTCGAAGCTGCTGCGGCTTTCCGCTCCAATTACACCACCGCCTATTACGCCCTGCAGCGTGGCAGACTTCAGGCAGGGGAAACCTTGTTGGTCCACGGTGCCGCCGGAGGTGTAGGCCTCGCAACCGTCGATGTCGGGAAACTCATGGGGGCACGGGTCATCGCGACAGCGCGCAATCCCGAACGCCTCGAAGTCTGCAAACGGCTCGGCGCGGACCACGTAATCGACTACAGCACCGGCTTCCGTGATCGGGTGCTCGAATTGACGGGAGGACGCGGGGCAGACGTCATATTCGATCCCGTCGGCGGGGACGTGTTCGACGAATCGATGCGCTCCATAGCTCCCTTCGGTCGCATACTCATTGTCGGCTTCACCAGCGGGCGTCCGGCCCTCGCGAAAACCAATCATCTCCTCGTGAAAGACGCAGAGGTGATCGGCTTCACCATTGGAGCCCTCAACCGATTGGACCCGGATCGCGCCGATCACAACCTCAACGTGCTCGTTGGATGGTTGGGTGCGGGCCGCATCAGCCCATACCACTCTCACGCACTGCCACTTGAGCGCGCATCGGAAGCCTTGAAACTCATCACCGACCGGCAAGTTGTCGGCAAGGTCCTTCTCGTCTGACAGGTAGTCAGTCAGCCCCGGCGCGCGAGCCACCGAGCCTCGGCCGATCCAGCGCGCACACATCGACGGCAGCGTGGCTCGCCGCTGCGCGAAGCCGAAGAACGATTTATCGAAACAGAGAACAATTCAGACCATTTCAGGAACTAAAAAAGAACATTTGTTGACAAGCCCGCCGCCTATGCCCATGATGGAAAGCATGGAAAACCGTAGGGCTGCGCGGATGCGGCCCGGAGCCAGTAATCGGGTCAGCGTCATGTCCAGACCGACAGCGAATGCGGCGTTGCCCCTTCCCCCGATCGCCGAGCACATCTGGGACAGCAAGTATCGATTGAAGTCGGCGGACGGCGCGCCCCTGGATGCCACGCTGGAGGATACTTGGCATCGCGTGGCGCGAGCTGCCGCTCAGCCGGAGACGCGACGTCTTCGCAGCCGGTGGGAGGAACGCTTCTTCGAAGCCATGCGCGATTTAGCGTTCCTGCCCGCAGGTCGCATCATCGCCGGTGCCGGCACGGGTCGCAACGTGACGCTCTTCAATTGCTTCGTGATGGGCCGCATCGAAGATGATCTTTCTTCGATTTTCGACAACGTGAAGGAAGCCGCCCTGACCATGCAGCGTGGCGGCGGAATTGGTCACGACTTCTCGACGCTGCGCCCGTCGGGAACGCTCGTTCGCAGCGTGGGAGCCGGCGCGTCGGGTCCGGTGAGCTTCATGGACGTCTGGGACGCCATGTGCCGTACCATCATGTCCGCGGGACAACGGCGCGGCGCCATGATGGGAACCCTGCGTTGCGACCACCCGGACATCGAGGCCTTCATCGATGCCAAGGCGGAAGTCGGGCGCCTCCGGAACTTCAATATGTCGGTGCTGGTGACGGATGCCTTCATGGATGCGGTAAGGGCAGACCGCGACTGGCCGCTCTCGTTTGGCGGCACGATTGTCCGAACGGTAGGCGCGCGAGACCTGTGGGACAGGATCATGCGGGCGACGTACGCATATGCCGAACCCGGCGTGATCTTCATTGACCGCATCAACGCGGCCAACAATCTCGCCTATTGCGAGACCATCCAGGCGACGAATCCGTGCGGCGAGCAGCCACTTCCTCCTTACGGCGCTTGTCTGCTCGGGTCATTGAACCTTGCACGCCTGGTGAAGCGCCCGTTCGAGCCGGAGGCGGAGCTCGACGAAAGCCGGCTGGCCGAGCTCGCCGAGCTCGCGGTGCGCTTTCTCGACAACGTCATAGATGTCTCCGCCTATCCGCTCTCCGCCCAACGCAAGGAAGCCAAGGCGAAGCGTCGAATTGGCCTTGGCATGACGGGTCTCGCCGACGCCCTCGCCATGTGCGGCGCCCGATATGGCAGCTCTGAGGCACAACGGCTCGCTGGCCGCTGGATGGCCACGATAGAGCGACATGCCTATATCGCGAGCGCTTCGTTGGCCTCCGAGAAGGGCGCTTTTCCGCTCTATGAGGCCGAACCTTTCCTCTCCAGTCCGAACGTGCGCCGGCTGGACGCCGATGTGCGCGACGCCATCACGCGCTGCGGCATGCGCAATGGCTGCGTGACTTCGATCGCACCGACCGGGACCATCTCCCTCCTGGCCGGCAACGTCTCGAGCGGCATCGAGCCAATCTTTGACTACCATTACCAGCGCCGGGTCCGCGGAGCAGGAGATAGCGTGCGCGTGGAGACGGTCGAGGACTACGCTTACCGCCAATATCGAGCCCTTTCAGGCCCCGAGGCCCCGCTGCCGGCCTCCTTCGTCACGGCGAACCAGCTATCGCCGAGCGAGCATCTCCTCATGCAAGCTGCCGTGCAGGCGCACGTCGACAGTTCGATCTCGAAGACGATCAACTGCGCCGAGGAAATGTCGTTCGAGGCGTTCAAGACCGTCTATGCAGAGGCCTACGATCTCGGCCTCAAGGGATGCACGACATTCAGGCCCAATCCCGTGACGGGATCGGTGCTTTCCACTCCCGCGGCAGCGCCATCCGGTCCCCAATCTCACGACCCGACGACGCCTTTGACCGGCGCAGCAGACGCAAGTCGATCGGATGCCTTTGCCCCGTCCGTCGTCGCGTCCGCCGAAGCTGATCCCCACTCGAGAGATCGCCCCGGCGTCGTCTATATCTCGCCGCCGCTCGAACGGGATCCGGTGCTTTCGGGCTTCACTTACAAGCTGAAATGGGCGGACAGCGATCATGCGATCTACGTCACCATCAATGACATCGAGCGCGAGGGCAGGAGACGCCCCTTC
This sequence comes from Hyphomicrobiaceae bacterium, assembly GCA_041397805.1. Taxonomy (GTDB): domain Bacteria; phylum Pseudomonadota; class Alphaproteobacteria; order Rhizobiales; family Hyphomicrobiaceae. The sequence continues at coordinate 94,818 of JAWKWD010000006.1, forward strand.
GAGATCTTCATCAATACGAAGAACCTGGAGCACTACGCCTGGACTGTTGCGCTGACCCGGATGATCAGCGCCGTATTCCGGCGTGGCGGCGATGTCTCCTTCGTCGTTGAGGAGCTCAAAGCCGTTTTTGACCCGCAAGGCGGTCAGTGGATGGGAGGCCGGTACGTGCCGAGCCTGCTCGCGGCCATCGGAGAAATCATCGAACGCCATCTGCTCCGCATTGGGTTTCTCCGGACTCCCCTTCCGCTTGATCAGACCGACGATCCGACGGCATCAGTACACCCGCCGCAATCGGATGCATCGGTTCACAACACGGAAAGCGGCTCGAAAGTCGGCCGACGCTGTCCTCGCTGCCACGTGGGTAACCTCATCGCCGAGGCAGGATGCTGGATTTGTCGTGACTGCGGCTACGCCAAGTGCGGCTGACGGGCGACGATCGGTGGCCAAGGCCTGAGCAAGTCAATGGCCAAAGCCTAAGCAAGGTCGATGTCCGTGAGCCATCCTTAGCTTCGGGATGTGACGCGCGGCCCAGAGAAGGAAGTGCCTCGACAGGAGGGCACTGCAGTCTTGTGGCAATCTGATCACAGGCGGCGCGGTTCCGGTAACTCTTTTTCCGATTTGGTTTGTAAGGGTGGGAAGTGGCTGCCATCTTCAGTCTGTTCCTGTGACGAAATGTCCGCGAGGAGTGTTTTCAGGCACGAGAACGCGAATGTTGCGCAGGCGCGAGGGAACCCCATGCGTGGCACTGGACTTTGCCTGAAGTGAGAAGTGCCGTCGGGTAGTTGATATGCAGTGGAGCGTCAGTTGCGATGTCGCGGACCGCGAGCCGCTACGCCCGATGGGGGCCGAGGCTGCCGCATTGCTTGCGCCACTGGGAACCGAGACATGGTGCACGGCATCAGGCAGGCGCATCCGCCATACCGTCTATAGTCTGATCGGCTGCCCGCCGATCGGAGCCGCGACCTACCTGCTGATCCGGCGAGCAGCCGACGGACGGCGCGTTATTCTCGCGATCCGCAGAACGCGAAGCAATTTTCCGAGTCTGAACCTCGCCCATATCCGGCGCATCGGCGCGCGCCTCGGAGCGAATGAGGTTCATCTGTTCCACGGCCTCCCGACGGACGAGGGACGACGCGACCTGGTAGCCGACCTGTCGCGCGCGCTCCACCCCAAGCGGCACAATCGCCCATAGCGCGCGATCGGCGCGCTATCGAACGAAGCAACCCCTGCTTTCTTCCGCAAATCGCCGCCGGCCAGGCAGATTTGCAAACAGCTCGGTCGCAATCTCTCCCGTCTATCCTGTTTCCAGGACCAACTTTTTTGCGCAGCTCTGGGCGGCCCCTCACAGCTCCAGCCCTTCGTTCTCTGCGAACCGCTCGAGGGCTTCGCGCAGACTACCGCTCTGGGCATCGATCATCGGCTCGATGAACGAAGCAAGACGGCCGACATCGAGCGACAAGAGCATCGCTTTGATCGGACCGATCGATGCCGGCGCCATCGACAAGGATCTAAGTCCGATCGCGACCAGCGCTGCCGCCTCCAGCGGGCGCCCACCCAGCTCTCCGCAGAGCGACACCGGTCTGCCGTGACGCTGGCCCGCCTGGACCACCGTCCGCAGCGCTCTCAGAAATGGCACGCTCAGCGTATCGAACCGTGTACCGACGCGCTCGTTTCCACGATCAGCGGCGTAGAGATATTGCAACAGATCGTTGCTGCCGATCGACACGAAATCCACGACAGGCAGCACGTCGTCGAGAGCGAACAGCAGGGACGGCACCTCGATCATGATGCCGACTTTCAGCTTCGACGGCAGGGGGTGGCCGCGACGGGCCGCACGCTGCAACTCGCCGTCGATCAGCGATCGCACCGCCTCGATCTCCGCGCGTGCCGAGACCATGGGCGCCATTACCGTCAGTGGGCGACCGTTCGCAGCGCGCACCAAGGCACGGATCTGTGTCTGCAACAGCGCTGGTCTGTCGAGTGCCAATCGCACGCCTCGCCATCCGAGAGCCGGATTTTCCTCAGGCGTGCTTCTAAGGTAAGGAAGAACCTTATCACCGCCGATATCCAGCGTACGAAATACGACAGGGCGATCCTGGGCGGCATCGAGCACGGCGTGATAGGTCGCGACTTGACGCTCGAGCCGCGGCAGCGACGGCGCGACCATGAATTGCAGCTCGGTGCGATAGAGGCCGATACCGTCTGCCCCTGACTCGTCGAGATGAGCGAGGTCCACCGGCAACCCGGCATTGATGTGAAGCTCTATCCGCACGCCATCGCGCGTGATGGCCGGTCGATCCCGCAACGCATCGTACTGGCGCTGCCGGCGCGCCCGAAAGCGTGCCTTGTCCGCATAGACGGAGATGACTTGGCTGGATGGCCGAATGTAGACCTCTCCTGCTTCGGCATCGACGATGATCGGGCTCCTGGGCTCGACCCGCTCCATGATCCCGCGCGCACCGCCTACCGCCGCGATGCCGAGAGCCCGTGCGACGATTGCCACATGGCTGTGGCTCGAGCTCTCCTCGATCACCAGCCCCTTCAAGCGGTCGCGGTCGTAGTCGAGAAGATCGGCGGCCCCCATGCTGCGCGCAACGATGATGGTGTCGTGCGGCAGATCCTTGCGCGGACCGTCCTCGCCCGACGCCTTGGCCAGGACTCGGAGCAGACGGTCAGAGAGATCGTCGAGATCGCGCAGTCTGTCGCGCCAGAACGGATCGTGAAGCCGGAGCATCCGCGCCCGCGAGCGGTTCTGCACCTGTTCGACGGCCGCCTCCGCCGTCAGACCCGACTTTACCGCGTCGATGAGCCGTCGCTGCCAGCCTCGATCGTTTGCGAACATGCGATAGGCTTCGAGCACGTCACGGTGCTCGCCGGCTCGCGCCAGATGGCTCTGGCTCATCAACGCGTCGAGGGTATCCTTGAGCTCGTTGATGGCCGCCTCGAGACGCGCCGCCTCGGCGTTGACATCGGCCGCAACCAACTCTGTCACTGCCACACGCGGTGCATGCAGGACGACATGCCCCAGTGCCAGTCCCTCGGCGATGGATTGACCGCGGACGACATCGTCGATCGCGCGGGTCGCAGCCCCTGCCGCAGCAGCGACCGAGCCAGTTACGAGGTGCTCGGCGAGCACCATCGCCGTGGTCTGCAGCGCCTCGACGTCGTCGTCGGTATAATGCCTCGGCGTCCGGTTCTGTACTGTCAGGACGCCGAGCACCTCCCCGCTCCGCAGAATGGGGACGGCCAGAAACGAGTGATAGATCTCTTCACCCGTCTCGGGACGGTAGGAGAAAGCTGGGTGCGATTGGGCATCCGGCTCGTTCACAGGCACGGCAAGCTCCGCGCAGCGACCGACAAGTCCTTCACCGCGCTTCATGAAAAGATTGTGCACGGCGCCCGGATTGAGACCCTCCGTCGCGAAGAGCTCCAAGGAATGGTCTTGCCGCTTCAGGTAGATGGAGCAGACCTCGGCAACCATCAGGCCGGACACGAGGCGCACGATCTTATCCAGCCGACGTTGCCCGTCGTCCGTCTCGGCCATCGTCTCACGCAGCCGGCGCAGGATGAGCCTGAGCGTCGGCTCTGCCGAGGCGAGATGTGGGTCCTCGACTGGTCTCTTTGCCATAGTTCGAATGAGCCCGTTGAAGAACGTCCAGTCAAGCGTCCTGGCTAGCCCCAAAGCCGAATACGAAACTCGCGTAGCGCCGCTGCTTTCAGCAACTGGTCGTCATCAGGTTCCAGGCGCCACGCTCGCGAGCAGTGCTGGCCGCATCACTTGCACGCGCGCCGCACCGACAAATGAGTTGCCCGGAGTCTAATCGAGAAGGCAAGCCGACGATGCGAACAAAGGCTCCCCGGACCCATCCGTACTGTCGGGCAAAACCCTCAGTCGGCGTCGAGCCCGTAAAGGGAATGGAGGGTACGCACCGCGAGCTCGGAATAGGCGGAGTCGATCAACACACTGATTTTGATTTCGGAAGTCGTGATTGCCAGGATGTTGATGCCCTTGCTCGCTAGCGCGTTGAACATGCGCGCCGCCACACCGGCATGACTTCTCATGCCAATTCCGATCGCCGAAACCTTGACCACGTCAGCCGAGCTGTCGAGCTCGCAATCCCCGATCTGGGCCCGCGCCGCCTTCAGTACCTCGAGCGCTCTCGGCAGCTCCGACTGCAGAACCGTGAAGGTCATGTCCGTGGATCGGCCGTCGGACGAGACGTTCTGGACGATCATGTCGACATTGATGCTGGCGTCGGCGAGCGGCCCGAATATGGCTGCAGCAATGCCCGGTCGATCGGCGATCCCCCGCAGCGTTACTTTGGCCTCGTCCTTCGAGTAGGCGATGCCGCTGACGACCTGGGTCTCCACGATCTCATCCTCGTCACAGACAATGGTTCCAATCTCATCCCACGTGTCGGGCCGCGCCGGCTTCATCTCGTCGGGCGGCACGAAGCTCGAGAGAACCCGTGTCCGCATACGGTAGACCATGGCCAGCTCGACCGAACGGGTCTGCAGCACTTTCGATCCCAGGGACGCCATCTCCAGCATCTCTTCGTAGGAGATTTTGGGTAGGCGTCGCGCCTTGGGCACGATTCGGGGATCCGTCGTATAGACCCCGTCGACGTCGGTGTAGATATCGCAAAGATCCGCCTTGAGCGCCACGGCGAGCGCCACCGCGCTGGTATCCGAGCCGCCCCGCCCCAGCGTCGAAATCCGGTTTCGGCTGGGTTCGACGCCCTGGAATCCGGTGACGACGGCGACCTCGCCGGCGTTAAGGCGCTCGATCAGCTTGTCACCGGCGATATCGACGATGCGGGCCGCTCCGTGCGCCTGGTCCGTGACGACAGGAATCTGCCAGCCTTGCCAGGATCGCGCCTGAATTCCCATGGATTGCAGCACGATAGCGAGCAGTCCGGCTGTCACGCATTCTCCCGACGCCACCACGGCATCGTACTCGCGCGCGTCGTGCAGCAGCGAGGCCTCGCGCACGAGCGCCACCAGCTGATTGGTTGCACCGGCCATGGCTGAGACGACCACCGCAACCTTGTTGCCGGCATCTACCTCCCGTTTGACATGGGCGGCCACGTTACGGATGCGCTCGACGTTGGCGACGGACGTGCCGCCGAATTTCATCACCAAGGTAGCCATGGGCCGTCTCGCGAAAGCGCCCCCGAAACCGGATCATTGACGATCCGGCGTGCGAAACATCGCCACGCGCTCAGCCGGTTGCGCGGGCCGATCTCAACCGTTTTCGACCCATCGGGCCGCCTCTCCGGCGCGTACTCATACTCGCCGACCGACGCACTGGCAACCAAAGCACGTCAGCGCCGGGGCCAGCGCTGTTGACAGCTTAATGACCAATGATCATCTACTCGCGTCTGGCGCTTCCTCGGCACCGCTCAAGGCACTGCGGGTCCAGGTCTGGGACCGCTTGAGAAAATCGTGCAGTGTCTTGCCTCGCTCGGACGCGAACCGGTCGTCCGTCACGACGAAATCTCTGATCCGATCCAGCCGGAAGGTCCTGAAGTCGTCTCTGAGCTCGCACCACGCTGCCAGAACCCACACCGGACCGAAATAGGCAAGCGACAACGGCCTAACCGTCCGCTCGCTGCCCCGATCGAGAACGTCGCGATAGCAGAAACTGACCTTGAGCTCGCTGCGTACTGCACGGCGCAGCTCCGCGAGGTCGAATGTCAGGGGCTCCATGTAATGGGTCGCAGGCGCCAATAGAGCCGTTCGCGCCATATACCCCCGCAACCTCTCGGGAACGACCGCCTCGATCTTCGCGATCGCATCCGTCGCAGCGGCGGCCAGCTCCTTGTCCGCCCACGACTCCACGATGCGCGCTCCGAGCACGAGCGCCTCGATCTCCTGTTCCTTGAACATCAAAGGCGGGAGATCGTAGCCGGCTCGGAGCACATAGCCGACGCCCGCCTCGCCGTCGATCGGCACGCCGGAAGCCATCAGATCGCGGATGTCCCTGTAGATCGTCCGCTCCGAGACCTCGAGCGCCTCCCCGAGCTCACGCGCCCTGACCGTCGGCTTTCGCCGAAGGATCTGGATGATTTCAAACAGCCGGTCTGCACGGCGCATCGTCGTCTCCACCGATCGTCAGAGCGAAGCGTCGCATCTACACTAAGCCTCCTGACACCACGCTGTCAGTAGACCGCGGGACCTCCTGCCAGAACGCTGTCAGGACCGATCCCGCACACTGCTCTCTCATCGGGCGTTCGCCTTTCCGCGTCGCCCTACCGACCAGGAGAGCACCATGCCGTACATGCCCATCTCGACAGGGAGCACCGTCCCGGGCCACCTCTCGAGGCTCTATCGTCCGCTCATCTCAACTCTTGCGCGAGCGTACGCCGACATGCGCCAGCGCCGACGCGATCGCCTGACCCGAAGAATCCTGGAAGGCCTCGACGATCGGACACTGCATGACATCGGCATCTCCCGGGATGAGATTGCCTCCTTGACCGCCACGCAAGGCTCCGGACGTCGCCTTCGGTATGACCACATGTTCTCGCCAGCCGGAGGCGTGAGATGAGCGTCGCTCTGAAGCGCTACCCTCCTCTGACGAACTGCGCTAGCAACGATCTTCGGTCTCAGTTCGAGGAGAGGATGATGACTGGCCCCGGAAGCCAGATTGCAGAATCCTACATCATGTTGCACGCGCCGCTCGGCGATTATGGCATCGCATGGGGCCCGAACGGCCTGACACGCCTTCAATTGCCGGCGGCCACGACCGCAGCAACGGAAGAGCGGCTCGCCGCGTCGGGCCGCAGGCGTTGGTCCGGCCGACTGCCGGCCACCGTGGCACAGGTCGTGGACGAGCTTGGGAGATATTTCTCCGGAACCCCGACGACCTTTGCGGACGTCGAAGTCGACTTTGGAGCGCGCCCGCCCATTCAACTCGCAATTTATGCAGAGCTGAGAAAGGTCGCGTGGGGAGAGACGGTGACTTATGGCGACCTAGCCAAAGCGATCGGAATGCCCGGCGCCGCACGCCTGATTGGCCAAACCATGGGCCGAAACCCGGTCCCGGTCATCGTGCCGTGCCATCGTGTCCTGGCAAGCGGCAATGCTATCGGCGGCTTCTCGGCACCCGGCGGCACGTCGACAAAGCATCGTTTGCTCGCGCTCGAGCGAGCAAACGCTATCGAGCGCCTCCCCCTTTTTGCACCACGCGCGTGAGGTTCGCTGCCGCCGTCTTCGTGCCCCGTAGACATCTGCCCACCCGGCCGATGCGGTGTCGAACTTTGTTCTGTCCGTCCTCATCGAGGGAACCAGATCGCCTTCCAGCGCATTGACGTAACGGCGCGGCGTGTCCCCGTTGCCCGCTCGGATCGTCGAGGAAAGTTGGAATGCAGCACGGCGGGAAAGAGCAGAGCGTCGACACACGCATCCTGGAACGGAAGCTTATTCTTGTGTCACGGTTCCTGGCGGGAACCGCTGCGATCGGCTCGCTGGGCGGCGCCGTGCTCATGTTTCTCCAGGGCTTGGTCAATATCGTCGAGGCCTACAAGGTCTGGCTCTTCGGCCACGCTCAGGAGACGCCGAAGGTACCTCGCTCCGCTGCGGCCATGATCACAGTGATCGAGGCTTTGGACCGTTTCCTCATCGCCATCGTGCTCCTGTACTTCGGCTACGGCGTCTATTCATTGTTCATACGCCCCGAGCGGCACGAGCGCGACCCCGCCCTGCCCTCGCTCCTCAGGGTGCAGGAGATCGGCCAGCTCAAGCAGGTCGTCGCGGAGGTGATCATTGTCGTTCTATTCGTGCTGTTCCTGCGCAATGCCCTTGAAGCATTTCAGGGACAGCGTACGACGATGGAGTGGCAGGAGCTTGCGACGTTCCTTGTGTTGCCAGTAAGCGCGTCGTTGCTGGGCCTTGCGCTTTGGCTTGTCGAGCTTCACCCGAAGCCCGCGCGTCCTAGTCGGTTGCTGACGACCGAGGTCAAACCCGAAGCGGACAGTAAGTAGACACACCCTGGCATCAGCCTGGTTGTGGCAACCATCGGCCTCGCGGCGCGTTTCGCTCACATCATCGTCTGCGGTCCGGAGCTATGCGGGCCGGTGGGGGGCTACCGCAAGGAGCGCGAGACGACATGGACGACACCGACAGACACAAGCACTCGGATGCGCATCCGGCGGAACTCACCCCGACCGAAGCCCGCCAAGGCTCGTCCAGAAGCATGACGCTTCGTGTCCTTGTAATCGGGACGCTACTGGTCGTGTTTGCCGGGTTCGCGATTGGGATGATGTTCTACGGGCCAGCCGACAACCAGCCTCTGACTCAATCGGCACCACCGGTGGTGAAGAAATAGCTTGCTCGACCGCAGGCGGGCCTAAGGCGATTCCTGCGCGTCCCGCTGGTCCTGGCAAGCTACCGGATTCGCGGGTCCGAGAAGCATTGCCGCATCACCTGACACCTGTGCGAGCCGGAGAAGTGCATGCTGTCGCCCTTGGCTGGGCTGATGAAGCTGCAGATCTGATCGAGCCCGATCTCGTCGAGCCATCCTTGCCGCCGGCCCCGCTGAACGGCGAAGCAATCGGCCGTCTCTTCGTCGGGGCCCCGGAACTGATGGCCGCACTCGTGAGCGAAGATCCATTTCTTGACGACGGTGGGAACGCGGTTGATCAGCTTCGGATTGAGGATCAGGAAGCCTGGATAGGCTGCCCCGTAGTCATCAAGTTGATTGTCCATCACGGTGGGCCGCTGGCCGCACGTCATGCGATGCCCGTCGAGTTTTAATTCGCCGGGCTCGATGACCTTCGCATCGCCGCCGACATGGGCGACATATTCCTCGGGAGTCGGCCCGGCCGATGCTTGCTCCGCGCAGCCGCCAGCGACGACCCAGAGCGCGGCCACCACCGCCAGGGCAGCACCACACCACCGTCCGTCAGATCTCACGCGGGCCCCCTTTCCGGAACAGTGTCCGATCTAAGGTCCAATTTCGCCTCGCTGGTCCTCAATCGCAACCCCGCAGAAACGTGCCCACAAACTCGCCTTGGCCACTGCGTCTCTCGCGACACATGCATGGGCATCAATGCACTAGGGTCAGATTGATCGCCGGCGCCCCTTCACGGCCATCGGAATAAAGGCGTGTCCCTCTGCGCCTAGTCCTCCGCCTCGGCTTCTATCGCGTCCATGTCGGCGTCGGATAATCCGAAGTGATGACCGATCTCATGCACGAGAACATGGGTGACAAGATGGCCAAGCGTCTCTTCCGATTCTGGCCAGTAGTCGAGGATCGCTCTCCGGTACAGAAACACCATGTCGGGCTCGAGCGACTGATCGAGAACACTTTTCCGGTCGAGGCTCACACCTTTGTAGAGCCCCATCAGGTCGAAGGGGCTCTCGATATCGAGCTCGTCCAGCACGTCGTCGGGGGCGAAATCCTCCACGCGGAACACGACATCCCGGCACAATTGCCGGAACTCCGACGGCAGCCGGTCCCATGCGGCCGCCGCAAGCGCCTCGATATCGGCGAGGCTTGGTGCCGTGGCGTTCTGCCAATCCCGCGTACCGGACATCGTCCGCGCTCCCCTCTCCCATGACAGTATCCGACTTAGAGGCTTCGCAGTCCAGTGACCAGCAGTCAGGGAAGAGCGCATCGGGGCGACGGATCAAGCCGCCTCCACCACGGCGATCAATTGGCTCACCCCGACGACCCGGCGTAGCGCGGCCTCGACCAGCTCGGCAACACGAGGCGCGACCTCACATAGCCTGAGATCGACAGTCATCTGCGAGCCGTCTCCGGACTCACGCGAAGCATGCACCCGGCTGGGAACCGTCCCAAGCTTCGCGAATGGCTCGACGAGACGCGGGAGAAGGCCTGGATCCGAAGGCCCATGGACCAGGAAACGAGCGGAGACGGTTGCTGGCGCCGCTTCCACGACAGTGGCGTGGGCGAGAGACGAGACGGATTGGAAGGACATGGTGCGATTCCTTGCACGAGACGCGATCGAATCAAAAAAAGGCGGTCGTTCCCGGTGCCCTCAGGCAACCGGGGCCTTAATTCGAATGGCGTTTGCAAGGACGAAGGTCATGACTGTTTATAGGCACAAAGCCGTTAACAATTCAATCACGTGACGCTTCGCCGGGAGCGAAGGCCGCGACTGCCCCGCCGCGTCCTGCACCCCGCCCGAGATCGAACGCGCGCTTGAGACCAGCCACCGCTGCGTCGAGGCTGAACCACCGGACCGCCTCTTCGCGATGCCCCATGAAGCTGGTCCAGCGTGCCTTCCCTGAGAGCATGTCGAGCAGCGCTTCCGCCCACGCTTCGACCTCGAGCGGTCGCACCAAACCAACCCCGAACCGCTCGACGAAATGGTGCGACGACGTTGCATGCGGCGAGCCCAGCACCGGCGTGCCGCACAACACGGCCTCATTGGCGACGAGCCCCCAGGGATCATGACGAGATGGGAATGCGAGCACCTTTGCCGAGCCGAGGGCCTCTGCCATAGCTTCGGGTTGCAGTGCCCCGTCGAAATGGGCGTCGACGCCCGCAATCGACAACCGCCTTGCGAGCTCGTCCCTCTCCGGCCCTTTACCGGCAATCCGAACCCGAAGCCGCTTGCCACGTTCCGCCAGCCGCGCTGCGACTTCCGCGAAGAACAGGACGCCCTTGAAGCGCTCGTTGATCCCTCCTGCCAGAATGACGTCGAAGGGCCTCTCCTCGAAAATCGGAATGGCCACTGGAGCGTCCCAGGCCGTCACAATCGGCACGACGACGCCGCGCCCGCGCTTGAGCCCCCAGCGTTCGAGCAGTGCCACGCTCGCCTCGCTCGCGCAGATACCGAAGCTTGCCCGCGGCACCATCGCGCGGCGCATGGCGGCATGCGGCCGCGACTGCTCTCCGGGATCGGTCTCGAGCGTACCGTCGGTCGCCACTCCGTAAGGCGTGCCTGTCGCCCGCGCGTAACCGACAGCAAGCGCCATCGTCGGGGAGAAAGCAGCAACCGCCAGGACCTCGGGCCGCTCCCGGATGAGCCGGGTTACGATCGAAGGATTGGCGTAGACATGGCTGGCATCGTGGCGGTGCCATCTCAAGCCGGGCAATACCTCGTGCTGGAAGTGCCGCGGCGCAGCGACCGCCCATGCCCGATGCGGCTCGATCTCTGCGCACGTGAACACACGCAGATCCTCTCCGTGGCGCTCCGCGAACGCATCGTAGAGACGCACTGTGTAGGGCGTAAGGCTTCCTGTAACGATCGCAAGTGACATTCGCGAGCCTTGCTGGCTTAGACCGGCGAGCCCGCCCAAAGCATCGGCACGCGTCGAGTGGTCACAGTAGTCCGACGGCGCGCAATGCTCAACCGACAACAGAATAATTTGATGAATAACAGTTAGTTAGTAGAAATTGCGATGAAAACGGATAAGAATGAAAGTCGCGCCCGCCTGACATGGATCATCTCGGAGCCCACACAACACACTGAGATCAAGGCCCCTCGCTCACTCTCCAGGACTACACACGAGCCGGACCGTGACTCGCAGGTCGTCCGCCGTCCGTGAGGAAGTTACACGTCGAGGTCTTTGGCGAACGCCGCATGTTCCTGGATGAAGCGGAAACGCAGCTCCGGCTTCGTGCCCATCAAGGTATTGACGGTCTCCGACACCGCCTCGAGCTCGCCCTCGGCGATTTCGACCCTGAGCAGTGTACGCGCCTTGGGATCCATCGTCGTCGCCTTGAGCTCCCCGGGGTTCATCTCGCCGAGGCCTTTGAAGCGACCGATCGACACCTTCGCATTCGCGGGGAACTCGCTCTTCATCAGCTGTTCGCGATGCCTGTCGTCGATGGCATAGACCGTCTTGGAGCCGTGCGTCAGTTTATAGAACGGCGCTACCGCCAGATAGAGGTGCCCCTTCTCGATCAGCGGGCGCATCTCCTGATAGAAGAAAGTCATCAGCAGGGAAGCGATGTGCGCGCCGTCCACGTCGGCATCCGTCATGATGATGACCCGGTCGTAGCGCAGCTCGTCGTCCCGGTATTTCGTGCCGGTTCCTGTGCCGAGCGCCTGAATGAGATCCGACAGGAGCTGGTTTTGCGCGAGCTTCGACGACGTGGCGCTCGCGACGTTCAGGATCTTGCCACGCAGCGGTAGGATCGCTTGCGTTCGGGGATCGCGTGCCTGCTTGGCCGAACCGCCCGCCGAATCGCCCTCGACCAGGAAGATCTCGGTGTCTCCGGAGGTCGACGAACAATCGGTGAGCTTGCCCGGCAGGCGAAGCTTCCGGGTGGCCGATTGCCGGGAGACCTCTTTCTCCTTGCGCCGCCTCTGCCGGTCTTCCGCCTGTTCGATGGCCCATTCGAGGAGCCGCGTCGCCTGCTGCGGGCTGTCCGCGAGCCAGTGGTCGAATGCGTCGCGCACCGCCGTCTCGACGATGCGTATCGCTTCCACCGTGGAAAGCTTGTTCTTCGTCTGGCCCTGGAACTCGGGCTCGCGGATGAAGACGGACAGCATCGCCATGGACGTGCCCATCACATCCTCGGCGACGATCTGGCCAGCCTTCTTATTGTTGACGAGCTCTCCGTAGGCCCTGAGCCCCTTCATGAGCGCGTTGCGCAGCCCGGTTTCGTGGGTCCCGCCTTCGGGAGTGGGAATCGTGTTGCAGTACGACTGCGTTTCCCCGTCGGCGTCCGAGACCCAGCACACCGCCCATTCGACGGATCCGTGGCCGCCGTCCTTCTCGACCCGCCCCGAGAAGATGTCTTTCGTCACCAGCGTCTTGCCGTCGATTTTTTCGCGAGTGAGGAAGTCTTTGAGCCCGCCCGGAAAATGGAAGACGGCTTCGCCCGGCGTGTCGTCCGTGATGAGTTCCGGGGCACAGCTCCAGCGGATCTCGACACCGCCGAAAAGATAGGCCTTCGATCGCGCCATCTTGTAGAGCGTTGCCGGCTTGAAGGCGCAGCCCTTGCCGAAGATCTGCTCGTCGGGCTTGAACCTGACGGTGGTCCCGCGACGGTTCATGATCGAGCCGAGCTTCTCGAGCTTGGTCTGCGGGATACCGCGGGAGAAGACCATCCTGTGAAGTTGCTGGCCCCGCGCCACCTCGACTTCGCACGTCTCCGATAGCGCGTTCACGACCGACACGCCGACGCCGTGCAATCCACCCGACGTGTTGTAGGCCTTGCCGTCGAACTTTCCGCCAGCATGCAAGGTGCACATGATGACTTCGAGGGCGGATTTCTTGGGAAACTTGGGATGCGGATCGACCGGAATGCCGCGCCCGTTGTCGATCACGGCGAGAAAGCCGTCGGCGGTGAGCTTGACCTCGATGAAGCTCGCATGCCCGGCCACGGCCTCGTCCATGGCGTTGTCGATCACCTCGGCGAAGAGATGATGCATCGCCTTTTCGTCCGTGCCCCCGATGTACATGCCCGGCCGCCGGCGAACGGGCTCGAGACCTTCCAGAACCTCGATGTCGGCTGCAGTATAAGCATCTGACGCGTCGACTGTTTTTGCGCGTCGCGCAGTTTTGTCCGTCATGTCTTGAGCGAGGTTTCCGAAAAGGTCACGGGAAGCTGCCATGCGTGTCCGGTCCGCTTTCTTGGCCCCGGTGACAGCGCCGACGCGAATGCAGGCACTGGCTGTCAGCAGGACGAATCCCTTTGAGAGCGATGTCGCTCCGACCTCGCACGGCGACCCCCTCACTGACAAGGGCGCCGGTGCCGCGGCCCCAAACAGGTGCCAACGTGCAACGCAGGTCCATTCTGGCCCGAGAGATCGCCTCCTTAACGCGGCCGGAAGACAACGCTAGATATAGTGGCACGTTGAAGCCGAAGGAGACCTCCTTGGGAGCGCTGTTCGTCGTCCTGATCCTCGCTTTCGGGCTCGCTCTCCTGCCCCAGATGTGGGTCAAGAGCGTGTTGCGCCGCCATGCGACCGAACGGCCCGAGTTCCCGGGCACCGGCGGCGAGTTCGCGCGGCATCTCCTCGACGAGATGAAACTGACCCACGTCAAGGTCGAGGAAACGACGACGCTCGGCGATCATTACGACCCGGAGGCCAAAGTCGTGAGACTGATGCCGCAGCACTTCGATGGCCGCTCGCTGTCCGCCGTCGTCGTCGCCGCCCACGAGGTCGGCCACGCGATGCAGGACGCAACCGACTACCGTCCACTCCAGGCGCGTACGCGCATGGCAAAGCAGGCCCGCTCGATCGAACGTTTCGGTATGGCGGTAATGCTCGCAACCCCGATCGCCATGCTCGTCTTCAAGTCGCCGCATGTCGTCGTGATGGAGCTCTTCCTCGGCATGCTGATCCTCGGATCGACGGTCGTCATGCACGCCATGACGCTCCCGGTCGAGCTCGATGCGAGCTTTCGCCGGGCGCTCCCCGTGCTCAAGGCCGGGCGCTACATCGGCGATCATGACTTGGCATCGGCGCGCCAGATCCTCCGCGCAGCCGCCTTCACCTACGTTGCGGCCGCGGCCATGAGCCTGCTCGATGTGGCGCGCTGGCTCAGGCTGTTGAGACTGTGACGGACGCCTAGCGGTCTCTGGCAGGTTGCGGTGACACCTCGGGCCGCACCGCTTGACCGGCTGCGGCGCTCTTGGGGACTTCGAGCCGGTCGAGTCCGCGCGGCCCAAAGTAGGGGATGATCCCGCGTTCCCTGAGTTCGGCGTTCGCTCTCGCGATCTGCTTCGGATCGCTGATGTACTCGACAGCCAGGACCGGCAATCCCAGCGCCCGCGCCGCCATCAGCTTTCGTAACGATTGCGCGATCCGGCCATCACTGTTGCGTACTCCGTCTCCCTCGCCCCCGTAGAGAAGGTCTTCTTTGGCGACTGCGTCGATCGCACCGAGATAGCGCTGCTCCGCGAGCAGCTCTTCGGCATTCTGCGCAACGACGATCCAGTCGGGCTTGCGCTGCCGGGCAACCGCCGCAATCTCCGCGACGAAGCTCACCATCCAATCCTTCGCGCTCTCGGTATCCCGCTCGATGGCGTAGTAGGCGTCCACCCTGTCGAGATAAACGCCGTCGAACCCCGCCGACATGATTCGCGACAGGTAGGAATCCGGCTTGTGCACGATCAGGTCTTGCCAGGCGGGCAGCCAGAAACGCACGTGATAATTGCCTCTCCAGCTTTCGTTTTCGCGACCGAGCCAGAGGGGCGCCATCAATCGCGGAATGCGTATGGTTTCGATGTTTTCTGGCAAGACAGGCGTAGCCCCACCTCCGGTCGGTTGCCGGATGGGGGCCGGCTCGACCCACCCGCGGCTCCAGTAGAAGCGGTAGTCCTCGGCCTCTCCGATCGACATGTAGGCGATCACGAAGCGCCGCGACCCGTCGGGCTTCGCCTGCATGATCTTCACCTCAGCAGGTGTGAAACGGCGAGCCTCCTTGCCGTTCCGCGAATAGTCGATGACCACCAGATCATAGGGCGAGTTGGCGACCTCGGCAGGATCGACGCCCTGGAGCTGGTATCCCCAGCTCTTCACATCTGCGAGCCGCGATACCGCGGAACGGCTGCCCTCGGATTTCTCCGCACGCACGTCCGCCGGTGAGGCCATCACCGCGACACACCCGGCCAGCATGGCCCGCAGAGCCCAACACATCCTCTGTCCGAACGTTCGCATGGTGAGTTCCCAGCACCGCCGGCTCGCCTAACGAGTCGAGCTCGTCTCCACCGCCCTTACGCCCGCAAGCACACCCGATCCAGCAACTTGAACTGTGTCAGCCGGCCTGTAAGCCGGGTTCTGTCGAGGACGGTCATTCGTCTGGGGCATCCGTTACCGGACGCCTCGAGCAACCAACCCGGGCAGCAGGCTGGATGAGCCTCGGCGCCGGGATGTCTCCCGACGCACGCGCCGCCCCTATTTGGTCTTGCTCCCGGTGGGGTTTGCCCTGCCGGCGACGTTACCGCCGCCGCGGTGCGCTCTTACCGCACCTTTTCACCCTTACCTCCAGCGCGGTTGCCTTGTGGACAACTGAAGCGCGAACGAAAGAGGCGGTATGGTCTCTGTGGCACTATCCCTGGGGTCACCCCCGGCGGCCGTTAGCCGCCACCGTTCATCCATGGAGCCCGGACTTTCCTCCAGCGACGCTCGACGCCACGGGGACGGGAAGCACCGCCAGCGACCGCCCGGCCGACTGACACCAGTTCATAAAGGGCGACATCGGCGCGCCGTCAAGAGCAGCGGATCAACCGATGCATGGAACTCGATCTGTATTTGGCGTTGAAAACGGCAGGACGAGCTCGCCGGCGCCAGCCCGCCGCCTGACAAGGCGGTAGTCTCTGGCGAGAAGCAAGACAAGGTCACCTTCCGAACACAGGACGGCAACGTGGGCCGGTCGGCCACCACACCGATGTCGAATGCTTGCCTCCCGTCATGCGCCCTTTCACGTGCCTGCCGGGAGGCATGGCACGACCTGTCGTGACACCCCCCGCCCCCTTGACATCTCGGCCTCACTGGCCGCATCGCTCGCCAATCGAATGTCACAGATGCCGCGGGGCCTCCTCTGACAGGGATGGATGCGTTCGACAGTCCTTCCCTCACGACGGTGCCGAGCAAGCCTCCTTCGCGCCATGAGGCCGCAGCTCCAGCGGCAACAAACCCGAGGATCTCCCGATGACCACCCTCCTTCCTCCCGCAAGCCGCGAACGTCTGATCGCCATCATTCGAGAGCGCTCGGTCGAAACAGGCCGCACGTTCAAACTCGCATCGGGCCGCACCAGCGATTTCTACTGCAACCTGAAGCCCACGATGCTCGATCCCGAGGGCGCCTACCTGCTCGGGGCGCTCATCGTCGAAGCACTGAAGTCCGACAAGCCCGACCTCGTCGGCGGCCTCGAGCTCGGCGCCGTGCCCCTCGCCACGGCGGCGACCGCCATGAGCCATGCCGCAGGTCACCCCATGCGCGCCTTCGTCGTCCGCAAGCAAACCAAGGAGCACGGCACCAAGAGCCTCGTCGAAGGCTTGATGCGCGGCGACAGCCTGAAAGGCAGGCGCGTCGTCATTCTCGAGGATGTGACGACCACGGGCGGCTCGTCCATGAAGGCCATCGAGGCGGTGCGCGGCGAAGGCGCCGAAGTGATCAAGGTGCTGACCATGGTCGACCGCCAGGAGGGCGCCGCGGAGGCCTTCTCCCAGGCTGGAATCGCTTTCGCCGCTCTGGTCACGGCCGCCGAGTTGCGCTGAGCAGATGACCAGCACCAGCACACGTGCAGCCCCCGCATCGGTTTCCATGCAGGCCGCGGCCCGGCTCTACCACGCCTACTTCACTGGTTTGATCCTCACGCTCGTGTCTCGCCGGTCTCCTGCCGAGGCCGCCGAGTGGGTGTTTCGTGTCTTCCGCCACCAGCACCACGAGAAATTCTTGTCGAGCTTCGAAAAGCTCGGTCTCAAAGGCATGCCGGACGCGGTCGCATGCGCGGCCTACCACTATCTCTCGAACAGTGCTGGCGGCGTTCGCGTCACGAGTTCGATGCGCGAAACCGACAGGAAGGCCTGGTGCATTTCGTGCCGCCGCGCTGGATCTACCCGGGAGCTGCCATTTGCGGCGTGCCGAGCGAGGTCAGCCGCGCCTTTCTACGTGGTTGGTACGCCCAGAACGGCGTCAGCCCGGCAATCCCCGCCTCGGTTTCGTTTGCACCGCGCAAACGACGGACGGACAGCACGGCCTCGCTGGCTACTTCTGGGAGCGCGACCACGCGATCGCGCCCGAGGAGCGCCTGATCTTCGTCCCGGCGAAGTCGCGCCCCTTCGACCCTGCTGCGGCAACTGAAGCTCCCCGCCGCGGATTGGCCGCCCGGAGCGCTGGCCAAGGCGGAGCGGAACTACAGCATGGAATATATCCGTTTCCGTGGCCTCGCGCCTCGTCGAGCAGTTTACTCGCCGAGGCCGCGTACCTGGGACGCGTAACGGGCCGCCTGATCGGGGCGCAGCTCTATCACGACACAGCGTCGGCGTTCGGCGTGTCGGGACGCACGCCCCAGGACTTTGCGGAGATGATGGTGCGGCTGGCCGGAGGGAGAAGGCGACGTAGCGGAGTGGAACGTGACGGCTGGGACGCACGTCGTCAAACGCTCCTCCTGGCGGCTCATGAGGCACCTGCTGCCTCAGTCACCGGCTGTGTTCGAGGCGTGGAACGGGCTGCTCGAAGGCCTCCTCTCCGTCCACGACCGCTTCCTCGTTCTGGAGCCTGTCGGCCGGCTGGATCTCGGCGATCCGGCATTTCTCTGGCGCATCAGGCGCGCACCCAACCGCCCCGCCGACACTCATTGGCTGGCCGATCCCACCGCCAATTGAGCGCGGGGACATCCGAGCCCTGCGCGGAAAGGGTCGAGCGCTTCACCGCTCGACCCTCTTCGATGGCAAGAGATCCCGCTACATCTGGCTCTTCAGCTCGTAGATCTTCTTGAGCTGCCAGCGCTGCAGCTTCTCAGCACCGTGGCCGAACACGGCGTACCAGTGCGCGACGAGACCGACGCCCCAGCCGACCAGCGGCCACTGCACCCACCAGTGCGGGTCCGTGAAGTTGAGAGCGAACAGCAGCATCATCACGATGCCGAAGGTCGTGAGAGATGGACAGAAACCCGTCATCGCCTGGACCTTACGCTCGGCACGGGCGATCTTCTCTGCGCTTCAGCCGCTAACCCGTACGTTCTGGCCGCCAAGCCTTCACGCATTTCGCGACAAGACCGTGGCGAAATTAAAGATGCACCCGCAACAATCTAGCGGCTCGGCAAGGTGTTGTCAGGGTGGATTTGCGAATGACCGGTGCAGCAATGCTCTCGATTTGCACATTGACGCAGGCCGGCTTGCTCGACGCCAGCGAACGCTCGACAGCCGGCACCAGGTCCTGATCCGCTCGACCAGTTCGCCATGGCCGCCAAGCGCCGTGACCACCTGATCGTAGCGGGCCGGCAAGAGCGCGCACCCGTGCATCCGATCGGCACCGTAGTCCCGCTTCTGGATCTGGCTTTCGGCGTTCCAGCAGGCATCGTTGCCGAGGACTGCGACGAAGGGCGTGCCGCAAGACGCACTGCGGTTTCGAACTCCGACATGTGAAAACCGAACGTGCCGTCGCCCATGACCGCGATGATTGGCGCCGCCTTGTTCCGTACCCGTCCTGCAATCGCAAACGGAAGTGACGCGCCGATCGAGCCGGCCACGGAGTTGATCAGCCGCTTGTTCACCGGCAGCAGGCTCTGTCCCCACTCGCGCAAACTCGCCACCGTCGCAAATGAGCAGCGTTCCGGGTCCTGCTCCACCACCGGGCGCAGGGCTCGGAAGACCTCGGCGGCATGCAGCCGGCCTGGTGACGAGCCTGAGGCTGGCCCACGCCTCAGGACGGCCATCCATCATCGTGCGGGCCTGCGCAGCCAGCCGGAATCCGACCTCAGGCCCGACGCCGCGACACGCGCCAGCAACATCTCACCGGCGGGGAATGTGTCGGCCACGCACCCGAACGCCAGGTTGGCACCCTTCTCGCGTGCCGCGCGTGCCACGAGCGCGCCGTCCGGATCGATCGAAATCAACTTCACATCCGGCGCAAACGCCGGGCCCGTAGCCCATTTGATCGTGAAGTCCAGCGCCTTCCCCAAGAGCACGACCAGGTCGGCGGCCTTCACCACGTCGCCGAACGCCCCGAGCGTGGCGTCGTTGGCTCCGCGCGGGCTCTCGATCACGGCCGCGGGCGCCCCCGTCGCCAGCTCCAGACGCTTCAACAGATCCCGTCCCTTGCGCGAGGAAAGGTGCGGCCCGGCCAGGATGACCGGCCGCTTCGCCGACGCGATAGCCGCGAGCACGGCGTCCGCTGCACCTGGCGCCAAGGGCACCCGCTCGGGCTCGGCCACCTTGGCGGCATCCGGCCACCGGATCGCATTGGCCTCGACCGTCTCGTCGAGAAGGTCCGACGGCAGGGAGAGATGCACGGGCCCCGGCCGGCCGGATTTCGCGATCCTGAGCGCCTCTCCCAGCTCCTCCCTGAGCGTCGCGGCCGACTTCGCGGTCCACGAGGCCTTGGCAACCGGCGCCGCCATGTCGGCCTGCCGGATCTCCCGGAACCCGCCACGCCCGAGCTCCCACGTCGCCGCATGGCCGGAAAGCAAGACCATGGGGCTTTCTGCAGAGAGCGCTGTGAACAGCGCACCGACCGCGTTCGCATGGCCGGGTCCGCCCGTGACCATGGCGATACCGGGTTCTCCCGTAAGCCGGCCCTGCTGCATCGGCCATGTGCACCGCTGCCGCCTCGTGACGCGTGTGAACGGAGCTCGAGCTTGGCCCGATCGCCGCATCGAAGATCGACATGATGTGGTTGCCGGAAAGCGTGAAGACGGTCCGGTGGCCCAGCCGCTCCAGGCTTTGCGCAACGATGTCTGCACCTCTCAACGAGCTGCTCATGGCCTCACCTCTCCTTCTCGGGCCGAACTGGTGATTTCGGCCGGGGAGAATGGAGAGGAAGACGGGCCCGGTCCAGCGCTTTCGACCCGCAGGCTGGTAGCGTGGAGCGCGACGCCCTCAGACCATCGGCCCCGTCGGCTTCAGGCGGAGGTTGTCCTCTACTTTCGTGACACCCGGCGTGTCCTCGACCAGGAGGCGCAACGCCCGACGTTGATCGGCCGAGGCCGCCATGCCGGAAAGCTCGGCGACACCGTCTTTGACGTTCACGGTGACCAGCGAGCTGTCGAGCCATTTTTCGCGGCGCATGCGTTGATTGATGGCGTCGAGCACCACCGCCGGATCTGCCGCCGCGCCACCGCCCGCAAGACCCTGTTGCGCGACGAGCGCACGAACCAGATCACCGCGCGTGATGATGCCGACAAGTTGCCCGTCTTTGACCACCGGAAGGCGCTTCAGTTTCCGCCGCTCGAGAAGGTCCGCCACCTGACCGAGATCGGCCTCCGCATCGACGGTCACCACCTTGCTCGACATGATGTCGGATGCACGCCGCGCGTGCGAGCTGGCATATTCCCGAGCTAGCTGATCGGAATCGACGAAGGCCCCAAGCCACCATTTGCGCCGTTTCTCGGTTCCCGTCTCGGCGCGATGCAGAAGGTCGGTCTCGCTCAGGATGCCGACCAGCTTGCCGTCCTCGTCAACGACCGGAACTCCGCTGATGCGGC
Organism: Hyphomicrobiaceae bacterium; assembly: GCA_041397805.1. GTDB lineage: Bacteria > Pseudomonadota > Alphaproteobacteria > Rhizobiales > Hyphomicrobiaceae. The sequence goes on from JAWKWD010000006.1 coordinate 115,897, forward strand.
GCTGAGCCATCAACTGGGCGATTTCCTTGACCGTCGTCTGCGGTCTGACCGTGACGACGTCCTTTGCCATGACTTCAGAGGCTTTCATAACCATCTCTCCTGCACGACCATGCAGCAACAAGAGACCCGCCGAATCTCGAGAGCCTTGACCGCCGTCAAGCGTCCCGTCGAACCTTGCACGCCGGTGGAGCTTTCAGGCGCGACGTGGCATGTTCATCACGGCTAGCCAGGAAAGGTCCCACGACTGATGACGCTTCCTCTGTCGATTCTCGACCAATCGCCTGTGATCGGCAGCGCGACGCCCGCCGAAGCCATCCAACGGACGATTGAGCTATGAAACTCGCCGACCGCCTCGGCTACCAACGATATTGGTGCCGAGCACGCCCTGAACGGCCTTGCCGACGCCAGCCCTGAGATCCTGCTGGCCTGCCTCGGTGCTGAGACGAAACGCATACGGCTCGGAACGGGCGGAATTATGCTACTATTATGCGCCCTTCAAGATTGCCGAGCAGTTCAAGATGCTCGAGGCGCTCACCGGCCGGATCGACTTGGGGCTCGGCCGCGCGCCCGGCGGTCATCCGCGCACCGCCCGCGTGCTGTTCGACGGGCGCCCCATCGAGACGGAGGAAGGCTTCGCCAATCAGCCTGCCGAGCTATCGGCCATGTTCCGCGGCGTCGTACCGGAAGGCCATCCTCTGCATGGCCAGATGGTGAGCCCGAACGTCTCGACGTCGCCCGAGATGTGGGTGCTTGGCTCGTCGACCGGCGGCGCCTCGTTCGCGGCGAGTCTCGGCATGCGCTTCGCCTTCGCGCACTTCATCAACGCATATACGGGTGCCGAGGTCGCCAAGGCTTACCGCGCCCACTTCAAGCCGTGGCACGAGCAGTCGTCCCGCGTGGCGCTCGCCATGCTGGCAATCGTCGCCGACGACGCGGCGGAGGCGAAAGCCATCGAGAAAGCAGTTCTGATGCGGTGGGCCATGACGGCACTCGGCGCCAACCGCACGGTTCCGACCGTCGAGGAAGCCGCAGCATATGAGCTCTCGCCCAGGGAGCAGCAGATCGCCAATCACGACCGGCCGCGACTGACCCTGGGCGACGCCAAGACCGTTGCCGCTCAGATCCGTGAGAAAGCCGACCAGTTCGGCGCCGACGAGGTGATCCTGGTCGCCGTCGCCCCGAGCTACGAGGTGCGCATCCGGACGTTCGAGCGGCTCGCGGCGGAGTTCGAGCTGGAGGCGAGGGAGTAGTGCCGGACGGACGTCCACCCGCAACCTAGGCAGCGCGAAGGTAGACCACCAACAGCACTGCGAGCATCACGAGCGACAGGCCGGCATAGGCCACGGAGAAGATGTGCCACCCCCTGCCCGCGCGACCGTCTGCCGGGGGCGCTGAACTCCGCAGGATCTTGTCGGTGGGATCGGGGCGCCTGCTCTCTTGCTGGGCCTCAGAAACACGCGCCGACGATTTGGATCCCTTTGGCTCCTTCATCGCACGGCCTCCAGCTCCGGAATAACCGCAACCCCACTCATTCCAGCGATGATCTTGCTGTCCGTCTCGGTAAAGCCAGCGATGACCTTCACGGATTGGCTGACCGGATCTACAGCGGCGCCGATCCTCAGAATGCTCGCGGAATAAGTCCGGCCCGTTTCATCGATCGTAAACGTGAACTTCGTGCCTATTTCGATACTGCGGATCGCAGTGGACGTAACAATCAAGTCAATCTCAAAGCTCGTCTCATCCACGAGACTGATGAAAGGCTGGCCATTCGCCGGCACCTCGTTCTCATTGATCTTCAACTCTGCAATTCGGCCATCGAACGGCGCCACAACCGTGCAAAGCTTGAGACGAGCGGCAATGCCGGCCGCCTCAGCCTGCGCCTTGTCGAACCGGGCGCGGGAAATCTCGACTTCCAATTTGCCGACCGCTCCTCGCGTATCGAGGTAGGATTGGCTCTTGAGGCTGAGTTCCATTTCACGCGCTGCCGCCTCCGCAGCCGCAAATTCGGCCCGAAGTCGCTCGCAATCGAACGTGACGAGCACATCCCCCTTCTTGAAGGCTTCGGCCTCACGGGCATGCAGCCTTTGCACCCGGATTGGAAGATCTATCGAAATTGCTGCTTGATTGAGCGGTCGCACGACCCCACGAATGGGGGCAACGCTCTTGGTTTGCGCGAGAACCGGTCCGCTAGACCATGCGAGCAAGCACGCCGGAAGCAGCAATCCGACGACTGCCCATCTGGCAAAAGCAATGCGCATGACCTCTCCTCGAATTGATCTCATCAAGGATAGGGTTGTCAAGAAAACCTTTCCAGAACAATAATTTGCGTGCCACTTTTGTTGATCGACATAGCCTACCGCTCAGGCAAGCCGTCAGGGCGGCGATCACGTTTTTTCGCCATCGGGGAACATTGCCGCTTTAGCGGCTCGCCAAGCGCCGGGCACCGCGCTCCGACCACACGGCGCGCAGCTGGCTTGCCAATTCCTTAACGCTTGAATTCTTATCGAGACCGCCGGCAAAAGGAGCGAGACCCATCGACGTGTAGATGCTTGCAAATGCATTCTGTGCCCCGGCATGGGCGATATCCCGCTTGGCTTCGGCCACCAGAGTATTCATCTCTTCACGGATCAACGTCTGTTCACTGATCCGATCAGCCTCGGCTTGGGTGCGCATCAGACCAAGCAGGCGCCTCTGTACGGACAAGAACTCGTTCGCCGTCGCAAGTTCCTTCGAAAACTGCAGAAACCGAATTCTGCTTACGTGAACTTGCGTCACGACCGCCATCGCAACGGCCAGCGAGCGCGCATCGAGCTGGTGTTCCTGCGCTTCGATGACCTCGCGCTTCGCAGGATACTGGAAGACACGTATGAGGTTCCAGCTCGCCTTCGCGCCCCAACTCAGCCAATGGCTGTTATAGAGAAAGTCGTTGCTGTCGTAGTTGGTGCCCGCATAAGGGGTCAGTCCAGGCAGGAGCTCGAGCAGTGCGGCATCAAGCTCATGCTTGTTGATGCGCTTTTGATACCACACCTCTCGGAGTTCGGAGCGATTTTGCAGTGCCGTGGAAATCATGTCGCTCACGGGCATAGGCAATGAGACAAGGCGGGAGTGCGAACCTCCCGCCAACGCAAATCGTGTTCCGGGCTTCAGGTTCATCAAAGCGGCAAGCTGCGTGCGGGCAACCGAGAGATCGCGCTGCAATTCTTGAATGGCTCGCTTGATTTCAACCAGCTCCCGCTCGTAAGTCGCAGCCGTGATGGGCGATGTCTGCCTGTCGGCGGCCGTCGCCCGCGCATTGGCTCGCGCTTGGCGAATGCGCACCTCAAGCGCACCAAGCCTGCTGATCAATCGATCCGCGCTGACGGCGCGCCAGTAGGCGGTACGCACATCTTCTATGATCCGCGTGATGACCCGGCGGCGCATCTCTTCTGCGATGAGGTACTTGTCGGCTGCTTGACGGGCCCGAACATACGACAGGCCAAAATCGAGAATGTTCCAACTGAATGCAATGTCGGCATTGGACATGCGTCGCTCTTGCGACGTCGAAGTCGCGAGACTCTCGACGCCAGTGAAAATGTTGACGCTATTCGAGGCGTTGTCGTTGTTCCGGCCGGCATAGCCACTATTCGCAACAACGTTCGGCAACAAACTGAAGTGCGCGAGATCCAATTCGCGCACGCGAACCGCTGCTGTCATTTCTTCGACGCGGAGATCGAGATTGTATTTTAGCGCCCGAGCCATCGCCTCATAGAGGTCGATCGCGCCAGACACTGGCTCTTGATCGGCCGTCACGCGCCTCGAGACATCAATTGCTTGCGTCGCAACCTCGACGTCCGTGAGGGGTGCAGGCACGACGGAGCAACCGGCGAGCAGGTAGGTCAAGATCACGACGGAAGGAGCGATACGGCGAGGGGGCATTGAGTTATCCGCTTCCTGGCTCGACCCATAGGAACGCAACTCAACACCCCAAGACAAACATCCGGGCGCACGCGAATCGTCAGCTCTAGTGACATGATTCTTTCTAAAAATCGACTAATTTTGGATGCGCCACACCTATAAATTGAATTCACAGCAATTTTGCACGAGGTCATAGCCCGGATGGTGCCGTTTCGTCCGTTGACGGACACATGAGCCATCGCTGGGCCAGAGACGGCCGTGTTTGGGATGTTTCTTTGGGGCTTTCAGCCCTTCCCTGCCCGGCATTTCATGCCTCGCCCTCGCTCGAAAGCCCGAACGCGCCGACTGCGCCAATTGTTGCCTGCCCGGGAATTGCAATCTCAGATCGACGGCCCGTCACATGCCTCGTTGGCGGGCGGCGTGCACAAGACCTCGAGCGAGGCCGGCAGATTGAAGCCGGTCTGGCTCCAGAACCGATTTCGCGACATTGAACGCTCCCGAGAAGGAGGCTCTATCCAGGACACCGTCGGATGACAAAGATCGTCGAGCGCCCGACAGACAACCTGAAGGCCGGCTTCGCCCGGGCGCCTGTTCGAGATGGCCCGCGCCGACGGCAGTGCTGCCTCGCAAGAGGCGACATCCACGTAACGCGTCGCCCTGAGGCCGATCATTTGGCAAGTCGCTTAGGAATTCGGACAGATGAGAAGCGCGATCGCATAACCGAGGGATGACATGTTTTCTCCAATAAATCGCGCGCAATATCTCATTACAGATAGTCGGGCCCATGACAGCCGGCAAGCCGCTCCCGAGCGACGGCAACGAGATGTGATCGACCTGATCTGATCTCGATCAGCCAGGGAGACAGGCTCTGCTTCACGCGACCGCCCCTCGTGACTGTCGGGGCCCGGGCGAGCGACGGGCGTCGTCGCCGCAATCTGCCGCGTCCGGAACGCCCGAAACCGGTTGAGGTCGCACGCCGGCCGCGCAACACTTGTCTTCAACGAGAATGGAGGAGGCACGCCCATGGCCCTCGGCCCCAATACACTGCGCGAGATGCTGCACACGATGCAGACCATACGTCGCTTCGAGGAGCGCGCGTCCGACGACTATCACGCCGGAAAGATCTACGGCGTGGTCCACTGCTACATCGGGGAGGAAGCCGTCGCGACGGGCGTCTGCGCAGCGCTCCGTGACGGCGATCAGATCATCTCGACGCATCGCGGCCACGGCCACTGCATCGCCAAGGGCGCCGACCTCGATCGCATGATGGCCGAGCTCTATGGCCGCCGCGACGGCTACTGCAAGGGCAAGGGCGGCTCGATGCACATCGCCGACTTCCAGAAAGGCATGCTCGGCGCCAACGGCATCGTGGCCGGCGGCATATCGATCGTCACCGGCGCCGCGCTCGCGGCCAGGATGGAGGGCAAGGGCGGTGTCGCGGTCTCGTTCTTCGGCGACGGTGCCTCTGCAGCCGGCCCCTTCCATGAATGCCTGAACATCGCTACGGCCTGGAAGCTGCCGATCCTCTACGTCTGCGAGAACAATACCTACGCCGCACAGACACCGGCTTCGACGACCATCGCCCAGGGCGGCGAGATCGTGCAACGCGCCGCCGGCTACGGCATCCCCGGTATCCAGGTCGATGGTAACGACATCTTCGCCATCTACGAGGCGGCCGAGAAAGCGATAGCGCGCGCGCGCGCCGGTGAAGGCCCGACGCTGATCGAGGCCAAGACTTACCGCTGGCGCGCCCACACCGAGCGCCAGGGGCAACCGGACTACCGTCCGGCCGACGAGATCGAGACCTGGAAATCGCCGGACAAGGACCCCATCGCCCGGCTCGTCGGCCATCTCAAGAAACATCACGGCTTCACCGACGCCGAGTGGCAGGAGATGGACCGTCAGATCCTGGATCGCATCGAGCAGTCGTGCCGGTTCGCAGAGAAGAGCCCATTCCCGGCGCCCGACGAGGCCCTCGACGATGTATTCGCAGCGTGAGCGGCGGTCGGTGACCAGGTGAGCGTGCGAGTTCGCGAATTCGGCCTCCCCTCCCTCGTCACGCCCTCCTGCTGACGCAGTCCCGCACCCAAGATCAGGAAATTCCCCCATGCGCGAGATCACCTATGCCCAGGCCGGGCTCGAGGCGGTTCAGGAGGAAATGCGGCGCGACGCCAAGGTCTTCTACATGTCGACCGACGCCATCGTCCCGCTCGTCAAGGAGTTCGGGTCGGAGCGTATGCGCGCGACACCGATCGCCGAGAGCACCATGACCGGCATGTCGATCGGCGCTGCCGGCTCCGGCTACCGGCCCATATGCGATTGGCGGCAGGTAACGTTCTGCTTCGTCGCGATGGACCAGATCGTCAATCAGGCGGCCAAGATCACCTACATGTTCGGCGGCCAGCAGAAGTTCCCGATCGTCTACCGGGCGGGCGTGGGCGGCGGCGGCCGGCTGGCGGCACAGCACTCGCAAAGCCCCTACTCCATGTTCATGAACATGAGTGGCTTGAAGATCATCCTGCCCTCGACGCCGCGCGACCTCAAAGGGCTGTTGAAGTCGGCGATCCGCGACAACAATCCGGTCATCTCGTTCGAAGGCAACCGCCTCCTTCCCATGAAAGGTGAGGTGCCGGAAGCCGATGCCGACGAGCTGATCCCCATCGGCAGGGCCGACATCAAACGCGAAGGCAAGGACGTGACGGTAGTGGCCCTCGCATGGGCCGTCCACGAGTCGCTTGCCGCCGCCGAGATGCTGGCCAAGGAAGGCATCTCGGTCGAGGTCGTCGATCCCCGCACCATCGCCCCGCTCGATGCCGAGACGATCCGCGCCTCAGTAAAGAAGACCGGCCGCCTCGTCATTGCGGACGAGGCCGGTCCCGTATGTGGCGCCTCGGCCGAGATCGCGACACTCGTCACCGAGGACCCCTCGACCTTCAAGGCGCTGAAGGCACCCGTGAAGCGCGTCTGCGCCCTCTTCGTGCCGATCCCCTACAGCCCCGGCCTCGAGGACCACGTCTTCCCCGACCGAAACAAGATCGCCGACGGCATCCGCGCGGTGGTGAAGGGATGATCGGGCCCTGCGCGCGAGCCTGGCCCATGATTGCGCCCGTGGCTACGCAGCACGCGGAGATGGTTCGACGCGCAGGGCCATCATGACGCCGACATAGAGGGACAGAACGGCGGCAAAAAAACACCAGACCGAGACGAACGCGTGCGCAAAATGAAACTGCGCCACAAGGAGGGACGCCACGATGATCCCTCCGAAAATCTGCACCACACGCTCGGTCGAAAGCAAAAGCGCCGACACAACAAGCACCGCATACACGGCCTTCATGACCATGCGACCGACGACGGCATCGTAGACGAGCACCGTCCTGTACTCGATCGAGCCGTCTACGACCTCGACGAGGAGCCAATTGTCGAGCATGAGCGAAGGCAGACTGATCGATAGACCGAAGAGAAAACCGACGATCGTGAAAGCCAGAAGCATGCGCCGTCGCCACGGCTCCGCCGTGCTCTCCAGACGATAGACGGAGAACGGCACCCAGGCCGGCCAGAAGAAGTGAGAGAAGAAAACGAAGCCTCGGCTGGCCATCGCGACCGTGCTCGGGTCACTGGCCTCCAGCCCGAGCCAGAGAATGCCTTCGATGGCTTGCTGGAGCCCGAAAGCAAGAGGGTATGCAGCCAGGGCCAACCACCGCGGATCGCGCCGCGCCGTGGCAAGCGAGAAGGCTGCGACCGGCGTCAATGCCGCAGCCACCGTGAAGCTTGCAGTTGCTGAGAAGCACACCGCGCCGGCTCCCCATCGCCCTGACGCGCGCCGTGCGCGCCCGCGCAACAGTGTTCCACTTCATCTCGCTTACGTTTGCGTAGCGTCAATCGTTGCACCGCCGTCGGGATGTCTACTCAGGCCACGTCGTCCGGATCGGATCCGTCTTGCCATCCCAGCTCCGTGCGGCCGCCTCGATCGCGTCGAACTGGCGCTTGCGCACATCCGTGTAGGCGGCGATTTCCATGCAGCTGCCGCGATGGCCCCGATCCGTCTCGAAGTAGGCGAATGGCCCGCGGTTCGACTCGCCCTGCTGACCGATACGATGGCCTCTCGCCAGCGCCCTCTCGACCGTCGCCTCGTAGTCGACCGGCCACGTGCTGACGTGCTGCAGGCCCTCGGGGCCGTTCGCCAGGAAATCGCGGTACATCGAAGGTGCGTCGTTGCGCTGCTGGATCAGCTCGATTTGCGTACCGAACGAGTTCGAGATGGCGATCGAGGCATGCACGTCCGACGGCTCGCCGCGATAGAGGAAGTTCTTCACCGGCAGCCGGTCGACGTAGAACCAGGGTCCAACACCGAGCACGTCCACCCAGTGCCGCATCGCCGCCTCGATGTCGTGGACGACATAGCCGAGCTGTTTGATCTCGCCGTAAATAAGGCTCATGGCGTTCCTCCATTGACCATTGTGTTGAGCGGCCAGCGAGCAGCGTTTACCGCTTCGTTTGCCCGGGCAGCGTCGCGCCGACAATCATGCCGCAGAAATTGGCCGCTGCAGCAAGCAGGATCGCAGAATGGTAGTGCCCCGTGAGGTCGAACAGCTTCGCGGCGACCACCGGGAGCGTGAGCGCCGCGACGCACCACGCGATGTAGATCCGGCTTACGGTCTGCCCGAACGCCGCCTTCGGCCAGTAGAGCGCTACGCCCCCCGCCGTCACGCCCGAGATGAGACCGTAGCCGATACCGATCAGGCCGAGCGAAACGATCGCCGTCTCCGGTCGAGGAACAAGCGCCAGCAGCAGCGCCCCGGCAAGCGCGGTGCCCTGCGCCGAGGCGGCGACCGCCGGAACGGACATCCGGTCGACCAGCAACCCGCCCCCCAGCCGGGCAGCGGCGATAGCGGCCGTTATTCCAGTCGTCGCGGCGAGCGCCGTGGCTTTCCCGACGCCATAGGCCTCCAGGATGACCACCGCCTGGCTGAGCACCATGAGCCCGGCCGAAGCCGCGAATGTGAAGACGAGAAAGAGCTTCCAGAACACGGCCCTGAGGCGGCCGCTCGAAATGTTGCCGGTGCTGTCGGGTGCGCCGCCCGCTGGCACCGGCTTCGGACGCGCGAGCTGAACGCCAGAGCGCGCCATCAAGATGGCGGCCACGATGCCGCTGACGGCCACCACCACGGCAAGCCCGGCGAGTGTCGCACGCACGCCGTGGGTCTCAATTCCCCATCCGAACGCAGGTGCCGCGAGCATCGCACCGAGCGGAAAGAGACTTACGAGATAGCCGTTTACGAGCCCAGGCCGGCGAATCGGAGTGGCATTGACGCATTGCTGTGCACCGACGTAGGCGACGCCACCACCGAGTGCGAAAAGAACGCCGTACCCGAAGGCAAGCCAGCGAAAGTCCGGTGCCATGGCCGCAACGGCGACACCGGCTGACGCGAGCGTTGCCGAAAGTGCCATGATCCCCGTCACGGGGATGAGCCCAAAGAGGCGCGGCGCGAGATTGAGCCCGATCGTGAAGAAGATCACCGAGATGCCGAACACCGACGCGAGATCGGACCGATCCGCGCCGAGCATCTTCTCGAGAGGCGCGATGAAGACGCTGAACGCATAGATCGAGCCGAGCGGCAGGCTGAGCGCCGTTGCAGCAGCGAGCGCCGGGCCGGATCTTTCTGCATTGATGGTCTGGGTCTGTGCCATGGCGCTTCCGCTGTTGCGGGAAAGGACCTCAAGTGCCCAGCCGACTCGGCGGCACCCGGCGACTGTGCGCTTGCGGGCAGGTTCCGCGCAATCGAAGCTTGGCGAAGCCTGCTCTCTGCCACGCTGCCCCACTCTTGCCCCAGTCAGGCCCCTCTGCCCCCGCAATCGACGCTTACCAACCGTTAAGGATGCCGGATTTACCATGTTTGGATGTTCTCCGGCTCTGTCACGCCGTCGGCCAGCCGCTTGGAGAGGCGGCCCGGCGAGCAACGGGGGAACTGGGCGACACGCTTCGCGTGGCCCGAGCTGGTGGGGATAGACCTTGGCGTTGCGTAGACGGGGGCTACTCGCGAGTGCGGCTGCGGCTGCGCTGTTGGTCGGCGTTTCCATGCCGACATCAGCCAAGCCCGACAAGGGCGAGCGCTCGCTCACGATTTACAACATCCACACCAAGGAGACGGTGACCGCCGTCTTCAAGCGCAATGGGCAGTACGTCCAGGACGGCCTCGAGAAGCTCAACCACATCATGCGGGACTATCGTCGCAACGAGGCGACGAAAATGGACCCCGAGCTCTTCGATCTTCTCTGGCAGATCCATACCGAATTGGGCTCGAAGGCGCCGATTCACCTCGTCTCCGGCTACAGATCCCAGGCGACGAACGAGATGCTGCGTCGCACGGTCGGCGGCCAGGCGAGCAAGAGCCGCCATATCCTGGGCAAGGCCGCGGACGTCCACTTCCCCGACATACCCCTGAAGCAGCTGCGTTATTCTGCGCTCATCCAGGAGCGCGGCGGCGTCGGGTACTACCCGACGTCGGCGCTTCCCTTCGTCCATGTTGATACGGATCGTGTGCGCAGCTGGCCACGGCTGCCCCGTTACGAGCTGGCGTTGCTTTTCCCCGCTGGCTCGACCCGCCACGCACCCGCCGAGGGCGGACCGATCACGCGCGAGGACGTCCGCATCGCGAAGGCAAAGCATGGCGTGATGGCTCAGCAGATCGCCATGTTCCTCGACCACCGTGGTACCGGCGGCACGACCACGGCCGTTGCCGACGCCGGATCCGAGATACCCGACCGGTCGGCCCCACAGCGCGTGGCAACCCTGCCGCGGGCCATCGAGCCGGCAGCGCCGCCGCTGGTTGAGCGCCCCCGTCTGGTGAGCCGCCTGCAGCAGCCCATTATGCCTGTCAGCCTGCGCGCATCCGCATCGCCTTCATCCGGTGACCGCGCCCGCCTGGCCGAGCTCGCAAGCATCGCAGCCACGTTGCCGCAACTCGTGTCGGGACCTGTTCGCGCACGCAGGCCCGAGGGCCAGAGCTTACCGAGCTTGACCGGCGCCTCGTTGCCCGCCCCCCCGGCGCCGGCGGCGCGTACCTCGCTTCCGGAGCGTCAGGTCGCCTCCCTAGGCCCCGCGGCTCTCTCTCCTACATCGCTTACGGATTCGGGCCGCTTCGACTGGGGCGGCTGGATCTCGGCTCCGGCTTTCGACGAGGAGCATCCCGAAGAGCTGTCGTATCGCCCGTTTCCGATCGCGCCGTATTTGACGGAAAGCGAAGGGGCGCCCCTGATGAGCGAGCTCATTGCGGTCGATGCCGCCCGTACACTCGATCTTCTTGATCAACCGGAAAGCGCTGCAATGCTTCGGTTCCGACCGGCCACGCGGACGGCGGAGCTGCTCTGGTCCCAGCAGTTCACCGGGACTGCCATCAAGCTCGATGCCTTGCGCGACGAGCCGCCAGGCACCGTCCCTTCTCTGACCAGCAAATCGGTGAGGACCAGCCAGAGATAGCGATGCCGCGCCTGCCGCCTCGGGCTGGCGTCGTATCCCTACGGGTTTCGGAACGAGCCCTTCGACGGATAGACCGTTTCGGCAGCGAGCACGCGCTCGAGCTTGCGGCGAAGCTCGTCCTTCGCAGGCTCGGTTGCAGCGAGAATGTCCCAATACTTGTGAAAATCGAGGACGCCGACGCCCTCTGTCGCGGCATCGATGAGAATATCCGGTGTGTGCGACCGAAGCTTTTCGCGAATGAGCGATTTCTGCATGATCTGCGTGGCCGAGAACAGCGCTTCGAATGCACGTGGACCGGCCTCGTCGTCCGCTCGCGGCGCCGCACCGGAAACATCGACCGCGATCGTGAGATCAACATCGTCCTTGACCAGCTCGAATGGCAACGGATCCACAAGTCCCCCGTCCAGCAACGACTTCCCATCGATCTGGACCGGACCGAAAATGACTGGGAGCGCGATGCTCGCCGCGATCGCCTTGCGCAGCGGGCCTTCCCTCAGCACCACGACCTCCTGCGCATAGAAGTCCGTGGCGACGATCGACATGGGCACGGCCAGCTCCTCGATCGTCGAGGGCAGCCGTGACGGAAGCAGAAGCTCTAGCAGAACCTCGGCGTCGAGCAGTGCGGCACGCATCGGAAACAGATTGAAAAGACGATCGATCGGTCTCGGTCTCGCCGACAAAAGCTGTCGGACAAGCGCGTAGCGCTCGGACAAAAGCTCCTCGACATGCGCCCGCATATAGCGAGCACTGAACCCTGCTGCTGCGCCTGCCCCGAAAATGGCCCCGATCGAAGTACCGGCAATCTTGACAGGCTTGATGTCCAGCTCTTCGAGAACCTCCAGCACCGCAAGATGCGCAAACCCACGGGCCCCCCCGCCGCCAAGCGTCAGCCCCACCCTCGGCTTGTGGACGCGTGCGACCGCCGTTGATGGCGTCGGACTTTCGAGGTTCATGGTCGGGCGGCCCTCACGTGCGTTCCGGCGACTTCCTTTTTCTAGGCGCCTCACACCGAAATGCTTGGCGCAGTCAGGAAAGGCAGCACCACCGCCAGCGTCGCATCGGGTGCTTCTTCTGGCAGGAAATGACCGGACTCGATCGGCTCCCCGATGACATGGGGACACCAGGAGCGCCAAGTCTCGAGCGGTTTGTTGACGAAGCCGTGCTTGCGTGACGCGCCCCACAGGGCGAGCATCGGGCAGACGATTTGCCTTCCCGTACGCCGGTCCGCCGCGTCGATCTCCGCATCGCAGGAGGCGCCCGCGCGATAGTCCTCGCACGTCGCGTGGATCACCTCGGGCTTTGCAAAGCTCGTACGGTAATCAGAGAGTGCGCGTTCGTCGAAGGCCGACAGATCCTTCGTTGCCGTCCACTGGGCCAGCAGGTAGTCGAGAAAAAAAACCGGATCGTGTCCGATCATCGTCTCGGGGAACGGGGCTGGCCGCGCGAGAAAGGGCCAATGAAAACGGCCGACTGCGTTTTCCATTGTCATGTCCGTCCACGCATCGAGCGTGGTGACGACATCGAGCGTCACGAGCCGCTCGACGCGCCCCGGGTGGTCGAGTGCAAGCCGATAGGCGACGCGCGCGCCTCTGTCGTGACTGACAATCGAGAACCGCTCGTGCCCGAGCGCTTCCATCGCCTTCACGAAATCGAGCGCCATGGCGCGCTTTGAGTAGGCGAGATGCCCTGTCTCCGAGGCCGGTCCCCGGCTGCGGCCGTAGCCCCTGAGGTCGGGTATGACGAGTGTGAATTTCTGTGCCAACCGCGGCGCAATCTTGTGCCAGCAGACATGCGTCTGCGGATATCCGTGCAAGAGCAGCAAGGGTGGTCCCGCCCCACCGATCCGAGCATAGATCTCCGCCTCACCGAGAGCGAACCGATGCTCTCGGAACCCCGGAAAAAGCGCACTCGCTTCGCCCATGCTCAAGACTCCGAAGCGCCGAGAAACGGCAGCACTGCTTTGAGCACCGCATCTGGGTTTTCCTCGGCCAGGAAATGCCCACTGTCTATCATGCAGCCGGTCACGGCAACGCACCAGTTGCGCCACAGTGCGATCGGATCGGAGATGCCTCCCAGGCTCCCGCTCTGCCCCCACACGACGAACGTCGGGCACTCGATCCGCCGGCCGAGCCTGCGCTCGGTCCAGTCGTCGTAGAGGTCGCAGCTCGCGCCGGCGCGAAAGTCCTCGCACGTGGCATGCACACGGTCCGGATCCGACAGGCTGGCGCAATAATCTTCGAGTGCCTTCGGATGGAAAGGATCGAGAGAGCGTTTCGAAGTCCCGCGCATCAACACCCCATGAACCCAGGCTGCTGGATCGCCTCCGATCAGCGTCTCGGGAATAGGCGACGGCTGAGCCAGGAAGGCCCAGTGGACACCTTTACGCCGAATCGCCTGCTGCTCTGGCTGCCACCAGTCCCACGTCGAAATGACATCGAGCAGGATCAGCCGCGACACGCTGTGCGGCCGCTCAAGGGCCATGCGATAGGCGACGCGCCCGCCACGGTCGTGCCCCATCACGTGGTAACGATCAAAGCCGAGCTTGGCCATCAGCTCCGCCAGATCACCGGCCATTGTCCGCTTCGAGTAGGCCCTGTGCTCGAGGTCGTCGGCGGGACATGAGCTGCGCCCATATCCCCTGAGGTCGGGCGCTACGATCGTGAACCGCTTTGCGAGCGTGCCGACGACTTTGTGCCAGCACAGTTGCGTCTGAGGATAGCCGTGTACGAGAAGCAGCGGCGGCCCCGAGCCGCCGAGCCTGAAATGCAGAACGACGCTTCCAGTGTCCAAATTGCGCGAGGCGAAGCCGGGAAACAGCTCGTCCGCCCCACTCATGACCGCCCGTCCGCACCGATCGCACGCCAGCCGATGTCTCGCCGGCAGAAGCCCTGCGGCCAGTCGATGGCATCAACGGCACGATAGGCCAGCGCCTGTGCCTCGGCGATCGTTGGTGCACGCGCCGTGACCGCGAGCACGCGCCCCCCGTCGGCCAGGATTCGCTGATCGGCGCGCCGGGTGCCCGCGTGGAACACCTCGACCCCGTCGATCGCACGGGCGGCTTTCAGGCCTCGGATCTCGCTGCCCCGTTGATAGACGCCCGGATAGCCTTCCGCGGCCATGACAACGGTGAGCGCGGCATCGTCGTGCCACTGCACCTCTACCCCTGCCAGCGTGCCTTCTGCGACGGCCAGCAACGCTTCCAGGAGATCGGACTTGAGCCGCATCATGAGGACCTGCGTCTCGGGATCCCCGAACCTCACATTGTATTCGATCAGCTTGGGGCCCTCGCGCGTGATCATGAGACCGGCGTAGAGCACACCCTTGAACGGCATCCCCTTTTTCGCCATCCCCGCGACCGTCGGCTCGATGATCTCGCTCATGACGCGCCGGACGAGATCATCGGTCAAAACCGGCGCCGGGGAATACGCGCCCATGCCGCCGGTATTCGGCCCCGTATCGCCATCACCGACACGCTTGTGATCTTGCGCCGTCGCGAGGGGGAGGACGGAGGAGCCATCCGACAGGGCGAAGAAGCTCGCCTCTTCGCCCTCGAGAAACTCCTCGATCACCACCTCGGCTCCGGCCTGGCCGAATACGCCGGCAAAACAGGCCTCCACTGCCGCCGCGGCCTCCGCGGGCGTCGTCGCGACTACGACCCCCTTGCCGGCCGCGAGACCGTCGGCCTTCACGACGATGGGCACCGGCTTCCCAGCAAGATAGGCGAGCGCCTCCCCCCGGTCGGAGAACCGCCCGTAGCCGGCAGTCGGGATTGCGTGGGCGCGGCAGAAATCCTTGGTGAACCCTTTCGAGCCCTCGAGTTGAGCCGCGGCGCGCGATGGTCCGAAATGTTTGATTCCTGCTGCGGCGAGATCGTCGGCAAGCCCCGCGACAAGTGGCGCCTCTGGCCCGATCACCACGAAATCGATGTTCTTCTCGCGGCAGAACGTCACGACTTCGCCATGCCTCGTCACGTCAAGCGAAACGCACTCGGCGAGTTCCGCAATACCGCCGTTGCCGGGCGCACAGTAGAGCTTGCTCAAGCGGGGGCTGGACGAAAGAGCCCAGGCCAGGGCGTGCTCGCGACCGCCGCCGCCGATCAGAAGCACGTCCATGCTCATTTCCCTCTGCTAAAGCTCTGGATAGACTCGTCCGCATCTGCGTGACTTTGGGCTTTGGTGTATATTGCCCGCATCCGTCAAGTGCGGAGCGATGGCATGACTGCGTCGTGACGACCTCCGCGCCGCGCCGCTTGCAATGGACGATCATGCGAAAGTCATCTTGACCGGCATCGATCCAGTGTTCAACGAGGGCAATGCGAGATGACGCAGTACGGCTTCGCCATTTCGCGCGGGCCCGCCGCCGCGAGACAACGATGCCCGAGCCGGCGCCGTCTCGTCGCCAACGCCGGGGAGCAAGGATGACAGCAGCCGAGCCTGCCCGCTCCGGCCGAACCGGGGCGAACATCGCTGAGCTCACCGTCTCTGAGCTGTCATCCGCCATCAAGCGGAGTCTCGAGGACGGCTTCGGATTCGTGCGGTTGCGCGGAGAGATCTCCGGCTATCGCGGCCCCCATGCCTCCGGACACTGCTATTTCGCTCTCAAGGATGACAAGGCCAAGATCGAGGCGGTCATCTGGCGAGGTAACTTTGCGCGCCTTCGCTTCAAGCCCGAGGAGGGCCTCGAGGTCGTCGCGCAGGGCAAGATCACGTCGTTCCCGGGCGCGTCGAAATACCAGATCGTTGTCGAAACACTCGAACCGGCCGGTGTCGGCGCCTTGATGGCGCTGCTCGAGGAAAGGAAACGCAAGCTCGGCGCCGAAGGACTTTTCGATGAGGGCCGCAGGCGCCCGTTGCCGTTTCTGCCGCGCGTCGTCGGCATCGTCACTTCGCCGACGGGCGCCGTCATTCGCGACATGCTCGCGGGCTTCACCGAGCGCTTCCCGACGCGCGTCCTGCTCTGGCCCGTACGCGTCCAGGGCGAGACGTCGGCCACGGAGGTTGCGGCCGCCATCCGCGGCTTCAACGCGCTGCCCCCCGATGGCCCATTACCGCGCCCCGACGTCCTGATCGTCGCACGCGGCGGCGGCAGCCTCGAGGATCTTTGGGGCTTCAACGAGGAGGTCGTCGTGCGCGCTGCCGCCGCGAGCGATATCCCCCTCATTTCCGCGGTCGGCCACGAAACCGACTGGACATTGATCGACCTCGCCGCCGATGCCCGCGCTCCGACGCCGACCAAGGCCGCCGAATGGGCGGTGCCCAAACACTCCGAGCTGATGGAGCGGACGGGCGATTTGGGCCTGCGTCTCATGCAGCGCGTCCGCCGTCTGCTGGAAGAAGCGCGCGCACACTGGCGGGCCGCCGCCCGGGGCCTGCCTCGCCCCGTCGAGCTGACGGCTCTGCCGCGACAGCGCTTCGATGCCGTCGACAAGCGGCTCGGACGTGCACTGATGGCCAACACCCAGGCCCATGCCAGGCGTCTTGCAGAGGTCGCGCCGCGCCTGCATCCACGCCTGCTCACCCTGCGCATCGAGCGCGAGCACACGCGGCTCGAGCGCTTCGCCTCGAAAGCCGTCGAGGCCCTTTCCCGCAGCGCCGCGCGCCGACGGCTCCAGTTGACGCGCGTGTCTGCCCGGCTGAGCCCTGACCGGACGGTGGAGCGGATCTCGCGCGCCACCGAACGCCTCGAAGGCCTTGACCGGCGTCAGAGAACGGCCTTCGCAGCGCTTCTGACACGCCGTCGTCAACATCTCGAGGCGCAAGGCCAGATGCTCGCCTCGCTCAGCTATCACAGTGTGCTGGGTCGTGGCTTCGCCTTGATCCGTGACTCTTCCGGCCGCGCAGTCCGCACGGTCCATGGCTTGAAGTCCGGAATGGCAATCGATCTCGAGCTTGCGGGCGGCCACGCGGGCGCCGTCGTGACCGACACGGGAGGTGAAGAGGCCTCCGAGCGCGCCACCCCGGAAAAAGTATCCGGCACCGCGTCCACCAGCGATAGATCGCCGACGAGCCACCGCGCCGCGACCGATCTGCGCATACGTCCCTCGCCGCGCCGTCGCGCCTCCGGCAATGACGACGAGGAGCAAGGCTCGCTCTTCTGATTGACCTCGGTGACAGCAACCGACACACCCGGTAGGGCAGGGCGGCTGGTCTCGGTCGATTAATTTGGGTATGGTGCCCCGGTTTGCCGCAGAGTGCGGCCTGAGCCGCCGGCATCTCACCAGGTAGGATTGATGAATAGGTTCGAACGACTGTTCGGTCTCAAGGGCGAGGCCAAAGTCGCCTACATGCATGGCGAGTTTCGCGTCGAGCAACCGGGCGATTTCGTTCTTTGCGCGGTAACCGGCAAGCCCATCCCGATCGCGGACCTTCGTTATTGGAGCGTCGAGCGTCAGGAGGCCTACAGCTCCGCCGAAGCCTCGTTGCAGCGTCACCTCGAGTTGCACAAGGAACGTGCCGAGCGGTCACGACAGGGACGCTCCTCGGGCGACGAGTGACGCCTCGATGAGGCTATCCAGTCGAATGTCGTCGCGCTCTGCCAGCTCGAGGCGGACCGCCATCACGCGCGATGCCTCCCTGAGCTCGCCGACCACGCCTGCGGCCGCTGCGAGGCGCGCCTGATCTTTCTCGGTCGTGCACAAGATCGCATCGTGATCTCGAGCCTCGCGCAGCAGCGCACTTGCCTCGCGCTCAGTGAACACATGATGATCGGGGAATGCCCGCCGCAGGACGAGGCGAGCGCCCAGCGCCTCCAGAAGCGAGAAGAAGCGCTCGGGCGCCCCGATGCCGCTATAGGCAACGATCGCTTGCTCTCGCAGCCAGCTCGTATCTCCTGTCGGCCGCGTCACGCACCTGAGGACCGGCCCTCCGAAGTGTCCCCTGAGCCAGGTGACGAAGGCATGCTCGCCTGTTGCGCCCACCATAGGACTTGCGGCTCCGTTCACGATTACCGCGTCGACGAGCCCTAGCTGGAAATCGAGAGGTGCCCTCAGCGGGCCGGCAGGAAGAACGTATCCGTTTCCGATACCGCGCCGGCCGTCCACCACTGCAAGGACGAGATCCTTGCCCAGTGATCCATTCTGCAGGCCGTCGTCCATGATGATCGCACCTGTAGCCCTGCCATCCGACACGATAGCTCGGGCGCCAGCGACCCGGTCGCGCGCCACCATCGTCGGTGCGACGCGAGCCAGAAGCAGCGGCTCGTCGCCCACCTCGTCCGGGCGGTCATGCCCTGGCTGCACCCAGTGCGGCCCGCTAAGCCGCCCGCCATAGCCACGTGTGAGGAAAGCCGGGCCGAGACCCCGGGCAGCAAGCCTCGTAGCGATATGCAGCGCAAGTGGCGTCTTTCCCGTGCCACCTGCCGTCAGATTGCCGATGCAGATCACCGGCACGTCAACGCGAACTGCATTTGCGCTCATGAAGCGCCGTTGCGCAGCCTGCCCCCAAAGCCGCGCCAGGGGTGACAGGGCGCGAGACCCGAACGTCGGGCCATCGGCATACCACCAGCTAGGTTCGGTGAGAGGCAATTCAGCCTCCGGACATGGCCCGTCTGCGCTCGTTCTCGGGCAACAGCGGGAAAAGTGCCGCAGCCGTCCTATCGAGCGCCCCGGATAGGCTCGACAGCGCACGGAGGGCGTTTCCGCGCATTCTCTCCGCGCGCTCCGGGTTTGCGAGCAGGTCGCCGACCTCTTGGCTGATCTGATCTGCCCCCTCCACCCGCACAGCGCCCTGAGCTGAGAGGAGAGCTTCATAGGCATCCGCGAAATTGTGGATGCTGGGTCCTGTCACAACCACTGCGCCGTGCCGCACTGCCTCGATGGGGTTCTGCCCTCCATGCGGGATGAGGGATCCGCCGATGAAGGCCACCGGCGAGGCGGCATAGAGCGTCCCGAGCTCGCCGATGCTGTCGGCCACGTAAATATCGGTTCCCATACCGGGCATGGCGCCCCGGGAGCGCTGCCCGACGGCGAGGCCCACACCGCGGGCCAGGTCGGTCACGATGCCTCCACGCTCCGGATGCCGCGGCGCGATCATCATCAGCAGTCCGCCGATCCGCTGCTTGAGGCCGTTGAAGGCCTCGCACAACGCCTGCTCCTCGCCCTCGTGTGTGCTGGCAGCGACGATGCAGGGCCGGCCACCGAGCGCCTGCTGCAAGGCCGCGAAGGCCGCCGCATCGACAGGCGGCGGAGGCGCATCGATCTTCAGGTTCCCCACTGCGACGACGTTGGGCGCACCGATTTGTGCAAATCGCGCCGCCAGACGCTCGTTTTGCGCCAGCACGGTGTGGAACCGCGAAAAAAGTGCGGCTGCCACGGCCGGGTGCCGTTGCCAGCGCTCGAAGGAGCGATCGGACATCCGTGCATTGACGAGAGCCAGTGGAATGCCGCGCGAAGAGGCTGCGAGCACGAGGTTGGGCCAAACCTCCTGCTCGGTGAAAATGCCGAGACTTGGCCGCCAGTAGTCGAGAAACGCCGCGACGAACGACGGCTCGTCCAGCGGTACATATTGATGCAGCATGGCCTGACCCAGCCGGCTCGCAGCGAACCGCGCCGACGTCACGGTACCTGTCGTCAGCAGAACCACGAGCTCCGGGCGCTGCTCGGCAAGCCGCGAAAGCAGCGGCAGCACGGCACTGGTCTCCCCGACGCTGGCGGCGTGAACCCAAACCACGGGCCCGTCAGGCCGGACAATGGATGCCTGCCCTAGCCGCTCGCCGCGCCGCGACGGGTCTTCTTTGCCTTTTCGCTCCCGGAATCGAAGGATGTACGGCGCTGCCGGCTTCGCGAGACGCGTCAATATCCGGTAGGCGCGAATTTCCAGGCAACCTGGTACCGCCCTTGCCGCGCTGATGTGCGGGTCGGTCTCACCTGTGTAAGAATTCGGGCCGACCATGCGACAGTCTTTGATTGCTATGAGAGGTTGAAACGACCACTCGGTTGCCAGTCACCTCTATAGGCGGCCGACGAGTCGTTTGCCAAGCGCTTCCGGGGGTTTTCCGCCACATATCGTGGCGCATTGCTCTCCGACGGCGACCTGTAGGTTGACTCGCCTGTGAGAAGCCGCGTCCTCCACTTGCGTTTTATGCGCCACCTTGCGCATTGTCCGCGCCGAACAGGCTGGAGAAGGACCCGATTCCCCCTGATGGGAAAAATCGCGAAGCATCAGCGGCGCGCGGTGCGCAAGGTCGTCCGTGGCTGGCGCCAGGGGATTGCCCGACATTCGCCGCAGTGGGCGCGGGACTCGTTCGGGCCGACCGTGAATTGGGCCGACATGCTTCTTGTCGACCACGGCCTGTTCCGCCTTGCCTACCTGAACCTTCACCGCTTGGGCAGGCATGCTTGGCGCTCCGCGCAGCCGGCACCCCATCAAATCGAGCGCCTGGGCCGCATGGGTGTGCGCACCATCGTGAACCTGCGCGGTCCTCGCGTCTGCGGTAGCTATTGGCTCGAGCAGAAGACGTGTGCTCGTCTCGGGATCAAGCTGATCGATTATCAGGTTCGCTCGCGCGCAGCTCCGTCGCGCGAGGAGGTTCTCGGCGCACGCGACCTGTTCCTCCGGCTTGAGCCACCGGTCCTTTTCCACTGCAAATCAGGCGCCGACCGGGCCGGGCTGATGAGCACGCTCTACCTGATCGTCGTGGAAGGGAAGTCGGTGGAAGAGGCACGCCGTCAGCTGTCGCTCAAGTTCGGCCACATCAAGCAATCTGACACCGGGGTGCTGGACTACTTTTTCGAGCGCTATTTGGCCGCCAACGCCGCGTCGCCGATCGAGTTCTTCGATTGGGTCGAGCACGTTTATGACCCCGACGAGGTCAAACGCTCGTTCGTGGCCCGAGGCTGGGCCAACGTCATCACCAACCGCATTCTGCGGCGCGAATGAGAGTGCCTCCCTCCCCGATCACGGGCTGTTTTCGCGCAAAGGATTGAACGGGTCACGGCGCGGCGCCTTGGTCCTGGATGGGGGAGGCGAGGGGCGCGGCAGGGGAGCGCGCTCCACGGCTGCCGGTGCAACGGGCGCGGCACCAGCGTCTGCCTGCCCGAGAGGAGCTTGCGGACTGGCAGTTCCTTGCGCCTGTGGGGCGGCAGTCGGGGCCCCGGAAGGAGCCGGCTCGGTCTGGGATTGATCGAGCTTCTGTTGCGCCTTCTTGAGCTCCTCCAACCGCCGCTTTTCAGCCTCGAGTCGCTCGTTGGCTTGCCGAGCCGCTTCGTCCTGAACCCGCTTTTCGTCGAGTTTGCGCAGGCGCTCCAGCTCGGCCACCTCTCGCTCCACCTTGCGTACGACGACCTCGCGCTCCAGCGCCTCCAGATCCAGCTTTGGCTCGATCGTTCCGAGCGCCGACAGATGCCCGGCATAATTGAGGGTCACGGCCGGCAGTTCTGGCTTCGGCGGAAGTCCTTGCGGCTGCGGCGAGTTGCGCGGCTCCATTCGCCATTCGCCATCGACGAGAAGATGATCAAGATCCACTGCCAGGCGCCCTGTGAGACGGCCTTGCGGGGCATTGACGACCAGAGGCTGTGTCCTAAGCGCGCCGTCGGCGACCGTCATCGAGAGCCGAGGCGAACCGATCGCAACGCCCTGCGACTGTAATGCGAGCTCGAGCTGCGCCCTGAGCGCCCCTGCCGGGATCTCGCCCTTGAGCGCGAGCACCGCGTCCGCTGCCGTCGCTACGGCCGTGGGCGTCAAGCGATTGAGCCTGGCTTGCGACAACCTGAGTTCTCCGCCACCGGTCATCGCCACGACGAGCCCCCTGGACGAAAGAGCCGCGCTTTTGACCTTGAGCGTGGCCGTCAGCCCTCCGAGCGCCGTCGGAGTTCCATTGGGGTGCTGCGATAGCCTCTCGAGCTTGACGCCTGTGATGCCCCCCTCGGCGGTCATGCTGACGCCTGCGGGTGCCTTCTCGAGCACCATGACGCCACTTGCCTGCCCCCCGAGAGCCTTGGCATCGCCGAGCCTTACATCGAGACCGGTGGGACGCGCGATGAGGTCGATCCGGGCCTCGCCGACCTCGAGGCCGGGCCCCAACGCGAGCCGCGCCACTTCGAGCTTGACCCGGCTTCCGGCCAATCGCTCGGCAGCCGAAAGGTCGATCGCAGCCTCGCTCCAGGGCGATTTCCCATCTTCTTGCTGCTGCCGCCCTGCGCCAGATCCGAGCAGCGCGAGAAAACCTTGCAGCGAGCCCGACGCGAGCCTCAACTCGCCTGTCACATGACTGGTCTCGGGCGTGGTTTCGATCGCGATCTGCCCACTCGCCTCGGTACCTCCGATACTGAGCCGGGAGGTGGCGACCTTGAGTGTCCGCCCGCGCCTCTCGAGGTGCACGTTGCCGGCGACAGGCCCGTCGAGCCCGCGCCGAGGCGGCAGGCCTGCCAGTGCAAGACCGTCCGCAAGCGCCTTGAACGAAACCGAAAGGTCACCTTCGAGACCCAGTTCGCCCTTGTCGTCGAGCGAGGCACGACCACGGTATTCGCCGCTGATGCCCTGAGCATCCACGGCGGCGAGCGTGGCGATCCCACCATTGGCCGTTCCGAGCCCCCGAAGCGACAGCTTGAGCCCCGAACCCTTGTCGGACGCAGAGTCCGGCGAGCCTCCCACAACCCGAGCCAGCAGCCGCCGCGCCGCCTCTCCCTCGAGCGAGGCAGCGAAGTCGACCGGCCGATCTCGCCATCCCGCCTCCAGCTTGCCCAGGCGTAGCGTGCCCGCGAGCCGGCTTCCGGCGAGTGTCCCATCGAGCGCAAGATCGAAGGTATCAGGGCCTATTCTTCCAACCTGCAGCCGGCCTGCAAGTCGCACGGGAGCCATCGCCACCGAGTCGTCAGTGTCTGGAACGAGTTCCGCAGGCAGCCCTGCAATACGCGCGATGGCCGCAACGCCTTTGGCGTTTTCGGCGATCGCGAGCCCCGTCAACGCACCTTTCGCCGACGAGCGCGCCAGATCCACGATGTCGCCTTTCAGTTCCAGCTCGTAGCCATCTGACGAGGCGACCTTCAATTGCGGCATCGAGAGATTGCCGCCAGCGATCCTGAGGTCGATCAGCGCGTTGCTGAACAGCGAAGATCCGACGATCAGCCGATTGAAGGAGAGCTTGATCTCAGCGTCGGCCGCCCCGACCGCAATGCCTTTGCTGTCTTTCACGCCGGCGAGCGCCGCAATGAGGTCGCGCAGGGCGCCTGCGGGCTCGCTGCCGGACGGGACCAGGGGCGACAGATCGAGTTCCGAGCCCTCGAGATTGAGGCCGATTTGCTGCGGTTGACCGGCCTTCCAGCTGGCATCTCCGGTCAGCATGTTGTGGCCGACCTCGAGCGTCAGATTGCGCCCTCCAAGCTCGCGCGATCCGAGCGAAAGGTCCCCCGCCAGCGTGAATGCTCCGTCTCGCGTGGGCAGCACCAGCTTTCGGTCGCGCGCCACCCAACCCGCGAAGCGGGCCATGCTCGCCCCTCTCAGGCTGACGCGTCCATTGTAGCGGATGTCCGGTTGCTTACCGTCGAAAGTCCCCGACGCTACGAGACGCGCCCCCCCGGGAAGAGCAGCGCTCAGGCTCTTCACGTTCATCTTACCTTGGCGATGTTCGAGAACCGCCGAAAGATTGCTCACCACCTCACCGCCGAGCGTCGCTTGATCGATCGTGAGCGCCGCCTCCGTGCGGCCTTCCGTGGCGAGGATTCGCGACACCGCGGCAACGACTCCCTGCGTCAGCTCGAGCGGGGTGCCTCCGGTCCCGGCGCCTGCAATTCTGTCGAGATCGAGCCAGTGAGACTTGAGCGACAGCGAGATGTCGGTCTGATCGGCCCAGGCCACGCGGGCCTCGCCCGTTGCGAGCTGCGGCCGTCCTTCCTGCTCGAACGACAGGGCCAGATCCGACAGCTTGAAACCCTTCGTATCGCCCTCGAGCATGGCACGAAGATCGAAATCACCGCCAGGTTGCCCCGCGCCACCACCGAGGAGTCCTCCACCCTTCGATTTGCTGAGCAGCGAGGCCGGCAATGGCAGCCGGGCCGTGACCTGGCCGGTGACCCGCACGTTGGTGAGAATATCGTGCGCATCCCCCTCGAGGCTGTAGCTGACGCCGCTCCCTGGGTCGCGCACCGTACCTTTGAAGCGGACGCTGCCGTCGTCCGACGCCTGCGCCGTCGAAAGCCGAATTTCACGCTGAGCCTCGCCCAGAGCGAAATTCGCGGCCAGCCGATAAGGCCCTTCGAGGGCCTGCGCAGAAAGCTCGCCGTTGATGGCCTCGAATTTCGTCCTGGGTGTCCCGTCCGGACCAAGGATGGCAAGGGTGCCGTTCGTGATGCGCACCGCATCGAAAGCGACCTTTGCCGGGACGTAGCTGCCACGGAAATGCTCGCGCGACAGACTGGCCCAGTTTCCCCCGCCCTTCCCGTCGAGCACGAGCGTGACGGTCGGCTTCCGCAGCTCGATGTCCTTGGCCTCGATCGCACCAGACAGCAATGCACCGACCGACAGCCAGACCGTGAAGTCGTCGGCCATGAACAGGGGACGGCCGACCGTCGCCTGCGTGTCAGCGACCCGAACCTGCTCGAAGCGAACGTAGGGAACCGGCAGCAGGCGCAGGTTCACTTTCCCGCCGATCCGCACCTCTCGGCCGAGAAGGCGCGTCGCCTCCTCTTCCAAGACGCCGCGGTACCGGTTCCAGTCCACCATGGCCGGGGCGGCGAACAGCGTCGCGAGCAGCCCGACCAGGAGACCTCCGATGGCAAGCAACACCCGGTTCATTCGCGGTCCACGTCTCGCGGCCGCCCTGTAACCGGCCGGCACGACATTCCCCACCTTCTCGGCCGGTGCGTTCCGGCCGATGCTCTCCCGCGACGGTTATGCCACAGAAGAGGAGGGTTTTGGACCGGCAAATTGCCCTCGGGGACAAGTGGGCCGGCGAGAGCCGGCCCTGCTTCGATCAGACGACCGGGCACAAGCCGCCGTCGACGTTGATCGCCGTCCCCGTGATGTATGAGCCTGCATCGGAGGCGAGGAACAGAGCGGCATTGGCGAATTCCTGAGCCGTACCGAGACGGCCCATGGGCAGCGACTTGCCCATCTTTGCGTAATAGTCCTCGAGCGACGTGTTCGTGCCGTCGGAGGCGTGCCGGCGGACCCATTGGTCGCTTTCGATTCGCCCGACCAGCAGCCCGTTGACCAGCACGTTGTGCTTGGCGCCTTCTCCCGCGAGCACTTTCGTGAGCGCCATGCCCGCCGCTCGCGTCACCGCCGTTGGCGCGCCTTCCGCTGGAGGTGCCTTGGCGCCCGTGTTGAGCACGTTGATGATCCGCCCGAAGCGGTTCGCCTTCATCGACGGCAGCGCCAGCCGGCACAGCCTGATGGCAGCGAACAACTTCAGGTCGAGATCGTGTTGCCAGACCTCGTCGGTCACACTTTCGAACGCCCCCCGCTGCGAGGTGCCGGCGTTGTTGACGAGCACATCGACGCCCCCCATCCCTGCCACGGCCTCCTTGTAGGCCCGCTCGCAGTCTGCGGCCGTGCCGACGTCCGCCGAGATCGCGACCGCCTTCGGTGCGCCGGCAGCCGCAATCTTCGCGCGCGCTGCTTCGAGCACGTCCGGACGGCGCGCGACCACTGCGACGCTGGCACCGGCTCGCGCGAACGTCTCGCCGATGGCGAGGCCCAGGCCGAGGCTGCCGCCGGTGATCAGGGCCTTGCGGCCTTGCATGGTGAACTGCATCGGACGTTCTCCTTCCCTTGAGTTCTGTCTGTGGGTTTTCAGCTGTTGAGAGGTGATGTCGCGAGCTTACGCTGCCGGCGCCACGTTGCGCCAGCCGCCGTCAATCGGGGCGCACGACCGGCCCGAGCTGCGGCACGACGGGGTTGATGTGTCCCAGCTTTCGCACGCCCCCGGATTTCGCGTATGAGTGCCGCACCCTGACCGGAGGCTTGGAAGTGGCGGCCAGCGAGAGAATGCAGCCGGAGCACGCAAACGGTGCAAGACGCATCGTCGTCTGCGCCGACGACTACGGCTTCACGCCGGGCGTCAGTCGAGGCATTCGCGAGCTGATTTCGGCCCGCCGCATCTCCGCGACCAGCGTCATGACCGGCTCGGAATTCTGGCCGACCGAGGCCCCGATGCTGAAGGAGGTGGCAGGCGACGCCGACATCGGGTTGCATGTCACGCTGACCGATCAGCGACCGCTCGGCCCCATGCCGAATTTCGCGCCGGATGGCCGCTTTCCTCCGCTACCAGCGGTCTTCAAGGCGGGGTTGAAACGCCGTCTCCCGCTGACCGAGATCGAAGCCGAGATCGAGAGGCAGGTGGAAGCCTTCGTCGCCCATTTCGGAGCACCGCCAGCCCACATCGATGGCCACCACCATATGCATCAGTTGCCCGGCGTTCGCGACATCGTGGTGCGCGTGGCATCCCGGATCGGCGGCGGCCACACATGGGTTCGCTCGTGCGCCGAGGCCCATTCGTCCATCGTTCGTCGCGGCGTTGGCGTTGCCAAGGCCATCATTATCGGCTCGCTTGGCCCTGCTACGGCGAGACGGGCGATGAGAGCCGGCGTGCCGACCAACAAGGGCTTCTCCGGCGCCTACGATTTCGGCGCCGAGAAACGCCCCACGGCCGAGCTTTTTCGCCGCTTCGTCCGGGGGCTGCCGGCGAACGGCCTCGTCATGTGCCATCCCGGCTATGCCGATACCGCGCTGGCCGAGCGCGATCCGATGACCACCGCTCGCGAGGCGGAGCTCGCTTATTTCAGGAGTGACCTCTGGCCGGCGCTTCTAGCGGAGCACGGCTTCGAGCTTGGACCGCTGGTACGCAAGCCATGAACGCGCCGGCACCCGGGAGCGCCCTCCATTGCCAACGACGGAACAGCGGCATTTCGGCGTTAAGGCCCTAGATTCGCCATTTTGCTGGCTGTCCTGGGCGGGATCTCTGTCGAACAGCCTGCGACCTTCGTCAAGGAGCCCGTCCGTGCCCGTCGCCCCGCGCGCCTCTCGGCGCATTGCTTCGCCGGCCGCCGT
Organism: Hyphomicrobiaceae bacterium; assembly: GCA_041397805.1. GTDB lineage: Bacteria > Pseudomonadota > Alphaproteobacteria > Rhizobiales > Hyphomicrobiaceae. Next base: position 143,251 of record JAWKWD010000006.1, read on the forward strand.
AGTGGCCGCCAGCCTCGTTTTCGGAGCCGTCACTGCTCCCGCGCTCGCCCAGGCTCCCCTCACGAAGGAAGAGGAGGCCAAGCGGAAGCAGCGCGCGCATCCGCCGGGTCAGCCCCAGCATCGTCCTGGCACACCGCACAAGGGTACGCCGCAACCTCCCGCCGGCGCCGCACGTCGCGCACCTCCACCGGGCGCACCGCCTCGTCCGGCAACTGCGAATCCCACACCTCACCGCGCCCCGGCGCCCCCGGCCGCCCGGGCGCGTCCAGCCACGCCACCACCGGGCCGCCCCCCGGTCGCCGCCCCGACTCATCGGACCGCTCCCGTCCCGCCAACCCCGGCGGCCAACGCAAGACCGCCCGCGCCACCACCAGGACGCCCCGCGACCGCCAGACCGCTTGTACCGCCGACACCGACTGCACCCCCCGCTGCAGCAAGCCGCGTGGCTCCTTCGGCCCCGCCGCGAGCAGCCGCTCCTCAACCCCAGCCCGACACGAAGAGGGGCAGGGCATCTCGCACGGGCTCTGGTGTCGCGACCCCAGCACCAGCGGCCGGAGCTCCGCCAGGAGCTGTCCCCAGCACACGACTTGCCCCGGCCCCCGGCTTTGCCCGCCCAGGTGCGCCACGTCCCTCCGTTGGTTCCGCCCCGGTCCCGAGGCGCATCGAGGACGTGAAGAGGCAACGCGTCGAGTCCGTCTCCAAATCGGGCGCCCGCATCATCCAGGAGCCCGGCAACCGCACCATCGTCCGCCAGAACAACCGCGCGATCATCACGCGCAACGAAGCTGTCAGCATCAACAGGTTCGTACCAAACGCCAAAACCACACGGCGCAATGGCGGCATTACCGAGACGGTCTACACGCGCCCTGGCGGGGTGAGGGTCTATTCGGAAGTCGACAGCAATGGCCGTCTCCTACGCCGTTACCGGCGTGACGGCTCGGGCCGCATCGTGACCTTCGTCGACAACCGCCGCTTCTATCGTCGCCTCGCCGTGGGCGCCGGCGTTGGGGCGCTTGCCGCAGCCGCGATCATCGCATTGTCGCCACCAGTCCACGCCCTGCCACGTGACAAGTACATCGTGGATTACGTCAACGCCTCGGACGAGGACATCTACGAGACGCTCACGGCACCACCCGTCGAGCGCCTGGAGCGGACCTACTCGCTCGACGAGATTCGCTACAGCCCGTCATTGCTCGCGCGCATGCGACGCATCGATCTCGACAACATAAACTTCGAAACCGGATCGTTCGATGTCACGCCCGATCAATACGACAAGCTTGCCCGTATCGCGCGTGCGATACGCCGGGCCATCGAGCACGATCCGACCGAGGTCTTCCTGATCGAAGGCCACACTGACGCGGTCGGCTCCACCGAGGACAACCTCAGTCTCTCCGACCGTCGCGCCGAAAGCGTCGCCCAGATCCTGGTCGAGCACTTCGACATTCCGATCGAGAACCTGGTCACGCAAGGCTACGGCGAGCAGTACCTCAAGATCGACACGCAAGGTCCTGAGCGCGCTAACCGTCGCGTTGCGCTCCGCCGTATCACACCGCTCCTGAGCCGCAACGGCGGACCAAACTGAAGCGTCAGTCGGCTGGACGACCCGGCAGCCCACGACGAGCCCGAAATGAAGAAGCCCGCGTCACCATGTGCTGCGGGCTTCGTCCTTTTTGCTGAGTGCCGTCGACCGGATCAGACCGTACCGTCCCTCAGCGCCTTGGCCGCTTTCTCGTAGGCCGAGATCGTCTTAGCCACATCGGCCTCGGTATGGGCGAGCGAGATATAGGTCTTGCCCTCGCTCTTAAGGATCCCCTCGGCGAGCATCACTTGGTTGAACCGTCGCGCCTTGTCGGCGTCGCCTTTGAAGTAGCCGCGATAGTCCTGGATCGGCCCATCGGTGAAGACGGCGTCGAACATTGGTGCTTCGCCGATCACCTGCGCGGGCAGCCGCGCCTCGCTCAGAATTCGGCCGAGCGCATCCTTGAGCTTGTTCCCGGTGGACCAGAGCTGCTCGTAGGCCCCCGGTCGCCGCAGGATCTCCATCGTCTTCAGTCCCGCCACCGACGCCACCGGATTCCCGGACAGCGTTCCGATCTGGACGAGCGCCCGGTCCTCGGGCACCGCCGCCTTGTCGAAGTGCTTCATGATGTCGGCACGTCCCGCAATCGCCGCCAGCGGGAAACCGCCGCCGATGATCTTGCCGAGCGTGCACAGGTCGGGCGTGACGCCGTAGTAGGCCTGCGCGCCTCCGTAGGCCCAGCGGAAACCCGTCACCACCTCGTCGAAGATGAGCACGATGCCCGTCTCCTCGGTGATCTGTCGAAGCCCCTCCAGGAACCCTGGCTTCGGACCGATCAGCCGCTGGAACGGCTCGACGATGATAGCCGCGATCTCATCCTTGTGCTGCGCGACCAGGCTCCGCACCGCTTCCAAGTCGTTGAACGGCGCGACGATCACCTCGTCGCGCACGGACTTGGGAATCCCCGCCGAATCCGGCACCGCCTCGGGGAAGTTGGCGAGCCGCTTCGGCGCCAGGCTCATCAGCCCATAGTCGCTCATGCCGTGGTAGCCGCCCTCGAACTTGAGGATCTTGTCGCGGCCGCGATAGGCACGCGCCACCCGCATGGCGTAGAGGTCGGCCTCCGACCCCGTACACACGAACCGCACCTGCTCGGCGCAGGCCATTGCCTGCACGATCTCCGAGGCAAGCTCGATGCCCGGCGGATTGTTGACGAAGAACGTCGTGCCGTTGACCACCTGTTCGACGACCGCCGCTGTCACCTCCGGATGCGCATGCCCGACTAGCATGGGTCCGGAGCCGATCAGGTAGTCGATGTACTCGTTGCCCGAGGCGTCCCATACGTGCCCGGCCTTGCCGCGCGCGATGACGATGTCGAGCGCCGTATTGCCGAACGTGCCGGCAGGAAGAACCGTCTTGGCCGTCGAGACGAGATTAGCCTCGTTCGAGTTCACGACACGTTGCTGCATGGGAGGACTCCCTGGGCGATGGACTTGCACGGGTTGGACTGGGCCGCCGGACGCAAAAACCCCTTGCCGCCCGGGCCGCCGATGCCGGATGCTCACGCCAGTCGTTCACTGACGTCAAGCTCGGCTTTCGGGCACGAGCAGCCAAGCGGAGAAGCACCATGCCTGTTGTCGTGAAGGCCGACAAGCTGACATCCATCGTGACCGAGCTTCTGGTCGGCGCCAAGGCCTCCCGGGAGGAAGCTGAGTGCGTTGCGAGAGGCGTCGTCCTCGCCAACCTGACCGGCCATGACAGCCACGGCGTCATCGCCATTCCGACCTACATCGACCGGGTCGACAAGGGCCACATCGTCCCGGGCGCCCCCTTCAACATCGTCCAGGAGAGCCCGACCACCACGGTCGTCGACGGCAACTGGGGCTTCGGCTTCGTCGTCGCCGAGCGGGCGATGAAAATGACCATCGAAAAGGCGAAGAAGTCCAACGTCGCCGCCTGCACCATCCTGCGCCAGAGCCACGTCGGCCGCGTCGGCGCCTATCCGATCATGGCGGCCGCGGAAGGCATGATCGCCATCATGACGGCCGACAGCGGCCGCAGCCCCAAAGCCGTCGCCCCGTTCGGTGGCGCCGAGCCCCGAGTCGGCACCAACCCGCTCTCGATCGCCATTCCGTCGAACCTGCCCGGCACCTTCTGCCTCGACATGGCGACTTCGGCCGTGGCGGCCGGCAAGATCAACCTTGCCATCGCCAAGGGCGCATCGATCCCGACCGGCTGGATCGTCGACAAGGACGGCAATCCCACGACCGACCCGAACGAGTTCAAGAAGGGCGGCGTGCTTCTGCCCCTCGGCGGCGAGGAAGGCCACAAGGGCTACGGCCTCTCTGCGATGATCGAGGTCCTCTCGGCCGTCCTCCCCGGCCTCGGCTTCGGCGTTGATCCCACAGGCCGCCACAATGACGGCTGCTTCATCGCCTGCTTCAAGGTCGAGGCCTTCCGCGATCTCGCGACATTCAAGAAGGACGTCACCGAGTTCGCCGAGTACCTGAAGGCGACCAAGAAGCAGACAGGCGTCAAGGAGATCTATTATCCGGGAGAGGTCGAATACCTGAAGGAGCAGGATCGCCTCAAGAACGGCATCGAGGTCGACGACAAGACCTGGGCCCAGTTCAAGGCGCTCGGCGAGAAGTACGGCATCGCCGACAAGATCAGCGCTTAGCGCAAGTCCCCTCTCCCCGTTGATCGCGCTTGAACGGGGAGAGGCCAGGATCAAGCGCCCTCCGAGTTCATCGGCCTTACCCCCTCGCGTAGCTCCACACCGCCACGATCAACGTCGTCAGGCCGATCGCCGCCAGCATGCCGAGCGCGGCGCGGCGGTAATGCTGGCTGCCGCCGGCAGAAAAGTATCGGCGCCCGAACAGGGTGCCGACGAAATAGATCGGAATCAACAGAAGTCCGATGAGGATCGCCTGCCGTGTGAAGAGGCCGTAGGCATAGAGCGGTGGCAGGGAAGAAAGGACGATCGCGGTCATCACCGCGAGTACGTTGCCGCGCTGACGCTCGGGCGGCCCGGCCCTGGCCAGTGCGACGGCCACGACGGGCGGCCCGCCAATGCCCGCGACACCCTGGACGACCCCGCCGGCCGCGCCAGCCAGCAGCAGCACGCCGTTCCCGACTTTCTGGCCGAGCTTCCAGCCGAGCGAAAGGAAGCCGACCAGCACCACGACAGCCGCCGAGATGACCATCTTCATGATGGCCGGATCGACCGACACGAGGATCCACGTACCGATTGGAGTGGCCACGAAGATCGCCAGCGCCATCGGGAGCACGATGCTGCGTTCGCTGTTGCGAAGCGCATCCGGCAAGAGCTGCACGATCGAAGGAAGCCCCATGATCGTCACGACCGCCACGGCCACCCGGGGACCGACGACGAGACTGATCACGGGCACGCTGACGAGCGCCGCGCCGAAGCCGACGAAGCCGCGCAGGAAGCCGCCGAGGAGGGTGGCAGCGACGACGAGCGCCAGACGCCAGTCGAAGGTAAGACCCACCAGCAGAGCCGCAGTACCCGTGCTCATTGCGCGAACGACCCGGACGCTGGCCAGCCGATCATGATGCGATCTCCCCCGAAACGCCTCTCGAACGGGCCGCTTCGGGCGGCCTGTCGCGCCATCGCCGCGTTGACCGCGACGGCACGCGCGGCGAACATTATCGACGGCGGCCGAAGCCGTCCACGTGGCTTCTCGTAGGAAAGAGCTAGAGCATGAATTTATCCCGCGTCCTGCGATCCGTGGCACTCGCACAGCCGACGCGGCCGGCCATCTCCGCGCCGGGCGTATCGCTCACCTACGCTGATCTCGAGACTCAAGTCGCGGCCATCGCGGGCGCGCTCCGCAAGCGTCACGGCCTCACGCAAGGCGACCGCGTCGGCATCTGGATGGAGAACTGCGCGGAGCTGTTCCCGGTACTGTTCGGCATATGGCGGGCCGGTCTCGCCGCTGTGCCGATCAATAACAAGCTCCATCCGAAGGAGCTGCAGTGGATCCTCGAGAACGCGTCGGCGAAGCTTTGCGTCGTCACCCCCGATCTCGCCGAGAAGCTGGGTGAGCTGCCGCCGGGCACCGGCATGCCGCCCGTGATCGCGACGGGCACGGCCGATTACGACGCCCTTCTGCAGGGCTCACCAATGAGCGACGGCCCCGCCGAGCCCACCGACGAGGCCTGGCTCTTCTACACGAGCGGCACGACCGGCCGCCCGAAGGGCGCTGTGCTCACGCACCGCAATCTGCTCTTCATGGTCCACGCCTACTACGCCGACATCGATCACCTCGGCCCCGACGACACCATGCTGCACGCCGCGCCAATGACGCACGGTTCCGGCCTCTACGGGCTCGCCTGCCTGCTCAAGGGTGGGCACAACGTGGTCGTTCCAGGCTCTTTCGATCCCGAGCAGATCTTCGCCGCGCTCGCGCGCCATCGAAGCGTCTCGTTCTTCGCCGCACCGACGATGGTTTCACGACTGATAAACCATCCACTCGCCACATCGGCCGACATGACGAACCTCAAGACCATCACCTACGGCGGCGCGCCGATGTATTTCTCGGACTTGAAGCGCGCGCTTGAGATCTTCGGCCCCAAGCTCTTCCACCTTTACGGTCAAGGCGAGAGCCCGATGACCATCACCGGACTGTCCAAAGCGATGCACGTCGACGACGGCAAGCCCGGCTTCGAAGCCCGCTTGGCCTCGACCGGAATTCCACGCACGGGCTGCGCCGTTCGCGTCGTGGACGAGGCCGGTCGCGACCTGCCGATGGGCGAGATCGGCGAGGTGATCACGAAGAGCGACTGCGTCATGTCCGGCTACCTGAAGAACCCCGAAGCCAATGCCAAGTCGCTGCGCGACGGCTGGCTCTGGACCGGCGATATGGGCAGCCTCGATGCCGACGGCTTCCTCACTCTGAAGGACCGCTCTAAGGACATGATCATCTCCGGCGGCTCCAACATCTATCCGCGCGAGATCGAGGAGGTGCTTCTCACCCACGACGGCGTGCTCGAGTGCGCCGTCGTATCACGCCCCCATGCCGACTGGGGCGAGGAAGTGATCGCTTTCGTCGTGCCTCGTTCCGGCGCGGACGTGGACGCCGCGGCTCTCGATCGCCTCTGCCTCGAGAACATCGCGCGCTACAAGCGCCCCAAGGGCTACCGCATCGTCGAGGTCCTGCCGAAAAACAACTACGGCAAGATCCTCAAGACCGACCTGCGCGAGCGCTTGAAATCGGAGAAGGGTGGCTGAGCGCCGATCAGGCGTCGAGGAACTTGAGTGCCGCATCCGCGACCTCGATCTCGCGCGACCGAAAGAAGTGGTCCGCACCCCTTAGGATCACCAGGTCCTTGGGGCCCCGCAGCTTGGCGTGCAGCGCCTGAAGGTCCGCGACCGGCGAGATGTCGTCACGATCCCCGCTGATCAGCAGCGTCGGCTTCGACACGTCGTTGAGGAACGAGACGTCCCGGCTCGCGCACGGCAAGGCGACGCCAATCAGCTTGTGCACCCGGGCATCCTCGGCACCGGCCTTCAAACCGACCATCGAGCCGAAAGAGTAGCCTGCAACGACCAGCGTCTCGAAGAGTTGTCGGTCCAGAAGACAGCTGATGGCGCCCTTCACGTCCTCGATCTCGGCAACGCCCTGGCCGTGCTCGCCGGAGCTGCCGCCAACACCGCGAAAGTTGAACCTGAGCGTCGCGTGGCCCGCCTTGCGCAACGCCACGACCAGCCCCTCGACGACGTTGTTGTGCATCTCACCGCCGTAGAGCGGATGCGGATGGCACACAACAACCGCGGTTTTCGCAACCGGAGCCTGCAGTGAGAGCAGGCCCTCGAGCACTGCGTCTCCGGCGGAGAAGGTCACTCGCTCTTCCACGTCCGTCCTCCTCTCTTGGCGTCCGCCGCCGCGGTCGCGCCGCGCGCGGTCCTGATCAAGCACCGAGCAGGACCGCAAAATCTTCTGCAGTCGTCCGCCGGAGCAGCGCCCTGTAGCCTTCGAAGGCGTTGTGCCCGGGCGCAATCTGCCCGAAGGCCGGAAGCGGCTTGCCGTCCGGAATTGGCACGAACGCGATCGGCGAAGCTACCGGCGTGAGTTGTGATCCCCGCCCCACCCTCAACGTCGCCAGAATGCCGTGCATCTCGCCCGAGATGGTCGGCCGGGACACAGTGATCAGCCTGTGCTGGCCATGCCGGTTCGTGACCAGATAGACGTGCCCGGATTGGTTCGGCACAGCGACCTGTCCGAACTGCGTGAACGCCTGGTCCGTCCTCTCGCGCTCGCGGAACGTCAGAATGGACTGGTCGTCGTCCCAACGGATTTCCGTGCAGTAGGCGTAGACGGCGGCGGGATTTCCGAACGATGGCCGGATGGTGAGATAAACCCCCTCGATCCACTGCACGGCCGGCCGCGCGTAGCTGCCGAGCTCGTCCGGAGCGACACCGCCAGCGGCAGGCGTCGCCAACACCGTTGAAGACTGGGCCGCCTGCCCGTTTCCGCTTCTCAGCGGCATGCCGAGCGCTTCCTCGAGACGGACGATCGTCGCGATCGTCAGTGGCCGCCGCCCCGACAACGCCTTCTCGAGCGTCGACAGGCTGATGCGCGCCACGTCGGCGAGATGCCGCCGCGACATACGTCGCCGGGCAATCTCTTCGACGACGAGTGCAGCGGCGACCTGGCAGGCCTCCTTTGAAAGCTTCCTCTCGTTCAACGGTGCCATGGCGCGTCCCGCCCCTGCTCCACTACGTCAGCCCCCGTACAAAACCTCACATAGCGGCACAGAAAGGGCAGGGCGAGGGCGGCTTACGGCAGATCCGTGCCCCATTTCGCTGAACCTTCCCATCGATCCCATTGATCGGTCGGCGCAAAACATGAACCGCGGGCGGAGCGGGCGCAACCGCGATCGATGTGGAGAACGACCATCATGACAAGAACGATTGTATGGCCAGCGCGCTGCCAACGTGCCGAGCGCCCCTGGGCGGGCCCCTCTCGCAGCGTTGCCGCAAGCGCCGGAGCGTCGCTCCTCGCTCTGGCCATCGCCGCAGCGATTGCACTCTCGGGGCCCACGACCGCCCGCGCCGAAGCGCCCCCGGCTCAGCCGCCCCCTGCCGCAACCAGCCCGCCCCCCGTGCAGGAGCCGTCGCTCTCCGAGCTCAAACCGACGCGCCCGGGCGAGATGAAGTCCGGCGGTCTGCTTGTTCGCCGTGCCGACGGCGCACTGGTCGAGGCGCCGCGTGTCGGCACCGATTACGACGTCACCGTGAGCGGCCCGACCGCGCGCACGCGCGTCACGCAGATGTTCCATAATCCCGCTTCGACCCATGTCGAGGCTGTTTACGTGTTCCCGCTGCCCGAAGGCGCCGCCGTCGACAGCCTCAAGATGGTCATCGGCGAACGCATTGTCGTCGGCTCGATCAAGGAACGCGCCGAGGCGAAGGCGACCTACGAGAAGGCCAAGGCTGAAGGCAAGAAAGCCGCACTGGTCGAGCAGGAGCGCCCCAACATCTTCACCAATTCCGTCGCCAATGTCGGACCGGGTGAGACCGTCGTCGTCCAGCTCGAGTACCAGGAGCCGGTCCGGCGTACCGGCGCCGAGTACGCCCTCCGCCTCCCGCTGGTTGTCGCTCCTCGCTACAATCCGAAACCGCTCGTCCAGACCGTCGACCTCGGCGGCGACGGCTGGGGCCGCGCGGTGAACGATCCCGTGCCGGACCGCGCCCGCATAGAGCCGCCCTATCTCGATCCGCGTGAATCTGCTCCGACCAACCCCGTCACCATCAAGGTGCGGCTTGCCGCGGGCTTCCCGCTCGGCGAGGTCAAGAGCCGCTATCACGCTATCAAGATGGTCGAGACCGACGAGGCGTCCCGTGTCGTCACACTCGACGCCGGCGCCATCCCGGCCGATCGTGACTTCGAGCTGAACTGGCGCGCGGCATCCTCCAAGACACCAGCAGTCGGTCTGTTCCGCGAAACCGTCGCTGGCTCCGAGTACGTCCTCGCGTTCGTGACGCCGCCATCCGCACCATCTGCCGGCACCGAGCATCGGCCGCGCGAGATGATACTGGTGATCGACAATTCGGGCTCGATGGGGGGCACCTCGATCGGTCAGGCCAAGGCGAGCCTCGCGTTCGCCCTTCAGCGCCTGAAGGCGGGCGATCGCTTCAACGTCATCCGCTTCAACCATACCCTGACGGCGCTCTTCCCGAACCCGGTGACCGCGAACCAGGCGAGCGTCGCGCAGGCTCTCGCCTTCGTCGGATCGCTGCAGGCGACGGGCGGCACAGAGATGTTGCCCGCACTCGATGCCGCCCTTGCCGACAGCAATCCCGGCGACGCGGACCATCTCCGCCAGGTCGTCTTCCTCACCGATGGCGCGATTGGCAACGAGCATCAACTTCTCGATACGATCGCAGCACGACGCGGCCGTTCACGCATCTTCACCGTCGGCATCGGCTCGGCACCGAACAGCTACCTGATGACCCGCGCCGCCGAGCTCGGCCGCGGCACCTTCACGCACATCGGCGCGGTTTCCGAAGTCGAGGAGCGCATGCGCGCCCTCTTCGAGAAGCTTGAGGCGCCGGTCGTCACCGGCCTCTCGGCGAGCTTCGGCGACAACCAGGCCGACGCCACGCCCGGCCTCCTCCCGGACCTCCACAAGGGTGAGCCGCTCGTCTTGGCTGCGAAGCTTTCTCGTCCGGGCGGCACGCTCGAGATCAAGGGCACCATCGGCGACCGGCCTTGGGTCGTCACCCTACCGCTTGATCGCGCTGCCGAAGGAAAAGGGCTCTCCAAGGTCTGGGCGCGCCGCAAGATCGCCGATGCCGAGGTTGCCAAGACGCTTCGCAACATCACGCCGGCCGAGGCCGACAAGACGATCCTCGCGCTCGCTCTCGAGCATCATCTGGTGAGCCGACTGACCAGCCTGGTCGCCGTCGACCAGGAGGTGAGCCGGGCACCGGGCCAGCCGCTCGCACGGGCCGACATTCCCCTGAACCTTCCCGCTGGCTGGGACTTCGACAAGGTGTTTGGCCCGCGCAACCGCCAGCCCCGCGACATCCGTGCGGACCGCGCTCCCGGCAGGCAGCAGGATGCACGCGTCGATGGCCTTTTGCAGCCGACCGCCACGAGGCTCGCCGCCGCGACACCGGCTCACCCCGCGCCGCGCCTCATCGCACAAGGTGCCAGCCAGGGAGTTCCGCTCCCCGCGACCGCGACCGATGCCGAGCTGCGCATGCTGGCGGGCCTGGCGCTGCTGCTGCTCAGCATCACGCTGGTCGTATCAAGCCGCCGGACTGCGCGGCGCTGATCGAAGGATGGCGCGGGGAGCCCGGCTTCCCGCGTCGTTGGGCAACGAGGGCAGTGCCATGCAACATCTCGCGAGGATCGGACGCTCGCCACGCCTGATCGTGGCCCTTCTGCTCGCGGCGGTCGGTCTCACGCTTTGCGGGCAGGGAACGTACATCCACGCCAAAGCCCTGCTCGCTCAGATCCTGCTCGAAAAGGCCTTCACCCGAAGCATCTCGACGGGGAAACAGGAAAAGCCCTGGAGCTGGGCCGACACGTGGCCCGTGGCGCGGATCACCGTCCCCCGACTCGGCGCCTCGGCCATCGCGCTCGCCGGCGCCAGCGGACAGGCTCTCGCATTCGGCCCCGGTCACGTACCCTCGACCCCCGAGGCCGGAGAGGCGGGGACCGCCGTGTACGCCGCCCACCGCGACACGCATTTCGCCTTCCTGCGCGACATCGCGACCGGCGATCTGATAGCGGTGACGCGCGCCGATGGCACGACCCATCGTTTCCGCGTCGTCGGCACCTCGATCGTACGATGGGATGGCTCCGGACTCGACCCAGCCGCCCCTGGAAGGCATTTGGTCCTAGCCACATGCTGGCCGTTCAATGCCCGCACGGCCGGCCCCTGGCGCTTCCTGGTGCACGCCGATACGGCAGAGACCCCGGCTGCCGACTAGCCATCGAGCCGCGCACCGGACGCGCCCCTGCCTTGCAACAATAGTGAGCGTCTTCAACACTCTTCACGCAACCGCGAGGCCCCCTTCAATCTCCGGACGGCACGGGCATATTGGGGCCATGGGTCCAACGAGGCCCGACGCGAGACCGGAACAACGCGGTCAGCGCAAGAACGAGAAAGATCAAGGAGCATGCCATGAAGATCATCGCCGCCACGCTCGTCGCATTGTCGCTCTTGACCGGTGCAGCCCAGGCACGCGCCACAGGTGGCTACTTCGGCGACCTGAAGGACACCGCCCCCCGCTCCGTCTTCGACGGCATCCAGGAGAGCGCTCCGCGTTCGCCCTTCGACGGCATCCGCGATTCCGCGCCCCGCTCGCCCTTCGACGAGATCCAGGGCTCTGCCCCCCGTGCCGCGACGGGCACGGACGCGTCCCCGCAGGGCTTCATCGGCGAATGACCGCCCAGGGTGATCTGCAATAGAATGCGCAGCTCGGGCTCCGATGAGTCCGGGCTGCACGCGCTTATCGGCTCTTGGCGGCCCGGCGGACCTCGGCATCGTCGGCGCCCGTGACGCAAAGCCCGGCCATCTTCAGTGCCGTCCCCGCAAGCCCGTGGCGTTGCGGACCACTGCCCTGCGCGCGCACCAGCTGTGCATGGTGCCCGTCTGCCCTCAGGCGTTCGGCGAACCGTTGCTGCTGGACGAATGGCGTCACCTGGTCGCCCGGATCGCCGACAACGAAGATGCGGCGCCCAGGCTCCTGTCGGACGGCTTGCACCCGATCCATGACGTTGAAGTCTCCCGCCAGCGTCGCCGGATGCTCCCGATGCACACCCACGACGATCCCCTGCCGATCGGCATGCCAGTCGAGCATGGCTTTCAGATCGTAGCCTCCGGACGCCGGCACGGCGCACGCAACGTCAGACATGCCGAGCACCAGCAGCGCGCCGGCTATCGTCGCCCCGCCGGATTGTCCTGCGAGTGCAATCCTTTTCAGCTCGAACTTCTGCCGGATCGCGTCGACAGCCGCCCGCATGACCAGGAACTCACGGTCCTTCCGCCGCGCGGAATGGTTGCCCGTCGACCCGAAGGTGCCGGGACGTGCCACCATGACGTAGGGCACTTGATAGGTCGCGGCGAGCCGGTCGAGCCGGCCCTGCAGCGAGGCCAGATGACCCTGCAGTCGCTTCCTGTTGTGCCGGTAGCTTGGAGGGATGTCCCCCTCGAAATAGAACACCGCGGCTTTCCCGCGGTTGAGACCCGGCGTCGGATAGAACGCCACGCAATCGCCGCGGCCCACCACCTCGACCCAGACATGATTGCGGCCGGCCTCGCAAGCCGATTGCACGCCCGCCAGCGCGTCCGCACCACCGAGCGTCGCTTCCCCGGATCGCTTGAAACGCACCGCCGCGGCCGCTGAAACCAGGTCGAGAACGCCGAGCACCAAGGCGACCACCACGCTGACGCAACGTCGAACGAGAGACTGCGTCATCGTTCCTTTTCATCCTCCACGGTCACGGTCTCCGCCCGACGGGATGCGCATTCGTGCTCGCTTCGTCCGATCGGCTAATCCTGGTAGCGAGGCTTGCGCTTCTCGAGAAACGCCGTGCGCGCCTCGACCGAATCCGGATGGTCGCCGAGCTCCGTCGTCATATACTGCTCGTATCGATAGCCGTCCCTCAGACTCATGTCCTCGATGGTATTGAGCGTTCTCTTCGCGAGACGGATCGCCGCCGGACTCTTCGAGGCGATCTCGCCCGCGATCTTCATCGCGAACGGCATCAGCTCGGCTTTCGGCACGCATGCCTCGACCACGCCGAGCCGATAGAGTTCGGGCCCCGGCACACGATAGCCCGTCAGCATCATCCGCCTGAGCGTGGAATGGGGAAACAGCCGCTGCGTGTGCTTACCGCCGCCAAGCAGTCCGACATCGATCTCTGGCAGCCCCAGTTGCGCTTCCTCGGCTGCGATCAGGATGTCCGCGGAAGCAGCAACCGCGAGGCCGGCACCGAGCGCCACGCCGTTGATCGCTGCAATGACCGGCTTCAGGCACTCGCGTACCGCATGATAGCTCTCACGCGCTCGCCTGTTGTGCTGCCACCTCTCACCCGCCTTCGACTTGTCCGGGCGCGACTTGAGATCGGCCCCCGCCGAGAACACTTTTCCAGCCCCGGTCAGCACGGCCACCCGGACGTCGCGGCGATCCGAGATCATGTCGAATGCATACGCCATTTCGATGTTGAACTCGGCGTTCTGCGCATTGACGGGCGGATTGTTCATCGTGACGACGGCGATGCCGTCCGCCACCTTGATGTCGATGAGCTTGAGGTCCATGCGAGCCCTTCCTGCGCTGTCGGCCATTACGATTTTGCCCCATCATAGGCATCAAGGGCGCCCTGTCGAAAGTCTGGCAGGATGCGCCCTGTGGCCGTGTCGCGCATTTGCAGGCCATGCCGCGAGCGCCGCGCCTCAAATGCGCCGCACCCGGCACAGCAGGGCCTTGAGATTGGTCTGCCCGGAAAGCGGGTCACGCTGATCGCTGTCGGTGAGGAAATTGACCGACTTCCACGGATGGAACGGCTGGTTCTCCCCCCATCCGATCGGCATGAAGACCGCGTTTTTCCGGATGCCGGCATAGACCCACGCCCGCGCCTCTGCGACACCGTGCGACGTCTCGACCCTGACGCGCTCTCCGTCCTCGATGCCGAGCGACCGTGCCTTCTCGGGATGGATCTGGACGAAGAGATCGGGCCACATCTCCTGCGCCTGCCAGGCATAGTGCGTCCACGAATGGAACTGTGGCGCGGACGGACGTCCGGTGACCAGCTCTGTATCGAACCCCTGCTCGCGGAGACGGAAGCCCGGCGTGTCGTTGCCGGGTTGCACGATGCGCGCCCGCGACGTCGCGGCCGGCTCCTTGTCGAACGGGGACAGGACGCCCTCTGTGTCGTCGCCGTCGAGCGATTCGAGGTACGCCGTGTCGTGCAACGTCTCGCGCTCGCCGTAGAATTCCGGCAGCGCCGAAAGACCGAGGGCCGCGAACTTCGCCTCCAGGGCCTCCGTCCAGAACTCGAGCTTGCCGCTCTCGGTCGGGAAGCGATGCCCCGGCGGCGCACCGACCGCCGTCGTGCCCTCCTCGTAGAGCGTCTCGATCTCGGGCGCGTCCTCGCTGGCGGACGGAAAGCGCACCCAGCGCCAAGGTATCGAGTGCAGCCGCGCCTGGGTGATGCCTCGCATGTGGTCGTTGTCGATCAGCTTCTCGTCCCAGAGGACGGCAGGGTCCTTGTATTTCTCCTGCATGACATCGGAGAAGCCGAGCCGCTTGCCGAGCTCCGTCCAGATCCAATCGTCTGGCTTGGCATTGCCCGGCGGATCGATCATCCGGTCGATCCAGACGATCCTGCGATCGTCGTTCGCGCGCCCCATCTCGCCCTTCTCGATGCCTGTCGCAGCCGGCAGCACATAGTCGGCGAATGCACTCGTCTCCGTCGGGAAGAGATCGATGTAGACGAGCAGATCCAACGCCCTGAGCGCCTCACGAGCGCCCTCCTGATTTGGCCAGTTGGAAAGGGGATTGTTGCACGCGATGAGCGCCGTGATCGGATATGGACGATGCTCCGTCATCGCCTTGAGCCAGCCCGTCGGACATTTGCGCACGGCGGGCCGGGTCATCTTCGCACGCCGCTCCATCGGAACTGACGCGTCGATCGGGATCGTCGCCGACATGTTCATGTAGGCGCCGCCCTTCCGGCCCCAGTTGCCGGTGATGGCAGCCAGGAACATGAGCACGCGATTGATCTGCGTCGAGTAGGTGTGCTGGTTGACGCCACGGCTGCCGAAGATCACGCAGCCGTTGGCGCGCGCCATCCGCTCGGCGAGGTCTTTGATCTGATCGGCCGGAATATCGGTGATCGGCGCCGCCCATTCGGGCGTGTATTCACGCTCCAGTATGAAATCGCGCCACCGTTCCCAACCGAGCACCCAGTTCTCGCAGAAGCGCTTGTCGTGAAGCCCCTGCGAGAAGATGTGATGCGCGAGCGCCAGTCCGAGTGCGAGGTCCGTGCCGGGCCGCAGAGCGAGCCAGGTGTCGGCCTTGCTGGCAGTCACCGTGAAGCGCGGATCGACGACCACCATCCGTGCGCCATGCTTGATCCGCCAGTCGTTGATCTGGCCGAAATAGACAGGCCGCGTCTCCGCCTGATTGTCCCCGATGTAGACGTAGAGCTCGGCACTCCCGAGGTCGGTCTCCGTATAGCTGTTGCCGCACCCGCCGTAGCCCTGGGTCAATCGGAACGCCAGGTTCTTGCCCGCCGAGCAATAGGGCTCCGTGCTTTCGATGTTGGGCGTGCCCCAAAGTTGCGTGAAGGGCTGCACATAGCCCTTGTTGGTGATGATGCCGGTGCGCGTTCCGCTGAATACCGCAAGTGTCTCGGGCCCGTGCTTGTCCCTGAGCGCCATCAGCTTGTCCGCGATTTCGTCGAGCGCCTGCTCCCAAGAGATCGGCTCGAACTGGTTGCTGCCCCGCGCCCCCGTCCGTTTCAGCGGCTGGGTGAGCCGGTCCTTGCTCGCGTAAAGCTGCACCGAGAGCTGCGATTTCGGACACACCTTGCCCTTCAGCAACGGATCCTCGTCATTGCCCGTGATCCGCACCAGCCGGTCACCCTTGAAGTGATACTTCGTCGTGCAGCAGTTGAAGCAGATGTTGCAGCCGCCAGGTTCGACGCGATCCGGCAGCCTGTCCTGGCGCGGATAGCGATAGGGAAAAGCGATCGCTTCCTCCCCGATCTGCCTGCGCGACTCGGGATCATCGATGAGAGCCGGCGTGCTGCGGGTTTCGAGGGCCGAAAGCTCAGCCCGCCCAGGCTTTTGGATGCGATCGAGATAAACCGTCGCCGGTCCGATCAGGAAGCTGTCGTGGTCGCGCACCGTCCGGCCCTCGGCCTCTGCATAGGCGAGATGCTCCTCTCGCCGACCGAAGGTGATCGCGTGCCCTGGACATACGCTCGCGCAGGCTATGGTCAGTCCTTCCGACCGCCGGTCAGAGCAGAGATCGCACTTGACCGAATGGTGATCCTTCGCGTCGTACCCCATGGCACCGTAGGGGCATGCAACGACGCATTCTCCGCAACCGGTGCAGCGATCCTCGGCCACCGACACGACGCCCGTCTCGGCATCCTTGCTGATCGCCTTGGGGTTGACCGGGCAGGCGCGCAGGCACATCGGCCGCTCGCAGTGCTGGCAGGCCACCGTGAGGAAATCCAGCCCCGCCCCGTCGAGATCGCCGAGCCAGAGGACCCGATTTCGATACTCCCCCGGCCCAAGCCCGTGCTCCTGCTTGCAGGCGACCTCACAGCTCTTGCAGCCGATGCACCGCTCGAGATCGATCATCAATGACAGGCGGCCGGATCGAGAGGTGCTCTTCGGCGGAGCTACGGAATGGTCGTTCACTGTCGCGGATCCCTTTGGCCGGCCGATCTCGAGCATTTGAGCGACTGCATCGCGTAGTTGCCTCGGGTCAGAATGACCACGCTGTCACGTGCCACCAGTCGATTGGCCGGTTTCCGGCGACGTAGCCTGCGAAGAACGTCACCAGAAGCACATGAATGAGCAGCCCGCCGACGAACACGGCCGCGAGTGCCAGGTGCAGCGCCCGCCACCAGGCCTGCGCGGGCCCGACCGACTGGCGTACACCCATCAGGCTCTCCTCGGCCCTGACCAGACGCAGATAGGCGAGCGACGCAGAGGGCTTGCTCAGCAGGTGAGCAAGTGTCACGGAGAATGTAGCCTCCCGCGCCTCGGGATCGAGCCGCGCCAGCAGCTCGCCCTTGCTCGCAAGGATGGTCTTGAGCGCGGTCCGCGTAGCCTCGTTCGCCGGACCGAAGCCCTTGAGCTTGGTCCCGAACGTATCGGCCATCCGCCGCGCTCCCCACACCCGCGCCCACACCCCGAGAGCCATAAGCGCAAGAAGGTTTAGAAGCAGAAGCGCCGGCGGCCGTTCGAGCTTGCCCGTGGTGTGGATCACCACCAGCGCGAAGCCCAGCGTCCCGCATCCCACGTGAGCCATGAACCAGCCGACCGGCGAGCCACCGCGACCCGTCCGCTTCACGAGCACGAAAGCGCCGGCCACCAGCAGCAGCAGCGAGCCCGCGACCCCGAACAGGTAGACGATCGGATGCCCGGCCGCGCGCATCGCCGGCGGCAGGAAAGGCAGCACCAGGAAATAGGCTGCGAGGAAACCCAGCATCATCAGAGAAGCCGCGATCAGCCTCCGATTGGAGATGTCCGGCCGGCTCGGCGCAAGTGGAGAAGCTCGAGGCATCATTTGCGGGGAAGGTATTGCGAGGGAGACACGTTTCGACCTCTCGACAGCGATTTCGCGATCGAGCCCCCGCCACATAGGCGGGCTTCGAAGCGCATGTCGGCATTTGGTCCCGCGATGCTAGGGCCTCATCGGCTGATGTGGAAGCACTTCCGCATTGTCGAGGCCGTCGTCGGAAGTCTCGATGGACAAGACGGCCAAGCCCCACGCGGCAACAGGTCGTTTCGACCGCCAGTTGACATTTCCTGCAGCAACCTCGGACGATGATCAGGAGCGCCTCGTCATGAGGCCCGCATGTCCTCACCACCCGCTCCCCCGTGGCAGTGGTTGCTCTGCCCGCGCATGTCGGATAGCCAAGATGAAGAAGCAGTTTCACATCAATCTGTTCATCTACAGTCGCGGCCATCACGAGGCCTCCTGGCGCCATCCGCAGACCACGCCTCACGCGCTGACCGATATCGATTACTACATCGCGTGTACCCGCAAGGCTGAAGCAGCGTGCTTCGACTCGATCTTCCTCGCCGACACCCTCGCCGCACCCCAAGACCTCAACAGCGCCTCACGCATCTGGCTCGAGCCGCTCACGACGCTCGGCGCCCTCGCCGTCACCACGTCTCGCATCGGCCTCATTGCGACTGCCTCGACCACCTACACCGAGCCGTTCAACCTGGCGCGCCAGCTCGCCTCCCTCGATCACGTCAGCAAGGGACGCATCGGCTGGAACATCGTCACGACGTTCAGCATCGCGGCGAGCCGCAATTTCGGCAGCACCGGCCGACCCACCCACGCCGAGCGGTACGACAAGGGCGATGAGTTCGTCGAGGTGGCCAAGGCGCTATGGGACAGCTGGTCCGATGACGCCATCGTCGACGACCGGGCAAGCGGCGTCTATGCCCGCCAGGACCGAATTAGGGCGGTCGATCACATCGGACCGCACTATCAGGTGGCCGGCCCGCTCAATTTGCCGCGCTGCCCTCAAGGCAGGCCCGTTCTCGTGCAGGCAGGCTCGTCCGACGCTGGCATTGCCTTCGCCGCCCGGCACGCCGAGGCCGTGTTCACGGCACACCTCCACAAATCGAGCGCACGGACATTCTATTCGGACCTCAAGGCCCGGACGGCTGCGGCGGGACGCCGTGCCGACCAGGTCCTCGTGCTTCCGGGTCTGAGCCCGATGATCGCCAGCACGGAAGCCGAGGCGAAACGCATGGAGCGCGAACTCAACGAGCTGTCCGATCCCGAGATCGGCCGCATGAAGCTCTCCGATCGTTTCGACGGGATGGATTTCTCGCACCTTCCGCTCGATCGGCCGCTTTCGCCAGAGGATTTCCCCGACCCGGCAGACAATCAGGCGAGCCGTGGCCGGGTCGAGCTGATCCTGCGCGCCGTCAGGGAGGAGCGGCCGACACTGCGCCAGCTTCTCGGGCGCCTCGCTGGCGCGCGCGGTCACCACGTCATGGCCGGTACGCCCGAGCAGGTCGCCGATGTGATGGAGGACTGGGTCGACAGTGGCGCCGCCGACGGTTTCAACCTGATGCCCCCGCTGTTGCCGCTGATGCTCGAGCGCTTCGCCGACGAGGTCGTGCCGATCCTCCGGCGTCGCGGTCGCTTCAGAACGGAGTATCGCGGCAGCACCCTGCGCGACCACTACGGCCTCGACCGACCGCCCGCGTGAGCTGGCGCCTTACCCGTCGGCAACGAGCCGTCCGATACGCTCCTTCTGGATCTCGTTCGTGCCGTCGGCGAAGGCGGCAATCCGCGTCGCCAGCATGTGCCGCGCGATCGGATACTCTGATCGCAGGCCGTTGGCGCCGAGCACCTGCAAGCACTCCGGCAGGCAGCGCGCTGCCATCTCGACAGCACCTTTCTTGGCGATCGCGGCAGCCGCCACGGCATCGCCCCCGCTCTCGACGAGATCAGCGGACCGATAGGTGAGCAGGCGTGCGGCTTCGAGATCGGAAGCGATGTCGGCTAGCTTCCAACGGATCCCCTGGTGCTCGACGAGCGGCCGGCCGAACGCCTTCCTGCTGCGGGCGTAATCGGCGGCAACGGCGAGCGCTTCGCCGACAACGCCGCAGCACATGGCGGCAACGTGCGTACGCGCGGCGTTGATCGAACCGAGTGCCTTGGCGAACGCCTGGCCGGGCTGCATCAGCACGTCGCGCTCGGGCACGAAAACACCTTCGAGCATCAGATCGCAGATCCCGGCAACGCTGCCCGCCTCGAGCGCATAGGGGGCCGACATCACACACTCCCTGGCAGCAAGGTCGACAAGGAAAGCCCCGATGCCCTTGCCGCGCAGGTTCGGATCCGTCTGCGCATAGATGATCCCGAGGGTGGCGAGCGTGCCATGCGTGACCCACGCCTTCTTGCCAGTGAGCCGCCAGCCTCCATCGACCTTTTCGGCCCGCGTCGACGTCGCCGCGAAATCGCTGCCGGACTGGGGCTCGGTCAGACACAGCGCGATGATCGTCTCGCCGTTCATCAAGCCCGGCAGATGGCGCCCGCGTTGCTCGTCGGTGCCGTTCTGAACCAGCCGCAACGGCCCGTTGAGCAGATTGACCAGCGCGAACGACGACACGATGCAGTGACGCGCGATCACCTCAACGATGCCGATCTTGGCGATGAAGCTGCCGCCGCCCCCGCCGAAATCCTTCGGCACACACGCATTGAGAAGCCCACTTTTCGCCCACGCCGCGACGACATCTCGCGGCAGCCCCGGCTGGCGGCACCGTTCCCAATCGCCGGCGTTGGGCCGGATCAGCGCGTCGGAGAACCGCTCGGCGCGCGCGATCAGGTCACGGTCGACCTCTGAGACGGAACGGTAGTCGCGGATATCGGCTCTGGCCTTCATGGTCTTGCCCTCGCTTCGTCGTCGAATAAGTGTGTCGGATGCGCAGCACACCCCATCTGCCACGGGTTGCCCAGCTTCGCATGGGATAGGAGCTGACGATCGGGGGATTTTGGTCTTAGGCTCCCGCTTCGCAGGCTCATATTGGCCCGGAGGGCCGCCGTATTGCTGTTCCGTCGAAGGTCATGGATTGGCCATCGATGCTTTGAGGCCAAAAAAGCCGGCCCGACAGGAGGTGGACACATGGCACTGCTCATCATCGAGCTCGACAGGCGCATCGGCAATGCCGAGGCCTGGCGCGAAATGTTCGCCGAGCTGCTGCCCGATCTCGAGATCCGCTTCTGGCCTTCCCCCGGCAACCTGGCCGAGATCCGATATCTGGCCTTCATGCACCCCGACTTCGACGCACTGCCCGAATTCCCGAACCTGGAGGCGATGTTCAGCCGGGCAGCCGGCGTCGACGACATCGTCGGGCATCCGCGCTTGCCGCGAGTTCCGCTTGGCAAGATCGAGCCTCCGGGCGGTGATCCGATGATGACCGAGTACGTCGTCATGCACGTGCTGCGCCTTCACCGGGAGATGCCCCGGTATCAGGCCGCGCAGGCGCGCCGCGAATGGCTGCGCGTGCCGATCAAGCGACCCGAGGAGCGGCGCATCGGCTTCCTCGGCTTCGGCATGATGGCGCAGGCGCCGGCGCTCGCCTTGCAGTCACTCGGCTTCAAGGTCTCTGCCTGGGTGCGCACACCCCGCCAGGCTGGAGAGGTCCCGATCTTCCATGGCCCCGCGCAGCTCGAGGCGTTTCTCAATCAGACCGACATAGCCGTCTGCCTGCTTCCCCTGACGCAGGAGACAGAAGGTATTCTCTGCGCACGCACCTTCGCCATGATGCCGAAGGGAGCAATGATCGTGAATGTTGGCAGGGGCCGGCACGTGGTCGATGCGGACCTGATCGCAGCTCTCGACTCGGGCCACCTCGAGCATGCCGCCTTGGATGCTCTATGGCCGGAACCTCTTCCAGAAGAGAGCCCATTGTGGCTGCACCCGAAGGTCACCGTCATGCCGCATGTCGCGCGGCGACCGACCGTGCGCCAACTCGCTACCGAGATCGTAGCCAACATCAAGAGTCACCGGGCGGGGGGTGGCCTGCTGCAGCAAGTGGATATCGATCAGGGCTATTAGCAACAGCCGTGCGCGGGTCGGTCTGCGATCACCCTCCCGCGACCTGCTCAATCGGAAGCGGAGACCAGACGCAAAGCGCGCTTTCCCGCCTCATGCGACGGCAGCGCCTCGTCCAGCAGATGCCGCCCGACCATGGCGGCCAACGCTGCCAATCGAGCGCTCGATACACCTGGATCTGTTGCGGCCTCGGCAAGGCTTCTGAGCAGCGCAGCGGCGTGTGCCCGACGATCGTTCGCTTGTCCCACTGAATGCTTCCCCCTGCAACGCGACAGCTCCGCCAAACTCCATGCCCGATCGCCCGAAAACAAGCACCTTCGCGTTTATCCACAAGGCTGCGGCGATATGAGCGTCGCTGGCGCCCACCAGCATGGCGAAGGGAGGAGGTTTCCGCGTTCCAGAGCTTGCCCACTGGTCGGTTCGGTGGCGGCACGAACCGATCGCCACACCCGCACAAAGAGGCGATCCGCCCACGGGTTGCCCGTGAGTAACAGCAGGCGTCCCATTTGGTCCGCGGGAGTCGTAAGGCACGCTTAATCGCGTATTGAGAATGCATAGGCGCGGCTGGTTGATCCAACCGCCTCAGGAGATTGGTTCCTATTGGAACAGTGGGGGATGTGTATCCCGTCGTCGTAGCGCTGCGCTGTGGGACGAGAGAAGAGTATGTCGCAAGTTGATCCCGAGTATTGGTTTCTATCGTCAGAGCAGACGTCCAGGCTTCCGCACTTCACCACGGGCAACGCTGTGACGGCATTGATCGACGGCAGCCATTACATGGCCGATCTCCGCGAGACGTTGCTGGCCTGCGATGGCACTCTTCTTATCGCGGGCTGGCGCGTAACGGGCGCCCAGATTCTGAACCCTACGATTGCCGCCGGCAGGTTATCGGGCGACTCCTTCTTCGATCTCATCAAGGCGGCCGCGAAACGCGGGTGCAGCGTAAAGGCACTTCTTTTCAACGTGCCCGGCACGCGCATGCCAGGCCCGTTCCGCCTATGGCACGCGAAAGACAACTATGATTTCGCACGAGCCATCCGGGAGTTCGGCGGCGAGGCCCTGCTCGACAGCAGGCTCGCCAGGATCCCTGCCTCGGCGCACCATCAGAAATTCATAGTGGCCACGTCGAAGTCCGGCGGTAGCAGCGTCGCCTACGTCGGCGGGATCGACGTCTGCCTGGACCGGTGGGACCACGCAGCTCACGATGGAGCGCCTGAGCGTCAGCAGGACGGTGTCGAGGTCGGGGCCATAGAGACACACACCGCCAGCCAGCCGGCTTGGCATGATGTGCAGGTTCGCGTCGAAGGACCCGCAGTCGTGCAGATTTGGCAGGCTTTTCGCGATCGCTGGAACGATCCCCGCCCAGCAAATAGCGACAGGGCTCTCGCAGACTTTCAAACGCGGGCGGACATCGAGTGGATCCCGCCGATCGAAGTTGCCAGGGGCACGCTGGCTGTCCAGGTCAACCAGACGCTTCCTGCCGGCGTTTTCCCGGACGAGGGCGGCCCAGGCGAGAGCACTGTTGCACGCGCTCATGCGCTCGCCATCGATCGCGCCGAGCACTTCATCTACATCGAAGACCAGTACATCTGGCCTTGCGAGCTCGTCGAGCATCTGGAGAACGCGCTGCAACGCGGTGTACGCGTTCTGATGGTCGTCGCGCGCGACTATGATGCGCCGGGGCTGGCAATGGTTGCCAAACGGCTCCGCCTCCAGGTCGTCGACAGATTGCGGCGCGCAGGCGGCCATCTCTTCCGCATATTTCACATCGAGCGCAACGACGGAAAACAGATCTACCTGCATTCGAAGCTGATCATCGTCGATGACCGGTACGTCTCCGTCGGCTCCGCGAATTTCAACGCCCGCAGTCTGACCAACGACACCGAGCTTCAACTCGGAATCGTGGACATGGAGCATGTCGAGTCGATCATAGGTGGCAAGCCGCAAACCGTCTGCCGCTTCGCGCACGACCTTCGGCGCACGCTGTGGGCCGAGCATATCGAGGTCGACGCAACCCTGTTGCGCGATCCTGTCGCCAGCATAGATGCCTATTGGGCGCACGCACCAATCGCCCCCAGCCGCCGGGCCCATCCTCACGAGATCTCGCTCGGGCTGATGTTCGTCGATCCGATCGCGGAGTTCATCACCACGCTCATCACCGAGCGGATGGCCGAGGTTCCGCATCTGCAGCTGCCGGCGGGAATCGACGACAGGAGCGCCGTGAAACTCGCAGTTGATGTCGCGCTGCGAGGTCCGCACGGGGCGCTGTTGATGAAATTTCTCGAAGAGCTTCTCAATCCCGACGTCGCCCCGACCGTCTCCTCTTTCCGGCGTTGGCTTGCCCAGATGCCCCATCAGGCTCTGGACCGTTTGACCGACCAATTACCGCCTGTTGTCGACCAGGCCGACACGACAGGTTACCAGCTGCTGTCGCGCCTGCGTCGCGGCGAGCTTGCGCAAATGGTGGATTGGTTCGATCCCGGACTTCTCGTGAAGATCGGCATTCGCGACATCATCTCCGGCACCATCGGCCAGTATGCAGACCAACGGCTCATGCAGGCGGCATCCGATCCCGTCGCATCCGAAGCCGAGCTGGTGGCGCGCTACGACTATTCCGACCCCACCGCCAAGGAACAGCACAAGCGGGTTGCCGTGGATCACGAGGCCGGCGTGTGGGTCGACTATGTTGCCGACCTGGGTGACGGCTTCGAAGCGACCTATTCGGTGGCGCATCTCCTTGCGCATCGTCACCTGCGCGTTCGCACCACTGCGAAGGAGAGCACCACGATCGAGCTTCCGGCTGGTGAAATCCTGGTCATGGGTGGCGATCAGGCCTATCCGCAGGCAACCACGCTCGAGTACGAAGATCGCCTAGTGCTGCCGTACAACATGGCTTTCACGACCAGCAAACCGTCGCGCAAGTTGTTTGCCATTCCGGGCAATCATGATTGGTACGATGGTTTGAACGCGTTCTCGAGCCTCTTCACCTCGGCACGGGACCGGATCTCGGGCGGCATCGGCCGCCAAATTGGCGGCTGGCGATGCTACCAGCACCGCAGCTACTTCGCGATCAAGCTCCCACACGACTGGTGGATCTGGGGGCCGGACATCCAGCTGGAGGGCTCGCTCGACGATCCTCAGCGGGACTACTTCGACATTATCAGCGACCACACGAAGCCGGGCGACAAGATCATAATCTGCCTCGCCGAACCGAGCTGGCATCACGACAACTACGACAACCTGCACGAGATCAGCATGCTGGCCCGCAAGAACGGCGCCAAATTGTGCGCCGTCCTTGCTGGCGACTGGCACCACTACAGTCGCTACACCAACGACGATCTTGGGGTTCAGTTCGTGACGAGCGGTGGCGGCGGCGCCTTTGCGCACGCAACCCACCAGCTCAAGGACCGGCTGGACCTCCATTGGGTCGAGGTCACTGACCGCGATCACCCCACCGCCGATCCGGCCGACCCGATGGACTTCAATCGCATGGAGCGCCGCATCGTGAAGGAGACGGACAAAGTCGACTTCACGATGAAGGATTACGAAATTTCGGCAACTCGAGCAGAGCGCAATGCCCCTGGTTCCGGCACGATCCTCGGCAAGGGGCGGCTGCACCATGCCTTCCGCGGAAGTGGCAAGCCAGAGGAGAATCGCCGCCTCGTGACATACCCGTGTCACTCGCCCCGGATCTACCCATCCAAGACGACGAGCCGTCTCCTTTCCCTGAAGAATCTGCTCCTCCCGTTTCGTAACAAGAGGTTCGCGCTCTTCATCGGGCTCATCTATTTCCTCTACGCCTGGGTTTTCGAAGTCTCCGCTCCTGCCGTCGACATCAAGCAGCATGTTGGCTCGCTCCCCGAGAAGATGTCGGGGGCGCAGGCCCTGGCCAACCTGAAAGCGATTTTCTTCGAGACGATCAGTCCGACAAGGGTCATGCAGGCGGCACGAAGCAGCCCGTTCTTCTTCTTCATGCTGCTCGGGCTCTGGGCAGGGCTGATCTACTACGTGGAGCTGGGAAGCGGGCTTGCTCGCGGCTTCGCCAAATTCCTCATCGGCACGACACACTTCCTGTGCCATCTGACGACGCTTCTCGTGGTCAGCCTGCTCGCTGTCTTTCCGAGCGCACTCTTCGCCGCATTGCCGACCGCCATCGCCTCTCTTCTTGGCTTCACGCTTTCACCGGGCTTTGCGGAACCATTCAATCAGGCTTGGAGCATGCTCTCCTATGCCCTGGTGTCGATTCTCGTCGGCGGCTTCGTGGGCGCCTTCATCATGGGCCTCTATTGGACGATCACCAGCCTCTGTCTCAACATGCATTGCGGAGACGCCTTCGGAGCGCTGATGATCAAGGACTACAAGCACTTCCTGCGCATGCGCTTCCTTCCCGACCAGGTCACGATTTATCCGATCGCAATCGACCGTGTTCCCGGTCCGCGTGGCTGGCGTGTAGCAACGGCCTCGGAACGCAATATCGTTCCTTCTCAGATCGTGCCCACGAAGCCTCTGGATCCGCATTTGATCGAGGAACCGATCGTTATCTCGGTACGCGATGTAAGGCTTTAGAGGAGCTCGCCGAAACGCGGAAACCGCGCGGCCCGTCGCTACAGTCCGAGTCCGCCGTCGAGCAGGATGGTCTGCCCGGTCATGTAGTCGGAAGCGGCCGAGGCAAGGTACAGCGCCAGCAATCCGACCTCGCGCAACTTGCCAGGCCGTCCGAGCGGCACCTGCTCTTTCGCCCGCTTTGTCGAGCGGGCCACGCCTTCCTCGCCGGACGTGACGACGTCGGGGAAAAGACCTGGGCCGATGGCATTGACGTGGAGGCCGTAGGGAGCCCACTCGAGCGCCTGCGCGCGGGTGAACCCCGCAAGCGCAGTCTTGGCGGTCGTGTAGATGACGTTGTCGCGCCCCCCTTGGTGCGCCGTCCAGGCCGCGATGTTGATCACCTTTCCAGACCGGCGCGCCAGCATATGAGCCCCGACCGCCCTCGTGCACAGCAGCGCCTCGGTCAGGTTGATGTCCATGATGAAGCGGAGATCTGCGTCCGAGACCGGCTCGCCGAAGGTGGGGGTATCTGGCAATCCGACGAGCGGCTTGCGAATGGCATCGCCGAGATTGTTGATCAGCACGTCGATGCGCCCGAACGTGGCGAGCGTCTGATCGATGGCGCGCTGCGCACCGACCGCCGTCGTGACATCGGCGAGCACCGGCACCACGCGCCGGCCGGAAGCCTTGCCGATCTCGGCGCAGGCACTCTCGGCGTAGCGCAGCGTCAAGGCATTGAGAGCAACATCAGCACCGGCCTCGGCCAACACCTCGGCGATGCCGCGCCCAATTCCGCGCGCAGCTCCTGTTATGAGGACGACCTTGCCGGTCATCGCATACTCGGCTGGCATCATGACGGGATCCTTTGACGCTGCATGGACCGGACCGGCGCATCCCCCTGTGGTCACAGACGACCTGAGCTTGGGCTTCACAGCCGAGGCAGCGCTCGGCCGCTCTACCGTACTCGTGTCATGGGCGCCATTTCAGCCCGGATCGCTGGTCGAAGGACGTGAGGCAGCTGCGCACGAGGCTCGACCATCGACCCGTAGAATTGAAGTCGATCTCGGACGCAGCGCCCCGGGTTATCGCTGCGGAGCCTTGTTGCTCGGGGTCCCGACCCAGCCGGTTTCAGACACATCGAAATTGACGTTGTCCGGGCCGATGTAGCGCACCTCGACATTGCCATGTCCTGCCCGGGCGCCGCCAGCGCCGAGCCCGAGGGCAACATTGATGTCATCGCGCGGCTTCGCCACGGTCTGCTCCAGTTTCGCAGCCGTTTCCTCGAGGCTGTCCACCTGAAAGCCGATGTGATGAATGCCGCTCCAGCTCGTGCCTCGCTCCGTGCCCGCCAGCGTGTTGTTCTTGAAGTTCAGAACCGCGAGATTGATGTGACCATCGGTGAGGTAATAGCCGGCGATTCGCTCGTTCTGCAGCTTCTGCACCACCTGCAAGCCGAAGTTCTCGACGTAGAAGTCCTTCGTGGCCTCTTCGTCCTGCGTCTGGATCGCGATGTGCCTGATGCGTGCCATGGTCGTTACCCTCCTGGATCAGAAGTGATGCCATCCTAGTGCAAAAGCTACGATGAATGACCAGTGGCCGTCACGCCGATCGATCTGCGGCACCACGGCCGGCGATAGCGCAGGCACATCATCCAACTGGCTGTCGAACGGCGTTGCCCTGCACCAACCGCCTAAGTCGACCAGTTCCGGCCGCTGCGGCCCGACCAAAGTCTGCCGTCTGAGCAGCTCTCTCTATGGAATATCGATCGGGCGGCCGTCCCGATGCGATTCTCATGGGATGTGTGCCGCCTGAGAGGCGACACCGCGCCCTCTCCCCCGACCTGAGCCTGCACGCCAAACCCGCAGGGGTACCTCAGCAATTTTTTGAATTAATGCAGCGAAATAAAAGCGTTATGGCGGAGAGAGTGGGATTCGAACCCACGGTACGCTTCCACGTACACACGCGTTCCAGGCGTGCGCCTTAAACCACTCGGCCATCTCTCCGTAGAGCGGGGCGCGGACTATAGCGCGCCCCCGCTGTAGCGCAAGTCGATGTCCCGTCGCCCGTCGCGCCCCCCTGCGGGTCGGTGCATCACGACGAGCAGAGGAAATCGACCGCCGCTCAGCCGACGATCTCGTCGAGCCGGAAGTTCAGGGCGATCTCGCGCTCGGCCGAAGCCTCGCTGTCGGACCCGTGCGTCGAGTTCTCGCCTTTCGAGACCGCGAACTGCTTGCGGATCGTGCCCTCCTTGGCCTCGGCCGGATCGGTGGCACCCATCACCTCCCGGTACTTTGCAATCGCATTCTCGCCCTCGAGCACCTGCAGCACGATGGGGCCCGACGTCATGAAGCTGACCAACTCGCCGTAGAACGGCCGCGCCTTGTGCTCCTCGTAGAATTTCTCGGCTTGCGCCTTCGTCCACAGAACGCGCTTTTGCGCGACGATCCTGAGGCCCGCCTTCTCGATCACGGCGTTGATGGCCCCGGTCATATTGCGCCGCGTGGCGTCGGGCTTGATGATGGAGAACGTACGCTCGATGGCCATCTGGGGCTCCTGCAACGGGAAAGGATCATGCCCGGCGAACCCTTCCGCCCGGCGCGGCGCGGTTTATAACTGTCGATGCGGCCGGCAGCAACAGTTCTGCCGCGCTGCAGCAAGAGCCCAAAAGCCTTCGAGGCCGGCGAGAACAAGGAACGAGCGATGGTCAGAGCCGACACGAACCGCCGCGTCGATGGCGCGCGCCTTTGGAACAGCCTGATGGAGATGGCGAGGATCGGGGCGACACCGAAAGGCGGCGTCAACCGGCTGACGCTGACCGACCTCGACCGTGAAAGCCGCCACCTGTTCCGACAGTGGGTGGAGGCAGCCGGCTGCACCGTCTCGATCGACCGGATGGGAACCATGTTCGCGCGGCGCGAGGGCACCGACCCCACGCTGCCGCCGGTCATGGTCGGCAGCCATCTCGACACTCAGCCCACGGGTGGCAAGTTCGACGGCGCGCTCGGCGTGCTGGCCGCCCTCGAGGTCGTTCGCACGATTGCCGACCTCGGCATCCGGACCCGCCATCCGGTCGAGGTCGTCAACTGGACCAACGAGGAGGGCTCGCGCTTCGCCCCTGCCTGCGTCGCCTCGGGCGTGTTCGCGGGCGTCTTCAAGCTCGAGGATGCGCTGGCGACGACCGACACCCAGGGTCTCACCATCGGCGGCGAGTTGGATCGGATCGGATTCGCCGGCCCACTGCCCGTGGGCGGCAGGCCCGTTCATGCTTTCTTCGAGCTTCACATAGAGCAGGGACCGATCCTCGAGGAGGAAGGCACCGACATCGGCATCGTGACGATCGCCAACGGCCAGAAATGGTACGAGGTGACGTTGACCGGCGTCGAAAGCCACGCCGGACCGACTCCCATGTCGCGACGCAAGGATGCGCTTCTAGGCGCCGCGCGGATTGTCGAGCGGGTCAACGCCATCGGCCACGCCCACGACCCGCAGGCGTGTGCCACCTGCGGCATGATCCAGGCCTACCCCAACTCGCGCAACGTCATTCCGGGCTCGGTCTTCCTCACCATCGACCTGCGCCACCCGGACGGCGACAAGCTGATTTCCATGGCCAAGGCCGTCGAGGCAGCCATCCCCGAGATCGCCGCAACCACGGGCCTGAGCTTCGAGCACAAGCTGGTGGCCGATTTCCCCCCGCAGCCCTTCGAGCCGAGCTGTGTCGAAGCCGTGCGCAAGGCGGCAGCGCGCTTGGGCCTGTCGGCGCGCGAAATTTCGTCGGGTGCCGGTCACGACGCCGTCTACATGGCCCGCGTCGCTCCGACCGCCATGGTTTTTGTCCCCTGCATCGATGGCATCAGCCACAACGAGGCCGAGGATATCAAACCGGAGTGGGCCACGGCCGGCGCCAACGTGCTGCTTGAGGCCGTGCTCGAGAAGGCGGAAGTGGTGAGCGGTTGACCGCCGCCTTTTCAGGGCCCGCATCGCGCGCGGCGAAGCTAGTCCTCGCCCATCTCGGCGAGCTTGTCGGCCGCGTGATTCTCGCCGATCGACATCGCGCAGATACGTGACACGTGGACCATGGGGAGCCCGCTTTCCTTGGCCCACGCGTTCATCTGCTCCTGCGCTTTGCGCAAGTCCTTCTTCGAGGTTGGGGCCTCGGCGATGTCGCATCCCGCATCTCGGAGACAGAGCACGACGTCGGTCGAGAGAACGAACCCGTCCCAGCCGATGAAGCGCAAGAAGTACTGGCCCGTTTTCCCGCCAAGCCTGGATCCACGCTTCGCCAGCAGCTCCAGAAGCCCCACCTGATCGTCCTTCGGCCACCGTGCGAGAAACTGGCCGAAGCTGCCGTGCTCCCGGCCGATTTCGGCGACGAAGCGCGCGTTCTCGCGGACCGACTTGATCTTTTGCGGATGCCTGACGATCCGGCTGTCCGAGACGAGGCGCTCCCAGAACTCGTCCGGCTCGAAGTTGAGCCGTGCCACGTCGAAGCCCTCGAAGGCCGCCTCGAAGCCGGGCCATTTCTGGTCGATGACCCGCCACACGAAGCCAGAGCAGAAGATGCGCTTCGCCATTTCGGCGAGGATGCGGTCGTCCCCGATCTTGGCGAGCGCCTTCTCGCTGGGCACCTCCGGCAGCAAAGCTGCCAGCGCCTTCGCGCCACCTTTGCGCTTCTCGGCCCGTGCGCGAATGGCCTTGAACGTGGTCATGCGTAGGGCGGCCCCTTGAGCTCGACGCTGTTGCCGTCCGGGTCCGTGATGTACATCGACGGCCCCTGTCCCTCGGCCCCATAGCGGCTGACCACCTCGCCCGGCGCAACGCCGTGCTTCTCGAGGTGGGCCCGGATCACCGCCTCGTCGAAGGGCTCGATCCTGAGGCACAGGTGATCCATGTTGCGCCCCTCGGCCCCCGGCGCAGCCCCGCCCTTCCGGCCGAGCTCGCCATCGAGATCGACCAGGTCGATGAGCGCCGTTCCCGCACGCAGTTGGTAAAGCCCCAGGGCCTCCTGCACCTTCTCGATGCGGGCGCCGAGAACGTCACAATAGAAGGCCTGAGCGCGTGGGACGTCGGTCACTCTGAGAACCACATGATCGAGCCCGAGCGGCCGGAACGGTGTTGCGTTCGTCAAGGATGCCTCCTGTCGCTGGCTGTTCACGAGCGCGAAATCATGCCATCAGACCCCGCCCGGGACACAAAGAAGGAGCCGGTTACCCATGTCCGCTGACGTCGAGACCCTTGTGATCGGAGCCGGTGTCGTCGGCCTCGCCATCGCACGTGAGCTGGCCCTCCGCGGGCAGGATGTCATGGTCCTCGAGCAGCACGATATCATCGGCTCGGAGACGTCCTCCCGCAATAGCGAGGTGATCCACGCCGGGATCTACTATCCGCCGGGCTCCCTCCGCGCGAAGCTCTGTGTCGAGGGCAAGAAGCGCCTCTACGCCTTTTGCGCCGAGAACGGCGTCGACCACCAGCCCATCACGAAGCTCCTGGTCGCGACCAACGACGCCCAGGTCCCGAAGCTCAAGGCCATTCAGGAAACGGCGATCAAGAACGGCGTCGACGACCTCGTGCCCCTGACCGGCGAGGAGGCGCGCAAGCTCGAGCCTGAGGTCTACTGCGTGCAGGCGATGCTCTCGCCCTCGACCGGCATCGTCGACAGCCACGGTTTCATGATTGCGCTGCAGGGACACGCGGAGACGCACGGCGCGCAGGTCGTCCTCAATACCCAGGTGAAAAGCATCGGCATGGCCTCCTCGGGCCTCTATCGGGTCGCCATCGGCGACGACGAGGCCGACGTGATCACGGCCAAGCGGCTGGTCCTCTCCGCCGGACTCCATGCCTCGAAGCTCGCCCGCACATTCCCCTGGTCCGGCAACTACCGCCCGCCCGAAACCTACTACGCCGTCGGCCAGTACTACGCGCTTGCCGGCAAATCCCCGTTCGGCCGCCACATCTATCCCATGCCGGACGGCGCCTGGCTCGGCCTTCACGTCACCGTCGACATCGGCGGTCGCTGCAAGTTCGGCCCCGACATCGAGTGGATTCCGGAGATCGACTATTCGTTCGATGAAACGAAGCTCGAGAAGTTTTTGGGCTTCATCCGGACCTATTATCCGGCTCTCGACGCGTCACGGCTCCATGCCGACTACACCGGCATCCGCCCCAAGCTGTATCGCGAGGGCGAGCCGGTGCCCGATTTCTTTTTGCACGGCCCCGAGACGCACGGCCTCCCCGGCCTGATGCTGCTCTTCGGCATCGAAAGCCCCGGTCTTACGGCCTCGATGGCACTTGCCGAGATGGTGGCGGACCGGATCTGAGGCCACGTCGGGATCGCAAGACTGGAAATTTGTCTGCCCGCCGCGTAGCCTGCCGCTGATATATCAAGCTTCGTTCCAGCGAAGCGCGGCGGGCAACGGGAGGCATGAGCCAGCCATGAAGACCTACGAGGGTAAGCGCGCGTTCGACGGTCTTCTGGTGACCGTCGACGGCAAGCCACTTCCGGAGCACTACGAGGTCTCGCGGTTCACCACCTGGGGATTCGAGTGGACCTACGAGGGCGAGAGTCCCCAACAACTGGCTCTGGCCATCCTCTACGACCACCTCGGCGACAAGACGCGCGCCATTGGCCTTTCCGAGCGCTTCATGCGCAAGGTCATCGCCAACCTCGACAACGACTGGGCGCTGACCAGCGCCGAGGTCGACGCGGCGATCGCCGAGATCGACAAGGGCTGAAGCCCCAGATCCGGCCGGTTCGCGGTTGCGGTCGCGGGCACTCCTCGTCAGGATGGCTCTGACAGCATCACAGCGAAGGCCGACACCCATGCGCCTCAGAGACGCCGCTCGCGTTATCCGCTCGAAGAACGCCGGACCGACGCAGGTCACCATCGACCTGATGTTCGACGACCCGAAGCTTTACGCACGTGCCCTCGCTGCCCCATCAATGAAGCCGGCCGTCATTGCCCAGCGCTACGGCGTCGCCGAGGCCGAGGTGATCCCCTACCCGGCAGCGAACGCCATCAAGATCGTGCTTCCGCGCCGCGTCATCGCCGGCACGCCGGGCGACACCGACGTCTACGGCGCCCAGCAGCATCGCCCCATGATCGACGTGGAGATTTGAGCCATGGCACAGGCACGCCAGACGAGCTTCGCGCGCGTCATCGAGAAATGGCAGAAGGAGAAGGGGCCGCTTCGCATCATGTCTGCCTCGGGCCAGCTCGGCTACGGCATCATCGAGAAGGCCTTCCGCGCCGGCCTCGAGCGCGACCTGCACCTGATCGGCGCCGACATGGGTTCCGTGGACCCGGGCCCCTACTACCTGGGCTCCGGCAAGCTGGCGACCGCACGCCGCTCGACGAAGCGCGACCTCAAGATGGTGTTGACCGGCGCGCTCTCCATGAAGGTGCCGCTGGTCATAGGAACGGCGGGAACGGCCGGCGGCGATACCCACCTCGACCAAACCCTGGAGATCATCCGCGAGATCGCCCGCGAGGAGGGCCTGAAGTTCCGCCTCGCGACCATTCGTTCCGAGATGCCGCGCGACCTCGTCAAGCAGCAGGCCAAGGCTGGAAAGATCACACCCATCGGTCCGATGGCTGATCTGACCGACGAGGAAATCGACGGCGCCGCCTGCATCGTCGGACAGGCTGGTACCGAGGCCTTCGTGCGTGCCATCGACACCCTGCCGGACGTCATCGTTGCGGGCCGCGCCTGCGACACGGGCATCTATACGTGCCTCCCCGAGAAGCTTGGCTTTCCCATTGGCCCGGCGCTGCAGATGGCCAAGATCATCGAGTGCGCCTCGCTTGCTTGCGAGGGCGGCGGGCGCGACGCCATGCTCGGCACGCTCGAGGGCGATAGCTTCATCCTCGAGAGCATGAACCCCGCCCGCAAGGCGACGCCGATGTCGGTCGCGGCCCACGGCCTCTACGAGCAGGCCGATCCGCTCTCGGTGGCCGAGCCTGAAGGCGTGCTCTATCTGGAAGACTCGAAATTCGAGGCCGTCGACGAGCGCCGCTGCCGCGTCTCGGGCGGCCGCTGGGTCCCGACGAAACAGTATTCTGTGAAAATCGAAGGCGCCACGCGCGTCGGCGCCCGTGCGATCATGGTTGCAGGCTCGGCAGACCCCGTGTTCATCGAGAAGGCAGACGAGATCGCCGGCCTTGTCGAGGCCCAGATCCGCGAGCTGGTGCCGCCGAAGCCCGACAACCCCTACACCCTCTATTTCCGGTTCTACGGTCTCGGCGTCGTCGGCGGCCAGCCCGTCTCCACTCTGCCCGAGGAGGTCGGCGTCATCGTCGAATGCATCGGCGAGGACGAGGACGAGGCGCGCGCGGTCGCCGCGACGGCCAAACAATACCTCCTGCACGCGCCGTTCCCGGGCCGGATCTCGACGGCCGGAAACCTCGGCTTCCCCTTCACGCCACCCGAGCTGACGGCAGGCGATGCCTACCGTTTCTCTGTCTATCACATCATGCAGGTCGACGAGTTGCCACCATTGTTCCCGGTGGCGGTGGAGGAGATAGAGTAGACGCGATCCGCTCCGGAAACGATGTGTTTTCCGTCGGTCGCAGTGTTGGAGACATTCGCAATGAGTGCAGAGCAGCGCATCAAGGAACTCGGTCTCGTCCTTCCACCCGTGCCGAAGCCGGTCGGCAACTACGTCGGCGGTGTGCGAACGGGCAATCTGCTGTTCATGTCCGGAGTAGGCCCGCGCCAGTCTGACGGCAGTCTGATGAAGGGCAAGCTCGGCGCTACGATGACGGTCGAAGAGGGCTACCAGGCGGCCCGGGTCGTCGGTCTCAATATGCTCGCCAACATTCGCGGCCAACTCGGCAGCCTCGACAAGGTGAAGCGCGTGGTGAAGGTCCTGGGCATGGTCAACGCCACGCCCGACTTCGAGGATCCGCCGAAGGTCATCAACGGCTTCTCGGATCTCTTCGTCGAGGTGTTCGGAGATGCCGGCCGCGGCGGACGCTCGGCCGTCGGCATGGCGACGCTTCCCTTCAAGATGGCCGTTGAGGTCGAGATGGTCCTTGAGGTCTCCGACTGACGCGAGACGGCCGTCAGAGTGCCGTCAGGAGGCGTCCCAGCAATCCGTCGGGGTCGTGCACGACGCGCATGCCGTTCCCGGCCATGCGGCGCGTTGCAGGATGAATCGGCGCGATCGAGGCCCAGTCTTCGCCAACGAAGCTCACTTCGATCTCGGCCCCGTCCGCGAACTTCAGGTGGCGGGAGCAGACGCCACCGTAATCGCACTCGCTCCAGTGCCCGGGACCAAGCCCCGCCAGCTTCCAGTCGATCTCTTCCATCCAGTCCGACCGGCTGCGAAAGGCGTCTGGCTCATCGACGATCAGAATGAGGTCGGCGTCGGCCTCGGCATGCTGCCGGTCCTCGTCGCCCCACGAGCCGACCAGGGCGAGCCCCTTGATGCTGGCGTTGCCGTCGGACCATCGCTGAAGCGCGGAAAGGAGCTTCTCGACTCTTTCCTCATCGAAGTTGCACATGTGACGACCCCGCTGTCGACGCTCTGATGTCCCTCCCCGTTCAGCTCTCCCCGTTCGTGGCTCGGCGACCGTCTCAATAGAGCTTGGCGCCGAAATTCCGCGCCTCGTCGAACTCGGGACTGAGGCGTCCCGTCGGCTTCGCCACCTCGCCCGCTTGACGCGGCAGGAAGGCGCCGGAGCCTGCACTGCCCTTCAGCTTGCCGTCGTCCGCAATCAGTTGGCCGCGCCTCAGCACCGTCACCGGCCACCCTTCGATCGTCCGGCCCGCGTAAGGCGTGTAGCCTGTATTGTCGTGGACGCCCGCGTCGCTGATGGTCGTCCGCCGCTTCGGGTCCCAGATGCAGATGTCGGCGTCTGCTCCGATTGTGATCTGCCCCTTGCGCTGGCTCAATCCGTACATCTTCGCGGGCGCCGTCGCTGTCCACTCGACGAACCGCTCGACCCCGTAGCGTCCCTTCGAGACCATGGCGTCGAACAGGAGCGGCAGCCTCAGCTCGAGGCCCGGCATGCCGTTGGCAATTTCCTTGAACGACGGTTCGGGCCCCGCCCGCAGCTTGCCGGTGTCGTCGAACCGGTAAGGCGCATGATCTGATGAGACGAACTGCAGGTCGCCGATCTCGAGCGCGTGCCAGAGCGCCTCCTGATCCGACTTCCAACGGAGCGGCGGGCTGCATACCCACTTGGCACCCTCGAGCCCGGGCTTCACCAGGTCATCGACAGTCAGTGTCAAGTATTGCGTGCACGTCTCAGCGAACATCTTGACGCCCCGCCCACGTGCGTCGCGGATCACCTTCGCGCCTTCGGCCGTCGAGACGTGATAGACGATCACCGGCTGGTCGACGAGCTCGGAGAACGCCGCCAGCCTGTAGATCGCCTCCGACTCGCAGAGCCTCGGATGGTGCGGCCCGTGGAAGCGCGGATCGCGATACCCCCGTTCGACGAGGCGCCTTCCCATCCACGAGATCATGCCGTTGTTCTCGGCGTGGACGCACACGAGCGCGTGGTTCTCCCGCGCCGCGATGAGCGTATCGAGCAGCTGCTCGTCGTCGACCTTCGTATGCTGGTAGGTCATGAACAGCTTGATCGAGGAATGCCCGCTTTTCACGAGCGGCGGCAGCTCCTCCTTGAGCACTGTCCCATTGGGATCGGCCAGGATCATGTGCATGGCGTAGTCGATGATCGCGCCACGCTTGGCGAGCACATGATAGTCCTCGACCACTTTTGCTAGGCTTTTCCCCTTGTGCTGTGCTGCGAAGCACACGACCGTCGTCGTGCCGCCGAGCGCGGCAGCGCCCGTCGCGCTCTCGAAATTGTCCGCACCCATCACGCCCATGCCGGAGAGCTGCTCGATGTGCGCATGCGCATCCACTCCACCCGGCAGCACCAGTTTGCCTTTGGCGTCGATCTCTCGCTTGCCGGCTCCCAGATTGCGGCCTAGCGCCGCGATTGTCTCGCCGACGACGCCGACATCCGCTTCGAAAACGCCGGTCGCGGTCCCGATCGTCCCCCCTCTGATGACGAGGTCGTACTCGGCCATGGTCAAGCTCCCGAGATCTCGCGTCATTGCTGCCCGCAGGATCGACATGAACCTGCGACATTGGCAAGCCCAATCGGCAGGCGTTTTGCCTTTCAGGATCGGCCGGCCCATAAGCGAGCCGCTGCCCTGAAGACCACCGGAATCAGGGCGCGAAGCTCGAACGACCCTGGATGCCCCAGCGCCCGTCCACCCGCGTCACGATGTAGATCGAGCGATAGCTGGCGATCAGACTTCCGTCGGCCCGCCGGCGGCTGAATTGTGTGTCGAAGTGTACTTTGTCCGCCCCCGCGTTGATCACACGCCGCTCGTCCCACACGCTTCGCGACCAGGTGCGGGCATCGTCCGTGCGCCGGAAGATTTCGAGGTTGAAGTCGGCCGCGGTGGGAAAGATCGTGACTTTTCCCGAATGGAAGCGGACATGCGGGAAATTGAACGTCTGGGCGACCTTCGCGGGGTCGGCCGTGTTGAAAGCTTCCATGAACCGATCGAGCACGGCCAGCGCCGCCTCGATGCTCGCCTCGTCGGACATCCGGGCCTCCGTCACGCCGCTCGTCCCGCCAGGATTGCGCGGTCCTCGCAGCATGGCAAGACGGCCGCATTGGCCGCAGTCGGCGGCCCGATGCGCCTTTGACTGGCGCGAGGCCGGATTTCCTCGCTAGCATTGGCCTCGCATTCATCGCTCAGCCGAGAAAGTCAGGAGAGCCCAATGGCAAAAGCCCCCCCTTCACCGTCGCGCGACGCCGTCCGAGCCACCGTTCCGAAGCTCATCGACCTCACCGAGAACGTCCTTTTCGGCGATGTCTGGGAGAGAAAGGAGCTCTCGAAGCGCGACCGCAGCCTGATCACCTGTGCAGCGCTCGTCGCCATGAACCGCACGGAGCAGCTCAAGGGCCACGCCGGACGCGCTCTGGACAACGGCGTGACGCGTCAGGAGCTCACCGAGCTCGTCACCCATCTGGCTTTCTACGGCGGCTGGCCTGTTGCCATGTCGGCCGCAGGCGTCATCCGCGACGTCTTCGCCGCCCGCGACGCCGAGAAGAAATGAGCCGAGCGGAACGCCCAAGGAGAAGAACAGCATGAAAGTCGGTTTCATCGGCCTCGGCACCATGGGTGCCTATATGTCGGCCAACCTGGCGAAATACCTGAAGTCGTCGAACCACGGCCTCGTGGTCCACGACATCAGGAAGGAGACCGCCAAGGACCTGATCGCGTCAGGCGCGGAGTGGGCAGATAGCCCTCGGGCGGTCGCCGAGAAGTGCGACGTCGTATTTCTGTCCCTGCCGGGCCCCAAGGAAGTGGAGGCCGTCGCCACCGACGCCGAGACCGGCATTCTCGGCGGCCTCAAGAAGGGAGGCGCCGTTTTCGACCTTTCGACCAACTCGCCAACCGTCGTGCGCAGGATCGGCGCCCTTTACAAGGAGAAGGGGGTCGAGTTCCTGGACGCACCTGTCTCCGGAGGACCGACGGGGGCCCGCAGCGGCAAGCTCGCCATCTGGGTCGGCGGCAACAAGAAGACCTTCGACGAGCACAAGCACTTCCTCGACGGCTTTTCCGACAAGGCGCGCTACATCGGCGAGATCGGCGCCGGCTCGGTCGCGAAGCTCGTCCACAACGGCGCCGGCTATGCCATCCAGGCCGCGCTCGCCGAGCTTTTCACCATGGGCGTCAAGGGAGGCGTCGAGCCACTCGCGCTCTGGGAGGCGATCCGCACCGGTGCTGGTGGCCGCGGCCGCACGTTCGACCGCATGGTCGACCAGTTCCTGGTCAACAAGTACGAGCCGCCCGCCTTCGCCCTGAAGCTCGCCTTCAAGGACATGACGCTTGCCACAGAGCTCGGCCGCGAGCTTGGCGTCCCCATGCGCCTCGCCAACATGGCCTACGCCGAGATGGCCGAGGCCATGGCACGAGGTTGGGAGGCACAGGACAGCCGCTCGCCAATGAAGCTGCAGGTCGAGCGCGCCGGCGTGAAGATCGAGGTCTCGCCCGACCGCATCAAGGAGGTCTTCGAGCGCGATCCTCCGGCCCAAGGCGATCCGAAACGGGCCTGACCCGCACATGGGCTGGCGCCCTCGGCGGCGCCAGCTCGGCCTGCACACGCGGAAGAACTCACATCCGGGAGCCACACGATGACTGCACGATCCTTCAGAGATCGCGTCCGCGCAGGCGACAAGCTGCTGGGCGGCTTCGTGTTCTCGTCCGACCCGAACATCACGCAGATCTACGCGGCGGCAGGCTTCGACTTCGTCATCATCGACATGGAGCACACGCTTGCGGACACGCAAACCGTGGCCGCTCACCTGCGCGCTGCGAAGGCTTCGGGCATCGAGGCCGTGGTACGCATTGGCCGCTCTCAGATCCACGACGTCCCGCGCCTCCTCGATGCCGGCAGCAGCGGACTCATGCTCCCACATCTCGGATTGCCGGATTACGGCGCTGACATCGCCCTGAAGTCGATGCGGTATGCCCCGGAGGGCGAACGGCCGACATGCACCGGCGTCCCCGCGGCAGGCTTCGGCTTGGCACCCTTCGCCGAATACGCACGCCGCTCGAACGCCGAGACGACGGCGATCGGCCTCGTCGAGGACAAGGTGTGCGTCGACACGATCGACGAGGTGCTCGCCGCCGGCCTCGTCGATTGCGTCATGCCGGGCCCGGCCGACTTGTCCGTGTCCTACGGCGTCCACGGCCAGTTCTCGCACACACTGGTGCAGGATGCGGTCACCACCGTGCTCGACGCCGCCCGGCGCAAGCGGGTCGCCGCTGGCCTATACGTCTCCGATCCATCGGAGATCGCGGGCGGACTCGCGCGGGGCTTTTCCGTCTTCGTGCTGTCGATCGACTACAAGCTTCTCGGTCTGGCCCTGAAAGCGGCAACGGCAGAGATGCAGAGCCATCGCCGCGGTTAGGTGCGCAGCACCATCAGTGGCGACCCACCATCCGGTCCACCATCTCGCGCGCCGTCCCGAGATAGCCTGCGGGATCGACGAGGCGTTGCAAGGCTGCTTCGTCGAAGTGACGCGTCACGTCCGGCAATGCCCTGAGCTGGTCGATCAGCGGCGTTCCCTTCTCGAGAGCCGACCGGCACGCCGCATAGACGAGATCGTGCGCCTCGCCGCGTCCTGTGTGAGGGGCCAGCGCCATCATCACGGCCTCGGCCACGATGAGGCCTCCGGTCACGTCGAGGTTGCGGCGCATCGCATCCGGCTCGACGATCAGACCCTCGAGCATGAACCGTGCCTGATTGAGCGCCCCCGCCGACGCGAGAAATGCCTCCGGCAGCGCGATCCATTCGAGGTGCCACGGCCCGGTGGCCCGCTCGTGATCCGTCGCCATCGCATCGAGCAACAGCCCCACCTGCGCGCGCGTAGTCTTGGCCAACGCGACGATCATCTCGCACGAGATCGGATTGCGCTTCTGCGGCATGGTCGACGAGGCACCGCGCCCCGGCACGAACGGCTCGAACACTTCTCCGATCTCGCTCTGCATCATCAGCATCACATCGACCGCGATCTTGGCGAGGCTCCCCGTCACCAGTCCGAGAAAGGCCCCCGCTTCCGCAATGCCGTCGCGCGCCACGTGCCAGGTGATCTCGGGTTGTGCGAGCCCGAGCTCCGCCGCGAGGGCGGCCTGCACCTTCAACCCCTCGTCACCGAGTGAGGCGAGCGTCCCCGCTGCACCCGAGAACTGAACCATGAGGACGCGTGGCTTCAGCTCTTCGAGACGCTGCCGGTGCCGCCGGATCATGGAGAGCCACACCGCCACCTTGAACCCGAACGTGACCGGCAGTGCGTGCTGCAGATGAGTCCGCCCCGCCATCACCGTATCGCGGTGCTTCGCGGCGAGTGTCGTCAGCGTCTCATCAAGGGACTTGAGATCGGCCGCGACGAGATCCAGGCCATCCCGGACCTGCAGCACTGTGGCCGTGTCCATGATGTCCTGCGTCGTGGCCCCCCAGTGCACGTAGCCGCCCGCGTCGCCAACGCCTTTCGCCATCTGGTGGACGACGCCGATGATCGGGTAGCCAACAATGTCCGTCTCGGCCTTGAGCTGGTCCAGGTCGAGCTTCAGCCCCTTCGCGCGACGGACGATTTCGTCCGCCGCTGCCGGCGGGACGACACCAACGGCTGCCTCGGCCCGCGCCAGCGCAACCTCCACCTCCACGTAGCGTTCGGCGAGCCGCTCGTCCGAAAACACCGCGCGCATGGCGGGCGTCCCGAAGAAGTCGCGGAAGATGCGGGAGTCGAAGGCGGTCGCGGGCATCGGCGATCCTTGTCGAGGAGTGGATGAGCTTGCGGGCGGAACCCTATGCGAAGCACCCGCTTGGCGCCATTGTCGTATCAGCAGCCATCTCGCACCACACTCCCGCGCCATCCCATCGATTGGCCACGAAGCCGGACGCATGCTTAGCTGTCGCCAGGATCACTTGATGAGGAAAGTATCGAAATGCTCAGTCTCGAGGGCAAGGTGGCGTTCGTCTCGGGCGCCGGCTCGGTCGGCGATGATCCCGACGCGAAGGTCTGGGGCAACGGCAAGGCGACGGCGGTGCTGCTGGCGCGCCAGGGCGCGAAAATCTACGGCACCGACCTGCGCAAGGAAGCCGCCGACGTCACCAAGGCGATCATCGAGAAGGAGGGTGGCGTGTGCGCCACCCGCGCCGTCGACATGACCAGCGCCAAGGCGGTCGAGGCCGCCGTCGCCGATTGCGTCAAGCAGTTCGGGCGCATCGACATACTGGTCAACAACGTCGGCGGCTCGGCGCCCGGCAATGCGGTCACCATGAGCGAGGAGGTTTGGGACACCCAGATCGACCACAACCTCAAGACCGCGTTCCTCGCCTGCAAGTACGTCATCCCGGTGATGGAGAAGCAGGGCAAGGGGTCGATCGTGAACCTCGCCTCGGTTGCAGGCCTTCGCATGACGGCCGACCGCCCGCACGTCGCCTATTCGACGACCAAGCTCGGTATCCTGGCCTTCTCGAAATCCACCGCGATCAGCTATGCGAAGAAAGGAATTCGCTGCAACACGGTCATTCCTGGCCTGATGCACACGGCGCTCGTAGAGCATCGTCTCGCCAAGACCATCGCCGCCAACGACCTGCAGGGCCTGATCGACAAGCGCAATGCGGCCTGCCCCACCGGCAAAATGGGCGACGCGTGGGACATCGCGCATGCGGTTCTCTTCCTCGCCTCGGACGAGGCGCGCTACATCACCGCCACCGAGATTCTGGTGGACGGCGGCCTGACCGCGGCGACCGGCCTCGGCTGAGTCCGGGTCAGAGCAGGGCGCGCCGATTGACGACGTGCCCTCGCGGATCATCCGTCGAGCGGCTTTGCCGCCCACTCTTCGGCGCGGCGCCCCGCGGCCTCGGCAATGGAGCTGAGCCCTTTGGCCCGTGCCACTTCGGCGAGATGCGCCTTGATGCGCCGAATGAGGCCCGCCCCCTCGTAGATGAGCCCCGTATAGACCTGAATGAGCGAGGCACCTGCTTCGATCTTGGCGAGCGCCGTCGCTGGGCTGTCGATGCCTCCGATGCCGATCAGGGGTACCGCACCGTTGGCTGCCAGGTGCACGCGTGCCAGCATCGCCGTCGAGCGATGAAAGAGGGGCCGCCCGGAAAGGCCGCCCGCCTGCTCGCCCCCTGCTGTATCGGACAGCCCGTTGCGTGCAAGCGTCGTGTTCGAGACGGCGATGGCATCGACCTTGTGTGCGACCAGTCGATCGACGATCGGTTGGACGTCTTCCTCGGCGATGTCGGGTGCGATCTTGACGAAGATCGGTCGTCTGGGCGCGCCCCCGGAAACATGACGCGCCCGCGCCTCCATGACGCGGGAGAGAAGCTCGTCCAGCGCCGCCGGCGCCTGCAGATCGCGAAGCCCAGGCGTATTCGGCGACGAGATGTTGACGGTGAAATACGTCGCAACGTCGTAGAAGGTGTCGATCCCCTTCACGTAGTCGGCAGTCCGGTCGGCTGCGTCCTTGTTGGCTCCGATGTTCACGCCGACGATCCCGCCTCGCTCGCGGCGTGCTTCGAGCCGCGCGAGCGCCGCCGCGTGACCTTCGTTGTTGAAACCGAGACGGTTGATCACGGCCCGGTCGCGGATCAGGCGGAAGATGCGCGGCTGCGGGTTACCGGCCTGTGGCAGCGGTGTCACCGTGCCGATCTCGGCGAAGCCGCAACCCATGGCGAGGATGGCATCGGGCACGCGCGCATCCTTGTCGAAACCGGCCGCAACACCGACAGGATTGGGAAAGCGCAGACCTCCGACGTTGACGGTCAGCCGTGCATCGTCCGGCTCGGCAGAACGCGGATGAAATCCCTTCTCGAGCGCCTGGATGCTGAGCTGGTGCGCGCGCTCCGGATCCAGGAAGAGCAACCCCGGCCGCGCCAGGTCGAAAAGGTGGTTCAGCATCGGTCGATGTCTCCGGGGAGAATGTGAACGCCGTCGGAAGCGACCTCGAGAGGCACCACCGCGCTGGCCAGACGCGTTTCGAGAGCACCGTAGAGGTGGGGAAACAGCTGTCCGCCACGGGCGGGCTCCCACTTG
The DNA here is from genome assembly GCA_041397805.1 of Hyphomicrobiaceae bacterium. GTDB lineage: Bacteria > Pseudomonadota > Alphaproteobacteria > Rhizobiales > Hyphomicrobiaceae. The sequence goes on from JAWKWD010000006.1 coordinate 187,203, forward strand.
AGGCTTTCGCCGAGTTGCTCCACCGGCAACGCGACGAGCACGAGATCAGGTAATCCTATGCCGTCTGCGTTCGAGAAATGCCTCCTCAATGTGCCCGCAAGCTGTTGGACCGTCGAAAGATGAATGTATCCGTCACGCACGTCGTCGGGCGAGCCGTAGAAGTAGCCTTTACCATTCGCCTCAAACCAATCTGCCGCCGGGCAGACCTTGTAAACTATTTCCGGCATAGATTTTCTCATTGATCTCCGGGCCGGTTCGTCCCCGGCACACTGCGCCATGCCTACTAGAGGACTCCAGTCGAGCAAAGGGCGCTTCTGTCGGGGTCGGACGGTGGCCCGGAGTAGCAACTGCGCAACGCCGGAGGCACGCGCACCGATGCCGCACTGCTCGCCTTCGACTTTCCGGGGTGCCGCGACACCCCGTCACCGGCTGCAAGGCGCGCTTCCTTGTCGTCGGCCATTGGGATGCTTGTCCCGCGACGAGCGGTAGGCGGACGAGATGCGGCGCAACGACAGGCCCCTAACCCACGAGTGGATCTGGAACGCGATCGATACGCTTGCCAGCCGCCGCGGCCTCTCGCCGTCCGCCCTCGCCCGCCTGGCCGGCCTCGACCCGACCACGTTCAATCGATCGAAGCGGCTGACACCGGAGGGTCGCCCGCGCTGGCCGAGCACCGAAAGCATTGCCAAGGTGCTCGAGGCCACAGGCACGACACTCGACGAATTTGCCACGCTCGAGTTCGAGAACGCCTTGGAGATCTCCTTCGACGAGAGTGAGGAGGGCGAAATCTCCGGCGTGGAGGTCGTTGCCGTGATCCGCAACGCGATCGTCGCCGATTGGACCCCGCCCACTGAGGCCAAGATCGCCGCCAATGGGCAAATGATCGCCGTACCGAGCCGACGCCGTTTTGCCGTCGCGATATCCGATTCCAGCCTCGAGCCGGCCTACAGCGCCGGCAACGTGCTGGTCGTCTCGGAAGCCGCCGAACCGCGGACCGGTGACCGGGTGCTTGTAAAGCCGGTCGGCATGCCCGTCATTCCACGACTGCTCGTCTCGGCGACAGCACATCGGGTCGAGCTCGGCTCCTTCACCGACATGACCGAGCGCCTTTCGCTCACGCGACATGACATAGATTGGATGGCGCGCATCGTGCTCGTCCGCCAGTGATGGCGCTCGGCGCGACGCCGACAGCACGCTGTCCTTGCTTCGGCAAGGCATATCGTTGCCGAACATTGTTTTTGCCTGCCCCGTGTGCCCTGTGCCACGCGACTTTGGATCATTTCTGCGAATGGTTGTTCAGCGGTGGCATCGCGTGCTATCCGGCCAGGAGACGCGACCGCGAAGCGTCTTCGATTTCGTCCGCGAACCCTGTGCGTCACCGCAGAAGCGAGTCCGATGTTCCGTCCGTTCAACGCCAGTTGCATGACGATCGGAGAGTTGCTCGGCGGCGAGATGCGCTTCGCGATACCAGGCTACCAGCGAGCCTACGCCTGGACCGCAGTTCAAGCCGCGCAATTGCTCGACGACATCCTGTTGGCACTCGACGAAACCCCGGCGAGCAGCGGCAAGCTCAAGCCGGAGGACGACTATTTCCTCGGGGCCGTCGTGCTGATGCAGGTGGATCGCAACGGCCAGGCCTCGGACGCGGCGCCAGTCGCAGCGACCCACGAGATCGTCGACGGCCTTCAGCGCCTCGTCACCGTCACGATCCTCCTGGCCGTGCTGCGCGACGTTGCGGCTGACGACGACCCCGAGGCAGCAGCCAGGGCCGCCCATTGCATCGTCGAGCCGGCCGACGGAGACAGGCCGGAAGCCGACCGCCTGCGCCTCAACCTGGCAGGCGAGACCAGCAAATTCTTCTTCGACTTCGTGCAGCAGGCGGGCGCATCCTCCGCGATGCCTGCCGATGACGACTTGCCGGCGCCGGAGGCACGACTTCTCGCGGTGCGCGAGCACTTGATGGCGAACCTCATAGGCGAAGGCCCGGCACGCCGTCGGCAACTCTTGGATTATCTCTTGTCGAGCTGCCATTGTGCGGTCATCTCGGCCCGCACCCTCGATCGCGCACATCACATTTTTGCGGTGCTGAATGATCGGGGACTGCCGCTCTCGCGCGGCGACATCCTGAAGGCCCAGATACTTGGTGCACTGCCCCCCGAACGCCGGTCAGAGCTGGATGAGCGATGGCGGGACGTGGAGCAGAAGCTCGGCGGCTCCCTCGAGGATCTGTTCAGTCACTTGCGCACCATCGAGGGGCGCTCCCGGGCTCGCATCCTCGACGAGATCCGCGCCCTCGTTGAGCGCAGCGGAAGCGCGGGACGCTTCGTCGAGAGCACACTCTTCCCGTATGCCGAGATTCTGGACCATATCCGCAACGCCCCTCGCGGCGAGACTCGGTTGCCGGCGTCCGTATGGGGCCCGCTACGCTACCTCGGCTGGCTCGGCAACCAGGACTGGATTGCTCCGCTGATGCTCTATTGGCGACGCGTCGAGGGTGACGCGAGCCAGATCGCCACCTTCCTCGCCAGGCTCGAGCGCCTGGCCTACGGTCTGCGCTTGCTCGGTGTCGGATCGGACAAGCGCGCATCTCGCTACCGGGCCGTCCTCGATGCGATCCGCACAGACCGCCTCGACTCGACCACTAGCCCGATCGAGTTGACCCGGGATGAGCAACGCCTCATCGCCTATAATTTGCGCATGCTTCATGCGCGCAGTCAGCTCACGTGCAAGCTCGTTCTGCTGCGCCTCAACGATTTGCTCGCTGGCGCGCCACAACATCTTGATCCGGCGAGCTTTACCGTCGAGCACATACTGCCGCAGAAGCCCGCTCGCGCAGGTCAGTGGCGCGAATGGTTCCCGAAAGCCGAGGAACGCGAGCGATGGACCCAATCGATCGGCAACCTCATCCTCGTCTCTCGCGATGAGAACGATCGGGCGCGCAATCTCGAGCTCGCGAGCAAGCTCGAGATCTATTTCGGCGACGATCCACAACGACAACCGTTGATTACGCGCGATGTCGAAGGTGCCGAGGCTTGGCGTCCCGAGGACGTCAGAAAAAGGGAAGAGCGCCTGACGGCTCTGCTCAACGCACATTGGCGGCTTGGCGTCGCGCGCGGCGTGCCTCAGGACGAGGTTTCTGGCCAGAAGGGGAGATCTGCAGCCCCCCTGGACGAAGCCGCCCCCCTCGCGCCCCCTGCGGCAGCCGCTGAGTGAGCCGCGACCGCAGTCCCGTCTGATCGATTCACGCCGAAATGTTGATGCAGTTTCTTCAATTGCGGCGTCCGCTTCCACCACCCTGGATGGGTGTTCCTCCCTATATTCATCGCCGGGGTTGAAAGGGTGGGAAATCGATGAACGTTCCGATCGCGAGCAGTTGTGAAAGCGTGGAATCCGTTCTGTCCGGACCGCACAAGTTCCAGGTTCCGTATTTTCAGCGCGGTTACGCCTGGCACGAGGAGCATGCCTCCCGCCTGCTCACGGATCTATTGACACATGCCGACGCAAGCAGCGGGCTTGACTGGTATCCCCTGGGCTCGATCATCTTGACCGATCGCCCCGACGAGCCCGCTCTCGAAATCGCCGACGGCCATCAACGGCTGATCACCCTCACGATCATCCTGTCGATCCTGCGCGATCTCGAGCAGGATCGAACCCTCCGCACCCGCTTGGCGCGCTGCGTCCTCGACCAGGACGGCAGCCCCCGCATCGTCGCCCTGGTCGGCATGCGCGATCTCTTGTACGACTTCGTGCAAAAGGAAGGCGCGTCGGCTCGACCTTACGAGGCCGAAGCGTCGGACCTTTCTCCCAGCGAGGAGGCCGTCCTCGACAATCGCGCCGTGCTTGCAACGCGGGTGACAGAGTTGAGCGCAGCGATGCGCTCCCGCTTGGGCGAGTTCCTGCTGTCCCGCACGATTTTGGTGCAAGTTGCCGTCAGGGATCAGGCTGCAGCACGCCTGCTCTTCACGACGATGCACGAGACCGGCGTCAGGCTGCAGACAACCGACCTCCTCAAGAGCCGGGTGCTCGGACGCTGCGCCGAAGAGACCCGTGAACGTGCCCAGGCGATCTGGGAGGGCCTGGAAGCACGTCTCGGTCACGATCGCATGGACGCCCTCTTTCTCAACATCGCCGCCATCAAGTCGAGGACCGTCACTGCCGGTCGGCCCGACATCGCCTTGGGCCAGGTGTTTGATTTCCAAAGCCCGGACGAGGCGAGCCGGTTCGTGCTCGACTACCTTCGCCCGATCGGAATGCGGCATGCCGAGATGCTCAATGCCGGGATCGATCCGAAGGCGACTCCAGGCCCCGTCTTCCGGCGCCTGCAATATCTGTCCTGGGTGATCCGGCACGACACGTGGCGCCTGCCGGCCCTGCACTGGCTCTCCAGGTTCGATTACGAGCATCCCCACACACTGCCGTTTCTCAAGCGCCTTGAGGCGCTCGCCTGGATCCAGATGATCAACGCCGCGGAGCCGTACCGGCGCGATAGGCGCTATCTCGCCATTCTGGAGGAGATCGACCAGTCGAGCGTGCTCGCGCTGGACGGTCCTCTCACCGTAACCGCCACCGAGCGCGAGGCGGCCCGGACCGTTCTCACCGGCAACAATCTTGCCCGCCGGCCCTACAAGCTCTTCCTGCTTCTGCGATTGAACGCGATCTACGACGGCGATGCTGCTGTGTCAGTCTCCCCCGAGGCGACCATGGAGCACGTCTTCCCGCAACGTCCCGCCGCCATGAGCCAATGGACGAAGGACTTTCGGCCTGCCACGGATTCGGGGCTGCGGCACACACTCGGCAATCTGACGCTGCTGACCGAGGCGGAACAGAACCGCGCCGGCAACCTGGACTTCGGAATCAAGCGCGACGTCTATGCGGCTAGTGCATTTGCGCTGACCCGGCGCGTGGCCGAACGCACGACCTGGAATGCGGCCGACATCCGCAACCGGACGAACGAGCTCGTGAGGGATTTGTTCACAGACCTCGGTCTGGGCTGAAGTCTGCGATAAATTCCTCCTCTCGCAGTCTTGATCGCCCCGACGATTGCCGCACGCCAGCCCGCCAGCTAAGGGGAACGTCCGAAGAGACAAGGACGCGACAGGCATCGCCATGAGGATCGAACTGGATGACGGGCCCGTCATGGTCATCGGCGGCCCCTACTCGAACCTGCGGGCAACACTGGCGGCACAGGCCGAGGCCGGGCGCCTTGGCATCCCTCCTTCGAACGTCATTTGCACAGGCGATGTCGTAGCCTACTGCGCTGAGCCCGAAGAAACGGCACGCGCTGTCGCCGATTGGGGATGCCACGTCATCCAGGGCAACTGCGAGCAGCAGCTGGCTGCGGGCGCTGCCGATTGCGCCTGCAATTTCGAGGAGGGCAGCGCGTGTGACATGCTGGCCAAAGGCTGGTATCCATTTGCCGCGTCACGCATTTCGGAGGAGATGCGACAGTGGATGGGTCGTCTGCCGGAAACGCTGACATTCACCGTGCGCAACCTCGCATTCCGGGTGGTCCACGGCGGCACCAACGAGGTCAGCCGGTGGGTGTTCGCCTCTCAAACCGAAACCATCGCCGAGGAGTGCGGTCTCGCTGACGCAGATGTCGTGATCGCGGGCCATTGCGGTCTCCCCTTCATCGCAAGGTCGAAGGGAAGGACCTGGTTCAACGCCGGCGTTGTCGGCATGCCGGCGAATGACGCGACAACCGACGTCTGGTACGGCCTCATCACCCCGGACGATCGCGGCGTCGGCCTCTCCACGCACCGTCTGGCCTACGACCATCACGGCGCAGCGGCCATCATGCGCCGCTTCGGTCACGCCAATGGGTATGCGAGAACCCTCGTCACGGGCCTATGGCCGAGCCTCGATATCCTTCCCGATCGCGAGCGCGCGGAAACCGGTGAGAAGCTGCGCCGCCGCACGCTGCGCGTCTCGGCAAGGACGCTCATGGATGTGGTACCCTGAAACGCAATTTGCACCCATTTCGACATATTTCGAACATGAGCGCATGACGATGTTTCTCGCGGGAGGGCTAATTCAGCTCGAAAAGGGGGCCATCTGTGTTCACGCGTCAACCCGCCAACGCCGCACGACCGATCAGCGACATCAAACCAGTCGACAAGCCGTTCGACCGACCTGCAGCCGCCGAGCAATCTGCCGCCGGCACCCAGCGACCGATCGGCAGCCGCCAGGACGGCACGCTCTCGATCATCGGAAATGATCTGACCATTGTCGGTCAGGGCCTCCGCATCATCACGCGCGGCACCCTGCAGGTCGAAGGCAAGGTCGAGGGGGACGTCGTCGGCAACGAGGTGATCATCGGCGAGAAGGGACACGTCACCGGCGTCGTCTCGGGTCAGAGCGTCGTCGTCCACGGCGCGGTAGCCGGCACCGTCAAGGGCGTCAACGTCGTGCTGAGCTCCAGCGCCAAGGTCGATGGCGACGTGCTGCACCACCAGCTGAGCGTCGAGCAGGGCGCGCATCTCGATGGTCGGGTCCGCCGTCCGGCCGATCCCGCGGAGCTGGCACCCATCCTGGAATAGGCCGCGGCCGCCGCTGATCGCCGAGGACCGCACTCGCAAGAAGGCGCACACTCGGCACGGCCCGGCCCGGAACCGATGGCCTCGCGGCGTGCGTCCGAGCGCCTCCCATGATGCCGGCCTGCGCGACGCTCAGACCAGCTCGCGATCCTCTTCGTCGAGCGACGGGCGCCGCGGTCTCGGGCCGGTATTCCGCGGCAGGAACAGGAGAATGATGATCATGGGCGGCAGCACGAAGCACCAGGCCGCCCACCACGAATGATCCCGGTTGCGCGCCGCGGCAATCAGTCCGCCGGCAACAGCTGCCGCGATCGATACGAGCCCCCATACGGCAATCACCGCGACGGCATTCATGGGCCGCAATCCTCCAGCTCGAAGGTGTCCCCGGACAACGGGCATTTCCCTGAGCGAGCACGCATTTGGTCCGCGATTGTGGCGAAGTCAAGCACGCCTGCCTCGCCCTTGTGGGCGAACGGTTCCGGCTTACCTCGTCACCATCCGGGCCCGACGCCTCTGACAGCAGGGCAGAGCGCCGACGAAGGCGGGCTGCTTCACTCACATGCCCGGGTAATTCGGTCCTCCACCGCCTTCCGGCACCGTCCAGTTGATGTTCTGGTTCGGGTCCTTGATGTCGCAGGTCTTGCAGTGCACGCAGTTCTGCGCGTTGATCTGGAAGCGCTTTCCACCGCCCTCGTCGTCGACCCACTCGTAGACGCCTGCCGGGCAATAGCGATTCGAAGGACCATCGTACTGCCCGAGCTCCGAGCTCTTCTGCAGTTTCATGTCCTTGACCTTGAGGTGAACCGGCTGGTCCTCCTCGTGATTGGTGGCCGAGAAGGACACGTTCGTCAGCCGGTCGAAGGTCAGCACTCCGTCTGCCCGTGGATACTCGATAGGCTTGAAGTCGGCGGCGCGCCCCGTCGCCGCGTAGTCCGGCTTGCCATGCTTCGCGGTATTTCCGAATCCGACGCCCGACAGGATCGTGTTCGCCCACATGTCGAGTCCACCAAGAGCGATCCCGGCGAAGGTTCCGAGCTTGCTCCAGTAGGGCTTCACATTGCGCACGCGCCTGAGATCGTGACCGATCGGCCCGCCGCGGACAGCCGCCTCGTAGTCCTCGAGCCGGTCGTGGCTGCGCCCGGCTTTCAGCGCCTCGAACGCCGCTTCCGCGGCATGGACGCCAGAGAGCACCGCGTTATGGCTGCCCTTGATCCGCGGCACGTTGACGAGGCCCGCCGAGCAGCCTGTCAGAACGCCCCCTGGGAAGACCATCGTCGGGATCGACTGCCATCCGCCCTCCGTGATCGCACGGGCGCCGTAGGCGATGCGCTTGCCCCCGGCGAAAACATCGCGGATCGCAGGATGAGTCTTGAAGCGCTGGAACTCCTCGTACGGCGACAGATAAGGGTTGCGGTAGTTGAGGTGCACCACGAAGCCTACGGACACCAGGTTCTCGCCGTAATGGTAGAGGAACGACCCACCCCCCGTCCTGTTGTCGAGCGGCCAGCCGAACGTGTGCTGAATGAGGCCTGGCTTATGCTTGTCGGGCGCCACCTCCCACAACTCCTTCAGGCCGATGCCGAACTTTTGCGGCTCATGCCCGTCGGCGAGCTTGAATTGCGAGATCAGCTGCTTGGTGAGCGATCCGCGCGCGCCCTCGGAGATGATCGTGTAACGGCCGCGAAGCTCCATCCCGCGTGTGAAGTTGCTCGTCGGCTCACCGTCCTTGCCGATGCCCATGTCGCCGGTCGCGACACCGACAACCGCACCGTTGTCATCGTAGAGAACCTCGGCCGCCGCGAATCCCGGGTAGATCTCGACCCCGAGCTCCGTCGCCTGCTCGCCGAGCCATTTGCACAAGTTGCCAAGACTGCCGATGTAGTTGCCGTGGTTGTTCATCAGCGGCGGCATGATGAAGTTGGGCAGCCGGACCTCGCCGGCCGGACCAAGGTAATAGAATTTGTCCTCGCTCACCTCGGTCGTGAGCGGGGCGCCTTTCTCGCGCCAGTCCGGTATCAGCCGATCGAGCCCGATCGGATCGATGACGGCACCCGACAGGATGTGCGCTCCGACCTCGGAGCCCTTCTCGAGCACCACGACGGAAAAGTCGTCGCCGCTCTCCGCGCAGAGCTGCTTCAAGCGGATAGCCGTTGCCAGCCCCGCAGGCCCCGCGCCCACGATGACGACGTCGAACTCCATCGCCTCGCGCGGCGGCAGCTCCTCAGCGTTCTCAGCCATGTCGACCCTGTTCCAGCCGATTACCTCCAACCCTAGCGTTCGATAGGTCGATGGCGCCCTGAACGTCAAGCTTCGTGACCTCCTCAGGGTTTCGCTGCAACCGATGGATGGATCTCGCGCGATGCCGGGTTATGCTGCGGCCCTGATGACGGACAGAGAGCAACAGGACGGCTTGGTGGCGCTGCTGGCATGGTGGCGTGACGCCGGCGTTGTAGACGCACTGGATGACGTACCGGTCGATTGGACGGCACGCCCGGATGCCGCGCCCGGCAAAAGCTTCGCCTGGCCCGATAAAGACGACGCTTCAACGTCCACACCGGCGGATTTGCGTCCGTCGATGCCCCCACGGCGGCCATCCCCCCCCGCACCTCGCCCGGAGGGAGGCCCCCTCGGGCAATCACTTCGTACACCGGCCCCTCCTTCCGAAGGGCTCCCTGCCGCGACATCCCGCCCGGCCCAGGCCAGACGAGAAGCATCTGCCGTTGCCTCTGCCCGCGAGTTGGCGCGATCCGCCAAGACCCTCGACGAGCTCGAAGCGCTCGTTCGCGGCTTCGACGGCTGCGCCCTCAAGGCAACCGCCAAGTCGACGTGCTTCTATCGGGGAAGCCCCACGGCCCGCATCATGGTGATCGGCGAGGCCCCTGGCCGCGATGAGGACTTGGCCGGAAAGCCATTCGTTGGCCGCGCCGGCCAACTGCTGGACCGCATGCTGGCCGCCATCGACCTCGACGAGGCCGGCGTGCACATCACCAACATCGTCTATTGGCGTCCACCGGGAAATCGCACGCCGACACCGGAGGAAGCCCAGGCCTGCCGGCCGTTCCTGGAACGCCAGATCGAGCTCGTTGCTCCCGACTTCATACTGACGCTCGGAGGACCGGCGGCGAAGGCGATGCTCGATACCCCGGACGGCATCCTGAAGCTGCGCGGCCGTTGGCGCGACGTCACCGTAGGCGAGCGCACCGTTCGATTGATGCCGACGCTGCACCCCGCCTATCTCTTGCGTCAACCCGAGGCTAAGCGGCAGGCTTGGCGCGATCTCCTCCAGCTCAAGGCCGCCCTCGACGGCCGAACCGAAGGCGCATCCCGATGAAGACCCTGAAAGAGCTGCTCGATCTGCGCTTCGGCGACATGGGCGCAATTCCGGAGCCGATCGCAGACAATCCGACGTTGCGCACCATGGCCGGTCGCGGCGTGGTGCGTCGCTTCAAGCCGGACCCCTTGCCGCCGGGCATGCTCGACACGTTGGCCGCAATCGCACTCTCGTCCCCCTCGAAGAGCGACCTGCAGCAGCGCGACATTCTGGTCGTCGAGGACCAGTCGATCCGCAACCGCATCAACGAGCTTCTGAAGGATCAGGACTGGATCCCGGGCTGCCCCCACCTGCTGGTCTTTCTCGGCAACAATCGTCGTCAGCGCCAGGTGCACGAGTGGCGAGGACACGCCTTTGCGAACGATCATCTCGACGCATTCTTCAATGCCGCTGTCGATGCGGCCATCGCGCTGCAGGCGTTCGTCTTCGCCGCCGAGGCGGCTGGCCTCGGCTGTTGCCCGATCAGCGTGATCCGAAACCATGCCGAGGAGGTGAGCGGCCTGCTCGGCCTCCCCGACCATGTCTTTCCGGTCGCAGGCCTGGGCGTCGGCATCCCCGCGAGCCCCGCGTTCGTCTCTGCACGCCTGCCGCTTGCTCTCACCGTTCATCGCGACCGCTACACAGAGGCGACCGATACGACGGTGCGCGCCTACGACAGGCGCCGCAACGGCATTTTCCCCTATCGCAAGCAGCGCAACGTGGCCCGGTTCGGAGAGACGCCCGAGTACGGCTGGAGCGAGGAGAAGGCACGGCACTACGCCGTGCCCGAGCGGGCCGACTTCGGCGCCTACGTCAAGCGACACGGCTTCAAGCTGGATTAGTCCAGCCACCGATGGACAGCGCCGCTTCCCCGGTCCAACCTTGCGCCGGTCGCCCACCGCCAGGAGCCAGCCCATGCATCAGTTCGATCTCGGCCAGTATACCGTAGGCCGCGTTGCGGAGCTTCAGTTCCCGGCCTTCCCGGCGAAGGAGTTCCTGCCTGCCGCAACCGACGAGATCATCGCCGACGCACGCCGCAAGCTTCCGGGCCGCATCACCGACGACGGCCGTGTCGTCATGAGCTTCCATTCCTTCGTGCTGAGAACCGGCCGTCACACGATCCTGATCGACAGCTGCTGCGGCAACGACAAGCCACGCCCCGGCCGCGAGCAGTTCGACACGGGCAAGCAGGATTTCATCGGCGGCCTTGCCGCCCTCGGCGTTGCGCCCGAGGACGTGACGCACGTCATGTGCACGCACCTCCATTGGGACCACGTCGGCTGGAATACGCGTCTGAGAGACGGCCAGTGGGTGCCGACGTTTCCCAACGCGCGCTACGTGATGGCGAAGCGCGAGTACGACTACTGGAACGGCGTCTACGAGACATCGCGCGACAAGCCGGACAACATCCACGCCATGTCGTTCGAGGACAGCGTGCTGCCGATCATGCGGGCGGAAAAGGCCGTCCTCGTCGCCGACGACTACGAGCTGGACCACGGCATTTCGCTCGAGCCCTGCCATGGCCACTCGCCGGGCCACGTCGTCGTCAACGTCTCCTCTGGCGACCAGAAGGGCGTCTTCATCGGAGACGTGATCCACCATCCGATGCAGATTCTCTACCCGGATCTTTCCTGTCGCGCCGATTTCGACATGGACGCCTCCCGCATCACGCGAAAGGCGCTGATCGAGAAGCATGCGGACGCCGGCACGATCGTGATGCCACAACACTTCGCGACCCCCTCGTGCGGTCGCATCAGCCGCGTCGGCCAAGGCTTCACCTTCGGCTTCGTCGAAGGCTCGTGAGCCCGCAACTCCGGAAAGATCAACGCTATAAACCAGAGGAAACGTCCCATGGCACTTTACGAGATGCGCACCTACACCCTCTATGTCGGCAAGATGTCCGAGGCCCAGAAGCTCTATACCGAGCTCGGCTTCCCGGCATTGAAGAAGGGCGGCCACGACAAGCACCTGGTCGGTTACTTCGTTGCCGACACCGGAATGATCAACCAGCTCGTTCACATCTGGAAGTTCAAGGACGACGGCGACCGCCGTGCGCACTGGGCCGCCGTCTTCGCCAACAAGGACTTCGTCGAAGGGTTCGCCTCGAAGTTCCGCCCCCTGGTCATGAGCCAGGAGGTCAAGCTGATGACCGAAGCGCCGTGGGGCCCCCATCCATGATCGCGGCTGCCGTCGACATCGTCCATTGAACGGCCTGTGGGAAACAATGCGCCGGCCCGCCCCTTGGGTGGGTCCGGCCTTGCACGGCCATCCCATGGAGACTATTCAGGATTTTCATTGATTCCGCGGACGAGGAGCGTGCCGCGGAAAGTCTGTTCCGGGTCCGAGTGCGAGCTGCGTGCGACGCGATGAGCGGGGCCTCTCCCTCGCGCGTCACCAGCACAGACGCGGTCGCCTGGGATGATGCGCTTTCCGAGCCTGCAAATTGCCTTGCTCGTCCTCGCGGCCAGCGTTGCAGGATGCGCGAGCAACCTCGCAACGCTCCCCTCGGACGGGTTCACGATCGCCGACACACCTTCGCCTCCCGTCAGGCGCAGCGACCCCGAGATCGCCGGCCGCGAGCGCGTCCCGACCGACCCCGTTCCCTACACCATCGCCATGGCCGATCCGGGCCGCGCCACCGAGATCCTCGCCGCCCGCAATGGCGCGCAGGCGTCCGTCTCGGGCACTCGCAGCGCAGCTTCTGTTCTGTCGGCCGATCCCACGCCCAATACCAAGGAGAACCTGTTCGACGTCGTCACGGTGCTTTGGGGCACGGACCGCAAGGTCGAGACGCAGGTCGTCGGCGCATCGGCACCGGCCGGCAGCGCGAGCCAGATCGTGACCAGCTCGACCGGCTCGGCGGCCCCCATCGTCTATGCGAAGCCCACCACCGAGCGCGGCAACAAGCTGGCGACCGGTGCTGCGGTGGTCACAATCCCGCGTAGCGCACGTGCCGTCGGCAGCATCCCGCGCCCCCGCCAGTACACGTTTCTCAACATCCGCTACTACCGCGAGACCGAAAGCCCGGCCAAGCACTTCACCATCGCCAGCCTGCGCGTGCTCGAAGCGGCGGAGTTTGCAGCGAGGGCCAACGCACTGCTCGACCGCAGCCAGCGCAACAAGGATCAGGCCGTCGTCTTCGTGCACGGCTACAATACGTCCTTCGATGACGCGATCTTCCGCGCCGCTCAGATCGCCCACGATCTCGAGTTCGATGGCCTTGCCGCCATGTATAGCTGGCCATCGCGAGGGACCTATCTCGACTATTCCTACGATCTGAACAGCGCCGCGCGCTCGCAACGCTACTTCATCGAGTTCCTGCGCCGCCTTGCCAGCGAGACCCGCCTGCAGCGCATCCACGTCATTGCGCATAGCATGGGCAACAGACCGCTCATCGAGGCGCTGCGCACGCTGCAGGTCGCGGGCGACCGTGCATTGAAAGGCAAGCTCGGCCAGATCGTTTTCGCGGCCCCTGACGTCGATCGCGATCTCTTCGCGGAGATTACTTCGAAGCTGGAGCTCGGCGCCGGTCGCACGCTTTATGCATCGAACGAGGACAAGGCCCTGATCCTCTCCCGCCAGGCTGACGGCATTCCACGCGCCGGAGATGTTCCCGCCGAAGGTCCCGTTGTGCTGAAAGGGCTCGACACCATCGACATCTCTGCGGCGAGCACCAGGTCGCTGCTCTCCTCGAACCACAGCGACTACGCCGAGCGAAGCCACATCCTGAAGGACATCCAGCTCCTCATCGAGACCGGCACCCGTCCGCCCGATGTTCGCTTCCCTCTCTATTCCGTCGCTGAGGCGAAAGGCGGCCGCTACTGGCGTTACACGCCCAACAAATAGCGACAGCCGACTCTCGGCGGCAGCGGCGAGCCGCCCATCACGATCGCAGCAGGCGCCCGAAGCCGGTGACGTCGCTGCGCACTCCCGACAGACGCAGGCAGTGCCACAGGCTCACCTGGTTCGCCGAGAGAACCGGCTTCCCGAGATCCTGTTCCAACTGCTCGACAATGCCGACCGAACGAAACCCCGTGCCGGCAATGAAGACGCCGTCCGCCGCATCCGGACACGCCGCCCGGATTTGCGCATAGAGCGGCTCCACCTCCTGCTCGAAGCCCATGCCCCGCGGATAAAGCTCTCCCGGGGGGAGATCGCGCCATTTCCGACCCGGATCATAACGAAGGTGCCCGGCCGGCGCCCATCCCAGATCGGAATAGTAGCGGACCCCGCTCGCCACCGTCTCGTCGTTGAACCAGGCTGGGAACACCACGAACGGGCGCGCAATCCCCATTGCGCGGAAAGCGGCGATACTATCGAGGCCGTTGGTGGTCACTGCCGCAGCCGTCCCGATCTCCCGAGCCAGGCTTTCGACCACCGCCTGGTCCCATCCCTGGCCGCCGAGGATCGAGCTGGAGCTGTGTCCGATCACCACGGCCGTAAGCCTCATGGCGCCGAATTGCCGGGCGCCGCGCACCAGATCCTCCGCCAGGTCCACGCCGGACCGGTCGCTCCGCCACGTGGCCCACGGTGCCCTGGCGGTTACGCGGGCCGCATGCACGGAAACGCCCTCCGGCACCATCGCCCACCACTCGGCCTCCGGCACCGCCTCACTGCCGACGATGAACATGCCGATGCGGGCCCGCCAGCCCCAGTTGTCGCCACGCGCCATTCGCCGTGCTCCTCGTTGCCCACTGCCTCCCGCAATCTATCCGCGACACGGCCCCGATTGCGAGATGCTCGGCAACACCCCTTGGGCAGGCCACGCAATCCGGCCTAAGCTGGCCCCGACGAACCGGATGGAGACAGCCATGACCGCGCTCGACCTCGAGGCCGAGTACAACAATCGCAAGCGCGTGCCCGAGCACGCCGACATTCAGGCACGGTGGGCGACGGCCTCCGAGTCCTGGCGCAAGTCTGGCAAGCTCGAGGCCGACCTCACCTATGCCAAAGGCGAGCGCAACCGCTACGATCTCTTTCGCGCAGCATCCGGCGGCGCCAACGCGCCGTTGGTGATCTACATTCACGGCGGCTACTGGCAGCGCGGCGACAGGAAGGACAACGGCTTCGTCGCCAAGGAGCTGAACGCGCGCGGCGTCTCCGTCGCCCTGCCTTCCTATTCGCTGTGTCCATCGGTTGGCGTCGCCGATATCGTGGCCGAGCTTCGACAATGCCTGAAGGCGGTCTGGGAGCGGACGAAGCAGCGGCCCGTCGTCGTCGGGCACTCGGCAGGCGGTCATCTCGCAGCCGCGATGCTGGCGACGGACTGGTCGAAGGTCGGCGGCGTCCCGGCCGACCTCGTCAAGTCCGCCTATGCCATTTCGGGCGTCTTTGAGCTGTCACCTCTGCTCCCGACGAGCCTCAATGAGGCCCTGAAGCTCGACCCCGCCAAGGCCCGCGAGGTGAGCCCCCTTCTCTGGCCGGCGCCACCGAAGGATCGCACGTTCGTCGCCGCCGTCGGCGGTGATGAAAGCCAGGAGTTCATCCGCCAAAGCCTCGAGATCGCATCGGTCTGGAGCAAGGCCGGCGTCAAGGCCGAGTGCGTCGTCGTGCCAGGCACCAATCACTTCACCATCGTCGAGGAATTGTCGCGTCCGGAGAGCGCCATGCTCTCCCGCATCGTCGGCATGGCGAAGGCCTGAGCCGACCGACGACCGGCAGGCCCCGCGCCCCGCCGCTACACGACCTGACGTTTCGAAGGAGAGCCCCATGAAGTTCGGCCTGCGCTACTGCAACACCGGCGACTATGTCGATCCCGCCAAGGCCGTCGCGCTGGCCGAGGCCGCCGAGGAGGCCGGCTTCGAGTCCATCTGGACCGTCGAGCATACCGTCGTGCCCGGCGGCTACGGCTCGACCTACCCCTACGCGGCCGGAGGCAAGATGGCTGGCGGCAACGATGCCGTCCCCCTGCCGGACCCGCTGATCTGGATGGCCTATGTCGCGGCCGCCACGAAGCGCGTCAAGCTCGCCACCGGCATCATGATCCTGCCGCAGCACAATCCGGTGGTCGTCGCCAAGCAGGTCGCCACGCTCGACCACATGTCCGGCGGTCGCATCCTCCTCGGCATCGGCGTCGGCTGGCTGAAGGAGGAGTTCGCCGCGCTCGGCGTGCCTTTCGAGGATCGCGGCCGGCGCACGGACGAGTATATCGGCGCCCTCCGCGAGCTTTGGGGCAGCGAGAAACCCACCTTTGAAGGCGAGTTCGTCCGTTTCAAGGATGCCTACTGCAGGCCACAACCCGTCGCCAAGGACGTACCGATCATCGTCGGCGGCCACTCGCCGGCGGCAGCGAGACGCGCCGGAAGGCTCGGCGACGGCTTCTTCCCGGCGCGCGGCGCCCCCAAGGATCTTTTCGACCTGGCTCGCCAATCCGCGCGCGAAGCCGGCCGCGACCCCGATGGGCTCGAGATAACCGTGAGCCTTCCCGACAATCTCGACGACATCCCGGCGCTCGCGGCCATGGGCGTCAAACGCGTCCTCGTCCCCGTTACCGCGATGGCGGGCCTCGCCCCGGTCGTGCAAACCCCGGAAGACGCCTTGAAATGGCGCGATCTCATTGCGAGACACGCCTAGGAAGGTGGCTCTGGCCGCGGCGGGCCGGCGCGCATGGGCCGGCTTGCAAGGGACAGGGAACACCGGTCAAGGGGGGCAGGATGCCGGAGATCGATACGGTCATCTTCGATATCGGCAATGTGCTGATCCGCTGGGACCCGCGCAACCTCTACGGCCGCATGGGCCTGAACGAGGCGGAGACGGCGGCGATCATGGCGGAAACCGGCCTGCTCGAGGTCAACCACCGCCTGCTCGACGCCGGTGCCCCGTTTTCAGAGACCATCGCCGAGCTGGCCTCCCGCTTCCCGCACCGTGCCGAGGTCATTCACGCCTTCCATACGCGCTGGCCCGAGATGCTGGGCGGCGCCATCGAGGCCAATGCGGCCCTGCTCCGCCGCCTGCGCACGGCCGGAACCCCGGTGCATGCCATCACCAATTTCAGTCGCACAAAATTTGATATCGCGCGCAGTCTCTTTCCGTTCCTTGACGATTTCGACGAGCTCGTCGTCTCCGGCGACATCGGTCTCGTCAAGCCCGACCCCGAGATCTTCGAGTTGCTGATCCGACGACGCAATCTCGCGCCGCGAACGGCTGTCTTCATCGACGACAGCGCCCCGAACATCGAGACCGCCCGGCGGCTCGGCTTCGCAACCATCCATTTCGACGAGCGCACGACCGATCTCGAGGCCGAGCTCGCCCGCCTCGGCGTCCTGGTTCCCTGAGCCGGCAAGCATCCAAGCGGTAAGGACCAGCGCGACTCCCCCCGCGACAAAACCGGCGCAATCGGGCAAGTTGCGCGCCACCCGCAGGAGCGACCGCTCCCCTGCCTACCGAGGAGAGACCCATGGACGTCGGCACCACCAAGATGATCGCCAAGAAGGAAGGCGGCATCGGCTGGATGATCTTCAACCAGCCGGAGAAGAGAAATGCCGTCTCTTTCGAGATGTGGGTCGCGATCCCGAAGATCATCAAGGCCTTCGAGGACGATCCCGAGGTGCGCGGCATCGTCATCACGGGTGCCGGCGACAAGGCCTTCGTATCCGGTGCCGATATCTCCGAGTTCGAGAAGAAGCGCTCGAGCCCCGAGGACGTCAAGATCTACAACGCCGCCGGCGACGAGGCGGCCGCCGTCATCCAGGCCGCAACGAAGCCCACCATCGCCATGATCCGCGGCATCTGCATCGGTGGCGGCCTCGGCATGGCGCTCAACACCGACATCCGCATCGCCAGCGACAACTCGGTATTCGCGGTTCCCGCCGCCCGCCTCGGCCTGGGCTATCGCTACGGCGGCATGAAGCGGCTGGTGAACGTGGTCGGCCCCTCCTACGCCAAGGAGATCTTTTTCACCGCCCGCAAGTTCGACGCCCAGGAAGCGCTGCAGATGGGCCTCGTCAATCGCGTCGTGCCGGTCGACCAGCTCGAGACTTACGTCAAGGACTACACGAGCCGCATCGCCGAGAACGCCCCTTTGACGATGAAGGCAGCCAAGATGGCGATCGACGCCGTCACCGCCGACGAGTCGACTCGCGACCGCGCGGCGATCGACGCGATGGTCGCGACGTGCTTCGCGAGCGAGGACTACATCGAAGGCCGACGCGCCTTCATGGAAAAGCGCAAGCCGCAGTTCAAGGGCCGCTGAGCCGCGCGCGGCCTCCGGGCGCGACACTTCGCGTTGACGCGCCCTTCCCCGCACGGGATGATCCCGAAACGCAAGGACAAACGCGTTTCCGGGAGAAGCGGCCATGGCGAGACTGGACGGCAAGGTGGCGATCATAACGGGTGCCGCCCGCGGCATCGGCGCTGCGGCGGCGCGGCTCTTCGCAGCCGAGGGCGCACGTGTCATGCTTGCCGACGTGCTGACGGAGTCGCTGCAGGCCGTCGCCCGCGAGATCGGCAGTCAGGCCGCCGCCTGCCCGACCGACGTCACCGACGAGACTGCGGTCAAGAGCCTCGTCGATCAGACGGTCAGCCGTTTCGGCCGACTGGACGTCGCCCTTCTCAACGCCGGCATCGAGGGCAAGATGACCTCCCTCGTCGACTATCCGGCGGAGATGTTCGACAAGGTCATGGCCGTGAACGTGCGCGGCGTCTTCCTCGGCCTGAAGTACGCAATGAAGGCGATGGAGGGCAGCGGCGGCTCGATCGTCATAACGTCGTCGACGTCGGGCATACGTGCCACCACCGGCCTCTCGGCCTATACGGCCTCGAAGCATGCCGTCATCGGCCTAATGCGCTCGGCAGCCCTCGAAGGCGCGGACAAGAAAATCCGCGTCAACACGGTGAACCCCTCGCCCATCGATACGCCGATGATCGCCTCGCTCGAAAAGATGCGTGGCCTCGAAGGCCGCAACGACCAGCCGATGGCGGCAGGTACTCCGCTCGGGCGCTATGGCACGCCGGAAGAGGTAGCGCGCCTTATGCTGTTCCTGGCGAGCGATGAGTCGAGCTTCTGTACGGGCGGCGTCTACATGGTCGACGGCGGCGTCTCGGCGGGACGCAAGTAGCGGGAAGGCAGGGTTGCAGGCGCGGCCTGGAGCAGAGCAAGGCAGCAGAGGAAACGGCAGAGAAACATGGCAGACGAGAAAACAATCACATTCCCCGTCGAGGCGACGCACATCATGATGTTCCGCCGCTCGATCGGCGATTACTCGGTTCCCGATAACGGCCTCGACAAGGCCGCCGCTCCGCCGACGTTTCCGCGCGCCGTAGCCCAGTTCGACCCCGAGTATCACCTGCGCATCAAGCCCGGCGAGGCGTGGTTCGGATCCGGCAAGAACCCGTCCGGCATCGAAGGCAAGCCGGCGTCCTCCGGCGGTCTCCACGCCGAGCAGCACTTCGAGTTCATGCGCCCCGTCGTCCCCGGTGACGTGCTCACTGTCACGGAGCGGATCGGCAAGACCTGGGAGAAGGAGAGCAAGCGCGCCGGCAAGCTCATGTTCACCGAGCGCGTGCAGGAGTTCCGCGACCAGAAGGGTGAGCTCGTCTGCATCTCGAGAGGCGTCAGCGTCCGGACCGAGCGTCCCGTCGATCAGAAGTGAGGAATGCACCCATGCGATTGAAGGCAAGCCAGATCTCGGTCGGCGATACGTTCGAGGACGTCCTCGTCAAGGATCTCAAGCGGACCCAGCTCGTGATGTATTCGGGCACCTCGGGCGACTATAACCCCCTTCACACGGACGACCTCTATTGCCGCGAGGCGGCAGGCTATCCCGGCGTCTTCGCGCACGGCATGTTGACGATGGGCATGACCGGCCGCGTCGTGACCGACCGTTTCGGTGCCGAGAACGTCAAGAAATACGGCGTGCGCTTCACCAATCAGGTTTGGCCGGGTGACGACCTCATCGGCAAGGCCGTCGTCGACGCGATCCGCGAGGAGAACGGCGAGACCCTGGTCGACATGAGCCTTACGACGACGAACCAGAAAGGCGACGTCGTCGTCTCTGGCTACGCCACAGCCAAGGCGGAGAAGTAATCTCGCTCCGGCCGGGAACCTGGTGAGGGGGTAAAGCCCTGCATCACTTTCCCGGCTCGGGGCCGAGCTTCACCTGCAGCTTGCCGAAGTTCTCGCCGCGCAGGAGCCCGATGAAGGCCCGCGGCGCGCGCTCGATCCCTTCGACGATGTCCTCCTTGAACTTGAGCCGGCCCGAGCGGACGAGCTCGCCCATCGCGCGCCGCGCGGGCTCGAAGAACGGTGCGAAGTCCGAGACGATGAACCCCTGCATGCGAACGCGCCGGCCGACCATCGGCCAGAGCAGACGCGGGCCCATCTCCGGCTTTTCGGCGTTGTAGGCCGAGATCGATCCGCACAGTGGAACCCGCGCCCAGAAGTTCAGGAGCGGAATGACGGCATCGGTCACCGGACCGCCGACGTTGTCGAAATAGACGTCGATCCCGTTCGGGCACGCTGCAGCAAGGTCGGCATCCAGCCGGCCCGCCTTGTAGTCGACGGCGGCGTCGAGCCCGATCTCGTCTCTCACGAAGGCGCACTTCTTCGCCCCGCCGGCAATGCCGACGACCCGGCAGCCGCCGAGCTTGGCGAGCTGGCCCACTACCTGTCCCACCGCTCCCGAGGCTGCCGACACGACAACGGTTTCGCCGGGCTTCGGCTCTCCGATCTTGTAGAGCCCGAACCACGCCGTCATTCCGGGCATGCCGAGGACACCGTTGGCCGTCGAGATCGGAGCCAGCGAAGGATCGATGAGCCTGAGATTGTGCCCCGGGCTCAGTCCGTATTCCTGCCAGCCGAGGCGGCCCTCGACGATGTCACCGACCTTGAACGACCGGTTGTTCGAGGCAACCACCTCGCCGACCGTGCCACCCTCCATCACCTCGCCGATACCGACCGGCTTGGCATAGGAAGCCACCTCCCGCATGCGCCCGCGCATGTAGGGATCGAGCGACATGTAGATCACCCGGACCAGAACCTCGTTGGTGCCGGGCGTGGGCGTCGCCACCTCCTCGATACGGAAATCGCTCTCCGCCGGCTCGCCAGGAGGGCGACGAGCGAGCACGACGCGGCGATAGGACGATGGGATCATGGGAAGCTCCGCAAAATCGTGTCGGAACCCGGTGCACGTCCGCGCGCCGGGTTGACGATGGCAACGCCAACTAACGGCGGATTTTCGGTGTGATCGGCTTCAGCACCCGTACGCCCGGCATGCCGAACATGCTGGCCGTCAACCCACTGGCCGGCACCACCGCAATCGAGCGAGCGCTGCTCGAGCGATCGAGCCCGACGCACCTCAGCCGGGTCGCACGGGCTTCATAAGGCCCGGGCAGCGCCGCATCGCCTTCCGCCATCAGGAGATGCTGGTCGAAGGCGACATCCGGCGTCTCCTTCGTTCCATCGAACAGGTTCCGCTGCCAGTTCAAGTGCAGCTTCGCCCAATCGCCGGTCGATGCCGGACCGCCGCCGCCCTTGTACTCGGCGCTCTCGAAGACCTGCGGGCCTGCCACCTCGTGCAGCGCGACCCAGGGCGACGGCGACGAATTGAGCGAGCGGAAGCGCTGCGTCGCCGTGAAACCTGGAATGGAGCGGACCAGATGCGTCGTGTGCTCGATGTACCAGGTGTGCCAGTCGTGCTCACGCTCCGGAGTCCTGAAATCCATCTCGACGACGTAGATCATTTGCTTTTTCTCCGTTTGTCGTGGATGCCGCGATACGCGCTATCGCCGCTTGCTTGATCGGCGGTGAACGCTTTCCGCAGCCAGAAGTCCCTGCACCCCGGCCTTCGCAAGCCCCCCGAGGTAGCCGACCGGCGGCCCACCTTCGAGCCCGCCCGTCGTCGAGCCGGCAGCGTAGAGCCCCTCGATCACGCCGCCGTCCTGACGTCGCACCCTGCCCTCGCCGTCGATCAGAATGCCGCCCATCGTGTAGGTGATGCCAGCCACCACCGGGATGGCGTGAAACGGCGGCGTCAGGATGGGCATCGCGGCCGCCTTTGCCGTCGTGCGTGGTGGTGAAAGTCCACCTGTCCGACCCTCGGCAATTGCCGCGTTCTGGCGTGCGACGGTCTCGGCGAGCGCCGCTGCCGGAAGCCCCGCGAGACCCGCGAGTTCTTCGATGGAACTGGCCGTATGCACCGTGCCGCCCGCTTCGGGCAGCGTCGGGTTGGCTGGAATGCGCGCCGATCGCCCAGGTCCCTCCCAGATGGCGTCATCGAAGACGATGGTCGCGCCCATGGGGTCCTCGGAGCGTGCGAGCAGGTTCGTCAACGCCACGCCCCCAACGCCTTCGTCTGCGAAACGGCGGCCTTCCGCGTTGACCAGCATGCCGGCGAGCGCCAGCGCATCGAGCTCCGGATAGGGCCACACGCGATCGTTGACCAGCGCGTCGCGGGACAGCAGATGTCCATAGAAGAGGTCCATCCCGGCCGTTGCCGCGCCCACTGCCTCGGCCATCGCCAGCGCATCCCCGGTACCGGTCGCCGCCCCGCGCTGCTTGAGCCTCTCCGGAGAGGGCGTGATGTGCCGGCGCAGGCGCTCCAGGTCCGCCTGGAAGCCACCGTCGGCAAGGATGACCGCCGCCGCGCGAAACGCTATGCGTCCGCCATCGACCTCCGCCTCGACGCCCGTGCACCGCTCGCCCGTCATGACCAGCAAACGCGCGCGTGCCCCCAGCACGAGCCGGCCGTCGTGAGAGCGGATGCGCTCGGCAAGCCGCCGGAAGAGACGGTCGGGCCCGCGATCCTCCCAGTCGAGGCCCGCCCGCATGGCACGCATCGGCGCCAGAATGAATTGCTGCCAGTCGACCTTGGTGCCGGTGTAGGTCGCCCCTCCGTCGCGCATCCAGTCGACCAGCCGGCCGGCGTTGTCGGCAAACGCATCGGCCTGGGCGCTGTCCGCGGCACCGGCCGTCGCCCGTTCGATCACGGCGCGTAGCGTCTGCGGGCCGGCGGTGATGTCGTGATAGCCCACGTGATAGACGCCGCCTGACCAGCGTGCGTTGGCTGCGTAATCGCCATCGCGGCCCCGCTCGAGCACGACGACGCGGAGACCGAGCTCGGCGGCCCGTGCACCGGCCGTGAGCCCGGCCATGCCGCCGCCGACGATCACCACGTCCGAAATCTGTGCCTCGGCACTCATATCGGCCTCCAACGCTCCGCCGGTTAGGCTAGGCCCGCATCAACCGGGTCCGCAAGCAAAGATGCCCGCCAGCGGCTCGCGACCGACTGGCAGCCCGAGCCCGCGCCGCCTATGTTCCGAAGGCACCTAGATTCGCTCGCCCGCGGAAGCCCTCGCCAGCCATGCCTCGCAAGACCCAAGGTCCAGAGATCGAGCGCCTGATCCAGTTGCTCGCCCGCCTTCCCGGCCTCGGCGCGCGCTCGGCACGCAAGGCGTCGCTGGCGCTCTTGAAGCGCCGCACGGATTTGCTGGAGCCGCTGTCGCGCGCCTTGGCCGAGGCGGCAGAGAAGCTGCGCGAGTGTCCCGAATGCGGCAACATAGATACGGTCTCGCCCTGCACCATCTGCTCGGACGAGCGCCGCGACCGGTCGCTGATCGTCGTCGTCGAGGAGATCGCAGACCTGTGGGCGCTCGAGCGCGCAGGCGTGGTCAACGGACTGTACCATGTACTCGGCGGCCACCTGTCTCCGCTCGACGGGATCGGGCCAGAGCAGCTCAACATCCCGCGCCTCGTCGCCCGCGCGACGCCGCCCGTGAAGGAGGTCCTCCTCGCTCTCAACGCCACGGTGGAAGGCCAGTCGACGGCGCACTATCTGCGCGAGCAGCTCACCGAAGGTGGCATCACGGTCTCCGTGCTGCAGCAGGGCGTGCCGGTCGGCGGCGAGCTGGACTACCTGGATGAAGGCACGCTGGCGGCGGCGATCCGCGCACGCAGGCCCTTGTGAGGCAAGCCGCCGGCTCGCGCGACATACGTATGCCCTTCGGCGTTTGGCGGGGGTAGAGCACCATGACCGCGAGGTGATCCTATGTCAGCCTTCGAGATCGCGCGACGTATGCGGCCGTTGCTGCCAATCCTCGTCGTTGTCCTCGTCCACCTGGTCGCAGTCTCGGCGGCACGCGCGGCGCAGACCGACGCACCCGCCGCAGCATCGACCGCCGTCGCCGTCGAGGTCGTCGCACGAGGCCTCGAGCACCCCTGGGGCTTGGCCTTCCTGCCGGATGGCCGCATGCTCGTTACGGAGCGACCGGGCCGCGTGCGCATCGTGGCTCGTGACGGCAAGGTCTCACGCCCCCTCGCCGGTGTGCCGACCGTCGCCGCGGTCGGCCAGGGAGGACTGCTCGACATCGCGCTCGCACCCGATTTTGCGCGCTCCCGTCTCGTCTACATGACCTACGCCGAGCCTCGCGACGGACGCACGAACGGCACCTCCGTCGCAAGGGCGCGCCTGGTCGGGACAACCGGAGAGGAACGCCTCGACGATCTCGAGGTGATCTTCCGTCAGCAGCCGTCGCACCGGGGTGGGCTCCATTTCGGCTCCCGGCTGGCCTTCGCGCCGGACGGCAAGCTGTTCGTGACCGTCGGCGAGCGCTTCGAGATGCGTTTCGCACAGGACCTCGGACGCCACTGGGGCAAGGTCCTGCGCCTCGACGCCGAAGGCAACGCGCCGGCCGACAATCCCTTCGTCGGCAAGGCGGACGTCCGACCGGAGATATGGAGCTACGGCCACCGCAATCCGCAGGCCGCTGCCATCAATCCGGAGACTGGCACGCTCTGGGTCGTGGAGCACGGCCCTCGCGGCGGCGACGAGGTCAATGTCATTGAACGGGGTGCCAACTACGGCTGGCCCGTGATCGGCTATGGCATCGATTACTCGGGTGCCAGGATCCACGCCTCGACTCACAAGGAGGGCATGAAGCAGCCGATCTACTATTGGGTGCCTTCCATCGCGCCCTCGGGAATGGCGTTCTACACGGGATCCCTGTTTCCGGCATGGCGTGGGAATCTGCTGGTCGGTGCGCTCGCCGGGCAGGCTCTCCACCGCCTCGTCTTGAAGAACACCCAGGTGGTCGCTGAAGAGGTTTTGCTCAAAAAGAGCCATGGCCGTATCCGGGACGTCCGCCAGGGTCCTGATGGCGCCATCTGGCTGCTGACCGATGAGGATGACGGGCGACTATTGCGCGTCTCACCGAATAACTGATTATTCGAGTGCTGAATTTCATTGTCGACCGTCCGGCTTCGTGATGGGATGGTAGCGGTGGGCTGAGTGAGCTGCTGGCAACACAGCAGAGAGGCCGCCCGTGATGTCGACTTCGGAGCGGGTCGACTCAGCGACACGCCGCTTCGCGGTCGCAGGGAAAGCGCAGTTGACGCCCAAACCATCACCGCTTTGCAAATCCGCAGCAAACGATCGAGGACACAGTCGATGAACATTGTCTCCATGGCGATGCAGTACCTCACACCGATGCTCGTCGATCGCATCGCATCGTCGCTCGGTATCCAGAGCGCCCTCGTGCGAAGCGCCATCAATGCCATCCTGCCGTCGATCCTGGCCGGCCTGACCGGCGTCGCCGCAAGACCCAGCGGAGGCCGTCAGCTCGGCGAAGCAATCGGCAAGCAGGACACCGACATCCTCGGCAACCTCGGCGACATCTTCGGAAGCGCCAAGCAGACCGACATCGTCAAGTCGGGCAACAACGTGCTGCGTGACCTGCTCGGCGGCAGCACGTTCGGCGGACTGACCGGTGCCGTCGGCAAGTTCGCCGGCATCGGCGAAGCCCCCGTGCAGACCCTTGTCGGCATGCTTGCTCCCGTCGCGCTCGGGACCCTCGCCAAGCAGAAGCAAGCCTCCGGCCTCGACGATGCCGGGCTTTCCCGGATGCTTTTGGACCAGCGCGAAAACATCAAGGCGGCGATGCCCGCGGGGTTTTCCGAACACTTGAAGGGCACCGGCCTGCTCGATGCGATTTCGCCGCCGTCTGCACCCGCAGCGCCGGCAGCGAGCCCCGTAGCGAAGCCGGCCGGCGGCCTCGGCATGCTGCCGCTCGTCGCCGCCGCCGCATTGCTTGCCGTGCTCGGCTGGTACTTCTTCGGCCAGAACCGACCGGCGACCATCGGCCTCCCGACGCCTCCGCAGATCACGGTGGGAGGCCAGAATCTTGGCTCCCAGTTGGGATCTGTCGCAGAAGGACTGCGCGGCACGCTCGTCGGACTGAAGGACGAGGCCAGCGCCAGGACGGCCTTGCCCCGCCTGCAGGAGATGCAGCAGCAGCTCGCCGGTATCGGCGACAGCGCCGCGAAGCTGCAGCCAGACGCGCGCAAGTCGCTGGCCGGATACGCAGCCCAGCTCCTGCCGCTCCTGCGCCCCCTCATCGAGAAGGCGTTGGCTGCGGCCGGGGTGGGGCCGATTGCCAAACCCGTTCTCGATCAAATCTTGAACCGGATCGAGGGCCTGGCCAAGGCGTAAGCGCCCGTCGGCACGTCCTCGAGATTGTCGGCATCGGACGAGCGGTGACGGCAATCGGCGCATGACAGCCCGGGGCGCCCGAGAGAATGGGCGGGCGCCTCGCGCGATTGCAGTTTTGCGGTCACACCTCTCTGCAAAAAGACGAGCTCGCGATCGCCGCGACTTGCTCCATCGGCCTCATCCGGGCGACTCAGTTTCCGTTCGCACAAATACGCAGATCAGCGATTCGGAAAGGCCCGTTGCATGCTGCAGAGAAAGCCGATTGCGTTTCTCGCAATGATCGTCTCGGCCGTGGCGTCGATGGCAACGCCCGCCTTGTCCGACTGTCCCGGCAACCCGAACGCCTTGGGCGTCTCACGCGTCGTCGAGATCGACACCACGGGCGGCCCCGGCTTCGGCTTCGAGCACTTCAGGGAGCACGACTTCCTGCGCCCGAAAGAGGTGGTGCTCACGTTCGATGATGGCCCCTGGCCGGGCAACACACCGCTGGTCCTGAAGGCGCTGGCCAACCACTGCGCCAAGGCGACGTTCTTCGTCATCGGCAAGCACGCCATGTGGCACCCGGAGATCCTGAGACAGGTCGCAGCCGCCGGGCATACGGTCGCCACGCACACCTTCTCGCACCAGGACCTGTCGAGCAAGAAGCTCGACGAGGCCAAACGAAAGGCCGAGATCGAGATGGGAATCAGTGCTGTGCGTCGCGCCCTCGCGGAGGATGCCGGCAAGCTGAGTTCCTTCTTCCGGTTCCCCGCCCTGCGCCACCCCCCCGAGATGATGAAGTACGTGGGCGAGCGCAATCTGGGTGTCTGGTCGACCGATATCGATAGCTTCGACTTCAAGCTGAAGGGCACCAGCAAGCTCGTTCCTTCGCTGATGAAGAAGCTCGAGAAGCACGGCAAGGGCATCGTGCTCATGCACGACTTCCAGAAGAACACCGCCCAAGCCGCGGCCGACCTCCTGGCTCAGCTCAAGGCCGGTGGCTATAAGCTCGTGCACGTCACGTCGAAGAGCACGGTGAAGTCCCTGCCGGAGTACGACCAGATGGTCGCTCTGCAGGTAAAGGGACCCGTCAGCACCTCGAGCCGCCCGACATCGAGCATCGTCAAGACGATCAGCGAGGCGAGCAAATAGGCGGGTGGCCTCGCTCCTCATCCTCGACATCGAAATCGCAGACAGGCGGCCCCGAAAGGGCCGCCTGTCTTCGTCTCGTCACAGGCGTGTGCTTGAGTAGATCTACGGCCCGGCGCTAGAATACGTCCCGATGCAGCAAGTTCGCGTTAGGACGCGCGGGGCCCATAGGATGCAAGACCGACAGGCAACCGTACCCCAAGAGCCTGGGGTGCCAGCTTCGAGAGGTCCGGGCTACGCCGCCCACTTCGTTCCGAAGCTGATCATCGCGCTCCGCGAGGGGTACTCGGCTGGCCACCTGACCAGCGACCTCGTGGCAGGCCTGACGGTCGCGATTTTGGCCCTCCCCCTGTCGATGGCGATCGCCATCGGCGCCGGAGCCACGCCCGATCGCGGACTGATCACCTCTGTCGTGGCAGGCTTCTTCATCTCTGCGATAGGAGGAAGCCGGTTCCAGATCGGCGGTCCGGCCGCCGCATTCATCGTCATCGTGGCAACAATCATCCACGAGCAGGGCATGGACGGCCTGATGACGGCCACGTTCCTCGCCGGCTTCCTGCTGGTGGCCGCCGCATTGCTGAAGCTGGGAACTTATATCAAGTACATCCCCGGCCCCGTCATCCTGGGCTTCACCAGCGGCATCGGCATCATCATCGCGATCGGCCAGCTCAAGGACTTCCTTGGCCTCAAGGGCGATGTACCTGCCGAGTTCTTGCACAAGCTTACGGCACTCTGGTCGATCAGGCACACCTTCACGCCCTCGGCGCTGCTGGTTGGATTGATCACGTTTGCGGTCATCTGGCTGATGCGTATCCTGCGCCCGAGCTGGCCGGGCCTTCTCTTTGCGGTGGTCACGGCCTCCGGGCTCGCCTGGCTTTTGGGCCTTCCGGTCGACACCATCGGCTCTCGCTTCGGCGGTATCCCGAATGCCCTGCCGGTGCCCCGTCTGCCGGACCTGTCCCCCGCGATGATTGGCGCGGTCCTGCCCTCCGCGTTCACGATCGCCTTTCTCGTTGGTGTGGAGTCGCTGCTGTCGGCCGTCGCCGCCGACGCCAAGACCGGCGGCCGTCATCGCTCGAACGCCGAGGTGCTGGGTCAGGGCGTCGCCAACATTGCGTCCCCTCTTTTCGGGGGCCTTCCGGCAACGGGCGTCATCGCGCGCACTGGCACCAACATCACGGCCGGCGCCAAGACGCCGGTCTCGGGCATCTTCCATGCCGCCTTCGTCCTGCTCTTCATGATGTTGATGGCGCCGCTCGCCTCCTACCTGGCATTGCCGTGCCTCGCCGCCGTCCTGCTCTCGGTGTCGTGGCGTCTGATCGACTACAAGGAGGTTTCCCACTTCCTGACCCGCGCCCCCTTCGACGACCGCCTGGTCCTGATCGCGACACTCGTCCTCACCGTCGTCGTCGACCTGAACGTGGCCATCGGCGTCGGCTTCGGCTTGGCCTGCATGTTGTTCATGCATCGCATGTCAGAGGCCTCGGTCGCCGGCGTCGGCATGTCGACCCGGCTCGACGACGATACGGACGATGTCGAGCGCCCTCGGTCGCTGCTCACCGAGATGGCCTTGCCGGACGGCATTCAGGTGCTCTCGCTGCGTGGCCCGCTGTTCTTCGGCGGCGCGAGCTCCGTCGTCGATACGCTGAGAAGCGGCAGAAGCTATCCCAAGGTTTTGATCCTCAGGATGCGCGACGTTCCGCTGGTGGACGCCACCGCGCTATCCGCCTTGGAGGATCTGGCGACCGACCTGGACAAGCGCGGCGGACGGCTTGTGATCGCCGGGTTGCAGAAGCAGCCCCGCGAGGCGCTGCATCGCATGGGCCTGCTGAAGCGGCACAAGGTCGTGGTCGCCTCGAACGGCTTCATCGCCCTCGAGAAGGCGAAAACGATGCTTGGAGCCTGAGCCCGCCGGTCTCTCGGCGCTCGCCGCCGGCCTTGGCATGTTGGCCCCTTCTTTCTGGCCGCCCGAGGTGCTATCTGGCGTGCCATGACCGACACATCGCTGATCCGCAACTTTTCGATCATCGCCCACATCGACCACGGCAAGTCGACCTTGTCCGACCGGCTGATCCAGCTGTGCGGCAACGTCACCGACCGCGAGATGAGCGAGCAGATTCTCGACTCCATGGAGATCGAGAAGGAGCGCGGCATCACCATCAAGGCGCAGACGGTGCGCCTCGATTACAAGGCCAAGGACGGCAACACCTATCAGCTCAACCTGATGGATACGCCGGGCCACGTCGATTTTGCCTATGAGGTCTCCCGCTCGCTCGCCGCCTGCGAAGGCGCCATCCTCGTGGTCGATGCCTCCCAAGGCGTCGAGGCGCAGACGCTCGCCAACGTCTACCAGGCCCTCGACAACAATCTCGAGATCCTCCCTGTCCTGAACAAGGTGGACCTGCCTGCCGCCGACGAGGACCGCGTCAAGCAGCAGATCGAGGACGTCATCGGCCTCGACGCTTCGGATGCGATCGGCGTCTCGGCCAAGACCGGCCTCAACGTCGAGAAGGTGCTCGAGGCCATCGTCGAGCGCCTTCCTCCGCCCACGGGCGAGCGCAACAAGCCCCTGAAGGCGATGCTGATCGACAGCTGGTATGACGCATATCTGGGCGTCATCGTTCTCGTGCGCGTCAAGGAAGGCGTCATGAAGAAGGGCCAGCGCGTCAAGATGATGGCCACCGGCGGCAGCTACACGATCGACCGCGTCGGCATCTTTCGCCCGAAGCAGGAAAGCGTTGCCGAGCTGGGCCCCGGCGAGGTCGGCTTCTTCACGGCAGCCATCAAGCAGGTCGCCGACACCCGCGTCGGCGACACGATCACCGACGAGAAAAACCCCACCGCCGAGCCGTTGCCGGGCTT
This sequence comes from Hyphomicrobiaceae bacterium, assembly GCA_041397805.1. Taxonomy (GTDB): domain Bacteria; phylum Pseudomonadota; class Alphaproteobacteria; order Rhizobiales; family Hyphomicrobiaceae. The sequence continues at coordinate 217,460 of JAWKWD010000006.1, forward strand.
CAAGCCGGCCCAGCCGGTCGTCTTCTGCGGTCTGTTCCCTGTCGACGCCGCAGACTTCGAGGACTTGCGCGAGGCGATGGGCCGCCTTCGCCTCAACGACGCGAGCTTCTCCTACGAGATGGAGACGAGCGCCGCGCTCGGCCAGGGTTTCCGCTGCGGCTTCCTCGGGCTTCTGCACCTGGAAATCATCACCGAGCGACTCGAGCGCGAGTTCAACCTGGACCTGATCACCACCGCTCCCTCCGTCATCTACCACATGCATCTGACGGACGGCACGGTCGCCGAGTTGCACAATCCGGCCGACATGCCGGACACCATGCGCATCGACCACATCGAGGAGCCCTGGATCGAGGCGACGATCCTTGTGCCGGACGAGTACCTGGGCGCTGTCCTGAAGCTCTGCCAGGACCGCCGCGGCCGCCAGAAGAACCTCACCTACGCCGGCACCCGTGCCATGCTGGTCTACGAGTTGCCTCTGAACGAGGTCGTGTTCGACTTCTACGACCGCCTGAAATCCGTGAGCCGCGGCTACGCCTCGTTCGACTATCACATCAAGGGCTACGAGGAAGGCGATCTCGTCAAGCTGTCGGTCCTCGTCAACGCCGAGCCCGTAGATGCCCTCTCGATCATCGTCCACAAGTCGCGCGCCGAGCAGCGCGGGCGCGCCATGTGCGAGAAGCTGAAGGACCTGATCCCCCAGCACCTCTTCAAGATCCCGATCCAGGCCGCCATCGGCGCCAAGGTGATCGCCCGCGAAACGATCAGCGCACTCCGCAAGGATGTGCTCGCCAAGTGCTACGGCGGCGACATCACCCGCAAGCGAAAGCTTCTCGAGAAGCAGAAGAAGGGCAAGAAGAAGATGCGCGAGTTCGGCTCCGTGGAGATCCCGCAGGAGGCCTTTATCGCCGCTCTGAAGATGGACGAGAATTGAGCGTCGGCCGGACGGCCGGGGCTTGCTCCGGCGTGATCAGCCCCCCGCGCGAGCCCACAGCTTCAAATCAGGCCGGAGCCGCGAACGCGACGGTGGCGTTCGCGGATGAGAGACATCGCAAGACTTGGCAGAAACTTTTCCAAGCGTGCGGCGCATAACGAATTTCTGTTGTCCGGACAAGTCGTTTCCAACGACCGATATATGTGCCGTTCGCAAGCGTTTTAGCCGCTTCACCTCATTGACCCGCGACGTTTCGCCTGATTTGATCCGGTGCCACGGGAGGCGTCGCGGCAAAGCGCAAGGAGCGCGGGAAAGTGACTCGTGCGCCAAATTGGGCACCTCCAGCTACCGTTGGTCTCACAACGATGCGCCCCGAAGCGGGCCAGGGAGGTGTTCGATGGACGACAGGAAGCTTCGCAAGCTGATCGGTGATGTGAAGACCGGCAGGCTATCGCGCCGCGGATTCATCAAGCGCATGGCCGCCGTCGGCCTCGCGGCCCCGTTCGCCAATCAGATCCTCGCCATCGGCGGCGTCGCCATGGCCGAGGTCAAGTACGACTACAAGCCGACCAAGGCAGGCGGCGGCGGCGGACTGCGCGTGCTGTGGTGGCAGGCCCCGACGCTGATCAACCCGCACTTCGCCGTCGGCACCAAGGACCAGGAAGCCTCGCGCATCTTCTACGAGCCGTTGGCGAGCTGGGACTCCGATGGCAACCTCATCCCGATTCTAGCCGCCGAGATCCCGAGTCGCGAAAACGGCGGCCTTGCCGCCGACGGCAAGTCGGTCACCTGGAAGCTGAAGAAGGGCGTCACCTGGCACGACGGCAAGCCCTTCAGCGCCGACGACTGCGTCTTCAACTGGGAATACGGCCGCGACCCGGCCACCGCTGCCGTCACCATCGGCACCTACAAAGACGTCAAGGTCGAGAAGGTCGACGATCACACGATCAAGGTCATCTTTGCCAAGCCGACGCCCTTCTGGGCCGATGCCTTCGTCGGCACACGCGGCTCGCTCATCCCGAAGCACCTGTTCGAGCCGTACAAGGGCGCCAAGTCCCGCGAGGCACCGAATAACCTGAAGCCCGTCGGCACGGGCGCCTACACCTTCGTCGATTTCAAGCCGGGCGACATCGTCCGTGGCGAGCGCAACAAGAACTATCACCGCCCGAACCGGCCCTATTTCGACACCATCGAGATGAAGGGCGGCGGCGATGCCGTGTCGGCGGCGCGCGCTGTGTTGCAGACCGGCGAGTTCGACTACGCCTGGAACCTACAGGTCGAGGACTCCGTCCTCAAGAAGCTCGAGGAAGGCGGCAAGGGCAAGATCGAGATCACCCAGAGCGGCAACATCGAGCACATCCAGCTCAACAACACCGACCCATGGACCGAGGTCGATGGCGAGCGTGCCAGCCTCAAGAGCAAGCACCCCTTCCTCACCGACAAGGCCGTGCGCGAGGCCTTGAACCTGCTGGTCGACCGCGACTCGGTGCAGAAGTACATCTACGGCCGCACCGGCATCGCCACGGCCAACTTCGTCAACAACCCAGCGAAGTATCGCTCCCCGAACACGAAGTACGAGTTCAATATCGAGAAGGCTGCGAAGCTTCTCGAGGACGCCGGCTGGAAAAAGGGCGGCGACGGCATCCGCACGAAGGACGGCAAGCGCCTGAAGGTCGTCTTCCAGACGTCGATCAACCAGCCGCGCCAGAAGACGCAGGCCATCGTCAAGCAGGCCTGCCAGAAGGCTGGCATCGAGGTCGAGATCAAGGCCATTACGGCCTCGGTGTTCTTCTCGTCCGACCCGGCGAACCTCGATACCTACCCGCACTTCTCGACCGACCTGCAGATGTACACCACGACCATGCCGCAGCCCGATCCCGAGCTGTTCCTCAACCAGTTCTGCTCGTGGGAAGCGGCAACCAAGGCCAACAAGTGGCAGGGCAGGAACATCACGCGCTGGCAGAGCAGCGAGTACGACGAGACTTACAAGGCCGCACAGAACGAGCTCGACCCCGTCAAGCGGGCGGCGCTCTTCATCAAGTGCAACGATCTCGTCATCGCCAACCGCGTTGTCATCCCGGTCGTGGCCCGGCCGCGCGTCAGCGCTTCGGGCACCAAGCTGAGCGCTCGCCTCAGCGGCTGGGACAACGACCTGTGGTCGGTCGCGGACTGGTACCGATCGGCGTGACGAAGAAAGCCGCAGTCGCAGCGATCGGCAGCGAGCGATGATGGAGGCACCACTTGGGTAACTACCTTCTTCGGCGCCTCCTCATCGCCATTCCGAGCCTCCTGGGGATCAGCGTCGTGCTGTTCACGGTGCTGGCCCTTGCTCCGGGCGACCCGTTCGAGGAATTGGCCACCAATCCCAACGTGCCGCCCGAAGTGACGGCCATGCTGCGTAAGAAGTTCGGCCTCGATGACCCGGTCTACCTGCGCTATTTCCACTGGCTGCTTGCCATGCTGCAGGGCGACTGGGGCTTTTCCTTCGTCAGCCGCGTCGATGTCGACCAGCTTATCTTGCAGCGTCTGCCGACCACGCTGATCGTGATAGGCTCGTCGCAGGTCCTCGCCGTGCTGATCGCACTTCCGATCGGCGTCTACGCCGCCACGCGCCCCTACTCGATCTTCGATCAGATCGCCAATACGCTGGCCTTCATCGGCTTCTCGCTTCCGACGTTCTTTACCGGCGTCCTGCTGATCCTGGTCTTCTCGATCTGGCTCGGCTGGCTTCCGTTCGTCTACCGTGCCGACATCCCGGCCACCGGCTGGCAGTTCTACTGGGAGCACATCAAGCAATCGATCATGCCGGTGACGGTTCTGGGGCTCTTCCAGGGCGCCTCGCTGGTGCGTTACGTGCGCTCGGCCGTGCTCGATGTCATCCGCCTCGACTACGTGACGACCGCCCGCTCCAAGGGCCTCGACGAGCGCGTCGTCATCGTCAAGCACGTCGTCCGCAATGCATTGATCCCCGTCGTGACTCTGCTCGCGCTGCAGATGCCGGCCGTCTTCGGCGGCGCCATCGTCACCGAGCAGATCTTTCGCGTCCCCGGCATCGGGTCGCTGCTGATCTCCTCGATGCTTGCGAACGATACGCCGGTCATCATGGCCGTGACCTTCGTCTTCGCCTGTCTCGTGGTCCTCTCCAACCTCATCGCAGACATTCTCTATGGCTGGCTCGACCCCCGCATCTCTTACCGCTGAACCCCAGCCGGGCGCCTCCAGGGCCGAGCCGGTCTTCTCGCCGCGCCGCGAGGCCTGGCGCCGGTTCCGTCGGCATCGCCTGGCGGTGGCGAGTTCCGTAGTCCTTGCGCTGATCGTTCTCGCCGTTGTTCTGGGACCGATCCTCTGGCCCGTGCCGATCAACGAGATCGATTTCGGTGCGTCGCTCCAGGGACCGTCGCTGGCCCATCCGTTCGGCACCGACGATCTCGGCCAAGACCTGCTTGCGCGTATGATCTACGGGGGACGCATCTCGCTGGCGGTCGGGCTCGCTGCCATGGCCGTCGCCGTCTTCGTCGGCATCTTGATTGGCGCCATCGCCGGCATGTCACGCGGCTGGGTCGACGCCTTTCTGATGTGGCTGACCGACCTCTTTCTGTCCCTTCCCGCGCTGCCGCTTCTGCTGCTGATCATCTATCTCTTCCGCGACCGCCTCACGGCCGTCTTCGGCGCCGAGGGCGGCGTTTTCATCCTCGTCGTCATCGTCATCGGCGGTTTGCGCTGGATGCCGGTCGCGCGCCTCGTACGCGCGCAGTTTCTTTCGCTGCGCGAGAAGGAGTTCGTCGAAGCGGCCCGCGCGCTCGGTGCCTCCCCCGTGCGCCAAGTCGTCCGGCACATCCTGCCCAATGCGCTCGGCCCTGTGATCGTCGCCGGCACCATCGACGTGGCAGCGGCCATCATTGCTGAATCGACCCTCTCCTTCCTCGGTCTCGGCTTCCCACCCGACATCCCGACATGGGGACGTCTCCTGTTCGACGCCAAGGACCACCTCGACATCGCGCCCCACTGGGCGCTGTTCCCAGGCGCCGCGATCTTCCTCGCCGTGCTGACCATAAACTTCATCGGCGACGGCCTGCGCGATGCGCTCGATCCTCGGAGAGTGATGTGACGGGCTTCGAACACGAGACATCGCAATGAGCGAGCCCATCCTCCAGGTCCGAGGCCTGCACACCCACTTCAAGACGGACGACGGCTGGGTCCGTGCCGTGGACGGCGTCGATATCTCGATCAATGCCGGCGAGACGGTCGGCATCGTCGGCGAGTCCGGCTGCGGCAAGACGGTCACCGCGATGTCGGTGCTGAAGCTGTTGCCCATGCCGCCCGGCAAGATCGTCGAAGGCGAGATCCTTTGGCAGGGACGCGACCTCGTCGCCCTCGACAAGGACGCGATGAACGAGATCCGCGCCAAGGAGATCGCCATCGTCTTCCAGGAGCCGATGACGTCTCTCAATCCGGTGTTTTCGGTCGGAGAGCAGATCGCGGAGGTGGTCCGTCGCCACGAGAAGGTCAGCCGCAAGGCGGCGATGGACCGCGCCGCCGAAATGCTGGCGCTGGTGCAGATCCCGAATGCCAAGGCTCGCGTCAACGACTACCCGCACCAGTTCTCAGGCGGCATGCGCCAGCGCGTCATGATCGCCATGGCACTGTCCCTGAACCCCAAGCTTCTCATCGCCGACGAGCCGACGACGGCGCTCGACGTGACAATTCAGGCTCAGATCCTCGATCTCCTGGCCGACATGAAGGAGCGTCTCGGCATGGCCGTGATGCTCATCACGCACGCCATGGGCGTTGTCGCCGAGGTCACCCAGCGGGTCGTGGTCATGTACGCCGGCAAGGTCGTCGAGGAGGCGCCTGTCCATCAGCTCTTTGCGAAGCCGATGCATCCCTACACACAGGGCCTCATCCGCTCGATTCCGAGGCTCGATCGGGCCGGCAAGGCCAAGGAGCGGCTCGAGGCGATCCCCGGCACCGTGCCGAACATGCTGACGCCACCGCCCGGATGCCGGTTCGCGGCGCGCTGTCGCTTCGCCACGGACAAGTGCCTTGCCGAGATACCGCCGCTGCGCGAGATCGAGCCCGGCCACAAGGTCGCGTGCGTTCTCTACTGAGGTCTGAGGAGAAGCTCCCTTCCATGTCCGAACCCCTGCTCAAGGTGACCGACCTCACGAAGTACTTTCCGATCAAGGGCGGTCTCCTGCAACGCGAGGTCGGCAAGGTGCACGCCGTTGACGGCGTCTCCTTCGAGGTCGAGAAGGGCGAGACGCTGGGGCTCGTCGGCGAGTCCGGATGCGGCAAGTCCACGACAGGCCGCTGCATTCTGCAGTTGATCACACCGACGTCGGGCTCGATCGTGTTCGAGGGCCGCGAGGTCACCCAGCTCGGCTCCGAGGATCTGCGCGCGCTCCGCCGCGACATGCAGATCATCTTCCAGGACCCGTTCGCTTCCCTGAACCCGCGCATGACCGTCGGCGCCATCATCGGCGAGGCACTGATCATTCACGGGCTCGCCAAGTCGCGGCAGGAGCACGAGCAGCGCGTGGTCCACCTGCTCGAGACGGTCGGCCTGCGCCCCGATCACATGCGCCGCTTCCCACACGAGTTCTCGGGCGGCCAGCGCCAGCGCATCGGCATCGCCCGCGCCCTCGCCGTCGAGCCTAAACTGATCATCTGCGACGAGCCCGTCTCGGCCCTAGACGTGTCGATCCAGGCGCAGGTCATCAACCTGCTCGAGGATCTGCAGACGCAGCTTGGCCTGACCTACATCTTCATCGCCCACGACCTGTCGGTCGTCGAGCACATCTCGACCCGCGTCGCCGTCATGTACCTGGGCCGCATCGTCGAGATCGCACCCGCTGACGAGCTCTATGCGCGCCCGCTCCACCCCTACACGGAAGCGCTGCTTTCCGCCGTGCCCATCCCCGATCCCGAGATCAGGCGCCAGCGCATCAAGCTCGAGGGCGACGTACCGAACCCGATCAACCCGCCGTCGGGCTGCCACTTCCACACGCGCTGCCCCATCCGCCAGCTGCCGCGCTGCGCCACCGAGGCGCCAAAGCTCGAGCAGGGAGCGAACGGCCACTGGGTCTCCTGTCACTTCCGCAAGGCTTGACCGGTCGGGGCTGACTGCCGGACACCCGGGTGCCCGGTCGTGCACGCCGCCACCGCGCGTCAACGCTACGCCGCCGATCACGCTTCCCGCGGGCTTCCGTTCAGGGTATCGCACGCCCACGATCACAGCGCGTCATGCGAGGCAGCCCCATGAAGACCTACAAGATTGCAGCCATTCCCGGCGACGGGATCGGGACCGAGGTGGTCTCCGCAGGCGTCGAGGTTCTCGAGGCCCTGGCCGACCGCGTCGGTGGCTTCCGCTTCGCCGTCGACCACTTCGATTGGGGCGGCGACTACTACAAGAAGCACGGCCGCATGATGCCGGAAGACGGCCGTGACCAGATCAAGGGGCACGACGCCATCCTGTTCGGCTCTGCCGGCCATCCCGACATTCCCGACCACATCACGCTTTGGGGCCTCCGGCTTTCCATCTGCCAACCCTTCGACCAGTACGCCAACGTCCGCCCGACCCGCGTTCTGCCGGGCATCACCTCGCCTCTGCGCCACGTGAACGACAAGGAGCTCGACTGGGTGATCGTGCGCGAGAACTCCGAGGGCGAGTACGCCGGTGTCGGCGGGAGGGTGCACCAGGGCTCGCCCCTGGAAGCGGCAACCGATGTCTCGATGTTCACCCGGGCCGGCGTCGAGCGGATCATGCGCTTCGCCTTCGGGCTCGCACGCTCCCGCCCGAGAAAATTCCTGACCGTCGTCACCAAGTCGAATGCGCAGCGTCACGCCATGGTCATGTGGGACGAGATTGCAGCCGAGGTGGCGAGGGAATTCCCCGATGTCACCTGGGACAAGATGCTGGTCGACGCCATGACCATGCGCATGGTGATGAAGCCGCAATCGCTCGACACCATCGTCGCCTCGAATCTGCACGCCGACATCCTTTCGGATCTCGCCGCAGCCCTCGCTGGCTCGCTTGGCATCGCACCGACCGCGAACCTGAACCCCGAGCGCGCCTTCCCGTCGATGTTCGAGCCGATACATGGCTCCGCCTTCGACATCATGGGCAAGGGCATCGCCAATCCCGTCGGGACGTTCTGGTCGGCCGTCATGCTGCTCGAGCACTTGGGCGAGAAGACCGCCGCCGATCGCCTGATGAAGGCCATCGAGCGCGTGACCGCGGACAAGCGCTTCCACACGCCGGATCTCGGCGGCACCGCGCGTACAGCAGACGTGACGGCGGCGGTGATCGAGGCGATCCACGGCGCCAACGACTAGGGCTGGCCCGTCGCGGAGCGCGCCGGCACATCGGCGAGACGGGCTCATGCCAGAGGTGGCCGCCCTCTCGGGCGTGGCACGCGCAGAAATCGCGTGTCAGATGGCGAGCGCGTCCGAAATCTGCTTCAGCGTCGCGCGCTCGTTCTCGGATACCTTCTGGCCGCCGAAGCCGAGAAACCCGCCCTCGCTCGCCGCGTTCGCAACGCGCTCGGCGTGCGCATAGAGCCACGACTTCACCGCCACCGCCTCGCCACCGGCCTTGCGGTCGAGGATGCCGGCGATCTCTCGCAAGGTCACGACGCTCCGATCGACGATCTCGGCCGGTTTGGCACCCTTGAATTGGGCTTGCAGTGCATCGCGCGCGATCGTCCGCCCTTCCGAGGTCGCGAGATCGGCGACGATGTCCTTGATCAGTTGCGTCTCGCTGTCGCGGCTGCCGGTGAGCTGCCGCGCCCCCGAAAAGCCCTCATGCAAAAGCCCCCATAAGCCGCTTGGCTCGGACGCCGAGATGGCCATGCCGACCATCATCGGACTTTCGAGGAGCTTCGACCATTCCTCGCTCGTGAAATCGGCTTTCGCGGCCATGGACCTTCCCTCACGCTGACTTCTGCCTGTCGACGGGACACTGACGGCACGTACCGGCACCCAGCATAGCCAAAACGCTCAGACAGGGAACGAGTTCCTTCTCCTCCCGAGCCGCGACTAGGAGACCCGCGGAATGGCACCGAGAATGAGCCGCCCGAACAGGATCATCTCGGGGCTCGTCACCCGGTAGCCGTCGATCATGCGGACGAGATGCTGCGCCTCGTCGTCCGATGGCGCCAGCCGCGCAGGCTTCTGCAAAGTCGACCGGATCTCTCCGACGGCGGCATCCATCTTATGGATCAAATCTCGCGCGACGGCCGTCTTCTCGCCGCTCTCGAACCGGGGCCCGAGCTCGACGGCGAGATGCGCAAGCAGCCCCGGCCACCGGGCGAGCATGCGATAAAGCCCCGGAACGAAGGCCGTGCTCCCACTGCCCGACCTGAAGCGCTCGAGGACACGCTGTTGCGCTTCGTCCAGATGTGCCGAATCCACCATCCCCGGCGGTGCAGCGAGTGCAGCAGGCGGCCTCCAGTCCGCCTTGGGCAGCGCCATCCTCTCGCCGAGCCGCATCCCGAGAAGCACGTCTCGGATGATCCCGCCGAACACCAGATTGAGTGGCGACACACGCGTGAAGCTTTCGGCAATCGCGTGGATCGTCGCGATGTCGCCGGACTTGACGCCCCATACGGCCAACACCTCGGACGGGATCGGAGACAGCGGCGTCAGCGCCGCGTCCGACGCGATGCGCCACCCCGTCTCCTGCGCGACACCGCTGCGGAATGCGGGCGCGACCAGCTCCCACGCCCATTCGAGCACGCCAGGCCGGGTCGCGAGATGGCGGTGGATGGAAGAAACATAGGGCGTGGCGTAGAGATGCCGGATCTCCGCGAAGATTTCGGCAATGTCGCCGGTCGCGTCGGCCTCGTTGAGCTCGGTCAGCATTTGGCGGCTCCCTGGCAGCCGGCACCACGATCAATCAGCTCCGGCCGATACTCGAAGTGCATGGTATCGTAGTGATACCACCGCCCGCCCCAGACGAAGCCCTCCTTCTCGAAGGCGGCGACGATCTCCATCGGAATGCTGTTCCGGTACGGATAGCGCCCAGCCTTGTCCGGTTTCGTCCAGCGCCAGTAGTGTGCGTGCTTGATTGCGATGTCGATGGCGATGCCGGCGCCATGTGCGCTCGGCCGCGTTGTTCCCGCAATCGGGCGGCAGTTGAACGTTCCGGCCGCCGGGAAGAGGTAGCGATCGAACCTGGCGGGTAGCTCGTCGAGCACGCGGCTCACTGCGGCCAGGCGCTTGTCGACCCCGTTGACACGGCTGACCAGCAATCGCTGCCGGGCCTTCTTCGGCAGCCACGTGATCTCGACGAGATGAGCCTTGGTCCCGCCCTTCGTGCAGTCCCCGTACATCTTGTCGAAAAGGGGCTGGTAGCGCACCCGGCCTGGATCGACCTCGACGCCCGGCGCCTCCGCCGGGCGTCCGGCAGGATAACCCCAGCGAAACATGTCCTTGATGTCGGGCGCCGCAAGCAGCTCAGAGAACGGTTTCGGCGCGCGTCCGTCGTCCAGCGACATGCGCGTCCCGTCTTTCCAGACCAGCTCATTGCCATCGACTGATGCAAGGAAGTCCGGATAGGCTGCGACGAGCCGGCGGCCACCTTCTCCGGCCGTAAGTGGCTCGGATGCTGCCGGCAACGCGCCCGTCGCCAGAAACGCCGCAAGCGCAACCACTCCCAAACGGCCCCACCGGCCAGACCGCGGAACCAAGGCCGGCTCGTTCGCAGACCAGCCGGCAGCAACTGATCCGTTTCGCCCTTTCACGCGCCATCCTCCGAACCCGAGCCACATAGAGCACCGAGCGGCAGGCGCGAGGAAGAGACTATGCCCGCGGGCAAGTCACCCCTGTCGTCGCACGGCAGCTCATTCTCTTTACGCGGTGTCATTGGTTGCATAAAGTGCATGGCAAGACACGTCCAGCCAATCGCCTGACGCATAGCGACTTGCACAGGTCGTTCCCAATCCAGGCACTGGAGACCAGAGTTGGCAAAGCCCGGCTCAGAGGATTCGAGCGGACCAAGCCTCGCCCGCACCAGCCGACGCTGGGAGGGGGAAGCGGAGACGCGCGAGCCCCCCCCATCGTATGGCGCCCTCGATCTCGGCACAAACAACTGCCGCCTCCTCGTTGCTCGCCCGTCAAGACGCGGCATGCAAGTCGTCGACGCATTTTCTCGCATCATTCGTCTCGGCGAGGGCATCGGCACGACAGGCCGGCTTTCCGAAGCGGCCATGGTGCGCACGGTCGAGGCGCTCAAGGTATGCTCGGCGAAGTTGAAGCGCGCCAGGGTCGCCCGGGCGCGCCTCGTCGCTACCGAGGCTTGCCGCATCGCCGAGAACGGCCTCGAGTTCCTGGAACGGGTCCACGACGAGGTAGGCCTCGACATCGAGTTGCTGACCCCCGAAGCCGAGGCCCGGCTGGCCGTCGCCGGGTGCGCGGCGCTGCTCGACGGACGCTCGGACCTCGCCCTCGTCTTCGACATCGGTGGCGGCTCGTCCGAGCTCATCTGGCTCGACCTGTCGCGCAGGCGGACCCCTTGGCGCCGCTCCATCGCGGACCGCCTCGAGGCGCAAAGCTGCATCGCCGCCTGGACCTCGCTTCCTATCGGCGTCGTCACGCTGGCCGAGAAATTCGGCGGGCGCCACGTCACCCGCGACGTCTTCGAGGCGATGGTCGAGCACGTCCTGGAGCTTCTGCGCCCCTTCGAGCGGCGCTTCATGTTCCGCGACCGCATCGCTACCCGCCCAGCGCACTTGCTGGGAACCTCCGGAACCGTCACCACGGTCGCCGGCATCCATCTCGGCTTGAAGCGCTACGACCGGTCCCGCGTCGATGGCTGCTGGATGCGCACCGACGAGGCCCGGAGCGTGACCGAGCGCCTCCTCGACTGCACCTACGAGGAGCGGATGGCCGAGCCCTGCATCGGTCGCGACCGCGCCGACCTTGTGCTGGCAGGCTGCGCCATTCTCGAGGCGATATTGAAGCTCTGGCCCTGCGAGACGCTCCGTGTCGCCGACCGGGGCTTGCGCGAAGGCATTCTCGCCTCGCTGATGGCCGAGGACGGACACCACCGGCCGCCCGGCCGACGGCGCAACGGCTTCAACGGGAGCGACCGGTGAGCACACGCGGGAGTGGCCGTCCGAAACGCCCGGGCCGTGGGGCGAAGCAGAGCGCCAGCGGGGCCGGCGGCAGCCAGGGCGGTTTCGGCGGTGCGCGCCAGATGAACGTGCGCCTGAAGACGGCGACCGGTCGGACCTCGTCCTCGCAGCGCTGGCTGGAGCGGCAGTTGAACGACCCCTACGTCGCCGCCGCCAAGCGGGAGGGTTGGCGATCGCGTGCCGCCTTCAAGCTCATCGAGATCGACGACAAGTACCACATCCTGAAGCCCGGCCAGCGTGTCGTCGACCTCGGCGCGGCCCCGGGGGGGTGGTCGCAAGTCGCCGCCAAGCGCACCAAGGCCGAGGAAGGCAAGGGCCAGGTCGTCGCCATTGACTATCTCGAGTTCGATGCGATCCCCGGCGTCGAAATTGTCCAACAGGATTTCATGGACGACGCTGCACCGAACCGTCTGAAGGCACTGCTCCGCGACGGCGGTGCCGACGTGGTCCTCTCAGATATGGCGGCACCCACCATCGGCCACGCCAGCACCGACCACCTCCGCATCATGGCGCTCGCCGAGGCCGCATTGGCCTTTGCGGTCGAGGTCCTTTCGCCGGGCGGCGCCTTCCTCTGCAAGGTCTTCCAGGGCGGCTCCGAGCGTGAGCTGCTCGCCGAGCTGAAACGCCGCTTCAAGGTCGTGCGCCACGTCAAACCTCCGGCCAGCCGGTCGGACTCCGCCGAGCTCTACGTTCTCGCCACGGACTTCAAGGGCTAGCGCCGATGTGGCGCATCTGGGCGGCGGCGCTGTTCTGGGGCCTGAACTGGCCCGCCATCAAGGTTCTGCTCTCTGGCGCCAGCCCGTGGACGCTGCGCGCGGTCGGTCTCGCCGGCGGGGCCGCCCTGCTGGCCGTGGCGACCCGGGCGCTCGGCCAGTCTCTCGCCGTGCGGCGGGCGGACTGGGGCAAGGTTTTCGTCGCGGGAATGCTGAACTGCGCCGCCTTCAACGTGCTGGCCGCCTTCGCGCAGATGTCGCTGTCCGCCTCGCGCGCGGCCATTCTCACCTACACCATGCCGCTCTGGTCGGTGCTGTTCGCCCGCCTGATCCTGGCGGAGCCGATCGATCGGCTGCGCGCAGGCGCGCTGGTCCTGGGGGCAGGCGGCATCGCCCTCCTGGCTCATCCGTTCTGGAGCGTCATCGCAGCGGGCCGCCTGCCCTCAGGGCTTGTCTTCGTACTGCTCGGTGCCATCGCCTGGGCTGCCGGCACCGTCTACATGAAATGGGCCAAGCCCGCGGGCGATCCGCTCGGCGTCACCACCTGGCAGTTCGTGGTCGGCGCCGTTGCCGCGGCGCTCGGAATGCTGGCCTTCGAGAGCCCCCGGCTCGAGCTGTGGCGCCCCGAGATCGCCGCCTCGCTCGCCTACAATATCGTCTTCCCGCAAGCCGCCGCCTACGCCCTCTGGTTCACGCTGATGTCCCGCGTCCCCGCCTCGACCGCCGCGCTCGGCACACTTCTGGTCCCGATTTGCGCCGTGACGGCATCCAGCATCTGGCTCGGCGAGCGCCTCGGCGCGTTGGATTACCTGGGCTTTGCCCTGATCCTGGGCGGCGTTCTGCTCGACCAGGGGGTGCGCGCCTGGGCGGCGAGGAACTTGGCCGGCAAGCCTCCCGTCGGCCCGACCCTCGTGCGATGAGATGTTGCCTGCCCATCCGGAAGGCCTGCTCTGCACTGCGCGCATGACTGCGGCACGCCCATGTCTTCCACGAGTCACCGGCTTCTGCTAGGTGGGGCAATGGCAACAGCCGATAATTGTGCGAGCCTCGTCGCCCTGCCAGCCCCCAGCGGCTCGCGGGCGATGCGTGTTGCAAAGGCACGCCGGTCGGCCTGAAGGGAGATCATGGCATGCGCCAACGCTCGTCCATCATCGAGCCGGACATCGGGCTCACCTTCGATGACGTGCTGCTGATCCCCGGCGGCTCCGAGGTCTTGCCGGGAGAAACCGACGTTGCCTCGCGCGTGACCAAGGAGATCTCGGTCAGGATCCCCATCCTTTCCTCCGCCATGGACACCGTCACGGAGGGCCGGCTCGCCATCGCAGTCGCGCAGGCTGGCGGCATCGGCGTTATCCACAGGAACCTGACGCCCATCGAGCAGTCCGAGCAGGTCTCGAAGGTGAAGAAGTTCGAGTCCGGCATGGTGGTCAATCCGGTCACCATCCACCCGACCGCGACACTCGCCGATGCCCTCGAGCTGATGCGCCACCACAAGATTTCCGGCATCCCCGTCGTCGAGCCCGCCACCAACGGCGCACGCGACGGCAAGCTCGTCGGCGTCTTGACCAACCGCGACGTCCGCTTCGCCACCAATCCGTCGCAGCCCGTCTCCGAGCTGATGACCAAGGACCGGTTGATCACGGTCAGCGCCGAGGTCGACCGCGAGGAGGCCAAGCGATTGCTTCACCAGAATCGCATCGAGAAGCTGCTCGTCGTCGACGAGAGCTACCGCTGCGTCGGACTGATCACGGTGAAGGACATCGAGAAGGCCCAGCTCCACCCCAATGCCTGCAAGGACGATCAAGGCCGCCTCCGCGTCGCCGCCGCGACGACGGTCGGCAACGACGGCTACGAGCGCACCGAGCGCCTGATCGACGCCGGCTGCGACCTGATCGTGGTCGACACGGCCCATGGCCATTCCTCGCGCGTGATCGAGGCCGTCGCCCGCATCAAGCGCCTGTCCAATCGCGTGCAGGTCGCCGCCGGCAACGTCGCGACGGCCGAGGCGACCGAGGCCCTGATCGACGCCGGCGCCGATGCGGTGAAGGTCGGCATCGGGCCGGGCTCGATCTGCACCACCCGCATCGTCGCGGGCGTCGGCGTGCCGCAACTGACCGCCATCATGAACGCCGTCGAGACGGCCCAGAAGCGCGGCGTCCCCGTCATCGCCGATGGCGGCATCCGCTTCTCCGGCGACATCGCCAAGGCGATCGCGGCCGGCGCCTCGTGCGTCATGGTCGGCTCGCTTCTGGCCGGCACCGACGAGAGCCCGGGCGAGACCTACCTCTTCCAGGGCCGCACCTATAAGGCCTATCGCGGCATGGGCTCGGTGGGCGCCATGGCGCGCGGCTCCGCCGACCGCTACTTCCAGCAGGAGGTGAAGGACGAGCTGAAGCTGGTGCCCGAGGGCATCGAGGGCCAGGTGCCGTACAAGGGCCCGGTCGGCCACGTGCTGCACCAGCTCGTCGGCGGCCTGCGCGCCGGCATGGGCTACGTCGGCGCCCGCGACATCGCCGAACTGCAGGCCAAGGCCCGCTTCGTGCGTATCTCACCCTCCGCCGTCCGCGAAAGCCACCCCCACGGCGTGCATATCACCCGCGAAGCACCGAACTATCAGGGGAATGGGTAGGGCGGGGCCACACGGCCGAGTGTTGGGTTACGCGCGGATGCGACGTGAGCATGCTATTGCACCCGCGTCGGCCGCGCCAACCCAACCTACGAAGGCGCCATGATGCGCAAGTGCGTAGGTTGGGTTAGGGCGAACGCAAACTGAGCCAATCGCACCGGCGCACAACGCCCGTAGCCCAACTCACCCTGGCAACCCGTAGAACCGCCGCGCCGTCTCGCGGAAGAGGTCCGCCTTCTCGTCCGCTGAACAGCCCGACGCCAGCCGCTTGAACGCGTTCCAATAGACGGCATAGCTCCCCGAAAACTTGTCGACCGGGAAGTTGCTCTCGAACATCGCGCGCTTCGGACCGAACGCCTCGATGCACACGTCGATGAAGGGTTTCCACGCCGCCGCCAGCTCCTCCGACGTCGGCGGCTTCGGCCGGGTGTGGAAATCGAAACCATTGATGCGCATGCCGAGCCCACCGAGCTTCACCATCACATTCGGACACTTGCCCAATTCACGGATGTCGCGGCTCCAAGCGGCGAACACCTCGTCCTTGCGGCTCGCGTAGTAGCCGAGGCCGAGCGGCCCTCCGCAATGGTCGAGCACGATCGGCTGAGACGGAAACTTGCGCGCCAGCGTGATCACGTCCGGTAGCGACGTGTGATAGCACCACGCGTCGAACGTGAGCCCGAGCTTGCCGAGCACCGCGAAGCCCTCCTGGAACTTGGAGTCGTCCGCATAGATGTGCTGCGAGGGATTGGTGTGCCCGTTGTGGATCTGGGGCTCCTTGTCGTCCCAGCTCGCCACGTAGCGGATGCCCTTGAAGCGCCCGCCGCCCACCGCGATCTGTTTCGTCAGCACGTCCTCGACGCGCGCCCCGAGCCGCAGTTCTGCGAGCCCGACGATGCCGGTCGCAACGCGCGTCGGCCCGTAGGCGCCGGACGCCGACATTGCCGCGATGCCGTTGACGAACTCCACCTCGCCGATCGGCTTCTCTTCCTCCGGACCAGAATCGCGGAAGCAGGCCGTGCACTCGAGGAACACCGTCTGGATGATGTTATGGCCGCTGCCGGTGTCGGCGAGGATGTCCTTCAAGAGATACGAATGCTCGGGAAAGTCCCAGAGATGATGGTGCGGATCGATGATCGGAAGGTCCGGCTCGAGGATCGGCTCCTGCGTCTTGGCGAGCCATTCGTTGCTCAAGCCGGCCATCCGCGAGCCGACGGTTGAATGGGGCTTCGACATGGGAACGCTCCTCCGATTTTTTTGCCTATGAGCCCGGCGCGCGGGAGTGTTCCGGGATGCTAGCGCGCCGGCCGGACACTTGGAAACCGCCGAAGTTATCCCCGGGGTCTCGGGCTGCGGTAGGCTCCCGCCGTTCGCATCGACGAGGGGGCGCTGCCGGAGGCGTTCGTCAGTGGATGCGAGTGCCGCTCCCGAAGAGGGGCGCGGAGCTAGAGCGGCTGCCCGGGAAGTGGGCGCCGCTCCCGGGTCCGGAGACCGCCTTGCCAGCTTGATCCCTGGCGGGATGCCTCCTCACTGGTCGGCTCCGATGCCCAGCGCCTTCGGCCTGCCGCTTCCTGAGGTGAGAGCCTCGCGCAAGGTCGCCTCCGACGGCCCAGCGGGTGGAGAAAGCGAGCGGCAAGAACGGGGCGGCATCGCCGCTCGAACCAAAACCATCGGATGGCGCTGCCGCCCCGTCCCCTGTCTCGATGCCAAAACCCTCACGTTCGCGTGGAGGGAACGCCATGCCATGGCTTGACCTGAGCCCGCCCCGGCGCTCAAGTGGCCGCGCTGCGTCGCCAGGAGAAACCCGTGCAATTGACATCGAGATCCTACGAGGTCGACGACCTGATGGCCGCGCAGGAGCTCTACCACTCCAACGGCTGGACGGATGGCCTGCCCGTGGTGCCGCCGACCGAAAGCGCGGTGAAGGCCTGCCTCGAAGCGGCCGGCATGGCGCCCGATCAGCTGATCGGCATCGAGCCGGTGCGCGAGCAGCCCGTCACGGCCGAGAAGCTCGCCATCAACGCCGTCATGGCCGGCTGCCTGCCGATGCACTTTCCGGTCGTCGTGGCCGCGTGGCGAGGGATGCTGAAGGAGGAGTTCCTGCTCCACGGCACCACGTCCTCGACGGGCGGCTGCGCGGTGCTGGTGATCATCAACGGCCCCGTTCGCAAGGACATCGGCGCTTCGGGCGGCTTCAATGCACTCGCCAACTCCGACCGCGCGACGGCCTGCATCGGACGCGCCATTCGTCTGGGCCTGATCAACATCCTCGACGTGCGCCCCGGCGGCATCGACCGCACCACGCTCGGCCATCCGGGCAAGTTCTCCTACTGCATCGCCGAGGACGAGGAGGACACCACCTGGACTCCCCTGGGCGAGATGCGCGGCATCCCGAAGGGTCTCTCGTCGGTGACCGTGATGGCGGCGATGGCCCCGCGCCAGCTCATGAACGAATGGACCCACGCGCCTGAGGAAATCCTCGAGACGTTCGCCGCCGAAATGCGCGGCAGTCAGCGCCACTATTCCATCTACGGCGGCAACCAGGTCGTCGTCATCCCGAAGCAGCTCCGCGACATCCTGCAGGCGGCCGGCTGGTCGAAGGCCGACATCGGCCGCTTCCTCTACGAGCGCGCGCGGATCAAGCGCAAGGAATGGGCCGACGTCGGCAAGGGCGCCGTCGTGCGCGATCGTGGCGAAAGCGTCTACACCGCGCTCGATGCGCCGGAGTCGTGCCTGGTCGTGGCAGCCGGCGGCCCCGCCGGCGGCTTCGGCGCCGTCATCGCACCCTGGATGGGACATAAGACCAAGGCGGTGACGGTGGCGGTGGGGTGAGGGCGAAGCCCGGAGCCCGACGAGATCGGCTGGTATGCAGGGGCGGTCGTTGCGGTCGGTCGGCCTACCGCACCGCAGCTACGTCGGTCAGGGCCAAGATCGGACGGTCTATTCCGTTCGGCTCGTGCGCCGTACAAATTATTCGGAATAGCGTGCAGCTCTGCGTGTATGCGCAATCAAAAAATACCTCGGGCCAGCACTTGATTGGCCGCTAACCGTACCCATCTGCCTTCCCATCCGACGATCGGTCGTCGGAGTGAGATGTTATGACTGTCAAGCCACCAAGCGAGACAACGACAGAATAGCTGCATCAGCAACGATGCTCCTGTTCCAGAGTTACTCGGCGGGTCGCCCACTGTGACGCGAAGCGCCACGACGACAGCGTAACCGACTTTGTTCGGAAGAATGCGCGGCAAGAGTGGCGTGACGCTACTCGCGAAAGTTGGTGCGGGGCAGGAGCATAACCGGACGCGCCCGGTGCTCCTGCTCCCTCTCGCGGGGGCGGGGCATGGGGGAATGGGCGCTCACGCGCGACAAGTTGAAGAAGTATCCGCATTTCGACGCGCCGCTTTCAGTTGAGGAGGCGACGGCCCTCGCGACTGATCCCGCCCGCGTACTGTCGCATGCCTTCTATCCGCTGCTATTGTTTCGCGAGGAATGGTGGCCGTTCGGCCGGAAGGCGAAGGCTCACGAAAAGAAGTCCCGCAAGATTCGGTACGCCGCCAGGGGCGACGCTTATATCTACTCCTATTATCGGCATTTGCTTTCGGAGCACTATGAACGTCGTCTCGTCGAACTCGGAATTACCGACAATGTCATCGCCTACCGGAAGATTTCTGCTACGCCGCATGGCGGCGGCAAGTGCAACATCCACTTTGCCGACGAGGCGTTCACTGCAGTGGCGCGGCTCGGTAACTGCTGCGCTGTTGCACTCGATATCAGCAAATTTTTCGAAAGCATCGATCATGACCGTTTGAAAAAGATCTGGTGCGATCTGCTCGGGGTCGAGCGACTGCCCGGCGATCATTGGGCCGTGTTCAAGGCCATCACCCGTTACGCCGAGGTCGACCGCGATCTTGCCTACCAGCGCCTCGGCTTTGCCCATCGCCGACGCAACGGCAGCTGGGAATATCACAAGTCCAAGCGGGAGATGCCCCTCCAGCTTTGCTCGCCGTCCGATTTTCGCAGCAAGATTGCCGGCACCGACGGCCTGATCAAACCGAACGAAAACGCCTATGGAATTCCGCAGGGCGCCCCGCTGTCCGACCTGCTGGCCAACGCCTATCTGATGGACTTTGACGCCCAAATGACTCGCTATGTGCGCGACCGCGGTGGCGTGTACCTTCGTTACTCGGACGATATTCTTATCGTTCTGCCCGGCGATGGCCGCGCCGGACGCGGAGCACGAACTTATGCCTCGAAGTTGATCAAGCAGGCGGGTGAGCGGCTGCTAATCAAGCCCGAGAAATCGTTGACCGTCGTATTCCGACGCGACGATGGCGGGCTTGCATATAGGTGCATCGGCCGTCGCCGAAATGGCCTCGAATACCTCGGCTTTCGATTCGACGGTGACCACGTGTATTTGCGCGATAGTACGCTTGCCAACCTCAATCGCAAGATTGCGAAGGCGTTGCGCGCCGAAGCAGTCGCCTTAGTTCGGCGCTACCGAGGCAAAGACGAAACCTTCCTGCTGTCGTGTTTCAACATCGACAGGGTGATGCAAAAGTTCGGCCGAGTCGAGGATTTCGATCCGTCGGAAGGAACCAACGCGTGGACGTTCTGGTCCTATGCGCGCCGCGCCACGTCCATTCTGGGCGTACGCGGCGCACCCATTTTCGCGCAAATCAAGCGTCAGCGGGCGCAAATGGCTCTCATGGCAAAGCGCGCCATCCATAATACATTGTCCCACAACACAACATCGAGCCGCGATCGCTCGGCTCAGCTGATGCGCACGCATGGCGTCACCATCCTCGATGGCTATGACATCGAGCGGGTCTGAATGCAGAGCTTGAATCTCGGGGGTGCGGTCAGCACCCGTAGTTTCTGCAGGATATCCGTCTTTCCTTGCTGCAAACGCTCACAGCCGCTCCGGGTCACTCAGGACGATGGCGTGCACTGACCATGCTGCGTGTGCTCACGTCCCCTCCCTCCCCATGCCGACTTGGGGCGGGCGATGCTCGCGTTTGCCTGTGAGGCGTGCCGCGCTGGCTCCAATCGCCAAACCCGCCTAGACTGCCCGCACGAACACTCTCGTGCTTGCACCGCGCCACACAGGCTCCGGAATCTCACACCATGACCATCCGCGTTCTCGACCCGACCAACGAGGCCGCCCCGCCGGCGGGCCAGCAGGCCCAGCGCCTCCTGTCGCTGCGCGGCACCACGATCGGCTTCGTCTCCAATGGCAAGGAAGGCGCCAAGGAGTTCTTCGCGCATCTTGGCCGCATGCTGGAGACCGAGCACGGCGTCGCCAAGGTCGTGCATCGGATCAAGTCGAACTACTCGGCCCCCGCCGACAAGCACATCGTCGACGAAATGCGCTCCTGGCACGCGGTTGTCACCGGCATCGGAGACTGAGGATCGTGTTCATCGTGCAGTTTGCACGACAGCATCATGGCAGAGCGACTGGGCGTCCCCGCAGTGGGCGTGATGACGACGCGGTTCACGTCCGCCGCGAAGCTGATGGCGAAGGTGCTCGGCATGCCCGATTATCCTTTCGTCGTCATCGAGCACCCGATCTCCAACGCTGGCGACGCCGGTCTCGAGGCGCGGGCGAGGGCGGTTCTGGGCGAGATCGAGAACCGCCTCGTCCAGCGTTAACTTTCTCCGTGGCAAGGATACCCTCAACCGCATCGCGCTTCGGCCGATGCGGAGCTAGACTCCTGTCCGGTCTCCCCCTTATACCGGGGCCATCGCGCCGTCCGCACGAACGAGCCTTCGGCGCAGGCCTGCTCTAGAACAACAAAACAAGAGCTCTACACGGGGAGATCCTCAATGACGTTTGGTAAACTGGGCGCAATCTCTGCGGCGGCGGCTGCTGCATTCCTGGCATCCGCGGCCCACGCCCAGAAGGTCGATGGCCCGTCGGTCACCTGGAACATCTCGCACTGGGGCAAGCCGCGCGCTGCCTCGGCCAACAACGAGGCCCTCGCCAAGATCCTGGACGAGCGCACAGGCGGCAAGTTCAAGATCAAGGTCCACATGGGCGAGGCGCTGTCGAAGGCGCGCGAGAACCTGGACGGCATCAAGCTTGGCGCCTTCCAGATGGCCAATTTCTGCAATTTCTATCACCCGGGCAAGACGCCGGCCTGGATGGTGCTGGCGCTGCCGTTCCTGCCGCTGGACAGCTATGAGGTCTCCGCGCCGGTTCGCGTGGCGCTCTACCAGCATCCGTTGTTCGTAAAGGACATGGCCGCCTGGAATGCGATGCCCTACGTCTCCACGCACTTGCCGCAGTACGAGTTGCTGGGCAAAGGCAAGGAGCCCAAGAAGCTCGAGGACTTCAAAGGCATGCGCGTGCGTGCCGGCGGTGGTCTCGGCGACGCGATGAAGGTTCTCGGCGCGGTGCCGACCACGGTTCCCGCCACTGAGACCTACACGTCCATCGAGCGCGGCACGCTCGACGCAGTGGCTCTGCCCTACACCGACAGCCAGGCCGCCTACCGCATCCACGAGGTCGCCACCTGGTTCACCAACAACCTCTCGCCGGGCACTACCGAGTGCGGTCTCGTCATCAACAAGGACGCCTACAACAAGCTTCCGCCCCAGTACCAGAAGCTGCTGATGGACATCCGTCCGGAGATCGACAAGATCCAGGTCAAGGCGTGGCAGGACAAGGACAAGATCAACCTTCCCGTCTTCAAGAAGAAGATGAAGGAGATCCTCTACACGCCGGAGGAGTTGGCGAAGTTCCAGGCGACGGCCGGCAAGCCCGTGTGGGACAAGTGGATCGCCGACAACCAGTCGAAGTTCGACGCCAAGGGCCTGTTTGATTTCATGATGGCAGAGATCAAGAAAGCCCAGGCTGCCGCGCCGAAGAAGTAGTCGGCTCCGAACGAGCAGCACCGGAAGAGGCCGCCAGCCGGCCTCTTTCGTCACACCTTCGCCAAGGCTGGCCGCTTTGCCGCTCGGGGCGGCTTCCCACCAATCGATCGACTTACGTTTTCACGAGGATCCTGCCATGGAAGGACCTTCCGACTCCGGCCCGGCCGCGAGCGGCGGAGGCGCACTGGGAGCCGTCGACCGTGCCTTTTTCGCGGTCGAGAAGGCCATGGCCCTGATCTCCGCGATTTGCATTTTCGGCCTCATGTTCGTCGGTGTGTGGCAAGTCCTCGCCCGCAAGCTCTTCAACGCGCCGATCTACGGCTACATCGACATAGTCGAGATCGCGATGACCACCTTCGCCTTCATCGCCATCTCCTATACGGAACGGCTCGGCGGGCACGTCCGCATGGAGATCCTGGCCTCTCGCATGCGTGGGCGCTTCCTCTGGTTGACCGAAGTGATCGGTGTCTTGATCGGCCTCTTCGTCGTCGCCACGTTGGCCTACTACTCCTACACCCACTTCCTCAGGGCATGGGATTCGGGCGATTCGACCATGGACTTGGAGCTCCCCTGGTGGCCCTCCAAGCTTCTGGTGACGGTCGCGCTCGTCCTCCTTTTCATCCGTCTCTTGATCAGCCTGTGGGGCTATCTCCGCATGCTTGCCAACCCGGACTTGAAGCCCGTCGGCGTCCCCCTGATCGCGAGCCTCGACGAAGTGGCCGAGGAAACGGCACGCGTCGGCGCAGGCGAACTCGAGGCTGACCGCAAAGGCGAGGGACGCTGATATGTTCGAACTTTCGAACGACACCATCGGCGTGCTTGGCGTCATCGGACTTCTGGTGCTGGTTTTTGCCGGTGTTCGGGTCTACATCGCGGCCTCCGTCGTCGGTCTCCTGGGCACGGTTGCGATCATCGGCTGGGATGCGGGCGCAGGCATCATCGGAACTGTGCCGCACTCCAAGTCGATCCAGTACACCTTCTCGGTGCTGCCGCTGTTCATCCTGATCGGCTACCTCGCCTTCCACGCCGGCATCACGCAGTCGCTGTTCGACGCGGCACGGAAGTGGCTCGGCTGGATGCCCGGCGGCCTCGCCATTGCGAGCGTGTTCGCAAACGCCGGCTTTGCTGCCGTTTCCGGCGCGTCCACCGCCACCGCGGCCGTCTTCTCGCGCATCGCCATCCCGGAAATGCTGAAAGCCGGCTACGACAAACGCCTCGCCGCCGGAGTCGTCGCCGTCGCGGGAACGCTTGCCGCTCTGATTCCGCCGAGTGCGTTGATGGTCGTCTACGCCATCATTGTCGAGGCGTCTGTCGGCCAGCTACTCGTCGCCGGCTTCCTGCCGGGCCTGCTGTCGGCCGTCGGCTATGCGGCCATTGTCCTCGTCTGGTGCCTGATCAATCCGAAGATGGGGCCTGCGATCCTCGGCTACACGTGGGGCGATCGCATCAAGTCGCTGCCCGGCACGCTCCCCGTGGTCGCCGTCATCGTCATCATTTTCTCGTCGATGTACTTCGGCTGGGCGACCCCGACCGAGGCGGCGGCGTTAGGCGCATTCGTCGTCTTCTTGCTCGCCCTCCTCAACGGCATGAGCATGAAATCGCTCTACGCGGCGTTGATGGAAACGGCGAAGCTTACGGTGATGATCTTCGCGCTCGTATGGAGCGTGCTGATCTTCGTCCGCTTTCTCGGCTTTGCCGGCCTTCCGGAGCGCTTTGCCGACTTCATCGTCCATCTGAACCTGCCGCCCGTGATGATCATGGTCATGATCCTTATCGGGTACCTGATCCTCGGCTGCTTCATGGACGCCATCGGCATGCTGCTGTTGACGCTGCCAGTGGTCTACCCCGCGGTCACCGCCCTAGGTTACGACCCGATCGTGTTCGGCGTCATCGTCGTCAAGATGTGCGAGGTGTGCCTCGTCACGCCCCCGATCGGACTGAACTGCTTCGTGGTCTCGTCCGTCAGGCGGGACATTCCATTGCAGACGGTGTTCCAGGGCGCCCTGCCGTTCGTCATTGCGGACTTCATTCTCATTGCCCTGTTCCTGGCCTTCCCGCAGCTCATCCTGTGGCTGCCGCAGCAGATGCTGAACAACTGACATTGGGCCTCGGCCGCAAAGCCGTGCACGCCCGCATGTAATCGTCGGCGCCCCGGCAGGAGATCCCTCCCGCCGGGGCTCTCGCTTTCCATCCCGGACCGCCCATGGCATGCTCCGGACACGAAAGACAAACTCCGGAGGAGCCCGCTCATGCCCGACGCCGTCATCGTCTCGACAGCCCGCACACCCATCGGGCGCGCCTTTCGCGGCGCCTTCAACAAGACGCACGGCGCCACCCTCGGCGGTCATGTCGTCGCCGAGGCCGTGAAGCGCGCCAAGGTCGCGCCCGAGGAGGTCGACGACGTGCTTATGGGCTGCGCCATGCCGGAAGGCGCGACCGGCGGCAATATCGCCCGCCAGATCGCCGTCCGCGCTGGCCTGCCGGTCACTGTGCCCGGCGCCACGGTCAACCGGTTCTGCTCGTCCGGTCTTCAGACGATCGCCATGGCGGCGCAGCGCATCCGCTCGGACGATGCAGGCATCATCGTCGCCGGTGGCCTCGAGTCGATCAGCCTCGTTCAGGTCGCCCAGAACGTTCTCGGTGCCAAGGACGAGTGGATCGAGCAGCACTGTCCGGCCATCTACTGGCCCATGATCCAGACCGCCGACAACGTCGCCAAGCGCTACAACGTCAGTCGCGACAAGCAGGACGCCTACGCCCTCGAGAGCCAGCGCCGGACCGCAGCCGCACAGCAGGCCCGCAAGTTCGACGACGAGATCGTGCCGTTGACCGCCGAGAAATACATCCTCGACAAGGAAGGCAAGGTCGCCGGCACCGAGACCTTCACGCTGACCAAGGACGAGGGCAACCGGCCCGAGACCAACATGGAAGGCCTCGCCAAGCTGAAGCCCGTTGCGGGCCCCGACAACTTCGTCACCGCCGGCAACGCCAGCCAGCTCTCCGACGGCTCTTCGGCCTGCGTCGTGATGAGCGACAAGGAGGCTCAGAAGCGCGGCCTGACGCCAATGGGCATCTATCGCGGCTTCGAGGTTGCCGGCTGCCATCCCGACGAGATGGGCATCGGCCCGATTTTCGCTGTGCCGAAGCTCCTGAAGAAGCACGGCCTCAAGGTCGAGGACATCGGCCTCTGGGAGCTGAACGAGGCGTTCGCGGTACAGGTTGTCTACTGTATGGAGAAGCTCGGCATCCCGCATGACCGCTTGAATGTCGACGGCGGTGCCATCTCGATCGGCCACCCCTATGGCATGTCGGGGTCCCGCCTCACTGGCCATGCGCTGATCGAAGGCAAGCGGCGCGGTGCGAAGTACGCCGTCGTCACCATGTGCATCGGCGGCGGCCAGGGCGCCGCAGGCTTGTTCGAGATCGTGTGAGGCCCCGATGGCGCTGCCCCTGACGACACCCGGCTATCTGCACCGCGGACTCGACGCGCTGTTCGACATGGCGCGTTCGACGCCATTGGCGCCGGAGTGCGAGGCATTCTACTTCATTCGTCACGGCGAGACGGAGGGAAATGCCAAGCGCATCTTCCAGCATGCCGAGATCCCGTTGAACGAGCGCGGACGCCAACAGGCGGAGGCAGCCTCCGCGGCTCTCGCCAGTGCCGCTCTCGAGCGCATCTACGCAAGCACCATGACGCGCGCCTGGACCACCGCCGAGGCGATCGCACGTCCCCACGGCCTCGCCCCGATTCCCGAGGTTGGTCTGCGCGAGCGCTGGTTCGGCGACCTCGTCGGCACCCCGAGCCACGACCACGACTGGCGCGACGATCCACCGAACGGCGAAACGCTGGCCCAGTTCGTCTCGCGTACTCAGGCCGGCATTACGCGGTCGCTCGTCGAGGCCGGTAAGGTTCGCACGGCATTGGTGGGCCACGGCGGCATTCTCTACGTTCTGGCGCCGAGCCTCGGCCTCGATATCACCACCGAGCTGCTGGCCAATGCGACCCCGTTGCTGTTCGAGCGGTGTGGCGGCTCGGCCTGGCAGGTGACGCGGGTTGCCGACGTCGGCGCCCGCGGCGACAACGTGGCCTGACGAGTTGGCGGCCCACGCTGTCGCCACACGCTGGCGGCCGGCTCCCCGATAGGGGAGTCGCCAGCGTCACGATAATGCGTCGCCAGCGTCACGAGAATGAGTCACCGAGGAACTTCGCACCATGGATATGACAGGCCAGTATCGTATTCAGGCCCCGCGCGACGTGGTTTGGGCAGCTCTGAACGACCCCGAGGTGCTGAAGCGCTGCATCCCCGGCTGCAAGGAGCTGGAGCAGAAGTCCCCGACGGAGCTCGCCGCCCGGGTCGCCCTGAAGATCGGCCCGATCTCGGCCAACTTTGCGGGCGAGGTCACCCTGCAGAACCTGAACCCGCCGGCGGGCTATACCATCGCAGGCCAGGGCTCGGGCGGTGCCGCCGGCTTCGCGAAGGGCAGCGCCGACGTCTCGCTGACCGAGGTCGAAGGTGGCGCCGAGACCGATCTAGCCTACACGGCGAAAGCCGAGGTCGGCGGCAAGCTTGCTGCCCTCGGCGGACGGCTCATTCAGGCCACCTCGAAGAAGCTCGCCGATGAGTTCTTTTCCGCCTTCGCCAAGGAGCTGAACGGACCGGGCGAAGAGGCCGACGCCGAGCCTGGGAAAAAGAAGAGCCGCTGGACCAAGTGGCTCGGCCGCTGAGGCCCCCGCCCCGTCACCAAACGGCGGGCGGTTCGGCCTTGCGCGGCTCCGCTCAGGTGGCCGATGCAAAGAAGGCGCGCGGCTCGGCCGTCACACCCTCCGCCAGCTCCGTCTCGGCCCGCGCTTTGGTCTTCCCCTCTGGCAGCGCCGCAACGAGCTGCTCCGCGGCCTCCCTGTCCACATTGGCGACGATGTGCGCAAGCGTCCGGTAGAGCCGTCCGGCCCGCCAGTCGTCGCCTGGATGGCAGTGCGTCTCGATCGCCTGCAGGGCTGGCTCCCACAGCGCCCTTCCTCCGGGAAACGCTGCCTCGAGCAGCAATCCTCCGGCCTCCGCCCGTGAGCCTGCCGGCTTTACTTTCGCCAGAAGGAGAAGTCCGCTGGCCAGCATCGATTGTGCCGCCTCGAGCCGCCCCGTCTCCACCGCCGCCCGGATCGGCCAGGCGAGGACAGCCGAGCGCTGATAGGCATCTCGCCCCGCTTTTGCCGTATCGCGCGCTTCGTTGAGCGCCACCTCCGCGATGTCGTCCGGCGCGAAACGCACGACCCAGGCGAGCGCCTGCACCGCGAACCACGGATCTGCAATCATGCGGGCGACGCGCAGCGCCTCCGCGGGCTGCTCCCCGGCCAGCCTCGCCACGTGATCGCGTGCTTTTGTGGTCTCGAACATGGCCTCTGTATGCCGTCGCTCCCGATCAGCGCCCCTTCGCTTTCCGCCACGCCTCGAAGTCCACTTTCGATTGAGGGTCGGTGGCTGGATAGAGCCCGCGGATCGAGCGTCCCTCCATCACTTTCTCAGTCACGAAATCCTCGTAGGCGGTCATCTCCACGGCCTCCGCCGCGATCTCGTCGGCGAGATGCGCCGGTATCACCACGCAGCCATCTGCATCGCCCACGATCACGTCCCCCGGAAACACCGGTGCGTCACCGCACGCGATCGGCACGTTGGTATCGATGGCGTGATGCAGCGTCAGGTTCGTCGGCGCCGATGGCCGCTGATGGAACGATGGAATGTCGAGTCTCGCGATCTCCGCCGCGTCACGGAAACCACCGTCCGTGACGATGCCGGCCACTCCCCGTTTCATCAGCCGCGTCACGAGTATCGATCCCGCCGACGCCGCCCGCGGATCTTTCCGGCTGTCGATCACGAACACCGCTCCGGGCGGGCAGTCCTGCTCGATGGCCTTCCTCTGCGGATGATTGGGATCGTTGAACACGCTCATCGTGTTCAGGTCCTCGCGCGCCGGAATGTAGCGCAGCGTGAACGCCTCCCCCACCATCGTCGGTTTCGACGGATCGAGCGGCACCACGCCCTGGATCATCTGGATGCGAAGCCCGCGCTTGAACAGCGCCGTTGTGATCGTCGCCGTCGAGACGGTTTTCAGCTTGTCGCGGGTGGCAGATGAAAGGGGCATGCTGTCGCTCCAGGAAGGAAATTCGTGGGCCGCGGCGCAAAAGCCTGTGCGCCACCGGCTCAGTTGATGTCCGGCTCCGGCACCGGTGCGCCGAATTCGGTCTCGAGGAAATCGAAATCACAACCGTCGTGCGCCTGCTTGATGTGCTGCGAGAACATCCATCCATAGCCGCGCTCGTAGCGCGGCTTCGGCTTCGGCATGGCCGACCGGCGACGCGCCAATTCCTCCTCCGGGACGTCTAGATTGAGCGTCCGCGCTTCGACGTCGAGCGTGATCTTGTCGCCCGTCTGGATGAGCGCGAGCGGCCCGCCGACGTAGCTCTCGGGCGAAACGTGCAGGATGCACGCGCCGTAGCTCGTCCCGCTCATACGCGCATCCGAGATGCGAACCATGTCGCGCACGCCCTGCTTCACGAGCTTCGTCGGAATCGGGATCATCCCCCACTCCGGCATTCCTGGGCCGCCCTGCGGGCCGGCATTGCGCAGCACCAGAACGCTGTCCTTGGTGACCGGCAGGTCCTCGCGGTTGATCTCTTTCTTGAGCTGATTGTAGTCGTCGAACACATAGGCTGTGCCCGTGTGCTTCAGCAGTCGCGGCTCGGCGGCCGACGGCTTGATCACGCAGCCGTCGGGCGCGATGTTGCCTTTCAGCATGGCAAGCGCGCCTTCCTGGTAGATCGCCTTGTCGAGCGGCCGGATGACGTCGTCGTTGTAGACCTCGGCACCTTCCAGGCTCTCGCCCCAGCTCTTCCCGGTCACGTTGATCTGCCCGAGATCCAGATGCCCGGTGAGCCGCGACATCAGACCGAGCAGGCCGCCCGCATAGTAGAAGTCCTCCATCAGGTATTTGTCGCCTGACGGCCTGATGTTGGCGATCACCGGCACCTTGCGGCTCGCCGCATCGAAGTCCTCGAGCCCGATCGGCTGTCCTGCACGCCGTGCCATGGCGATCAGATGAATCACGGCGTTCGTCGAGCAGCCCATCGCCATTGCGACGGTGATCGCGTTTCGGAACGCGCCTTCCGTCAGGATCTTGGCCGGCGTCAGGTCCTCCCAGACCATGTCGACAGCGCGCCGGCCGCAGGCCGATGCCATGCGGACATGATTGGAATCGGCAGCCGGGATCGACGACGTGCCCGGCAGGCAGAGGCCGAC
>JAWKWD010000007.1:0-210071 GCA_041397805.1 Hyphomicrobiaceae bacterium
GCCCTCGACGAGCTGATCGAGGAGCGGCTGAAGCTCCAGGAAGCCAAGAAGCTTTCGATCCGGATCAGCGACAAGGATGTCGACAACCTGTTCAATGATATGGCGCAACGCAACAAGATGACATCGGCGCAGTTCGCCGAGCATCTGTCACGGCAGGGCGTGGACGCGCGCGTGTTGAAGGCGCGCCTCAAAGCCTCTCTCGCCTGGCGCGAGGTCGTGCGCAAGCGCTACGGCCACCAGATCAGCGTCAGCCAGCGGGATATCGAGACCCTCGCCATGCGGTCGGGTAATGAGGAGAACCAGGAGCTGAAGCTCGCGCTCATCACCATCGCTTCGCCGGGGAATCCCGACCAGAAGGCAATGGCTGCGCGGCTCGCCGAGGCGAATGCCATTCGTCAGAAATTCCGCGGATGTCGTTCGATGCCGCAACTCGCCAAGGCGCACGCCAATGCCCGCTTCGAGGACCTTGGCTTCAAGAAGGTCAGCACGATTGCGGAGCCGACGCGCAGTCTGCTGCTGAGCGCCAGGGACGGCGAGATGCTGCCTGCCAACCTCTCGGGGGGAAGTGTCGAGATCTACGCGGTCTGCGGGCGCCGTGGCGTGAAAATCGACGAGGAGAAACGCCAGGCCGCCGAGAACCAACTTACAATGCAGGAGTTCGAGAAGCTGGCGCAGCGCTATCTATTCGACTTGCGCAAGGATGCCCTGATCGAGATCCGGTGACGCGGCGTCGGGTTCGGCTGCGCGGTGAGGAACATGGAAACCGAACTGTCGGCTCCACTGGCACTGACGATGGGTGATCCGGCAGGGATCGGGCTCGACATCACCCTTGCGGCGTGGGCGACGCGCGCGGCCAATCCCCTCCCCCCTTTCGTTCTGCTTGCCGATGCGGCGTCCGTTTCGGCTCGCGCCGCGCGGCTCGGTCTCGCTTGCGAGATTTGCGCCTTCGACAACATGCCGGCGGTCGAGGCCCTTCCCCGCGACAGGCTGGCGATCCTCGCAGTTCCCCTTGCGGTTCCCGTTGCGCCGGGCGTCGCCGATCCTCGCAATGCGGGGGGCGTTATTGCTTCGATCGAGCGTGCCGTGGACGAGACGTGCGCCGGGCGGGCGGCCGGCATCGTGACCAATCCGATCTCGAAGGCGACAGTCTATGCCGCCGGCTTCGCTCATCCGGGCCATACGGAGTTCCTCGGGGCGCTGGCGGAGTTGCATGTCCCGGGGCGACGCTGGACGCCCGTGATGATGCTCGCCTCGGACGCGCTGCGCGTCGTGCCCCTCACCGTGCATATTTCGCTGGCGGGGGTGCCGCGCCAAATCACGCAACAGCGGATCGTCGAGGTGTGCCGGATAACTGCAGAGGACCTCGCCAAGCGGTTCGGCCTCGCGCATCCCAGAATTGCGGTGGCGGGCCTTAATCCGCATGCTGGCGAAGGTGGCAGCCTGGGGCGCGAAGAGATCGAAATCATCGCCCCGGCTATCGAGACGCTCCGGTCGGGTGGGCTCGATGTCTCCGGGCCGCACTCGGCAGATACGTTGTTTCATGCCGCTGCGCGGGCTCGTTACGACGTCGCCGTGTGCATGTATCACGACCAGGCGCTGATCCCGATCAAGACGCTCGCCTTCGACACGGGCGTGAACGTCACGCTCGGATTGCCGTTCATTCGCACCTCGCCCGATCATGGAACGGCCTTCGACATCGCCGGTTCCGGGAAGGCCTCGCCGAATAGCCTGATCGCCGCGCTGCGGATGGCCGCACACATGGCGGCGCATTCCGCACCCGTGTCGCCATGACAGAGCGTGACGAGGCGGTTGCCTCGCGACCTGGCGCCAGTCCCGACGGCCTGCCGCCGCTGCGCGAGGTGATCCAGAGCTTCGATCTCGGCGCCAAGAAGAGCCTCGGCCAGAATTTCATTCTCGACCTCAATCTCACGCGCCGTATCGCCCGGGCGGCAGGGCCGCTGAGGGATCATCTCGTCGTTGAAGTCGGGCCGGGTCCGGGTGGCCTGACGCGCGGCCTCTTGATGGAGGGAGCTCGGCGGGTCATCGCCGTGGAGGCGGATCAGCGCTGCGTTCCAGCGCTTTCTGCAATCGCGGAGCACTATCCCGGGCGGCTCGAGACCGTGATCGGCGATGCACTCGAGGTGGATTGGCGAGCGTTGGTCGCGGCTGATGCCGGCAATGCAGTGATTGCCGCCAATCTTCCGTATTACGTTGCCACGCGCCTGCTGGTTGCCTGGCTCGAAAGCGAGCCATGGCCACCCTGGTGGTGCCGCATGGCTCTGATGTTCCAGAAGGAAGTCGCGGAGCGCATCGTCGCCGCGCCCGGCACCAAGGCCTATGGCCGGCTGGCGGTGATCTCGCAATGGCGTGCAGAAGTCCGCGTGGCGCTCACTCTCGGACCAGAAGCCTTCACACCGCCGCCGAAAGTTGCATCGGCTGTCGTGCTCTTCATTCCGCGCGCACGCTGCGAGCCGGCGTGCAGCGTCATCACGCTCGGCCGGGTCACGGCCGCAGCGTTCGGCCAGCGGCGGAAGATGCTGAGGCAGAGCCTGCGTTTGCTCGGACGTGACACGGGCGCGCTGCTCGATTCCACGGGGATCAAGCCGGAAATGCGCGCCGAAGACCTGTGGCCCCAGGATTTCGCGCGGATCGCGGCGGCGGTCGATGCCGGAGTCGGGGCCTGAAAGTGTTCACCGCGGCTGGCGTCCGCGGAGAGCGAGGTCCGCCAGGATCTGGTCGACGAGCGACGGCACCAGGGTTTGCCGGGGAACACGCGAGCGCTCGGCTGCGAGGATGGAGACGAGGCGCGCGAGGCTTTCCTCGATGCTCTCGTTCACGATCACGTAGTCATACTCTGCCCAGCGCTCGATCTCCACGGCAGCGCCGGCAAGGCGGCGCTCGATGACATCGCGGCCGTCCTGTTGGCGTGCAACGAGGCGTTGCTCGAGTGCGCCGGCGGACGGGGGCAGGATGAATACGCGCACGGTGTCGGCAGGGGCCTTGGCCGCGAGCTGGCGGGCGCCTTGCCAGTCCACGTCGAACAGGACGTCGTCTCCCCGCTCGAGACGTTTCATGACGTCGGCGGCCGGTGTGCCATAGAAATTGCCATGAACTTCGGCCCACTCGAGGAGACCTCCCGCGTCGCGGAGGCTCTGGAACTGGTCGGGCGTGCGGAAGTGATAGTCACGACCGTCGACCTCTCCTGCCCTCGGCTTGCGCGTGGTTACGGAAACGGACATGGCGAGTGCCGGCTCGCGTTTGAGGATTTCACGCGAGAGTGTCGTCTTTCCGGCCCCGGAAGGAGAAGAGAGGACCAGCATCAGCCCACGGCGGGGCGCCGTCGACTCGGGTTTGGCAGGCACGGTTGCCATGTTGCTCACTCGATGTTCTGCACCTGCTCGCGCAATTGGTCGATAACGGCTTTGAGCTCAAGCCCGAGACGGGTCATCTCCGCATCGATCGATTTGGAGCAGACCGTATTGGCTTCACGATTGAACTCCTGCGCGAGGAAATCCAGGCGGCGTCCCACTGGGGCCTCCTCTGCCAGAAGTGAACGCGCCGCAGCGATATGGGCGCCAAGGCGCTTGATCTCCTCCTCGACGTCGGCACGGGTCGCGATCAGAATAGCCTCCTGGTGGAGGCGGTCGGAATCGAGGGATGCCGCGGTGCCGACGAGGCGCTGGACCTGATCGGCAATGCGCGCGCGCACGGCCTCCGGTTGACGGATCGGGAGGGCAGCTATGCGGGTCACAAGCCCCTCGATCTTCGTGACGCTCTCGGACAGGACTGCAGCCAGGCGCCCGCCTTCGACGCGGCGGCTTTCGACGAGCCCCTGAAGTGCGCTGTCGAGCGCCGCGAGGAGCTCGCGCTGCAGGGTCTCGTCCGGGCCAGCCTGCGACTCGGACATCTCCAGGACACCACGCAGCGCCAAGACACCCTCGGGTCGCGCCCGGTCGAACTCGGGACGCTGGGCGAGGCGCTCGATCGCAACCAGCACCGCGGCCAGGGCCTGCTCGTTGATCCGTACGCCTGTATTCTGGGATGCGCTGTCGAGTGCCAGGGTCGCCGAGACATTGCCACGGGCGACGGCCTTCCCGATTCTGTCCCTGACGGCGGCCTCGAGGCCTTCCTGGCCAGGCGGCAAGCGCAGCCGCACATCGAGGCTGCGGCTGTTGACGCTACGCAGCTCCCAATGAAACCGCGCTCCGGCCGTTGTCGCATCGGAGCGCGCGAACCCTGTCATGCTGCGTAGTGGCATCCGCCCTCTGCATCGACCTCGTTTGCCTGCACTTAGGCGTGGATGTAGCGAAAGCCGCTGGCGCGCACAACTGCGTGCGCCGAAGGTGCTGAGGCGAGAACAGCTAATCCTTGCGCCGCGTCTCCTTGGGCTTCTTGCGCGGCACAGGCACGTTCCGCTTTCCTGAGTTGATCAGCGCGGGGACGCGGGCCCCCTTCGTGGCGGACGCTGATACGGCACCCGAGGCGCCGGAGGCCGACTTGTCATCCCCTCCAGCGGAAGGCCCGTCGGCCGCCGCTTGCCTCGACTTCTCGATCTTCCGCCAGCTCTGCACAGCGGCGTTGTGGTCCTTGAGATTCGAGGTAAAGACGTGGCCGCCTGTACCGTCCGCGACGAAGTAGAGATCCTGGGTCGCCGGGGGATTCAGGGTTGCGGCGAGCGAAGCCCGACCCGGGTTGCAGATCGGACCAGGGGGCAGGCCATCGATCTGGTATGTGTTGTATGGGGTCTTCCCGTCGATGTCGGCACGGGTGATTGGACGTCCCAGAGGACCCTGGCCCCCGACGATACCGTAGATAATGGTGGGATCAGACTGCAGTCGCATGCCTTTGCGAAGGCGGTTGATGAACACTGATGCCACGCGGGGACGCTCCTCGGCCCGGCCCGTCTCCTTCTCCACGATCGAGGCGAGGGTCAGCGCCTCCTCGGGTGATTTCAGCGGCAGCGAAGGATCTCGCGCCTCCCACAGGGCGGTCAGCAGCTTGCCCTGTTCGGCCCGCATGCGATCGAGAATCTCCTGGCGGCTTGCCCCGCGAGAGAATTTGTATGTGTCGGGCAGCAGCAAGCCCTCGGGAGGCACGTTCGTGATCTCTCCCGCAAGCCCGGGCTCAGCCCGGAGGCGTTCCGCGATCTGCTGGCTCGTCAGGCCCTCTGGGATGGTGATCTTCTGCAGAATGCCGCGGCCGCTGACGATGATATCCAGAACCTGGCGCACGGACGCCGTCGCCGGAAACTCGTATTCGCCCGCCTTCAGGCTCGTGCGGTCGCTGCCCTGACCGCCGGGCGCTCCGCCATAGAGACGAGACGCGTAGTACTGCAGCATGAACACGCGACGGTCGGCGATCACATGGGACTTCTCGAGGCGCTCCGCGATTTCGATCGCGCCGAGGCCCTTCGGGATGATGACCGACGCCGACGCGGGCAACGGACCCGGTGCGTCGAAATTCTGGCGAAGCCAGATAGCGACCGCCGCCACCAGCAGGAAGCACACGAACACAAAAGACAGCGAACCATCGAGAAAGCGCAGAAAGCCGTTCATGCGCCGTGGCTGGGGTTCGCTCTTCAGACGCTTCGGCGGTTTTGGCGGCCGTGTCGGAACGAGCATTTCGGAGGGACTACGGGGCGCGGCACCCGCGGTGCGCACCGGCCCCGTTTTGAGGTCCGGCCGACCGGTGGCTGCCTGGGCTTGCGATGGTTTCATCGCCGCTTCCCTGTTCGTTCGTGGCGCGAAACGCGTCGCGTGGCCACCTCTGTCTGGCAAAGGCCACCACCATCGACTCGGCGTTGCGGTGAGACTACGCGCAAATGTGGCCGAAGCGGGAAAGAATGCAGTGTTCCGGGGACGTCCGCGACAATCGTACGCCCATCACGCCGCGAAGCGCCGCAGGATCAGCGACGCGTTGGTTCCGCCGAAGCCGAACGAATTCGACAGAACGGTATCGATCTGCTTCTCGCGCTTCATGTGCGGGACGAGGTCGATCGGCGTATCGACAGAGGGATTGTCGAGATTAAGCGTCGGAGGCGCGACGTTGTCGCGGATGGCGAGCACGGAGAAGATCGCCTCGACGGCACCGGCGGCTCCGAGCAGGTGGCCGATGGCGGATTTCGTCGAGGACATCGACAGCTTCCCCGCCGAGTTGGCGAACAGGCGCTCGACGGCTCCGAGCTCGATTTCGTCGCCCATCGGTGTCGACGTGCCATGGGCATTGACGTAGTCGATCTCGCTCACGTCGATGCCGGCACGATTGAGCGCGGCGCGCATGCAACGGAAGGCACCGTCGCCGTTCTCGGCTGGTGCCGTGATGTGGTAGGCGTCGCCGGACAGGCCGTATCCGATAACCTCGGCGTAAATGCGCGCGCCGCGAGCCTGGGCATGCTCGAGCGACTCGAGCACGACGATGCCGGCGCCCTCGCCCATCACGAACCCGTCACGGTCCTTGTCGTAGGGGCGCGAGCCCTTCGTGGGCGTATCATTGAAGTGTGTCGAGAGCGCCTTGCAGGCGGCGAAGCCGGCCATGGCGATACGGCAGATCGGGCTCTCGGCGCCACCTGCGACCATGACGTCGGCATCGCCCAGCGCCACGAGGCGGGCTGCATCGCCGATGGCATGCGCGCCCGTCGAGCAGGCGGTCACGACGGCGTGGTTGGGTCCTTTGAGGCCATGCTTGATCGAGACGTGTCCAGAGGCCAGGTTGATCAGCCGTCCCGGAATGAAGAATGGGGAGACCCGTCGAGGTCCTTTCTCCTTGAGAAGGATCGAGGTCTCGGCAATGCCATTCAGGCCACCGATGCCGGAACCGATCAGGACGCCAGTCCGCTCCTGATCCTCGGCCGTTTTCGGCGACCAGCCCGCATCGGCAAGCGCCTGGTCGGCAGCAGCGACGGCGTAGATGATGAAGTCGTCGACCTTGCGCTGCTCCTTCGGCTCCATCGCCTGATCGGGATTGAACGTGCCGCCCGTACCGTCACCTCGCGGGACGAAACAGGCGATCTGGCAGGGGATGTCCGAGACCTCGAATTCGGTGATGCGTCGGGCGCCGCTCTTGCCGGCGAGAAGCGAGGACCACGTCGCGTCGACACCCGATGCCAGGGGTGTGACGAGACCGAGACCAGTAATGACGACACGACGCATTGTCTGCCCCCTGCCCTATCGCTTTTGGAGATGCGCCCGGGCGCTAGCTCCGTCGGCGCCTTCGGGGCCGTTGCGTGACACTGAACTTCAACGGGCGCGGAGCTCCGCGCCCAGATCCGTCAAGGTCGAGCACCCTGCGCGGGCAATTGATTTGCCAGACGCGCCGCTCGTCCAGGCTCAGGCGGCCTTGGCCTGCTTCTCCAGGAACTTCACGGCGTCGCCCACAGTCTGGATCTGCTCGGCGGCATCGTCCGGAATTTCGCAGCCGAACTCTTCCTCGAAGGCCATCACAAGCTCGACGGTATCGAGGCTGTCGGCACCGAGATCCTCGATGAAGCTGGCGCTTTCCGTCACCTTGTCGGCCTCGACTCCCAGATGCTCGACAACAATCTTCTTCACCCGGTCCGCGACGTCGCTCATTGCGTTATCCCCTAGAGGTTCTCTCTCATGCCGACCGGCTTGGCCGGCCAAAAGCTAGACTACGGTGGACTTTACGGCCACGGGCGCTGCACGCCCGCCGCCTCGGCTTGACTTCTGTACCCCGCAGCTGCTCGGGCTAGGCATCCTCGATGCGAGCGCGTGACTGTCTCGATCCTTGGCGAGGTGCCGCCGGTAGCGGAAAGCCTCGGTTGCAGATCAAGCCCTCAAACCGGTAACCGCGGGTCGGTAACACACTTCCCAGAGCTTGAAAAGGCGGGGATAGCCCGCCGTCTACAGGCCCCGATGCGGCAGCCCGTCTCAGACCATGACCATGCCGCCATTGACGTGGAGGGTCTGTCCCGTCATGTAGCGCGCCTCGGGCGAGGCGAGATAGACTGCGGCGGAGGCGATGTCATCGGGCACACCGAAAGCCTGCGCCGGGATGTTCTTCTTGATTTCGGCCGTGAGCTGCTCGTTCAGCACGTCGGTCATCGCGGTCTGGATGAAGCCTGGCGCGATGCAGTTTGCGGTAATGCCGCGGGGGGCGACCTCGCGAGCGAGCGATTTCGTCATGCCGATCATGCCGGCCTTGGAAGCGGCGTAGTTCCCCTGCCCCGGGTTGCCGATGATGCCCGAGACCGACGAGATATTGATGATCCGCCCATAGCCGCTCTTCGAGCGCAGCATGTGCCGGGTGGCGGCGCGCATGAGCATGAAGGTCGAGGTCAGGTTGACGGCGATGACGTCGTCCCACTGCTCGTCCTTCATCACCATGAACAAGTTGTCCTTGGTCAGGCCCGCGTTGTTCACGAGGATATCGAGGCGTCCGCCCACCGCCTTCACAGCCTCGTCGATCAACTTGCCGACCTGCTCCTTGCTGGCCAGATCGCATGGGCAGACGACGGCGCGCTCGCCGAGCTCGGCCTTCAACGCTTCGAGCTTGTCGGCCTGGCGGCCGGAGAGGGCCACGGTCGCTCCCTGCGCATGAAACGCACGGGCGATGGCTCCGCCAATGCCGCCGGTGGCGCCCGTGACGAGGGCAGTCTTTCCTTCAAGGGAGAACATGCGGGGCCTTTCGGGGTGAAGGACTTCGGGCGACGGGGCCTTAGTCGCTGTTTTGTCGATGTGTTTCAGACGCGTCAAGCCGCGTGGGCAGCGCGGCGTCAGCTCAACGTTGCAAGATCGAAGGCGGCCACATCCGCGGCATTGCCGACGGCCTGCGCCTTGAGGCTCTTGTCGATACGGCCTGCGAGGCCGGTCAGTACCTTGCCCGAGCCGGCCTCGATCAAGGTTGTAACGCCCGCTGCGGCCACGGCCATCACGCACTCGCGCCAGCGGACCGTGCCCGTCACCTGCTCGACGAGGCGCTTCTTGATCTCGGCCGGGTCGGAGATGGGGGCCGCCAGCACGTTGGCCACCACGGGAACGACCGGCGCCTTGACGTCCACATTGGCCAGCGCCTCGGCCATGGCCTCGGCGGCCGGCTGCAGGAGACGGCAGTGGAACGGAGCCGAGACGGGAAGCGGAATGGCGCGCCGGAGCCCATGCTTCTTGCCGACCTCCGGCACCCGGTCGATTGCCGTCTTGTGGCCCGAGAGAACGACCTGGGTCGGCTCGTTGTCGTTGGCGATATCGCAGACGTCGCCCTGGGCCGCGTCGGCGGCGATCTTCTGGGCCACCTCGAGGCCGACACCCAGGAGAGCCGCCATGGCCCCCTGCCCCACGGGCACGGCCTTCTGCATGGACTGGCCGCGCAGCTTGAGCAGCCGGGCCGCGTCGCCAATGGTGAAGGCGCCGGCGGCGGCCAGCGCCGAATACTCGCCCAGCGAATGGCCCGCCACGAACTTGGCATGCCTGGCGAGATCGAGACCCTTCTCCGCCTGGAGCACGCGAATGACGGCCATCGAGTGCGCCATGAGCGCCGGCTGGGCATTCTCGGTGAGGGTCAGCGTCTCCTGCGGGCCTTCCCACATGATCTGCGAGAGCTTCTGGCCCAGTGCCTCATCCACCTCGTCGAAGACGGCCCTCGCGGCGGGAAATGCCTCGGCGAGATCCTTGCCCATGCCGACGGTCTGGCTACCCTGGCCTGGAAAAACAAATGCGAGGGACATGCCCGCAGCTCCTCATTCTCGGATTGCTTGCGTGGCGTGAAGCATGCCCGGCTTTACCGTGTCAAGCCAGGGGCGAGGCCAGTTGCCCCTTGCCAGAGGCGCGCGTCTCCGTCATAAGCCAGCGGTCACCCGTTCCGGCTGGAGGCTGAACGGGAGCTTGGGCGTTGGGCTACTGTCCGACGACCGACGGCCTGGTAGGCCGGCTCCCCGTGTCTCCGCTCTTTGGGTCGTCTTTGGGCCTTCCTCCGATGTGTGGGCGGCCCGACAGAGGCTTGGCGCCGGAGCGGACAAACAGAGAAGGAAGGCCAGGACATGCCGCTTTACGAGCATGTGTTCCTTGCGCGCCAGGATGTGTCGCAGACACAGGTGGAGGCGCTGACCAAGGAATTCACGGACGTGATCGAGGAACTTCAGGGCAAGGTCGCAAAGACCGAATACTGGGGCCTTCGCTCGCTCGCGTACAAGATCAAGAAAAACCGCAAAGCCCATTACACATTGCTCAACATCGAAGCCCCGCCTGCCGCGGTGGCCGAGATGGAGCGGCGGATGGGGATCTCGACCGACATTCTCCGCTTCATGACGATCCGCGTCGACGAGCACGAGAGCGAGCCGTCGATCCAGATGCGCAAGAGCGATCGAGAGGAGCGGGGCTTCGGCCGTGACCGCGGTGGGTTTCGGGGTGGTGACCGCGGTCCCCGTCCGGATCGCCCTCCCCGCGATGGCGGACCTCGTGGCGACCGGCCTCCCCGCGAAGGTGGTTTTCGCAGTGGCCCGCGTGAGGGCGGCTTTGGCGATCGCGGCCCGCGCGGCCCTCAGACGGAGAGAACCTAAATGGCTGAGCCAGCATCTGGTGGCGGCGGTCCGGCGCGGCGCCCTTTCCATCGTCGCAGGAAGACCTGCCCGTTCTCGGGCGCCAACGCACCGAAGATCGACTACAAGGACGTGCGGCTGCTCGGCCGCTACGTCTCCGAGCGCGGCAAGATCGTGCCGAGCCGCATTACGGCCGTTTCGGCCAAGAAGCAGCGTGAGCTGGCCCGAGCCATCAAGCGGGCTCGCTTTCTGGGCCTCTTGCCCTACGTGATCAAGTAGCGCACAGGCGCTAGACCGGGTTGGGGTGGGCAGACGCGTCCACCCCTAACCGCCGCGAGCGGGACAGCTTCGATGCCGCAGTACATTCCAGTCGGTCTGGCCGCAGGCCTCGCGACCGCCTTGCTGTTCGCTTCGGCGAGCGCCGGGGGAATGGCGGGACGCATGATCCTGTTCTTCCTCGCGCCGTTGCCCTCCTATCTTGCCGGCTTGGGCTGGGGGGCTGTCGCCGCCGGTCTTGCGGCGATCGCCAGCGCTGTCGGGACCGCCGTGCTGCTCGGGGTGAAGACG
Source organism: Hyphomicrobiaceae bacterium (assembly GCA_041397805.1). GTDB lineage: Bacteria > Pseudomonadota > Alphaproteobacteria > Rhizobiales > Hyphomicrobiaceae. Next base: position 11,057 of record JAWKWD010000007.1, read on the forward strand.
GGGCTCGTCTTCTTCGTGTCGCAGGGCGTGCCGCTCGCCATCCTGTGCCGGCTCGTCCTTCTCAATCGCCCGGTTGGCGCGGCAGCGGGGGATTTCGGGCCGGACCAGCGGCCGCTGGTCGAATGGTACCCTACCGGCCGCGTGGTTGCGGTGGCCGCGTTGCTCGCGGGATGCCTGTCGCTGGTCTCCGTGCTGATGCTCGGTGTCGACCTGGAAGGCTTGCGGGCGATGATGCGCAAGCTCGTCGACAATGTTCTCGCGCGGGAGCTGCCCGGCCTCGGCGCCGGGGAGCTGACCGACAAGGACAAGGACACGCTGGCAAATGTGCTGCTGCACGCCCTGCCCGCCGGCTCGGCGGTCCTCTGGCTCGGCGGCTTCACGCTCAATCTGTGGCTCGCCGGAAAGATCACGCTGTTTTCCGGGCGCCTGGCCCGTCCCTGGCCCGACCTCACGCTGATCCGCTTTCCGGCAGGCTTCGGTCTCGCGCTGGCGGCAGCGCTGGGTCTCAGCTTGCTGCCAGGGCTTGCTGGGCTTCTTGCCAGCGGTTTCGCCGGAGGCCTCTTCTTCGCTTATGCCCTCGTGGGACTGGCCATCATTCATCACACGACGCGGGGGCTCCCGGCGCGCCCGCTGATCCTGTGGGGCGTCTATCTGACAGTGCTGCTGTTCAACACCACGGCTCTCATCGTGGTGGCCTTGATCGCGGTGCTCGAGCCCCTGCTCTGGTACCGGCGTCCCAACCCGCCCGACTACGGTCCCGCGGGCCCGGCGCCGCCGCCTACTCCACCCCCTACCGGCGGCGCCTAGCCGGCGTCGCCAGCCCACTCATCGAGACTTCTGAGATCATCGAAAGGAACCAACACAATGCAGGTCATTCTCCTCGAGCGTATCGGCCGGCTCGGCCAGATGGGCGACGTCGTCCGTGTCCGTGACGGGTACGCCCGGAACTATCTGCTGCCGCAGGGCAAGGCGCTCCGCGCGACCGACGAGAACCGCAAGCAGTTCGAGACCCAACGGGTGCACCTCGAGGCGCGCAACCTCGAGCTCAAGAAAGAGGCCGAGGCGGTAGCGGAGCGGCTCAATGGACAGACCTTCGTGGCCATCCGCCAGGCGGGTGATACGGGGCAGCTCTACGGTTCGGTGTCCACGCGGGATATCGCCGAGGTGATCACGGCCGGTGGTTTCTCGGTCGACCGGCGCCAGGTTCTGCTGGACCGGCCGATCAAGGCATTGGGGCTGCACGAGATCAAGCTTCAGCTGCACCCCGAGGTGGTGGTGGCCGCCACCCTCAATGTCGCACGCTCGGAGGACGAGGCCGACCGCCAGGCGCGCGGCGAGGATGTCACGGTCCTCCGCGACGAGGAGCTCGATATCGAGACCTATAGCGAGGAAGACGATATGGATGTTGCTCCCGCCGGGCTCGGCGAGCAGCCCGAAGACCCCGGCACGGCCTAACAGACCCCGTCACGGCCTAATCGGAACGCAGACCAATCTTACAGCGGCGTCACGCTTCCAGGCGTGACGCCGCTGGCGTTTCATCAGTCTCTGGAGCGTTACAGGTTGCATATCTGATTGCAGGGTTGGAGCCGGCCGGAAATGCGTCGGCTGGCGCTGAACGCTTGAACTTTATGGGACCTTGCGCGTTAATTGTGCGGCGGAAAGCCGCGTGTCGAGCGGGGACCGGCACGCGTGCTGGGAGTTCACCAGCAGAGAACGCGCTATGTTCAAGCCACTTTATTTGCTCCTCGACCGGATAGTGGTCCACGGAACCCTGACTGTCGAAACGGCCGACGGTGCTGTCCATCGCTTCGGCGACGGCGGTTCACCGCGGGTCAGCATGAAGCTCGCCGACCGAGCGTTGGAGCGTCAAATCGCGCTCAACCCGAATCTCGCGGTCGGAGAGGGCTACATGGACGGGCGCCTCGTCATGCGCGAGGGGCGCATCTATGACCTTCTCGAGCTGGTGCTCGAGAATGCCATGACGCAGCCTCTGCCGGCGTGGGCAAGTCTGGCAGACAATTTTCGCTATGCGACGCGCCGCGTCGCCCAGTTCAATCCGATTGGGCGCTCGCGCAGGAACGTGGAGCACCACTACAACATCGACGGCCGGGTCTACGACCTGTTCCTCGATCCAGAGCGGCAATACTCGTGCGCCTACTTCCCGGATTCCGACTGCGACCTCGACGAAGCCCAGCGGGCCAAGATCCGGCATATTGCGGCGAAACTCGACCTCGACGAGGAGCATCGTCTTCTCGACATCGGCTCCGGCTGGGGCGGACTTGCCCTCAATCTCGCCGCCATGACGGGATGCGAGGCACGCGGCATCACTCTTTCCAGCGAGCAACTCGCCTACGCAGAGCGCTGGGCGGCCAAGCGTGGCCTCGATCAGCGGGTGCAGTTCAGCTTGACGGACTATCGCGAGCTCAATGGCCGGTTCGACCGCGTCGTCTCCGTCGGCATGTTCGAGCACGTCGGCATCAACCACTACAATCGCTTCTTCGAGCGGGTGCGCGATCTTCTCACCGAGGATGGCGTCGCCCTCATCCACTACATCGGACGAGCCGACCAGCCTGCGGCGACGAATGCATTCATAGCCCGCTACATCTTTCCGGGGGGGTACATCCCTGCCCTCTCCGAGGTGCTGCCCGCGATCGAGCGCAGCGGGCTCTACGTCACGGACATCGAGGTCTTGCGTTTGCACTACGCCATGACACTGCGGCGTTGGCGAGAGCGCTTCCTGGCCCGGTGGGACGAAGCTGCGAGACTTCAGGGCGAACGCTTTTGCCGGATGTGGGAGTTCTATCTTGCGGGCTCCGAGTGTGCCTTCCGATACCAGAATCTCGTGGTCTTGCAGATCCAGCTCTCGCGCCGCTTGGAGGCGCTGCCCCTCGTGCGGGACTACATGCACACGCAGGAGCTCGCTTATCTCGAGCGCACTCGCGCGCTCGAGGTGGCCCGGAGCGCCCGCCTCGCTGGAGAATAGGGCAAGGCGCAAAGCGCGAATCAGGGCAAGTCTTTCCGTGACGCTCTGTTGATAGCGGGGAGCCGTGCTGTGGGGTGATGCAGGCTCGCCCATTGCGGCAGCACGAATCGGCTAACGCTCGGCCTATGGCACAGAGCACAACGTCGACCCGCCCCGCCCTTACCGCCGCCGACACTTCGGACACTGAAGCGTTCCGGGCGGCGCCTCACAACATCGAAGCCGAGCAGGCCCTGCTCGGCGCCATGCTGGTCAACAACGAGGCGTTCGACCGCGTGTCGACGTTCCTCAAGGCGGAGCATTTCTTCGATCCCTTGCACGCCTCGATCTACGAGACAGGCGGAAAGCTCATCGCGGCCGGCAAGCAGGCCACGCCGATCACGCTCCGCACGTTTTTCGAAACGGCCGAGCCGATCGACCAGAACCTCACTGTGCCGCAATATCTGGGCCGGCTCGCCGCCAACGCCACGACGATCATCAATGCGGTCGAGTACGCACGCACCATTTACGACCTTGCGATCCGGCGGCAGCTGATCCTGATCGGCGAGGACATGGTCAACGTCGCCTACGACTCGCCCATCGACCTGCCGCCAGAGCAGCAGATCCAAGAGGCGGAGACGCGGCTCTTCTCGCTTGCCGAGACCGGCAAGTATGGACAAGGCTTCCTCTCGTTCGAGAAGGCGCTGACGCACGCCATCGAGATGGCGAACAACGCGTATCAGCGACAGGGCGGGCTGTCGGGGATCTCGACCGGGCTGCGCGACCTCGATTCGCGCATGGGCGGATTGCAGTCGTCGGACTTGATCATTCTGGCCGGCCGCCCCTCGATGGGTAAGACATCGCTCGCCACGAACATCGCCTACAACATCGCCAAGGCGTATCGCACCGAAGTGCAGCCCGACGGCAGCCAGAAAACGGTCGACGGTGGCGTAGTGGGCTTCTTCTCACTCGAGATGTCGGCGGAGCAGCTCGCCACCCGCATTCTCGCGGAGCAGGCAGAAATATCCTCGTCGAAGATTCGCCGCGGCGACATCACGGACGAGGAGTTCAAGCGCCTCGTGCTCGTGTCACAAGAAATGGCACGTTCACCGCTCTACATCGACCAGACGGGCGGCATCTCCATTGCCCAGCTCGCAGCGCGTGCGAGGAAGCTCAAGCGACAGAAGGGCCTGGATGTGCTCGTGGTCGACTATCTGCAGCTGCTCACGGGCTCGGCGGGCCGCGCGTCGCAAGGGCGCGTGCAGGAGATCACCGAGATTACCACCGGGCTCAAGGCGCTGGCGAAAGAGCTTGCCGTACCTATCATCGCGCTCTCACAGCTCTCGCGGCAGGTGGAGACGCGCGAGGACAAGCGGCCCCAGCTCTCGGATCTGCGTGAGTCGGGCTCGATCGAGCAGGATGCCGACGTGGTGATGTTCGTCTTCCGCGAGGAGTACTACGTCGAGCGCGCGAAACCTTCGGAAGGGACGGCCGAGTTCCAGACCTGGATGGAGAAGATGCAGCTGGTCACCGGCAAGGCCGAGGTGATCATCGGCAAGCAACGTCATGGACCCGTCGGAACGGTGACGCTCGCGTTCGAGGGGTCGTTCACGCGATTCTCCGACCTGGCTCACGATCAGTATCTGCCGGAGCGACACGAGTGAGCCGACGTCGTCCGTGGTGGTCCCTCGGGCGTCACGCCAGCAGGCTGCGACGGAGCTCGCGGGCAGGAACGACCACAACGATGCCGCCGGCACCCAGCATGTTCCGTGGAGGAACCGGCACAGGATCGCTTTCGACAGCGGGTGAGACGTCGAGAAGCTTGGCGCCGACGTCCTCGTTGTCTGCGACGAACTCCACTCCGAACGACAGCCCTTCGCGCCGGCGGACCTCGCACATCACGTCGACGCCCTTGGCTTCGATGGACAAGCGGAAGCGTTGCGGCGGCTCGAAAGGGACATCGAACTCGATCAGCGCGCCGCCCTCGGAGAAATTTCGAACGATGCAGTGCTCGGGGCTTCGGCCGGGCACGCGGACATATGCGTGGATCCTGCTCTCGCGGCGGCCAAAGGCACGTTGCTCGGGCTGCGTGGTAGCGCGGGGCATAGTTGTTCCTCGGATTGACCGTGTCCGGCGGGAAAGAATCGGCCAGACGGGCAAACAAACGGTTAAGGGTGTGTGAGGCGATGTTTGTCCCCGCGGAGTTTCAGCGGAACGCGACCAGACGGTTAGGCTGGCTGGGCGCCTGCTGCTATCCTCGGATGGACCAGGAGGTGGAGCCCGTGATTCGCGACAGCCACGCCATTCCGCCCGACGCCCGTGCCGTGCTGACGATTGACCTCAGCGCGCTCAGGGCCAACTGGGGAGCGCTGAACCGCGCGTCCGGCTCTGCCGAGTGCGCAGGTGTCATCAAGGCGGATGCGTATGGTCTGGGGCTCGACGAGATCGCGCACGCTCTTGCCGCGGAGGGGTGCCGGACGTTTTTCGTGGCTACGCTGGCCGAGGCACGTCTCGTGCGCCTCGCCAACGCGGGGGCGACGATCTTTGTCCTGGACGGTCTCTTGCCGGGAGCCGCCGCTCACTACACGGGCTTCGATTTGTGTCCTTGCCTCTCCAGCCTCGACGAGGTGCGCGAGTGGGCTGCCTGGTGCGATGCAAGCGGACGCCGGCTTCGCGCAGCCTTGCATATCGATACGGGCATGCACCGACTTGGGCTTTCCCATAGCGAGGTTGCTCAGCTCGCAGGGACGGAGCGGGAGCTGTTCGACAAGTTCGAGTTGGCGCTCGTCATGAGCCATCTTGCCTGTGCCGATATGCCCGCACATCCGATGAACAGGCTACAACTCGCGCGCTTCCAGGAGCTGCGAGCGACGCTACCGGATGCACCGGCGAGTCTCGCGAACTCCGGGGGCGTGTTCCTCGGTTCAGACTATCATTTCGATCTCGTTAGGCCGGGAATCTCGCTCTATGGCGGGCGCGCCTTCGAGGGGCATTCCAATCCGATGCGGTGGGTCGTGCGGCTGCAGGCGCGCATCCTGCAGGTCAGGAGGGTGGCCGCGGGTGATCCGATCGGGTATGGCGCAACCTTCCAGGCTGCTCGAGATTCTCGCGTTGCGACGCTCGCATGCGGGTATGCGGACGGATTCCTGCGGGCCCTTTCGAGGCCGACCGGCCAGCTTGGCCCGGTGGGCCACATCGGAGAGCAGCCGGTGCCGATCGTCGGGCGCGTGTCGATGGATCTCATCACCGTCGACGTGACCGATGTACCGGAGCGTGCGGCCTGCCGAGGCGCGTGGGTGGAGGTGCTTGGCGCCCGCACCACGATCGATGACCTGACCGACAAGGCCGGCACGATCGGCTACGAGCTTCTCACGCGGCTCGGCCGCCGCGTACACCGCATCTATGCCGACGGAAGCGCCTGATGGCCAAGCCCGCCCGCGCCTCCTTCGTCTGCCAGAATTGCGGGAGCGTTTCGCAGCGCTGGGCCGGCAAGTGTCCAGGCTGCGGAGAGTGGAACACGTTCGTCGAAGAGACGGACGCCGGCCCGCCGCCCGGCTCCGGCATCAACCGCCAGTCGCGCGGACGCGCCGTCGTTCTCGAGACCCTGGCGCAGAAGGGCGAGGCGCCGCCGCGCATGGAGACCGGCATCGCCGAGCTCGACCGGGTCGTGGGCGGCGGCATCGTGCCTGGCTCGGCATTGCTCATCGGCGGCGAACCGGGGATCGGAAAGTCGACGCTGCTGCTTCAGCTTTGCGCCTCCCTCGCCGCGCGGGATCGGACGACGATCTATTTCTCTGGCGAGGAGGCGGCTGCGCAGGTGCGCCTAAGGGCCGAGCGGCTGGGCCTCTCGTCCGCGCCCGTGCTGTTGGCCAGCGAGACAAACCTATCGAACATCCTGGCAACGCTTGCAGACACGCGGCGGGCCGATCTCATCGTGATCGACTCGATCCAGACCCTCTGGGCGGATGCGCTCGACGCCGCACCCGGCACCGTGAGCCAAGTCCGCGCGGCAACCGGCTCTCTCATTCGCTACGCCAAGCAGTCGGGGGCGGCGATGCTGCTGGTCGGTCACGTCACGAAGGACGGCCAGATCGCAGGCCCGAAGGTGGTCGAGCACATGGTCGATACGGTGCTTTCGTTCGAAGGCGATCGCGGACATCCGTTCCGGATCCTGAGGGCCGTGAAGAACCGGTTCGGCGCGACGGATGAAATCGGCGTCTTCGAGATGGTGCAGCAGGGACTGCGCGAGGTCGCGAATCCCTCGGAGCTGTTCCTGGGTGACCGCGATGCCAAGGCGCCGGGAGCCGCCGTGTTCGCGGGTATCGAGGGGACGAGGCCTCTGCTCGTCGAGATCCAGGCACTGGTCGCGCCGTCGGCGCTCGGGACGCCGCGCCGAGCCGTGGTCGGATGGGATGCCAACCGGCTGTCGATGGTACTCGCCGTCCTCGATGCGCGGTGCGGTGTGAGCCTGGCACAGCACGACGTCTACCTCAATGTCGCAGGCGGCCTGAAGATAACCGAGCCTGCGGCGGATCTCGCCGCGGCAGCCGCCCTGCTGTCGTCATTATCGGGTGCTGCTCTGCCGTCAGACCACGTCTATTTCGGGGAAATCAGCTTGTCGGGTGCCGTGAGGGCGGCGGGACATATGCCGCTCCGGCTGAAGGAGGCGCAGAAGCTCGGCTTCAAGTGCGCCGTGTTGCCCGCCGCCGGGGATCTCGAACGCGGAGGTCACCGCATCGCGCTCGAACGTCTGGCACACCTCAAGGAGCTTGCCGAGTCAGTTGGTCCGTGTCAGTGAAGCGGTTCCGGGGCGGGGCGACCCGCTGACCACCGCCGTTGCGCGGGCCGGGGCCGGAACGATGCCGGTGGCTCCCCTTCGAGGGGGCCGAATGAAGGAAAGACGCCCCATGCTCGGGCCCCTCACCTACCTCGATGCCGCACTCGTGGTCATCGCCATTCTCTCGGGGCTACTTGCCATGTACCGCGGGTTCACCCGCGAGGTGCTCTCCATCCTGTCCTGGGTGGCGGCTCTCGGCGCGCTCCTCTATTTCGTGCTCTACCACAAGCCGGCGGCCGAGGACCTCGGCAAGCAGTTCAATGTGCCCGTGCCCGTCGCGCAGATCGTCATGGGAGCCATCATATTTCTGGTGGTTCTCGTCCTCGTCCATCTGATCACGGCCCGCATCTCCGATAGCATCCAGGACAGCGGGGTCGGCATGGTCGACCGGATCCTCGGCTTCATATTCGGCGCCGTGCGCGGCTTCGTCCTGATCGTCATCCCTTACATGTTCTACGAAGCCTTCTTCCCCGACCCGAGCAATCAGTTCGAATGGGTGCGGAGCGCCCGTTCGCTTCCCTACATCAAGAGTGCCGGCAACACCTTCAGGACTATTCTCGTCAAGGTCGTGCCGCATTCCCTGACCGAACCCAAGAGCGAGCAACAGGGCCTTGCCCCTGTTGACTCTTTGAAGGTGATGATTGCCACAGGCCATGGCCAAGGTCGTGAAATCGTCATATATGCCGGGAACACGCGACGGAGCAGCTGAGGCTGAGCCGTCGCGGAGTGGCGTGGGCCAGAGATCGACGGACGGCGGAGCGGTCGATGACTGAGATGAGCTGGAATAGGCAGTGTCTTGAAGCTCCGGAGCGGGGGCTCGACACACCTCCCGGCCCCGATCGTCCCCGATACCCGGACGACCGCTTGCGAGAGGAATGCGGTGTTTTCGCCGTGTTCGGGCATGAAAATGCTGCCGCCATTACTGCTCTCGGACTGCATGCGCTCCAACATCGCGGCCAAGAGGGCTGCGGCATCGTCACCTACGACAGCGGGCGCTTCAATCAGGAACGCCGCCTTGGGCGCGTCGGGGACAATTTCTCGAACAAGGATGTGATGGCCCGCCTCACCGGCGAGATGGCTCTCGGTCACAATCGCTATTCGACGACGGGCGACGTGGTTCTTCGCAACGTGCAACCTCTGTTCGCGGACCTCGACCAAGGCGGGTTCGCGGTCGCCCACAACGGAAACCTCACCAACGCACTGACGTTGCGCGACGAGCTCGTTTCATCCGGCGCGATCTGCCAGTCGACCTCCGACACGGAAGTCATTCTGCATCTCATCTCGCGCTCGAAGAAGCGGCGCATCGTCGACCGTTTCATCGATGCGCTGCTGCAGATCGAGGGTGCTTATGCCCTCGCGTGCCTGACCAACGACATGATGATTGGCGCGCGCGATCCCGTCGGCATCCGGCCCCTCATCCTCGGTCGCCTCGGGCAGGCCTACGTGCTCGCCTCGGAGACGTGCGCGCTCGACATTGTCGGGGCGCAGTTCATCCGCGAGGTCGAGAACGGCGAGGTCGTGGTGATCACGGAGAACGGTGTGGAGAGCCATCGTCCGTTCCCGCGCCGGCCAGCGCGGCCGTGCGTCTTCGAGTACGTCTACTTCGCGCGTCCCGATAGTGTCATCGGCGGCCGCAGTGTCTATGAGATGCGCAAGCAGATGGGGGCCGTGCTGGCCGAGGAAGCGGCGGTGGCGGCGGATGTGGTGGTGCCGGTGCCCGATTCCGGCGTGCCTGCCGCGATCGGATACGCGCAAGCCGCCGGCATCTCGTTCGAGCTCGGCATCGTGCGCAATCACTACGTCGGGCGCACCTTCATAGAACCGGAGCAAGGGATCCGTGCACTGGGTGTGAAGTTGAAACACTCGGCCAATCCAGGCGTTATCCGCGGCAGCCGCATCGTCTTGATCGATGACAGCGTCGTACGGGGCACGACGTCGAAGAAGATCGTCGCGATGCTCAAGGAGGCGGGTGCGCGAGAGGTGCACATGCGCATTTCGAGCCCACCAATCCGTTATCCCGACTTCTACGGCATCGACACGCCGCGCACGACCGAGCTTCTCGCGGCCAACAACTCGATCGAGGAGATGCGGCAGTACCTCGAGGCTGACAGCCTCGCTTTCCTGTCGGTCGATGGCCTTTACCGGGCGATGGGCCACAAGCGCCGCGATCCGCAGCAGCCCCAGTTCACCGACCATTGCTTCACCGGCGACTACCCGACACTGCTCACGGATCAGCACGGAAGCAATCACCGGCAGTTGTCGCTGCTCGCGGAAGCGAGCTGACGGGAGCGCATCACGTCACTCTCCACGCGGTTGGCGGGTGCGCAGATCCTCTTGCCTGCCTCACCGAAGCCGTTCTCGATCGGCCAGCAGCACAAGAATGCTGCGCTCTCGCCGCCTCGGGCTGGATGCTTGGTCGATGCCCCGCCCCACCCGTCGACAGTAACAACTTTCGGCCGATCGTCTCGCCGGTTCCAGCGCCTCCCCCTCAAAAATGGGCGAGGGCAACCGCTGCTTCTCGGCCTCTGAACCGCGCGATGATGGCCTCGCGTCACCAACCTCGTTGCTGCTCCCCTTCGAATCAGGCATGAGGCGTTGTATCGCCATTGGGGACGGGGGAGGCACCCATGAACATCATGACACCGCCGGCGCGGACCGCCCAGCCCGACCTCGGCTCCATAGCCAGCGCCACGTCGGATACCTGCATCGCGACAAGGGTGCGCCAGCTCAGTCGCATCGTTACACGCGTTTATGATGATGCACTGAGACCGCACAAGATCACGGCGAGCCAGTTCACGCTGTTGACCCAGCTCGCGCAGACCGATGGGATCACGGCAGCCGAGATCGGGCTCGACCTGGATATCGAGAAATCCACGCTGTCGCGCAACCTCAAGCGCCTGTTGGCGCTGGGGCACATCGAGATGGACCCCCCTGCCGGCCGTCGCGGCCGCGGTCTGCATCTGACGCCACGTGGAAAGACCGTGATCCGGGAAGCATTTCCCGTCTGGCAGGAAGCGCAGCGGCGCGCCACGGAGGTGATGGGTGTCGAGGCGCGATCTATCCTCGACGGCCTTCTGACGCAGGCGGAAAAGCTCGCCGCTCCCTGATGCGGCGGACAATTGTCTGCAAAGGGTCGGTGCATTAGCGTTGCCGGAGGTTGTAGTGATCTGCACTCCGGCAGCGAGGTTTGGCATGTTTCCCGACGATCTGATCCGGCAGGCGGAAGGCCTCCTCGCCGCGATGCGCTCGAAGAAGCTGCTGGTCGCAACAGCCGAGAGCTGTACGGGCGGCCTGATCGCTGGCTTGCTGACCGAGATTCCCGGATCGTCGGATGTGGTCGACCGGGGCTTCGTGACATACTCGAACGACGCGAAAACCGAGATGATCGGCGTCAGGGTGGAGCTCATCGCCGACCATGGGGCCGTAAGTCGCGAGGTTGCGCTGGCCATGGCCGAAGGAGCGCTCGTGCATTCCTCGGCAGACGTGTCCGTCGCCGTAACCGGCGTTGCAGGGCCCGGTGGAGGGACGGATGCCAAGCCGGTGGGGCTCGTCCACATCGCCGCCGGGCGGATCGGAGCGGAGCCAATTCACATGGAGTGCCGGTTCGGACCGCTGAGCCGATCAGAGATCCGGTTGAAGACGGTGGCTGCTGCATTGGATCTCGCGACACGCGCGATGGAGCTGGCACCGGAGTGAAGAGGCCGTCAGCATGAGGGCCCATGTCACCCCGACCGATTGGATAGCCCGGGTAAAAGGGCTTTTCCAGAATGGTGGCTTGCAGCAGGGCTTCTGAGCCGATAGCGTCCCGCGTTCTCGTACGGGAGCGCCACAAATGGCAGACGAAAAGCCCCTCGCAGACCGCATAGCGCTGATCACGGGCGCCTCGCGCGGCATCGGCCGGGCGGTTGCGCTCGGCCTAGCGCAAGCCGGCGCGCATGTCGTGGTGCTTGCGCGGACTGTCGGGGCCCTCGAAGAACTCGACGACGAAATCCGGGCCGCAGGCGGCAAGGCGACGCTGGTCGAGCTCGACCTCAAACGTTTCGAAAAGCTGGACGCGCTTGGCCCGACGCTGCTGCAGCGATGGGGCCGGCTGGACATCCTCGTTGCCAATGCCGGCATTCTCGGGCCGCTTTCCCCCCTCGGGCACATCACGTCCGACGCCTGGCGCGAGGTGATCGACATCAATCTGACCGCCAATTGGCACATCATCAGATCGGTGGACCCACTGATCCGACGCTCGGATGCCGGGAGGGCCGTCTTCGTATCGTCGGGGGCCGCCCTGGCGCGGAATGCGTACTGGGGGCCCTACGCCGTATCGAAGGCGGGCCTCGAGGCACTCGCCAAGACGTGGGCGCATGAGCTTGCCAACACGCAGGCAAAGGTGAACATCGTCAATCCGGGGCCGATCAGGACCGGCATGCGAGCCCGCGCATTCCCCGGCGAAGACCCGATGTCTCTCAAGACACCTGAGGAGACGGTGCCGCTGTTCCTGAAGCTGGTCTCGCCGTCCTGGCAGGAAACAGGGCAAGTGCACGACTTCAAGTCGGGCGAGGTCCGCTGAAGGCGGTATCGCGTTCCGGAATTGCGCGGCCTTCTTTTGTCCGGACGCCTGGCTCGCCGGTGAGGGGTCGTGAGCCGGGTGGCTGCCGTCGAGCAGGCAATCCACTCGTCGTCTCATCCGCTTAGACTGGATAGCTGAGATGCCCGGGCGAGATCGAATCGCCTGCATCCGTCGCCTAATCGCCGCCGCCCATCGGGCGATCACAGCGAGAGCCATTGACGATCGGCTTGCCGCTAACCCATCCTTTCGGCTGCGAAGCCTCAGCGTGACTGCGGCGGTGGTCAGGGCCCCTATAGCCGCGCCCCCTCCCCGCGCCCCTGGACCGGACAGCAACGGAGAACTTCCATGACCGCCCCCACACCCTCCGGAAAACCCGCGCTGGCGGGAATCAAGGTTGTCGATCTCACCCAATTCGAGGCGGGCACGTCGATTACGGAAACGCTCGCGTGGCTCGGCGCGGAGGTCATCAAGGTCGAGAACCCGAAGGGTGGAGAGCAGGGCCGCAGTGCCTCGTCGGAGCGCAAGGATGCGGACAGCTACTATTTCATGCTGCTCAATGCCAACAAGAAGTCGATCACGCTCAACTTGAAGTCGGAGCGTGGCAAGGAGATCCTGCGCGATCTCATTCGCAAGGGTGACATCTTCGCCGAGAACTTCGCGCCGGGTGTGATTGAGAAGCTCGGGTTCTCCTACGAGGAGGTCCAGAAAATCAACCCGCGGATCATCTACGCGACGGTAAAGGGGTTCGGAAAAGGGTCGCCGTTCGAGAAGAACCTCGCCTTCGATATGATCGCGCAAGCCGCGGGCGGTGTCATGTCGATCACGGGCGAGCATGACGGGCGGCCGATCAAGCCGGGCGTGACGCTCGGCGACACCGGCACGGGCCTTCACGCGGCCATCGGCGTCCTCGCTGCGCTCTACCAGCGCACGGTGACCGGCAAAGGCCAGAAGGTCGAGGTCGCCATGCAGGACGCGATGGTGAACTACTGCCGCATCGCCTACTCGCGCCAACTCATGACCAACAAGGCGTGCGAGCGGAACGGCAACTCGGTCGTGCTCGGAAACGCCCCTTGCGAGGTCTTCCGATGCAAGCCTGGCGGACACAACGACTACGTCTTCATCTACACGAGCCGGGCTACCAACGCGCACTGGGAGAACTTGTGCGACGTCATCGGGCGCGCTGACCTCAAGGCCGATCCGCGCCTCGCGACGCCGGTCCAGCGCGGCGATCACGCGAAGGAGATCACCGCCGAGATCGAGAAGTGGACGATGCAGTTCACGAAGCACGAGGCGATGGAGAAACTCGGCGCGGCGGGCGTTCCTTGCGGCGCGGTGATGGACACGAAGGAGCTTTCCGACGACCCGACCATGCGCGAGCGTGAGATCTTCTCGGAAATCGACCATCCCGTCCGCGGCAAGCTCTGGATCCCCGGTTGGCCCGTGAAGATGTCCGATAGCTACGTCAAAGTCACGGCCTCACCCGTTCTCGGTGCCAACAACGACGATGTCTACTCCGAGTGGCTCGGCTATTCGAAGAACGACATCGCGGCGCTCAAGACAGAGGGTGTCGTCTGATGTCGGCGAGATAGGCACCGGTCTCGAACTTCAGGATCTGGCGAACGCGTTCGTCTGAGAACAGGATGCCGGGGTTGTCGGCGAGCGAGTTCGCATTTGAATTGCTCTTCGGGAGACAGGGTTGCGGGCGATGGTTGCTTCCCGGCGATGCGTTCGCGCTCCATGATGTCCCTCTCTTAGAGGTACACGGCCGCTGTTCCGAGCGGATCCGGTCGGGCAGCCGTCGAGGCTCCGCCACCGACCGGGTCCGGAGTTCGACTGTCCTTGCAACAGGTACGGGGCGGCGGGGGCCGCTCCAGACCTCTTGGGGGTGCGGCGCCGGCCGCCCCGTCGTTGCCCGAACCCTCAACCTTCGTCCTTCCGGCGCCGCTGTCGCTGTGTGCAACCTCGGTCCGGCGTCCGGATCGGTCGTGCCTGGAAGCACCGCTGCCAGGTATCCGGCGCCTGCGCCCACGATGCTGCCGTCATGACCGGCAGCTGTCGCTGGGCGCCAGCAAGGCCAAAGGTGCAGCACGTGCTCTTGCCTGGCCTCGGCGGGGCAGCGTGTGTCCTCGGTTTCGAGCCGTTGCCGCACGAGCCTCGCAGAGCCCACGAGCCCGTCCTGTCTCACGCGGCGACGGCGGCAGTATGCGCGGACTTGCTGCCCCCGGGGATAACTCGACGTCGAGGACGCGTCGGCATGGTCAACGATGGCTGCGACGGGAGCCAATCTCGCGCTGGCCACGCCCCCTTTCCCGCGCCTAGGATAGACGCGCGCGGCGGCCGTTCCCGCCCTACGGATACCAACGAGAGCCTCGTCCACGGGGCCCGCAAGTTGCATCACCCAAGAGAGGAACCAGACATGGCCATCGGCTCAGACATCGTCGCCAAGGCCCTCAAGCACGAGGGCGTCTCCGACTTCTTCTACATCATGGGCGGCCCGATGCTGGCCGTGGAGAAGGCCTGCCTCAACGAGGGCCTCAGGGGGATCGACGTCCGCCACGAGCAGGCTGCAGCGATGGCGGGTTTCGCCTACGCGCGCCTGCGCAACCAGATCGGCGTGTGCATGGCGGCCTCGGGCCCGGCGACGACGAACCTCGTCACCGGCGTCGCGCACGCCTGGGCCGACTGCACGCCCATCCTGGCGCTGGGCGGCGCCGCACCGGTATCCACCTGGCATCGCGGCGCCTTCCAGGACACCGATCAGCTGGCGCTGTTCAAGCCGGTGACCAAGTGGGCCGACCGGGTACACCATCCGCGGCGCATTCCGGAGCTGATCAATCTCGCCATCTCGCAGGCCATGACCGGCCGCACAGGCCCCGTCTACCTCGATTTGCCGGGCGACATCCTCTACCAGGAGATCGACGAGAAGACGGTCGAGTATCCAGAGCCCTTCAACTACGCCAAGCGGGCCCGCCCGGCGATCAACTCAGTCGACCTGAAGGCGATCATCGACGTTATGTCGTCGGCCAAGCAGCCCGTGCTCGTGACGGGCTCGGGCGTCCAATGGTCAGAAGCCGACGCCGAGATGCTGGCGTTCGTCGAGGCCGCCGGCATTCCGTTCTACACGACGCCGCAGGGACGCGGCGTGATCCCCGAGGACCACAAGTACTCCTATCCCGCCTCGCGCGCGGCTGCCTTCCGTGATGCAGACTGCATCCTCGTCGTCGGCACGCGCATGAACTACGTGATCGGAAACGCCGCGCCACCGCGCTGGAACGCCAACGCCAAGGTCGTACGCATCGACATCGATCCGGTGGAGATCGCCTCGGCCCCACGGAAGCTCGACGTCGGCGTGGTGGCTGACGCGAAGGTCGCCTTCGCGCAGCTCACCGAGGCCATGAAGGGCAGGATCACACCTGCTAGCTACGAAACGTGGTGCGAGCGGCTGCGTGCGCGCAACGTGCAGAAGGGCGCGGAGTCCGAGCAGGCGCTCTCCACGGACCAGACGCCTGTGCATCCACTGCGGCTGTGCAAGGAGGTCCGCGACATCCTCGATCGCGACGCGATCCTCTGCGTCGACGGCCAGGAAACGCTGAACTACGCGCGCCAGGCGATCCCACAATACACGGCCCGCCACCGAATCAACTCGGGCGCCTACGGCACCATGGGCGTCGGCATGCCGTTCGGCCTCGGCGCCAAGGCGGCCTGCCCCGACAAGCAGGTCGTCGTGCTGCACGGCGACGGCTCCTGGGGCATGAACTCGATGGAGTTCGATAGCTGTGTTCGCCATGGCCTGCCGGTGCTCGTGGTCATCAGCCAGAACGGCGGCTGGACAGGCGACCCCGACAAGGACGATCCTGTGAAGTCGAAGCCGGGCCGCAATCTCGGCTATCCGCGCTACGACAAATTCGCCGAATGCTTCGGCGGGCACGGCGAATATGTCGAGAAACCCGAGGACATCCGGCCGGCGCTCGAACGCGCAATGGCCGCGGTGAAGGCCGGCAAGCCGGCCATCGTGTGCGTCGTGACCGACTGGAAGGCGCGCGCCACGACCACGGCGTTCACGCGCTACTCGACCTGACACAGGCCGTCGGAGCCAGAACGGGAAGCGGCCGGACAATGTTTCCGGCCGCTTTCGTTTTCGGGCGTTGCCGCTGGCGCGCGCTGCCGAACGCTGCTGAGCGCTCGGCGCAGCTCTCAATAGAAGAGGCTCGAAACGCTCTCGTTGCGCGCCGTGCGGGCAATGGCTTCGGCCAGCAGCTTGGCCACCGTGATGACGCGTATGTTGCGCGCGGCCTTCACGGCCTCGGTCGGCAGGATCGAATCGGTGATCACCAGCGACTTGAGCTTCGAGTTCGTGATGCGCGAGACAGCGCCCCCCGACAGCACGCCGTGCGTGATGTAGGCGTGCACCTCCTTGGCGCCATGTGCCAGCAGCGCGTTGGCGGCGTTGACGAGCGTCCCACCCGAGTCGACGATGTCATCGACCAGGATGCAGCGCATGCCTTCCACGTCGCCGATGACATGCATGACCTCGGAGTGCCCAGCCCGCTCGCGGCGCTTGTCGCAGATGGCGATGGGCATATCGTTGCCGAGTCGCTTGGCGAGGGCCCGCGCGCGCACCACGCCGCCGACGTCGGGCGAGGTCACGATCACGTCCTGGATGTCGTAGTTGTCCTGGATGTCTCTCGCGAAGAGTGGCGCGGCGAACAGGTTGTCGGTCGGGATGTCGAAGAAGCCTTGGATCTGGCCGGCGTGGAGGTCCAGCGTCAAGACGCGGTCGACACCGGCGCGCTCGATCAGGTTGGCGACCAGCTTAGCGGAGATCGGCGTCCGGGGCCCAGGGCGGCGGTCCTGCCGCGCGTAGCCGAAATAGGGCATCACCGCTGTGATGCGACGGGCCGAAGAGCGTTTCAGCGCATCCGTCAGGATGAGCAGCTCCATGAGGTTGTCGTTTGCCGGGAACGCGGTTCCCTGGATGATGTAGACATCCTCGCCGCGGACGTTCTCCTGGACCTCGATGAACACTTCCATGTCCGCGAAGCGCTTGACGAAGCCCTTGGTGAGGGGAGAGCTCAATTCGGCGCTGATGGCTTCGGCCAGGTTGCGGTTGCTGTTGCCCGCGACGAGCTTCATGGACGGGTCTCCAGGCTGCCAACGGTGGTCCCGCGCATCGAACTGCATCTCGTGCCCCTCCTTCCGGGAGCGGTGTCATGGCCGTGACACACGTGGCCTCATAGCAAGTAGGCCCGGGGCTGTAAACGGCCCGGGCCCCTCGCTATTTTCACCACTACCAAGCGGTTAGACGCTTTTCGCTGAAGCAAAGCGACAGATCGGTATCAGTTCGTCGCCTTCGCCGCAGACTGTTGCGGGAGCAACTTCAGGATTCCCTGCGCTGCTGCCGCCGCTGCCGCATCGGCCGTCTGTCCCCAGGAACCATCGAGTGAGCCCGGTGGGATCGCGTTCTTCTGTGTGACCGTGCCGACGGCGTTGCCCTGGGCGTCCTTGACCCGCCAGTCGATCTGAATGGGCTGGCGGCCATCCTTCACAGCACCCAGGGTCACCTGGCCTTCGACCCGGTAGGGTCGGCCGGTCTGGCGCTCGACAGGCATGCCCTGGCGGACGAGCTCGCGGTTGAGCGCGGACGCGAGGGACGTGTTGCCGTCGCCCGGTGCGCCGGTGACCACCGGCAACCCTCCACCGGCCGGCAAAGCGGCGGTGGTCGTCGCGGTCGTCGCGCTCGCGGGAGCCGCCGGCGGCGGTGCAGCGGCGACGGCGGACGCCGCACGCGGCAGCGTCGAGGCCCCCGCCCCCGCGGCGCCCGGACGCGAGCCTGGCGACGGCGCCGCCGAGGCCACGGGCGTTGCCTTTGGCTGGCTTGGCGCCCAAGCCCCGAGAGAGGACGCGACCTTGTCGGCGATGGTCTGGGTGACCGCCGGCGTGACCGCGCTCCAGGGATCTTTCGCCGCGCCGGCACCGGCGACGTTCTCCTCTCCGGTGACGCGATTGACGCGCTTGCCGGAAGGATCGGTCACGTCCCAGATGTAGGATACCTTGATGCCGCCCCGGTCACGTGCCGCGACGAGGTAGCCGCGCATCGAGAAATCGGCTGATGCATCGCGATCGGCGAGAATGCCGATCTTGTTCCGCTCGGCCGACTGGACGACCTGCGAGCGCAACTGCTGGCCTATGCGATCGGGCGCTCCGATGATCGGAGCGAGCGCAATCCGGGCGACCATTTGCGGTTTCGCGGGCTCTGCCGCGGGCTTGGGCGCAACCGTTTCGCTCGCAACCTGGCTCCCACCGAGCACCGTGCTTGCAGTTTCGCAGCCTGCCAGTCCAAAACCGGCGATGACCAGACCGATGGCGGCGCCCACCCGCAGCTTCGTGGTTCTCGCCGTAGCAGCGTCGAAGTCCGTCACGACGACGTTCCCCTTCTTGCTCGATATTCCCGCTGTAACTCAGCGGCCGACGTACGAACCCTGCGGCCTGATCGCGCGAATCTCTCGTTTCTCTACCCTATTCGCCCTCTAGCCCCTGAGTCTGACTCGGTCCAGCCCCCGCATGGTCTTTTCCGCGTCGAACTGCCCCGCTGCTCGAAACCCACGGGGAGGTCTGTGGAAAAACTATAGCAAAACGATGGCGGACACCTGCCTTCCGTAGTCCGGCTCTCCCCGATGCGTGGCGCGGCGGTAGCTGAAGAGGCCATTTTCCTCGGCGTAGGTGCAGCGCGTGCAGCTCTCAACCGTGTCTACGCCCGCTGCGGAAAGCCGCGACAGAACGAACGCAGGCAGGTCGAAATAGGGCCGCGCTTCCGCCATGGCGCGCCGGAAGAAGCGGGCGTTGGTTGGTTCCTCGGCCAGAAAGCGGGCCTCGAACTCGGGCCCGACCTCGTAGGCCGTGGGTCCGATACACGGCCCGAGGGCGGCCCGGATGCGGTGGCGCCGGGCACCCAGGCTCTCCATGGCCGCAATGGCCGCCTCGAGAACGCCGGTCAGGGCCCCTTTCCAGCCCGCATGGGCCGCGCCGATGACCCGGGCTTCGGGTTCCGCGAAAAGGACCGGCGCGCAATCGGCTGCGAGCGCGCCCAACGCCAGGCCCGGGACACGCGTCACCATGGCATCGGCCTTCGGGTTCTGGCCCATCGTCCACGGCTCCGTGACGACGATGGCTTCGGCACTATGGATCTGGTGACACGTCAGGAGCCCGCCGCGGGGCACACCGAGCGATTTCGCGACCCGGCGACGATTCTCGATGACGTGGCTGCGGTCGTCCTTCGAGCCGGCACCGCAGTTGAGCGAGTTGTAAATGCCGCCAGAGACACCGCCGGCCCGGGTGTAGAATCCGTGTGCCACGGCGCCGATGTCGGCGAGGCAATCGGCTGTAATCGGTTGCGGCATGGCTCGCCCCTCGGGTCCGGGATCGGTCGGCCGGCAATTCGCGGCGACTCTTGGCTTGTTGGCTGTACGCTCTCCGCGACGAGGCCCGGCTAAGCGTCGGTGCGAAGAATGTCGGCCGCCTTCTCTCCGACCATGATTGCCGGGGCATTGGTATTACCCGACGGCATGGTCGGGAAGATCGAGGCATCAGCAATCCGCAGACCGCTCAGGCCGTGTACGCGCAGGCGGTCATCGACGACCGTCCGCTGGCCCTCAGGGCCCATGCGGCAGGTTCCGATCGGATGGTAGGCGGTCTGGGCGTTGTTGCGGATCCAGTCCAGGATCTCGTCGTCGGAGGAGACCTGCTTGCCCGGCGAGAACTCCTCGCCGCGCAGGGCATCCATGGGCGGCGATTCGATGATCTTGCGGACGATCTTGAAGCCCTCGACCATCGCAGCCTGGTCGATCGGGTCAGCCAGGAAGTTGAAGCGGATCGACGGCTGGTCGTTGGGGTTCGACGAGCGAATGTGGATCGAGCCGAGGCTCTCCGGTCGCAGCTGGTAGCAGGACATCGTCATCGATGGGAAATCCTGAAGCTTGCGTGTCTTCGGATCCTTGATGGCGTAGGGCACGATGTGCATCTGGACATCCGGAGTCTCCAGATCGGGACGGGTGCGCAGGAAAGCCAGCATGGGCGCCGACGGCAGGCTGATGAAGCCGCCGCGCGTGAACATGTAGCGCAGGCCCTGGCCGAGCGCGCCGAGGCCCTGGGCACGGTGGTTGTAGGAGACGCTCTTGTCGTTGACCTTCCAGATGATGCGCGCGTTGAGGTGATCGCGGAAATTCTCGCCGACAGCGGTGAGCGCGTGCTGCACCGTGATGCCGTGTCGCGTGAGTATCTCCGGGTTGCCGATGCCTGAAAGCTCGAGCAGTTGCGGGGTGGCGACGGCACCGGCACAGAGAATGACCTCGCGGCCGGCGCGGGCCTCGACGAGTCGGCCGGCCTGCTCGTAGACGATGCCGGTGCAGCGCTTTCCGTCGAGCATGACGCGGCGCGTGGGAGCGTTGGTGACGACCGTGAGGTTGGGGCGCTTCATGGCCGGCTCGAGGTAGCACTTCGCCACGCTCATGCGCATGCCGCGATGGATGCTGGACTGGGTCTTGACGACCCCTTCCTGATCCTCGCTGTTGTAGTCCGGATTGATGCGATAGCCGGCCGACACGGCGGCCTTGAAGATCGCGTCGTAGAGCGGGCTCTGGTCAGGCACCTCGGTGATCTTGAGCGGCCCCTCGGTACCACGGCCGAACTTGCCACCACCCTGGCCGTAATTCTCGATGCGCGTGAAGAGCGGAGCCACGTTCTCCCAGCTCCAGCCACGGGCCCCCATCTGTGCCCAGGTGTTGTAGTCGAGCGGCTGCCCGCGCACCCAGACAAGTCCGTTGATTGCACTCGATCCGCCGAGCATCTTGCCGCGCGGCACGGGAATCGGCCGGTTACCTGTGTTGGCCTCGGGCTCGGACTGATAGAGCCAGTTGACGCCGGCCTTCTCGATGAAGAGACCGAAGCTCAGCGGAAATCGCGACAGGAAATGGGTATCGCCGCCGGCTTCGACGAGCAGCACCTGGTGGCGCGGGTTCTCGCTCAGGCGGGAGGCAAGCACCGCACCCGCCGAGCCGGCGCCCACGACGACATAATCGTATTCCTGCATCTTTCATTCCCCGAGCGCTTCCATTCGGACCTTAGCGATCCGTTCGAGCGTCATATGAGCGAAAATCGGGGGGAATTGCCAGCACTGCAGAGGCTGCCTCGCGCTCGGGGCGTCAGGAGACCGGCAGCGACGGGCGTCTGGCGCAGCGCACGTCGAGAACGATCCGGCTCGTTCCGTCGCGCGTCATCAGCAGTGGCTGCCCCATCGCCAGCGAGGACTGGTAAAGGCTCAAGACCCGGGCGCAATCGGCCGGATCGGTCGGCTTCTCGATCTTGCCGCCGGCTGCAAGCCAGACGACCATTACGAACTCGCTCACGGCAAACTCCACGCAATGCAACGCAACGCAGCAAGCATAGGTGCACAGCGTGGCAGCGAGTGGTTGAGACTTCGGCAACAGCGGGACAATCGACGCCCCGTTGCCGGCGCCGGTCAACATGTCCATCATCGCACCGAGACAAGTCCAGCCCTTGCGGAGAACCAAGCCCATGAGCACGCTCGCCACCGTCCGCCCCGAGGAGGTCGGGCTTTCCACCCCTCGTCTCGCCCGGATCTCGGATTGGATGCGGACGCAGATTGCGGCCCGGCGCACCGGTGGGATCGTCGCGATGGTGGCCCGGCGGGGAAAGACGGCGTTTGTCGACGTGGCAGGCCAGGCAGACGTCGGCCGGGGGGTGCCGATCAAAGAGGATACCATTTTCCGCATCTACTCGATGACGAAGCCGCTCACGAGCGTCGCCATCATGATGCTCTACGAGGAAGCCCGTTTTCAGCTCGATGATCCGGTGAGCCGTTTCATTCCGGCCTTCAGCGGTCAGCGGGTCTGCATCGGCGGAAGCCGCGGCAAGCTCGAGACGGTGCCAGCCAACCGCGAGATGACGTTCAGGGACCTGCTCACGCACACCTCGGGGCTCACCTACGGCTTCATGGAGGCAACGCCTGTCGACGGGCTCTACCGGTCGAGCAAGATCGATTTCCAGGTACAGGACACGAGCCTGAAGGATCTGGTCGAGAAGGCTGCCGGGCTGCCGCTGCTCGCCCACCCTGGATCGCGTTGGAATTATTCCATATCGACGGACGTGCTCGGCTACCTTGTCGAGGTGATCTCCGGCATGCCCTTCCAGAAATACCTGAAGGAGCGCGTGATCGATCCACTGGGGCTGGTCGACACCGACTTTTACGTACCCGAGGCAAAGCACGCGCGCCTCGCAGCCAACTACGCACCCGACGGCAAGGGCGGTCTGCAGGAGATCGACGATCCGACGAAGAGCCGCTACCTCAAGCCGCGGAACGTCAACTCGGGCGGCGGCGGGCTCGTGTCCACGGCTGCGGATTACGCGCGCTTCTGCCAGTTCATGCTGAACAAGGGCGAGCTCGACGGTGTGCGGCTGCTGGGCCGCAAGACCGTGGAGCTGATGACATCGAACCACCTCAAGGGCGACATGGCCGACATGGGGACGCCGCGCTTCTCGGAGACGACGTACGAAGGCATCGGCTTCGGCCTCGGCTTCTCGGTGATGATCGATCCTGCCAAGGCGCAGATCCTGGGCACACCCGGCGAGTTTGCCTGGGGCGGTGCGGCTTCCACTGCCTTCTGGGTGGATCCCGCGGAAGACATGTTCGTGGTGTTCCTGACGCAACTGATGCCGTCGTCGGCCTATCCGTTCCGGCGAGAACTCCGCGTGTTGACGTACCAGAGCATCGTGGAATGAGGGACCGGGGCGGCGGGCTCAGGGCGCGGCCGCTTTCACGAGCGGAACGGCGCGACAATGGTCGGAGCGGAGGGATTCGAACCCCCGACCCCTTGCTCCCGAAGAATGGGCCACGATATGTGGTCGCCGAACAGCGCGCGTTTATCCGATTCTTCGGATGCCCAAGTTCTATATTGGTTCCGGGCATTCGTGGGATTCCCTGGGAGAGATGGGCCGCACCTCAGGGGGCTCAAGGGAGTCCACCTTGTATCTGGCGAGGAGCCTCTCAGAGCCGTCTCGGCTAAGCGAGGTCGCCATGCGAAACTCCAGGGTCTGTGTATCACTAAAGCAGAGGCGTAGCCCATGCGGTGCATCGATCGCGAGCAGCATACGCGCGAGGAATGCCGCCGCGGGTTGACCATCCCCATCCGCGTCGCCAAGCCAGTCCTCGGTTGCCGTTGCTGACCAGCTCGGCAGCGGCAACTCCCCGCCGCCAGCGCCGCGAACGCGGCGGTGGACAATATCGACCTTGCTGGCCTGATAGCCGATCTAGCCACGCGTGCGGCCGCGCTGGTCAGGCATAGGGCGAGCCAGCAACCCACAGATCCTCGACATTGGCAGTCATGATGGCCTGCAGTGCCCCGACACCGGCGGTCAGGCAGAAGCGCCCGAAGCAGAAGCAACAGCTTGCCATGCGTCTCCCATACGCGGTTAAGCGGCATTCGGCGTGAGGCAGTAGGTGTTGGTCATAGCGTTGCTCTCCTCAAGGAATCGACGCCCGGAGGCTACGGGATCGGCGCAAGCAACCCACCTCTGCCTATTCCAAGATTGATCGGGACATTCCTATGCCTGGATAGCGACCTGCGCTCTGTTGCCGTCTGGCAACGCATAGCAGTCGATCAACGCCGCAATCTCGGTGTGGCGCTGATCAACTTGATCGCTCTTCGTTGAAAGTGTTAAGGGAAGTTTGGGGCGTTATTCCCATAGGGGTGTTTCGTATGCGTGTCGCACTCATCGGCGCGGCGGCGGCCGTTTATTATGGCATGGCTCTTTCGCCGGAGCTCACCACCACCAACGCTATTCTCGATGCCGCCCGAACGCCGGCGGTCGTCGCTTTCCCGGCAGCGACATTGAGAGATCCGATTACAATTGAACCGGACAAGTCTAATCTTGATAGGACTGCCATTATGCGGCGCCTGTTCAAGTCGATTAAAGGCTCCGCGACAGACGATCAGGAGACGGTTCTGCGCGTCGCGGAATGGACCCAATCCTATTTCGTCCACCCGATGGAGACGCCCCTCAGGTCCAACGGACAGGGTGTCTATGATCCGATCCAGTTACTTAAGGTGCGTCGCGCCCAATGCGGCCAAGTCAACCGGGTCATGCTCGATATACTCGCCGCCGGTGGCTATCGCGGGCGCATTGTGCAACTGAAGGCGCACCACGGAGCCGAAGTCTTCTATGGCGGGTCTTGGCATTATATCGAAGCGGACGCCTTGCACGGCGGGGACCAGATCATGACGCCTGATGGCCGCCTCCCGAGCGCGGCCGAAATTCATGCCAACCCCAATCTTGTTGACGGGAAGTGCCTAGGTTGCGAGGTTCTTTTGCTTGACACTTGGCTGTCAGATGAGCATCGCGAAAGATTCGACGAACGGATTGGCTATTCTATTTCCGGCCAAGCATGGCGTGAGGTGTTTTCGGCCGTCCCATACTACTATGAGAAATCCGGCGGGACTAATGACCCGGAGTACGGATGGCTGACCTATGCCACAACCTATTAGAGATTAGCCGCCGCAGTCCAAGAATTGCCGGTCGAAAGCCCGTCAATTCCTGCCGTGATCTTGCTGTGACCCTGCCCCCTGAAGGGTACCCGCTTGTTTGTTAGTCTGTCGCCCATTGAGGAGACGGACGATGCGCAAGAGCAGGTTCTCGGAAGAGCAGATCATCGCGATCCTGAAGGAGGCTGAGGCTGGGGTGTCCCCCGTCGAGCTTTGCCGCCGGCACGGGATCTCGGACGCGACGTTCTACAACTGGCGCAAGAAGTACGGCGGCATGGACGTCTCGGAAGCCAAGCGCTTGAAGACGCTGGAGGACGAGAACGCGCGGCTGAAGAAGCTGCTGGCCGAGCAGGTGATGGACAACGCGACACTCAAAGAGCTGCTCGCAAAAAACTTCTGACTGGCGCAAGGAGAGACGCCGTGAGCTGGGCGATCAAGGAGAAGAGCTATTCGCAGCGCCGTGCCCGTGCGCTCGTTGGGATGGCGCCGAAGGTCTACCGCCACCAGCCGAAGCGGCGGGACGACGCCGGCTTGCGCGAGCGCCTGAAAGCGCTGGCGAACCAACGTCGGCGGTTCGGCTATCGGCGGCTACAGTTGCTGCTCAGTCGCGAGGGGTTGGGCGTCAACCACAAGAAGCTCTATCGCATCTATCGCGAGGAGCGGCTGGTCGTTCGGCGTCGTGGCGGGCGCAAGCGGGCGCTCGGCACGCGGGCCCCGATGGCGATCCCGCAAGGCGCCAATCAGCGCTGGTCGGTCGTCTTCGTGCAGGACACGTTGGTCGACGGGCGCCGATTCCGGGCGCTGGCCGTTGTCGACGACTTCACCCGCGAATGTCTCGGGCTCGCCGTCGATACTTCGCTGTCAGGCGTACGTGTTGCGCGTGAGTTGAACGCGATCATCGAGCAGCGCGGCCGGCCTTGCATTCGGGGGCTCACACCGGCCGAGTTTGCAAAGAGGTCCAGAGAGGGAGAACCGCGAACAGAGCTAACTTATGAATGAGTACCCGATGGGGGCAGGGTCACATCGCGTGAGCCTCGACCATGCCGTCGAGATCGGACGCGCTGCGGACATCGTTCGACCGCAAATCAAGCCCGCCCTTGACCCGACTCGGACATCGTGCCGGTGTTCAACACCCACGCTGCAAAATTGCAGGTATGGGCGACACGCAAGGTGTGCACCGCAACCGCCCCATTCTTAGAATGTCTCGGCGGCTATGGCGGCTTGGCACCCCTGACCGCTTCTCATTTTCGAGATGGGCCACCTTAGGACCAGGCGAAGCAAAGAGTCAGGCTCTAGCGGTTATCACGAGCGCCTGGATTTTCGCGCTTACCTCACGCTCACCATGAAGCTTCGCAATCGCTGCCGCTGCATGCTCCGTCGCGGCCTGCAGGCCGCCGGGTAGTCTGGCTTCGATCTCGTTTTTGAGAGGGGTTCCCTGGCAGTAAGCTATTGCGACGTCGAGAGCCGACGCCGCTCTGCTCTGCTTGCTCACCTTCTCGATTGCGATGTGGGGATACCCAGCCGACCACAATTCGTCCTCGATCAAGCTCTCGTCGTAGTAGCCATGCGGCGTCCTTGCCATGAAACGAGGTGGATCGCGAGGAAACAACGCGGCAAGCGCCACTGTGATGTCGTTTGCAAACACGTTGTTTTCGATCCTGTCCCAGACGCTGAAGACGAAACTTCCGCCAGCCCTCAAAACCCGCCTGGCTTCCCTGTATCCCTTCGTGCGGTCAGGGAAAAACATCACCCCAAATTGGCAGCAGACGACGTCGAACTGCGCGTCCGGAAACGGCAGGTCGAGCGCATCTGCCTGCCGCCAGGCAATGCGTCGATCCGATCCTTGTCGCCGCGCAGCGTGCTCCAGCATCGGCTGATTGAGATCTGTCACCACGTAGCGTGCTTCTTCAGCAAGCTTCGGAGCCAATGCGCGCGTCACCACACCGGTGCCAGCCGCCGTCTCGAGAACCGCTGCCGGCGACAGCGAGGCAATTTTGTGGGCGAGATCGTCGGCATATCCGGCGAAAATCAGTGGCACCATGCCGTCGTCGTAAAGCTTTGGGATCGAGCCGGCGAAGACCTTATCGGATGCTGACATGGCAAGCCTCCGGAGCTGAGCCGAACGCGACGTTCGCACGGCTTCGAGAGACCATGCAAATCACAACCTGGCGGCGAACCGATCTCTGCTCAGGGTCGAGGGCAAGCTGGAGCTGTATTCAATCGGTGTCCGGAATGCCTCCACTTGCGACGGTCCGTACGACGATTGGGTGATGGCGACGCGATAGGACCGATACCGTCCATTTCGCCGCGTTGCAGCGAAACGTCGATGTGGGCCAACATCAGACATTCTATACAGTCACCTGCGTTCCGATCTCGATCACGCGGTCACTTGGAATGCCAAAGTATTGTGCGGCGTCGCTGGAGCCGTGCGCCAGCGCGACGAACAGCCGATCCTGCCAACGAGGCATCTGCGAGCGGGTTGCGGGCTTGATGGCGCGCCGAGACAGATAATACGAGGCTGCTGAAGGATCGAACCCGAGTTTGAGGTAGCGACGTGCGAGCGCACGGGGTACGTCGGGCTCTTCCATGAAGCCGAATTTCAGCCACACGACGGCGAACTCCTCGGACAGTCGCCTCACGGTGCCGCGCTGAGCCTCCTCGATTATCCGAGGCGTATCGGTCACTTCGATACAGACGATGATGTTGTGGCGATGCAGGATCTTGTTGTGCTTGATGTTGTGCACGAGCGCTGTCGGCACGAGGTCGGGCTGGCTGGTGGGGAATACGGCGGTGCCTTCGGACCTGTGCTCGATCTTGGCCGTTAGCACCGGCAGGTACTTGGCGATCGGCAATTCCTCCTTGCGCCAGCGCGCGGCCAGCAAACCAGCCCCGCGTTGCCACGTCCACATCATAACGAGGATGGCACCTCCGACCAGCAGCGGCAACCAGCCGCCTTCGGCGATCTTGAGCAGGTTGGCCCCGAGAAACACTAGGTCAATGATCATGAAGGGCGTCATTACCATCGCAACCCTGGTCCATGACCAATGCCATAGATGGCGCGCAACGAGCGTGCAAAGCGCGACCGTCACGACCATCGTTCCGGTCACGGCGATGCCGTAGGCGGAAGCTAGCGCCGTGGAACTGCGGAACGACGCTGCCAGGAACAGCACCGCCAGCATCAGGTACCAGTTGACGGCCGGAACGTAGATCTGCCCTCGCTCAGTGGCTGACGTGCTGCGGATGTGCATGCGCGGCAGCAGGCCTAGCTGAATCGCTTGTTGTGTGACCGAGTACGCGCCGGTGATGACAGCCTGGCTGGCAATTATGGTGGCGAGCGTCGCAAGCAGGATCATTGGGATGAGCGCCCAGTCCGGATATAGCCTGAAGAACGGATTCTCGAGCGCCTCGGGATGCTGCAGCAGCAGAGCGCCTTGGCCGAGATAATTGATTGCGAGCGCCGGGAATACGATGGCGAGCCAAGCCGCCCGGATCGGGCCGCGGCCGAAGTGCCCGAGATCCGCGTAGAGCGCCTCGGCTCCCGTCACGGCGAGGAACACGGCGCCAAGCGCGATCAAGCCGGCGATACCATGCGATAGGAGAAACGTGACACCGTGAATGGGATTTATTGCCGACATGACTTCTGGCCGGCTCGCGACATTGGCCAAGCCTCCCCACGCCAGGGCCGCAAACCAGAGGAGCACGAGCGGACCGAACAATGCCGCGATGCGCGCCGTTCCCCGGCTCTGGATCACGAACAGACCGAGCAGGATCGCAAGGCTGATGGCGAGGACGAATGGCTTGAACGCGGCCGTGAGCAGTGTCAGTCCTTCGACGGCCGACAGGACGGAGATGGCCGGCGTGATCATCGCGTCGCCGTAGAAGAGCGCAGCACCTGCCATGCCGAGCACGAATACGGGCATGCTGCGCCGGCCGATCGCGCGTTGTGCCAGCGCCATCAGACTCAGGGTTCCGCCTTCGCCGTTGTTGTCTGCACGCAGCATGACGAAGACGTACTTCAATGTGACAATGACGATCAGCGCCCACAGCATCAGGGACAGCACGCCGAAGATCATTTCAGGTGCGAGCGCTGTCGTGCCCTTTGCAGCCAGCAGCGATTCCTTCACCGCATAAAGCGGGCTCGTGCCGATGTCCCCGTAGACAACGCCGATGGAGCCGAGCGCCAACACCCAAAAGCTAGTTCGGCCATGGGGGGGGGCGGTGACGGCGCTGTGATGGGTCTCGGAGATTGTCATGGCTTGCGTCCTGGAGCCGTTGAGACTGCCTCTCACATCGGTCCGGGCCGCATAAGGATGCCATTGGGAAGGTGTGGCGCACGTATAAGGAACTCGTAAAGAAGGGGCGAATTGTACGTGGCCGAGCCCGTTCGGCGGTAAAAGTCCTGGTCCCTTGTCGCGTGAATGAGACCCGTCGCATGGATCCCTCCTCCAGCCTTGGTCGACCGGACCGTAAGGCTCGCGTCCACGGCCTGAGCGACATCTGGTCGTGGTTGCCGCGGCCCGTGACGGGGTTTGCGCTGGCCGTCACCACGGTTCTATTGACGGCTTTTGCGACGCTGCTCGGATTGGGTCTGCTTCACTGGCTGCCGCAGCAGAGCGTTGGCCTGATCTATATCGTATGCGTCGTTGCGGCCGCCGTAGCGTTCGGCACCTGGACCGGGCTTGCCCTCGCTGCGCTCTCCTTCCTCGCCTACAACTTCTTCTTCATCCCGCCCGTTTTCACGTTCACGATCGCAGATCCGCGCGAGCTTTTTGCGCTCTTCGTTTTTCTTGTCGTGGCGCTGCTGACAGGAAGCCTCGCCGGTCGGATGCGGGAAGTGGCCGCCGCGGCGAAGAGACGGGCAGACGCGTTGCAGGCCTTGAACGAATTTGCCGCCGAGCTATCAGGCAGCAGGGACGAGGCCGCGATCCTAGCAGCGCTTGCCCGACAGGCAGTATCGAGCCTCGATGGTGTGGCCGTGGTGCTCACCCGGAGCGGCGAGGAAGTGACGCAGGCGGCAGCCTGGCCGCACGCAATGGAGCTTGGCTCCGCCGAGGCTCAGGCGGCGCTACGGGCCATGCGGAGTGGCGAGGCAGAGTATCCCGAGGCCGCAGGATGGGGGGAGGGTCGTATCGAATGGCATCCGGTCTCGGGCGTGCACGATGTCCCTGCCGTACTGGGGTTCGCGCCTGCGGGGTCGAACCGGAGCCTGGACGCGGACGACCGCGCAATCCTCGAGACACTCCTTCGGCATGCGGCCCTTGCGCTCGAGCGGACCGATCATGAGCGCCTGGCGCTTCGTGCGCGCCACGAGACCGAGCGCGAGCGCCTGCGGTCCGCGCTGTTGTCGTCACTTTCCCACGACCTGCGCACACCGCTCGCCTCCATCGTCGGCGCAGTGACCAGCCTGCGGCAACTAGGCAGTAGGATGACACAGGATGGGCGCGACGACCTGCTCGCCGCCATCGAAGAGGAGGCGCTGCGCCTGTCGCACTTCGTTGCCAACCTGCTGCAGATGACACGGCTGGAATCCGGAGACATCGATCTCGTCGGCGACTGGGTGGACATCGGAGACGTCGTTCGAGCGGCGATTGGCCGGGCGAAGCAGCTCAGACCGGAGCCGTCGATCGAGACGAGCTTGCCGCCCCAGGTCCCGCCCTTGCGTGGTGACGCGACACTCTTGGAGCACGTCGTTTTCAATCTACTGGAAAACAGCATCAAGTTCTCAGAGGGCCGGGCGTGCATCCTGATCGCGATTGGCGTGGACGCGGAAAAAGTAGTCGTGAACGTCACGGATCAAGGCAGCGGCGTGCCGCCGGATAAACTCGCTAGGCTGTTCGAGCCATTCTTCCGCGGCGATGGTCCGGCACAAGGCATTCCCGGCACTGGGCTCGGCCTCGCCATCGCCAAGCGCATCGTCGAAGGCATGGGCGGGGTGATAACGCTCGCCAGTCCGGTCGAGGGCGACCGAGGTATGCGCGTGACACTCGAATTGCCGCTCACGGTCCGCGCCGAGGACCAGACCTGGGAGAGCGAGCATGACTGAGCGCAAACGCATTCTGCTCGTCGACGACGAGCCGCAGATCCACCGGTTCCTCAAGCCGAGCCTCATCGTCAGCGGCTATGACGTCACGTCTGCCGCCGACGGCCGCCAGGCCTTGCGGGCAGTTGCAGCCGAGGCTCTCGACGCCGTGCTGCTGGACCTCGGACTGCCGGACGTTGATGGCAAGGAAGTGATCACAGGGATCCGCCGCATGTCGGACGTGCCGGTCATTGTGCTTTCGGCTCGCGACCGGGAGTCCGAGAAGATCGCGGCGCTCGATCTGGGCGCGGATGACTACGTCAACAAGCCGTTCTCGATTGGCGAGATGCTCGCGCGCCTGCGATCCGTGTTGCGCCGCCGTCCGGTGCAGGGTCTCGACGAGCCCGAGGTGCACGCTCTGGGGGACATTAAGATCGATTCCGGCAGCCATCGCGTGACACGCGGCGGGCAAGTCGTGCATCTCACACCGAAGGAGTTTGAGCTCCTGGCACTACTTGCCAGGCACGCCGATCGCGTGCTCACCCACCGCCAAATCCTCGAAAAAATTTGGGGACCCGCGCACACCAACGATACGCAGTACCTCCGCGTCTACATCGGTCAGTTGCGACAGAAGCTTGAGGCCGATCCCGCCGAGCCGCGCATCATCTTGACAGAACCGGGGATCGGCTATCGCGTGATTGGCGGTGAGTAAGAAGCTGATAGCCCTCTGGACTGCTTGTGCCCTCACAAGCGGACCAAGTCAGAGAATTCGGTCTGGGCGCTTCGGGTCAAGGGGAGGCGTGATCATTGTTCAGCCGTCTCCCGGAGTGCCTTCGATACCGACCGTAGCCGGCCCGATCGTCGTGGTCAGACGCGATAGCTCATATAGCTGCCGACTTGCTGCAGCGCAGCGCAACGTCGAAGCGGGCCAGGTGCAGACACTCGTCGCACACCAGCTGTTGCGCCGCATAAAGTTGCGCCAATCTCGGTTGCTGCCCTGGACCCCGCCTTCATTGGTTATGCAGAACGCCTTGGCACCATGTCCGGAAACGTTGGGAGTGCGTCGCAGCCTCGGATGCCAACTTGACTCACAAGGGGACTCGGAAGGCGCGGTTGCTCTTGGTGTGATGTTGCGCGTTCCGCAATCGGAAGACCGAAAAATCGCGCTTCACGATGACCATTCCACCACGGATTGGTTCGCCGAGCATGGGATTGACAACCTTATAGCGAGCCAGTTTGCGCTCTTTTCATGCGCGCTCGGTGCTCTGGTCACCTGGCTGCTGCCCTCTGATGTCAGTGGCCGCCCTTGCCGTCCCGCTTGCAGCGAGCATCGCCGTGTCTCACCCGAATGTCTCACCTCGGGCCTTGGCCTGGGTGAGACGGGGGGCCGTCAATGTCTCGTGCCCCAGCTAGCGCCCGGGCAGGGAGGAGACAACTTGCTCCTTCTTTCGAAAATGGCTTCGCGCTGCCGTGAGAGTCTCCGGGATCCCACCAATCTTGCAATCGAAATCGGGCTCGCCCAGCATTTGATTGACAAGCCGATCTATCTCCGCGTGCTCGGCCTGCTGGACGGCCAGTGGCCGAGACTGCGTACCGAGGTGAGGCTCAAGGGCACGGAAGAGGAGTTCCTCTTCCAGCGTCGCATGTGCAATCACCATTTCTTCCAGCACTGTCGTGGCTTCCCGCCATTGGACTCCGGCCTTTTCGATTGCGACGAGCGCCTAGATTTCATTAAACAGCATGTAAAACGTGGCGTGGTCACCGAGCAGGGGCGTCTGTCAGTCTCAAAACGCGTTCTCCTGAAATTGTCATTTGCTCCGGGCGAGGCCGCGTGAAAGGGCAGATGAGCTGCCTTAACGACCTAGTTCGCCGTTCCATCTGCGATACCGGCTATTCTCTTGCGCAGTGCCTTGATCTCCTCGAAGCGCTTGGTGACATCACGCATGATCGCAGCCATACCGATCATGGCGCCGGTGTCGTCCTTGAACGGGATGATGGAGAACTCGACCGAGATGCGACTACCGTCCTTACGCAGTGCCGGCACCGACAATAGATCGCCGCTGCCATATTTCGTGTGTCCCGTGCGCATGGTCTCGGCATGGCCGCGGTTGTGCCGCTCCCGCAGGTTCTCGGGGATGATGATCTCGAGCGACTGGCCGACAGCCTCTTCGGCCGTGAAGCCGAAGATCCGCTCACAGCCGTGGTTCCACAGGCGGATCACGCCCTTCCGGTCGCTATAAAGAATGCCATCAGGGCTACCGCCAACGATGCGGGCCGCGAGCGCGTCGAGGCTGAAGTCTTGGGTGGCGATCGTCATGCCCGTCGTGCCTCCGTACCTGGCAACTCACCAAACACCTGCCGGAAATCCTTCGGTCGCAGCGCGATGCTGGCAACCGTGTGCTTGTCGAGCTCGGCCAGGAACGCGGCAAGCGCCCGACGCAGCACGGCCGGTAGCCGGCAGCAGCCGGTGATCACGCACTCGCTCCCCGTCGAGAAGCACTCGACGAGCGCGAGATCGGGCTCGGTCGCGCGCACCACGTCGCCGAGGCGGATCTCGTCCGCGGGCCGGCCAAGCTTGAGGCCGCCCGTACGGCCGCGCACCGCTGTCAAATAACCCGCACGCGTCAGCGCGTTGACGACCTTCATGAGATGGGACCGGGAGACACGGTAGGCCCCCGCCATCTCGTCGATCGTTACCAGCCGGTCGTCGGCGCCGTGCGCGTACATCAGAACGCGCAAGGCAAAATCTGAGAACCGTGTGAGCTGCATGGGACTCCCGCGACACAAGTTATTAGATTCATTCTTGACATATGTTTTACGGGCGAGCAACCTTCCAAAAGAGGCATTGAAAAGGTGTATTTTAAGGAGAGGGACATGCAGCTCAAGCTCGAAACCCCAGTAACCGAAGGCCGCGTGCTCAAGGAGCGGAAGATCGCCGCCGAGGACATCACGGCAGAGCTAGGCTCCGACCGCAATGACGGTCTGCTCGATACGGCGATGCCTATCATGATCGCCGCCTATGGTGCGGCAATCGCCATCGTGACCTACACCTTCTGGCAAAGTGGCGACGCCCTGCTCTCGATCGCGGTCTGCGCCGTCTACATGGTCATGTTCTTCGGCGTGCCGATCGTGATGGCGCGCGTCCGCAATCGCCATGACGACCGCTGGTGCAGCGAGAGCACCGACGCTGCGGCCGATCGCGTCGCTATCTTCGGCGGCAGCATCGGGCGAAACGAGGCCGTTCTCCAGATGGTGATCGTGCCGCTGGCCGTCGTCTTCGCCTTCGCGGCGTTTGCCGTGATCTGGCTCTCGCTCAAGCCTTGAGGCGCCTATGACCTTCGTCGTCACCGAGAACTGCATCAAGTGCAAGTACACCGACTGCGTCGAAGTCTGTCCGGTGGACTGCTTCTACGAAGGTGCCAACATGCTCGTCATTCACCCCGACGAGTGTATCGACTGCGGCGTCTGCGTGCCCGAATGTCCGGCGGAGGCGATCGTGCCCGACACAGAGCCGGCCGCAACAGAGCACTGGCTGACGCTCAACCGCACCTATGCCGACCAATGGCCGAACATTGTCACGAGGAAACCGGCACTGCCCGATGCCGATGCCGAGAACGGGCGCACAGAAAAGGCGGCGGAGTTCTCGCCCGAGCCCGGAGACAATGTCGAGGAGAAAGCCGAAACATGAGTCAACGCACCAATCCCCTAGCGCCGGGCGCTGAGTGCGGCATCGATGAAACCATGATCCGGAGGCTCGTGCACGCGTTCTACGCGCGTGTGCGCGTCGACACGCTGCTGGGGCCGATATTCAACGCCGCGATCGACGATTGGGAGGCCCACCTCGACAAGCTGTGCGCCTTCTGGTCATCAGTCGCGCTCATGACCGGCAGGTACAAGGGCACGCCGATGCAGGCGCATGCAGCGCTGCCAGACATCGACGATGAGCATTTCGAGCGATGGCTGGCGCTGTTTGCAGATACCGCTCGCGAACACTGCCCGCCTGTCGCTGCCACATTCTTCGCCGGCCGCGCAGCGCGAATCGCGCAGTCCCTGCAGATGGGCATAGCGTTGCATCGCGGCGAGCTTATCTCTCCATTGAAGGGAGTAGCGCGCTAGTTCAGCGGCTTTGCTCGAACCTCGGAAATAGCCCGGTACTTCCCAGATTGATGTGCTCCATGAGAGCGGTCGCAGCTTGTCGACGCCGTGATAGAGGCCGTGCCAGGAGCGGTCGGCTCGACCAGTGGATTTGGGCAACACAATGCGCCATTTCCCCCGGTATTACAAAGTTTTGAGCTCGGCCTCGTTCCAGTCGGCGCCAGTTCGCCCGGCGAGCAGGGGCGCTATAAGGCAGACACCCGAGAATTCACCCGACGACTGCCTCTTGCTCCACGCAGATCGCCCGGCTGTCGGCTTCGGAGAGAGGCTCGTCGAGCAGCGCGCAGTGATGCGGCGTTCTCCGGTCTGAGCTGCCGTTCTTTCGGAAATGCCGGCAGGTGTAACAGGCGCCGAAGGCACGGCCACCATTGCGCGTGATCATAGCGTGGAGTGCGGTTCGCAAGACCTCGACGATTGCTTCGAGTTGGTTCGGCGCTGCACGCTCGATATCTGCCGCAAGCCCCAGTATCGGGTCGCGCCGCAAGGTTGCCGGGAGCCTTCGACATCATCGGGGCGAAGGCGACGACAGACGGCCGGTTGGCGACCTTTTCGATGGAAGTCTCCGGCAAGGCCGGCTCGATGAAACCCAAGAAGGTCGGCAAGCTCGCCGGGTCGAAGGTGGATGCCTATGTCTGGCCGACGAAGCTCGATCCTTCGGCCGCAGGGTTCGCAAAGGGCTCCGGCATTCTCGCGCTTGCCATCACCGCGCATCCGGACTTCGACGATACGCCGCTGTTCGACGAGAACGGCGACGGCGATCCGAACAACGACGGTGCCGACTGGCATTCGCACTGGGTTGTCCTCGTCGAGGACAAGGCCTGCAGCGGCGGCCTCAAGGTGCGCGACATCTCGCCCGCACAGGACATCCTGCCACCGACGGCTCCCGGCCTCCCCATCGCTCTCGACAGCCCCGGCATGAGCCCAGCCATCAAGGGCGCAAGCGTGCGGATCACCGTACCCGTCCAGGGGGCGGAGCACGTGAACTTCGATGCGGTGGCGGCCAAGCTGCAGGTGCACGAGCAGGGCAAGACGCCGCTGCTGTGCGTGACCGGCACCTACAAGGTCGCCTCCGGCAATCTCACGCTGCCCGGCGTGATCATGCGCAAGAACAAGTGATTTTCCACGACCTTTTCCAACCCCAACCTCCGAAGGAGAAATAACCATGAAAAAGAAAGCAATATTCTACCACGCCGGATGCAGCGTCTGCGTCGATGCCGAGCAGCGCTTGGCGGGTGCCCTCAATCCCGCAGCCTTCGAAGTCGAGATAGTTCATCTCGGGACGGACAGAAGCCGGCTCGGCGAAGCGGAAGCGGCAGGCGTAAGGTCGGTGCCTGCGCTCGTCATCGAAGGTCACCCTTATCACATCAACTTCGGCGCCGACTTGTCCGCGTTGAAGTAGGGGACAGTCCCACCCACCGACACATCGCCAACCGTGAGTGCCCCGATTTGGCACTCACGAGCCATTGGAGACGCTCACAAAGACAGACGGTCGGCACACTTGGCTGCTAAGTCTCGCTGCACCGGCACCGCAGGCTGGTTTTCAGCTTGCCATCGAGCTCGCAAGCATGGGCGTGAAAATACACACAACCTTCCGTTGCCGTCCGCCACGAACTGGGACCGTATCGCAGGCACGCGCCTTCCGATGCGCGCCCGTAGCCCGTGATCACCGAGATGGGGCGCGGTCGTGACTGATGCGGGTTACTCGTCCGGTCGAGCAACCCGTCGGCATTTCGAGCGGTACGGTCCATCGCTGCCGGCCGGCGAAGGATTTGCGAGGTGAAGCACCGACTTGGTCAGCGTGATCTCCGCCCGTGCGCCGTTACTCGCCACCGCGGTGCCATTGAGGATCAGCGCATAGCCTCCGGGCTCCCGGGGTGGCCAGAACAGCGAGACGTTCGGCATGACGGCGACGTTCTTGGCCGCCGACTTGCCCAAGGCGCAGGCGATCACATTGCCGTTGAGCTCGACCGCCACACTGCTCGTGTGCGGCCCGTCGGTCGTCATGGTCAGCAGATAGGCCTCAGTGCCGTACTCTGAAAGCGCGTCGGCAAGCGTCGGAATTGCCATGAAAGTGTCCTCGATGTTCATCAGCTTCGCTGCGGATGGTCTCATGTGTTCTGAGTGACGACGTGGGTGGTGTCCGTACGTCGTCGGGATTGCTGATGGGGCCAATCAGCGGCTGTACTCGAACCTCGGAAACAGCACGGTGTTCTCGAGATTGATATGCTCCATGAGATCGGTCACGAGCTTCTCGACGCCGCGATAGAGGCCTTGCCAGGAGCGGCAGGCGTCCTTCGGCAGCACGAAGTTTCGGCACGTCGCCTGCAGCGCGTGAAT
Source organism: Hyphomicrobiaceae bacterium (assembly GCA_041397805.1). Classification (GTDB taxonomy): domain Bacteria; phylum Pseudomonadota; class Alphaproteobacteria; order Rhizobiales; family Hyphomicrobiaceae. Next base: position 48,479 of record JAWKWD010000007.1, read on the forward strand.
GAGCTCGGCATGGCTGTCGTGCTCGTGCCGCATCACAGTGATCGGACCGAACAGCGATCCCTTGAAGTCGGATCGGATCGCAGGGAACAGAATCTGCTCTTCCTTGCGCATGTGATCCTCGAGCTCGTGCTGGGCCCGCGCCAGAAGCTGCGCCAAGCCTGCCGGAACTTCGGTATGCGTCCGGTGCGCCGCCTCGACCTTGCCGGCGAGAAGCCGTAGTTCGGGAAGCTCGCGCCGGTGGGTGTCGTGGTAGCGGGAGAGGATGTAGCCCACGAGCGCGTTCGACTCGTGGGGAGCTTCGGTCGGCATCTCCGCGAGCGCAGCAAGCTCGGCGCGCACGACGTCCGGGTCGACGCCGCGCGCCCGGGCCGCCGCGTCGAGTGACACGTCCCCTCCACAGCAGAAGTCGATTCTGTGACGACGGAAGACGGTCGCGGCACCGGCCAGCGTGGCGGCGATCTCACCGACGGTCTTGGCATCGGACGGGTGTGGGATGGACCCAGGGGTCATGACGTTGCTCCGGATCATCGAGGCGAGTGACATCGAGCACGGGATCAGCTAAGCAGATAAAAGAGACATTTTCAATGTCTGTTTTATCCACCTCTGACGATGGGCGACTTTGCGCTGCACGACGCGGAAAACAGGAAGGATGACGCGGCGATGACCAACTCAAGCTCACCTCCCGACGATGACGAGGGCCAGGGCTCCTACGCCTCGCCGCCCTGCTTCATGCACGAGCTCGACCCGCTCTATGGCGGCATCGCCCCCGATCCGGCCGCATCCCGCGACGTCTCACGTTGGCGCAAGGCGGAGCGCGAGCGTCTCATTGCTGCACGCAAGGCGCTTCCCGTTGCCGCGCGGGAAGAGCACGCCCGTCTCATCGCCCGAGATCTCGACAGACTCGTGCCGCGCTCTGCGGGGACAATCGTCAGCCTCTACTGGCCGTTCCGCGGCGAGCCGGACTTGCGGCCCTGGATGGCGGAGGTTTGCGCGGCCGGCCTGCGCACGGCACTTCCGGTGGTCGTGGCCAAGGGACAGCCTCTCGTCTTCCGGGAATGGACACCTGACGCGCGGCTCGAGCGCGGCGTATGGAACATCCCCTTCCCCGCCGACGGTGCGGTCGTGACGCCGACCGTCATCATCGCGCCGCTCGTCGGCTTTGATGCTGAGGGTTACCGCCTCGGCTACGGGGGCGGCTTCTTCGACCGGACGCTGGCGACGATGGCGAGCAAGCCGCTGATCATTGGCGTCGGTCATCTCACGCAAAAGATTACGACCATCTACCCACAGCCACACGACATCGGCATGGACTGGATCGTGACCGGCCATGAGGCGCCTGTTCCCGGAAAGGCGTCGTCATGAGGAGCACAGCGGAGCAGATGCGCGCCTATCGCGGACCGGCCGTACTAAGCTTCGGATTCCGTCCGTTCTTCTTGGGTGCCGCCGTCTGGGCAGCCCTCGCCGTTGCGCTCTGGCTGCCGATGCTCTCGGGCACGTTTGCCTTGCCGACGGCCTTCTCACCCATCGCCTGGCATGTGCACGAGCTGATCTACGGCTATGTGCCCGCCGTCGTTGCGGGCTTCTTGTTGACCGCCGTGCCCAACTGGACGGGACGCCTGCCGGTGGTCGGAAATCGCCTACTGGTGCTGGTGGTGGCCTGGCTCGCCGGGCGCTTGGCGGTGCTCTATTCCGCTGTCATCGGCGGCACCGTGGCAGGCGCCGTCGATGTGTCATTCCTCGCCCTGCTCGGCGCCGTCATCGCGCGCGAGATCCTGGCGGGCCAGGACAAGCGTAATCTGAAGGTGCTGGCGATGGTGACCCTTCTTCTGGTGGGCAACATCGTGTTCCACGTCGAGGCCGCCTTCGACAGGACCTCCGGCTTCGGCACGCGCATCGGAATCGGCGCGACCGTGCTGCTGATCATGCTGATCGGCGGGCGCATCGTCCCGAGCTTCACGCGCAATTGGCTCGTAAAGCGGGGCGCAGGTCGATTGCCCGAGCCATTCGGTCGGTTCGACGCGACGGCCATGGTCGTGAGCGGCATCACGCTCGCGGCCTGGGTGGCGCAGCCCGAGCATTGGATCACAGCGGCTCTCGCGGCGATCGCGTCGCTCGTCAATGCGTGGCGGCTCGGCCGATGGGCCGGATACCGCACGGTCGCCGAGCCCCTCGTGCTCATCCTGCACGTGGCGTTCGCATTCGTCCCGATCGGCCTTGCGCTCGTCGCACTCGGCACTCTACGGCCCGACGTCGTCGCGCCGACCGGGGCCTTGCACGCCTGGACGGCGGGCGCCATAGGCCTCATGACGCTCGCCGTAATGACGCGTGCGAGTCTCGGCCACACTGGCCAGCCGTTGACAGCGACACGCCCGATCCAGGCCATCTACGTCGCGGCACTGATTGCCGCGCTTGCGCGCATTCTGGCCGCCTTCTTCGTGCTTCGCGAGCCGATGCTGCATCTGTCCGCGACGGCCTGGGTGCTCGCCTTCGGAGGCTTCGTCATGGTTTACGCGCCACTTCTATTGCGAGCCCGGCCGTAATGGCGGATTAACCGAGTAGTGCCGTCACAAAAGGGCCAACTCATCTTCATGAGGCCGGCCAATTGCGCGACATTGTTTAACCAGCGCCTGCCGTGACCAGTTCACATTTCGCGGTATCGGCGGTGAAGCGGACAATGCAAGGCGACCATCGATACGACAAAGGCCGAGCACTCCATTAATTAATTTGTCATACGTGCTGACGCGATAGAATTGATCGTGTGCTGCAATTGCTCAGGTCCGCTGCGGGTCACATGCACGATCTGTGTTGTGGCTGTCGCCCGACGCGGTAGGTCCGAAAGCGGTCATCGACCGCAGGAATTCGCTCGAAGCATGATGCGCTGCAGCGATTTTCGCCGCGACGACCCCCGCATCCATGTGCTCCAAAAGCACCTGCCGTCTGACGATCCGTGCTTGCGCGCGGCCGGTCTTGTGAAGGGTTTCGGATGACGGCCATCACGTTGGTGACCGCGGGCACTGGGGCCGTCGTCCGAAAGTCTCCAGGGAAGGAACCCGCGGGATGTGGCGCTCTGGCGGTGCCGCGAGCGCTATGGGGATAGCGACTGGCGCAGGGTGATCGTTAGGGAGCAAGGATGCTAGCCGCGAACAGCTCGAGGTAGCGCTGGTCTCGCGCGGTGGCTGAGTTCCCGCTTGGCGGTCGAGGACTGCCAGCCAGTATAATCGTCGCTTTGAGAAGTGTAGCAATTTTCGGCTGGCTGCTGCACGAGCGGGAACCGACTGCTGAGAAGCGAGTTGGTGTAGATCGCTCACTTCGGAGGCAGCGTGCCGATTTCGCTCCGACAACGCGTCGCCGTATCAGAACAGATTGACGGGGCTCCTGGAAAGTTGTGGCAGGCGGTGCCGCTGACTGTCCTCGTGTTCTTGGGAATCGGGATCGCGTCGCACGCGCATCGATCGTTGTCTCAGCATATGTTGGGCCATGTTGTGCTGATGAGCTTAGTTGCGCCGCTCGCTGCCGCGTGGATGTTGCGAGCCGGTGAAACGTTGCCGCTGCGTCGACCTCACCTCGGGCTCGTAACCGGCCTGCAAATTCTGGCGCTCTGGCTCTTGCATGCACCGAGCGTCATGCACGCCGTCATGATTTCCGGCGCAGTGCGCGTTGCCGCTTCTACCGGACTGTTCGCCGTTGCAGCTTTGTTTTGGCTAGCAGTGTTCAATCGCGGGAGGGGTGATCAGTGGCTGGCTCTCGCGGCTCTCCTCGTGACGGGAAAGCTTTTTTGCCTCCTGGCCGCGCTACTCGTGTTCGCGCCCCGCCCCCTCTACAGCCTGATCTGCTACGGAGGGGTGAGCGGCGCTGACGCTCTGGCGGCACAGCAGTTCGCCGGGCTCGTGATGGTCGTGATTTGTCCGGTGACCTATGTCGCGACAGGCCTCTTCATGGCCTCGCGCCTCTTGTCCGATTTGTCAGGCTTCGGGTCTTCGCAGGATCTGCGGACGTAATCGATGCGTGAGCCGGGAACAACGAAAACAGTGTTGTTGACACTGCTGTCCCTCATTCCGATTGGCGTGGTGGGCGCACTGGTTTTCGCGTGGTCGGGGCTCTACAGCGTCGCGGCCAGTAGCGGGCACTATCCGCTCGTCGAGAGGTTCCTCGCCTTCGGCATGAAGAATTCCGTGCAGACACAGAGTTTTCTCGTCGCCGTGCCCCAGAACTTCGGCACCGCTGCTCAGATTGCGCTCGGCGCCGGCCATTTCGAAGCTGGCTGCGCACCTTGTCATGGTGCACCTGGGCGTCGTGCCAATCCGATCGTCCAGAAAATGCGGCCGGCTCCACCCAAGCTTGCTCCGAGGATCGCATCTTGGCGTGACCGCGAGTTGTTCTGGATCGTGAAGCACGGCATCAAGTATGCGGGCATGCCGGCTTGGGCCGGGAGAAATCGGGACGACGAGGTCTGGGCGGTCGCTGCCTTTCTCAGGAAGCTTCCAGAACTATTCCCGGAGGATTATCTGTCGCTCGCGCGCGGCAATGTCGAAGCCTCCCCTGCACCTCCGGAGCAGGTCCTGCGCTCGGGTCCACAGCGGAGCGACATTGGCGCCTGCGCGCGCTGCCATGGCGATGGGAAGAGGCCGCCGACGAGTGATCTCGTACCGAGGCTGGCCGGACAAAAGGAGCGCTATCTCCTCGACGCGCTACGAGCCTACGCCGCCGGTACCCGCGAGAGCGGCATTATGCAGCCTGTCGCTGCGGTGCTGTCGAAAGAGCAGTTGATCCAGCTCGCGAGCTTCTATTCGGGCCTCGCACCTCATCAGGCTGCCGAGCCCGAGTCTGTTTCCGAAGCGCTTGTCAGCGAGGGGGAGGCGATTGCTCGTCAAGGCAAACGCACCTCGGGGCTGCCGCCCTGTGTCTCGTGCCATCGGCCAGGCTCATCGCGCAGTTATCCGCTCATTGCAGGACAGCCGGCAGCCTACATCGCCGGGCAACTTCGGCTCTTCCGTGATGATCACCGCTCGAATACGGCGACCGGTGCCATCATGGCGGCCATCGCGCGGCGACTGAGCGATCGGGACATTGATGCGGTTGCTGCATGGCTCTCGCGCCAGCCCCAGTCGCTGCGCCCGTTAAAGCTTTCGACACGGGATGCCACCAAGGAGGCGAGCTCGCCATGAGACGTGAGGCTCGAGCGGCGCTGGTTCTCTGCGTGGTCATTGCAGTCGGCGGATGCGCGGGTATTCAGTCGGCGCTGGCGCCCGAAAGCGAGGGTGCACGACGTGTCGCAACGCTTTCATGGGTCCTGTTCGGCGGCGGCTCGGCGATCCTCGCTTTGATGCTGGCGCTCATGTGGCTGGCGCTCCGCGGCTCCGCACGGATGCGCGGTGTCCTTTCCCGGCACGCGACCGTGATCGGCGGCGGCCTCGTGTTTCCCATCGTCACTCTTGCCGCCCTCCTCGGCTACGGTTTCGTGCTGATGGCCGCCGCGGATGCTGAAAAGAGCGCTTTCGTGTCCGGAGGTGAGCCGCTTCACGTATCGGTCATCGGTGAACGTTGGTGGTGGCGTGTCGTCTACGAGGATGCAGGCGAGATGCCGATTGCATCGGCGAACGAGATCCGCGTGCCCGTCGGGCGCCCGGTTCGCTTCTCGCTGACGACAGAGGACGTGATCCACAGCTTCTGGGTTCCGAGGCTCTCCGGGAAGATCGACATGATTCCCGGTCGCGCGAATACCCTGACGATCTCAGCGGAGAAAGCCGGCGTTTACCGCGGCCAATGCGCAGAGTACTGCGGTGGAGCGCACGCATTGATGTCCTTCTACGTCGTCGCACTGGAGCCGTCGGAGTTCGAAGCCTGGATCAGCCGTATCCGTGAACCGGCTCAGGCGCCGCAGTCGCCGAAGGCCGAGCGCGGGGGTGAGCTGTTCCTGACCAACGGTTGCGGAGCTTGCCATACGATCAGAGGCACGGATGCCGACGGGAGCCTCGGTCCCGATCTCACGCATGTGGGAAGCCGCCTTTCTCTAGCGGCGGCCGCACTGCCGACATCGAAAGCCGCTTTGGCGCGGTGGATCGCGCACAACCAAACGATCAAGCCAGAAAACCTGATGCCGCCATTCCGGAATTTGCCAGCGGAAGAGCTGGATCTTATTGCGACGTACCTGGAAGGATTGAAGTAGATGCCGGACTTCGCGGAATTCGGCCTCGGCGTCAATCTCGCTGCGTTTGCGACGGCGGCAGTCCTGGTTTGGCTCGCGGGCTCCCGGATCTCGCGCTATGCCGACGAGATCAGTGTCAGAACGGGACTGAGCCATGCGCTGCTGGGTCTTCTCCTGCTCGGTGGCGTCACGTCTCTGCCTGAGGTCGCCGTCACGCTGAGCGCCAGCTTGACCGGGAATCCGACACTTGCAGTCAACAATATCCTCGGTGGTGTCGCCATGCAGGTGGCTATACTGGCTGTGGCGGACTTTTTCATGGGGAGGCGCGCATTGACGGCCGTTGTCCCCGACCCCGTGGTTTTGCTGCAGGGCTCGCTCAACGTGGTACTTCTGGCCGTCGTCGCCGCCGCTTCGGTCATTGCCGACGTTACTGTTCTTGGGGTCGGTCTGTGGTCGTGGCTCATTCTGGCGCTGTTCCTACTGGCTCTCCGCATGCTTGCGTCAGCCGACCAGCGGCGGCCCTGGCTCTCGAACATTTCGCGGGAGCAGGAGAAGGAGGAGCGCGCCCCGGACGCAAGCAAGGCGCGCGCCCCCGATCAATCCTTTGCTGGGCTGATCGGCAAATCGACAGCGGCGGGAGCCGTCATTCTTGCGGCGGGCTATGTCGTTTCCCGAAGTGCCGAAGTAATTGCCGACGAGACCGACCTCGGTCAAAGCTTCGTCGGAGCTGTTCTCGTCGCGATCTCGACGTCTCTACCGGAGCTCAGCACCGTGCTCTCAGCCGTGCGGCTCAACCTCTACACGATGGCAATATCCGATATTCTCGGCACCAACCTTTTCGACGTGGCGCTCCTGTTCGTCGTCGATGCGGGGTCACCGGATAAATCGGTGCTCTCGTCGACTGGAACGTTTGCAACAGTCGGCGCCATCCTCGGAATTCTCGTAACTGGGCTATTTCTTGTCGGACTGAGCGAGCGGCGGGATCGAACCGTACTTCGGCTCGGGGTCGACTCGACTGCTGTGCTCGTCGCTTATCTTGGCGGCCTCGTGCTGCTCTACACATTGAGGTGAGGACGATGGAAGCCGAGACGAGGCCGCAAACTTCCATCAGCCCGACGCCGCGACCGGAAGGTGAGCTTGAAGAGTTGAAGCGGATCTGGGCCACGCCTCGCGGATTTCGGCTCGTGACCGCGATCAACAACAACGTGATCGGGCTGCTCTACATTGGGGCCGCATTCCTGTTCTTTCTGCTTGCCGGTGTTCTTGCGCTTCTCATGCGCACGCAACTCGCCGTCGGCGACAATAATTTCGTGTCGCAGGATTTATACAACCAGTTGTTCACGGTGCACGGGACGACAATGATGTTCCTGTTCGCCGTGCCCGCCGTCGAGGCGCTTGGCGTGATGCTGCTTCCCCAGATGCTGGCCGCACGCGACCTGCCATTTCCCCGGCTCAGCGCTTTCGCCATATGGGCCTACGTCATCGGGGGCCTCGTCTTCTTCTCGACGATCTTCTACGACCTTGCCCCCAAGGGCGGCTGGTTCATGTATCCGCCGCTCACCACAACTCGATATTCACCCGGCGATAATGCTGATTTCTGGCTGCTTGGGATCGGGTTTATCGAGATTTCGGCGATCGCCGGAGCGATAGAGATCGTGCTTGGTGTGCTGCGCACGCGCCCACCCGGCATGTCCCTCGACAAGATGCCGATCTTCGCATGGTCGATGCTGATCTTCGCCGGCATGATCATCGTTGCGTTTCCGGCTGTGATTCTGGCCACGTTGATGCTCGAGCTGGAGCGGGCATTCGGTTGGCCATTTTTCACCGCGGCTAAGGGGGGCGATGCGCTGCTCTGGCAGCATCTATTCTGGTTTTTCGGACATCCCGAGGTTTACATCATCTTCCTGCCCGCGGCGGGCCTCGTGTCGATGATCGTTCCGACGATGACCCGGACGCCGCTCGTAGCCTACGAGCTCATCGTGATTGCTCTTATCGGCACGGGCTTCTTCTCGTTCGGGCTGTGGGTCCACCATATGTTTGCGACCGGGATTCCTTCACTCAGTCTCGCCTTCTTCTCTGCGGCAAGCATGGCCGTCGCCATCCCATCGGGCATCCAGGTCTTCGCGTGGATCGCAACGATCGCCGCGGCGCCACGAGGCTTGCGGATAACGACGGCGTCGCTCTTCGTACTGGGTTTCCTGTTCATCTTCATCCTGGGTGGGCTGACGGGGGTCATGGTCGCGCTCGTCCCGTTCGATCTACAGGTGCACGATACGTACTTCATCGTCGCGCATCTGCATTACGTTCTGATCGGCGGCATGGTCTTCCCTCTCTTCGCCACATTCTACTACTGGGCGCCGATGGCAAGCCGGCGTGCGCTGTCCGAGCGCCTGGGACGCTGGGTGTTCTGGCTGATGTTCGTCGGCTTCAATGTCACCTTCCTGCCGATGCATGTGACTGGATTGCAGGGCATGCCGCGTCGCGTATGGACCTACTCGTCGGAGATGGGATGGGACACGCTCAACCTGATCTCGACGATCGGCGCCTACATGTTCGCGGCGGGAGTGGCGATTTTCCTCCTCGATCTCGTTCTTCACTTCCGATCGGGAGAGGGCGGGCCCGACAATCCCTGGGACGCGGGTACGCTCGAATGGCTTCCAAATGACGTTTACTGCACACGGTCAATTCCGCTCGTGACCAGTCGTGAGCCGCTCTGGGATCAGCCAAGGCTCGCGGAGGACGTCGAAGCCGGGCGCCATTTTCTGCCGAATGCCCCGACGGGCCGACGCGAAACGGTGGTCACGACCGCGGTCGAGGCCAGCCCCGATTATGTGATGCGCATGCCGGGCCCGGGCTGGGCGCATTTCTTCGCGGCGGTGTTCACTGCCGGCTTCTTCCTTCTGCTTACGGTGAAGCTCGTCGTACTCGCGACGATCTCCGGAGTGCTCGCAGTTGTCTCTTGCCTCGTGTGGGTATGGGAGCTCGATCCCGAGCCCGGCGATCCGGTCGACATCGGAGGCGGGATCACGTTGCCGATTTATCGATCAGGCCTGACTTCGCACGCATGGTGGGCCGTGCTGGTGCTGATGGTTGTTGCCGGGTCGCTCTATCTCGCGTATGTTTTCTCTTATCTTTATGCATGGACGGTTTCGCCGTCGGTGTGGGGCGGGAGCGGTTCGCCGGCACCTCCGGCCATCGTTTGGCCGGTCGCCTCCGGGTTGCTGTATCTTGCGGCGGCGACGGCGTTCTGGGCGGCAGGTCATTGTCTGCCAGAGCGCCACCGTCGCGGTATCCTGACGACAATTCTGCTCTTCGCCGGCGCCGTACTCATCGTGGTTGCCGTGAGTGTCGATGTGATGGGTCATTGGCAAACGGGCCTCAGACCCAGCAGCTCGAGTTATGGCGCGCTCGTGTACCTCGGCATTTTTCTCACCGCCCAACTAGCCGCCGCGATCGTGGTCATGGCTATGTTCACGGTTGTGCGCCAGCTCACGGGACGCCTTGATCGGGTGCGTCGGGTGTCGTTCGAGACAACCGCGCTGCTCGCCTACTATGCGTGCGCCCAAGCGATCTTGGGGCTCGTTCTTGTCAATGGCTTTCCTCGGATGATCTAGAAGGAGGCGTGTCTTGAACTCCCCAACGTCCGAGACCCACCAGGCGGCTTCCACGTCTGGCACCATGGCCTTCGTGCTGATCGGCCCCCTCGTCTGGGCCGTTCATTTCACCTTTGTCTACGGCTTTCAGAGCGTCCTCTGCGTCGTCGGTGAGCGCTTCTCGATATCGCAATCGATCATTGTGACAGGGGTGGTGGCCGCGACTGTCATCGCTGCCGCCCTCCTGACGATCGCTCTTATGGTACCTCGTAGAGTCGAGGCGCTAGTCACCGCCACGCCATCGCTGCCGCCGCAGTTCGTGTTCCAGCGCAGAGTTATGCAGGGGCTCGTCGTGCTCTCTCTGTTCGCTGTATTGGCGGAGGGCGCGGCAGCGGTCGTGCTGCCTCCCTGCGGGGCTTGAGGTCCGGAGTTGCACCCCGCGATGCTGGCGTTGAAGTCGCCTTCAGATGCGCCAAGCAGATTGAACCTTCAGCCGCAACAGTCGCCTCGTCTAGGTAGCGCGCGACAAGCTGAACCGAGACCAGGAAGATCTCCGTGCTCCCCGGCGTAGGACTGCAGTGCGAGAGCCGCAAGACGATCGTTGTCTGCCGAGACTTTCGAAGACATCGGCCCTCCGATTGGGGGTAGACGTGCCAGCGCTTGACCTTCACGTCGAGATGAGTCGCGAACGCGGCGGCGTCGGCGAGGTGCGCGAGATCGCCGAAGACCTGCAGCTTGCCGGCATTGTGCGCGATCACGAGGACTTCGAGAATGCGGCTTCGAGCAACCGCCTCATCTTTCTGCGAAGGCACGCGCGCCAGCTTCTTTGGGTAGTGCGTGCGCCAACTGATGCGCGACATCAGCGCGTCCGCGGATGATTGTGAGAATGAAGCACAAGGCGCATGACTGTTCAACTTCGGCGGCTGCGCAGGTGGAAAGAACTGTCCCAGGCGCGATGCCGTCGAAGCGATGTCCAATCTCCAAGCCGCGCATGTCAGCGACAATGCATTCGTGATGGGGCGCGCGCTCGCAGCACAATGAAATCATCGTCGGGGACGCGTCGACCCGATCACTCCCAAGCCCTGCTCGGCCTTGCGCTGAGCGACGGGTGGCCCGGGACGCAGCAGCCGAGGTCCAGCACGCTCGCCCACTCTTCGGCCTGCCGATGAAGTGATCGTGCCACCCCTTGTCGTTCCAGGTGCCCCGCCTGACGCCGCTCTGGCGATCACGATCCCGAGGTGCGCCTGCTTCTCGTCATGTCTGGCGATCCAACGCAGACAAATTGCGATCGAGCGAGAACGGTGATCACAATCGATCAGAATATTGCGCGACTATTACATTTGACAATTGCACTTATCAAGCCTAACTGCCATCCAGATCAGGCCGCCGAAGGGGGACTTCGCATGCCAAACAACCTTCCCGGAACCTTACCTGGAGCGACACCGGGAGCGACGCCAGAACCGACCGCCGATCCACCGTCCGAGGCACCCCTCGCCTCGCCCGGAGACCTTTGTGGCACCTTTGCCGGATCCCCGGCGGCGGATCTCAGCTCCGAGGCGCGCGCCTATGCTATCGCCAGCCAGGCCGGCCACACCCGGCGTGCCTACGCGGCCCAGCTCAGGTTGTGGCTCGCCCATGCCGAGGCGGCGAAACGCCCCGCCTTCCCCGCGGATCCCGCCGACGTGGCCAACTGGCTTGCAGCGCGGGCGCAGCGCGGACAGGCCTATGCGACGCTCAGGACCGCGATCGCCGCCGTCCGCGCCGGCCATGTCGCCCAGGGGCTCGCCTTCGACACCCGCGCGCCGGCGATCGAGCTGGTCATGCGCGGCATCGGCCGCACCCACGCCCGGGCGCAACGCCAGGCCGCGCCGCTGCGGGGCCGCGACGTCACCGAGATCCTCGCCGGTCTCGGACGCGCCCCGATCGACCTGCGCGACGGCGCCCTGATCGCGATCGCCTACCTCTTCGCGCTTCGCCGCAGCGAGCTCGTCGCCCTCGACGCCGGCGAGCACGGCGCGGGCGACGGGTTCGTCACGGTCAATGCCAGGACGATCGACCTCGTCCTCGTGCGCAGCAAGACGGCTCGCGCCGGGGAGGTCGAGCGGGTGAGCGTGCCACGGGGGACCGTGACCCGCGCCGTCGAGGCGATCGAGCGGTGGATCTCGGCCGCCGGCGTCGCTCCGGGCACGCCGCTCCTGCGCAGCATCACCAAGGGCGGCGTCGTCGGCGATCGGCTGCACCCGCAATCCGTGCCCGGCATTCTGCAGCGGAGGATCGCCGAGCACCTCGAAAAGCAAGGCGTCCCGCGCGACACGGCCCGGACCGAGGCGGCCAGGTTCTCAGGCCACTCGCTGAGGGTCGGGTTTGCAGTGACGGCCGCCGAGGCTGGCGCGACGGCCGACGAGATCGCGCTCGTGACGCGGCATCGATCATTGGAGATGCCGCGGAGGTATGCGCGCGGTGCCGATGCGCTACGCCGTTCCCCGTACCGGCGCCCCGGCGTCGGAACGGATCAGGCGCGGCTTCATGACCGGGACGATGCTCCGTGATCTCCTCGGTCCGCTGCGGGGGGGCGCCGACACAGGCGTAACCCTAGGGATAGACCTAGGGCTCCCTGCGGAGGGACATGTCCCCGCTCGCGCGGGGAAGACCGCGTGATCACGATGTGGGCGCCCTGGCGCTCCGGGCTATCCCCGCTCGCGCGGGGGAGACCACGCTGCCGTTATCGACAGGATGATGATTGCCGGACTATCCCCGCTCGCGCGGGGGAGACGAGCGCATGAGCACGATCGGAGGCGTCGAGCACGGACTATCCCCGCTCGCGCGGGGGAGACGCCGGCAGGCGCATCTCGTCCAATTCTCGAAACGGACTATCCCCGCTCGCGCGGGGGAGACGTCGCCGGGCCTCTGTCCCCGCAACGCTGGCAGGGACTATCCCCGCTCGCGCGGGGGAGACCTTCGGCGCTTGCGCCTGGGTCTCTGGCTGAACGGACTATCCCCGCTCGCGCGGGGGAGACACTTGATCGCAAGACACTGACGATCTTCGATTTTTGCCATACTGTCTAACCCTACCACTTGCAACGACGTTGGATGATGACCTATCGGCGGCATTCTATTTTGCGGATGGAGCCTTTGATTAGTGCCGGGGGGCACCATGCTCGAAGCATTTTTGCAATGCTGGGGGAAGGCGAGACCACGAGATCGCCAGCCCTACCACCCAGCAGCCTACCACTGCTTGGATGTGGCCGCCTGCGCGCAGGTCATTCTGGAACGGTTGCCCTTGTTGCGTCGGCGCCTTGCGACGCTGCTGGACGTAGCCGATCCAGCAACGTCACTGCCCGCGCTGATCGCGCTCCACGACGTCGGCAAGTTTTCCCGCGCCTTCCAGCGCAAATCGATGGCGTGCTGGCGCCCGGACCTGTTTGGCGTGGAGGAGCCTCCTTCTGATCCCGGCCACGCGACCAGCGGATTCCATCTGTGGTCGATCACGGAGCTATGGAGGCATCTTGGCGCCGACGACGAGATGCGGCCGCTCGCGCAGGCCGTGTTCGGCCACCACGGGGCACCAATCAGAAACGCTGACACCTTTCATCTCCGCAATGTGTTTGGCCGAAAGGGGCTCGTGCTCGCCGACGGATTCGCGACCGCAGTTATCGCCGCTCTCGACCCACAACCGTTTGGACGGGACGCTCAGTTCGAGCGCGCTTCGTGGTTGGTCGCCGGGCTCACCGTTCTCGCCGACTGGATCGGCTCGTCTCAGGAATGGTTTCCGTATTGCGCCCCTGACTTGTCTGTTGCCGACTACTGGCAGACGACGGCACTCCCGAACGCCCGTAAGGCCGTCGATGCTGCTGGCATCGCGGCAGCCCAGTCGGCCTCCTCGCTCAGTTACCCCGCCATGACCGGCGTCGCGAAGTTCGACCCCACGCCCATGCAGATGTGGGCGACTGACGTCCGGATCGCGCCAGGTCTCTACATTATCGAGGACTCAACCGGCGCCGGGAAAACCGAGGCGGCGTTGATGCTTGCGCATCGGCTCATTGCCGGGGGGCTGGCAGAGGGCCTCTACGTCGCGCTGCCGACAATGGCTACCGCGGACGGCATGTATGGGCGCATGGGTCGGATGTACCGCAGCCTCTTCTCAGGCCCCGTCGAGCCGTCGCTTGCGCTGTCGCACGGGGCACGGGACCTCAACCTCGGGTTTCAGGCGGCACTGCGCATTCCCGATCCGGATGCCGGCAACTTTCCAGACGCCGAGCGAGGGGAGGATGTCAGCTACTGCAACGCCTGGATTGCTGATGACCGTCGGAAGGCCTTCCTGGCTCAGGTCGGTGTCGGGACAATCGACCAGGCTCTCCTCTCGATCCTGCCCGCCTACCATCAGTCGCTGCGCGTTCTAGGCCTGGCGCAAAGGGTTCTCGTGCTCGACGAGGTCCACGCCTACGACGCCTACATGAACCAGGAGATCATTCGGCTCCTGGAGATGCAGGCGGCGCTCGGTGGCACCACTATCCTCCTCTCGGCGACGTTACCGATCGAGACCAAAGCTCGCCTCGTGAGGGCGTATGGCGGGTCCGTATCCGAGTTCTCCCACCACTATCCGCTCGCCACTTTCGCTGCCGCCTGCACAAAAGAGCCCGTCGTTCAGCAAGCCGTGGCCGCGCGTCCGCAAACGGTGCGCACGGTGCCACTCTCATTCGAGGCGACGCCGGAAGCTGGTTTCGCGCGGGCGGTCGCAGCAGCGCGCGCCGGCCAAGCCGTCCTCGACATCCGCAACAGCGTCGCAGATGCGATCGAGACGTTTTCGGCTGTCCCGGACGACATCGAAGCACGACTGTTCCACGCCCGCTTCGCGATGTGTGACCGACAAATCATCCAGGGTGATGTCATCGAGAGGTTCGGGCCGAACGGCACATCTGCAGAACGGAGCGGGCAACTCCTCGTCGCCACCCAGGTGGTTGAACAGTCGCTCGACTTGGATTTCGATCTGATCGTCACAGACCTCGCACCCATCGACCTCGTCATCCAAAGAGCGGGGCGCCTCTGGCGGCACGATCGAGGATCCGACCAGCCGGCCCATCGACAGAGAGCTCCCTCGGCCACGCGAGAGATGATTATCGTGGGGCCCCAGCCCGATCCGAAGGCGACAGAGGGCTGGCTGCGCGCCGCGCTTCGCCGCTCCTCGTTCGTCTATCGCAACCACGCCCAGATGTGGCTGACGGCGCAGGCCTTGCACGAGGCCCGGGAGATCAAGGCGCCCGGCGACCTGCGTCGCTTGGTCGAGCACGTCTACGGCGCAGATGCCGAGACGCGCGTCCCGGAGGGCCTCAGGTCCGCACTGAGGGACGCGGCGCGCCGCTCCGGATCCGAGCGAGCCGCAGCCGTCGCCAGCATGCTCAAGGTCGACACCGGCTATGCGCACGCCACGCCTTGGGACAGCGATGAGCGCGTCCTCACACGGCTCGGCGCCGACTCCATCACGCTCCGGCTCGCTGCGATCCAAGGAGTCCGCATCGTCCCGTGGGCGGCAGTCAGAACCACGGAGACAGACCCGAACCGCCTCTGGGCTCTTTCGGAGGTGTCCCTGCGCGGCTTCAGCGGGCGAGACGGCATCCCTGCGGGATTCGAGGCGGCAGCTCAGGCTGCAAAATCGCAATGGTCGCCTTGGCAGCGGGACAGCGTGCCGCTCGTCGTGGTCGACGAGAACGGTGAAACCCCCGCAGGGCTCATTTACTGTTCCCGGTTGGGGCTACGGAGGGCGTCATGAACCTGCTGCTGGACCGCTGGATCCCGGTGCGACTCCGAGATGGCTCGCGCGGCGTGATTGCGGTTTCCGAAATCGTCCGTCCTGATGTCATTGCGCTGGACTTTCCGCGCCTCGACTTCAACGGCGCTGTCACCGAATTCCTGATCGCAGTCTTGTCCACCACCTTCCCTCCCGCGGATGACAAGGAATGGCGCAAGCTGTGGCGCCATCGCCCATCACACGAGGAGCTCCAGGCTGCCTTCGAGCCTGTCCTGGCCGCTTTCGAGGCCGGGGTGTTTGCGCAATGGACCGCGACGCCCGGCGATGACGAGAAGCCGGAGGAGCGGACAGTCGACCGCTTGCTGATCGACAATTTGTCAGGCAGCACCGCAGAGGGCGGCCGCGACATCCTCAATCGTGCCGGCCGCATCCAGACACTCGGCCTGCCATCCGCTCTGGCGGCCCTGATCACGCTCCAGATGCATGCAAACCAAGGCGGTCGCGGCGCCTACCAGTGCCAACGCGGGGGCGGCGCCCTGACGACGCTCGTTCGCTACGGGACCGATCTGTGGGGACTCGTCTGGCCGAACGTGGAGACGATCGTGCAGATCCGCACCAGAGCGGTGGGCGCCATTCCCGGCGACCCGCTGGCACCGTTCCCGTGGATGTGGAAGCCAGGTGCGGACCTTGGCCCCGACAACAAGCATCCCTGCGCCATCTACTGGACGATGCCGCGACGCATCAAACTCGAGATCTCGAAGTCCAACGAAGCCACCTGCAGCCTGTCAGGTGAACCGGCGACTGAGGTGGTGTGTAAGTTCTCGTACGTATCTGGGGGGCCCAGGTTCGAGGGATGGACGGGTCACCCAATGTCGGCCATCGTCCACAAGAAGAAAGAGGGCGAGGTCGTTACATCCACGGTGGTGACCCCGATCGAGCGCGTGGGCATGCAGCACTGGCTGGGGCTCGTGCAGGACGGCGATCCCGACGTCGCTCCCGCCCCCTGCGTCGCCCACGCCCGCGAACATCGTCGAGAACCGTCGGCTCGGCTCGTCGTGCACGGGTATGCGGTCAAGGCGGCGACTGTTCTGGCCTGGCAGTCTGCTGAGATGCCGCTCGTGCTCGCTGAGGCGTCCGAGGTCGATGCGGAGTTGCGCGAAACCGCTCGGATGCTGGTCACAGCTACGGAGAAAGCCGCCGCGGCGACCAAGAAGGCCGTCAAAACGGCCCTGGGCTCTGCAGCCGCCAAGGACAGCCGCAAGAAGTACATCAACGGTCTCTCCGATCAGGCCTATGGCAGGGTCTGGCGTGACGCTGAGAGCGCCTTCTTCGCGACCTTATCGGCCGTGCCCAACCGAATGTCAGATCAATCGGACGATCCGGCACGGGTTCTGCGGCAGACGTTTCACAACCAGCTTCTGAAGGCTGCGCGCGCGATCGTGACTGACCTTTGTCCCGACGACGGTCTGGTGCCGCGGGATGTCATCCGCGCGCATTTGGAGCTGCATCGCACCCTGCACAGCAGAGCGATGCTGACGACGCTCCTCTTGCCGGTAGCACCATAGGCTTTTTGGAGAGACGCGAGATGGAGAACGCTGCCCCGGACGATGACATCATCCGCGATTGGTGGGAGGACCTCACACCACGAGACGCGGCGGCGCTCAGGCACTGCTCCAGTCTCATCGAGGTCGCCGTCCACCGTCAGGGCCTGGCGCTGATGCGGCGCCTTCCCTGGCCGAAAAGCCGATTGGAGTACGGGGCCGGGCTCGCTCAGGTACTCGCCCACGTGAAGAAGGACGACCACCGGCCGATCATGGCGGTGTGCGGTTTTCGGAAATGGCGGGCCACCAAGCCGGAGCTGTTGAGTGAGCGGCGCTTCGAGCGGCTTCTGGCGACGCGCGCCGTCGAAGACCTGACGGTGGGTCTCATCCGTCTCGTCCAGATGATGGATGGCCGCTGCAACGTTGCCGAATTGGGTCAATGGATGCGCTGGTGGCCCCGCGAGGGCGACAGCGGGTTCAATCGAGTCTTACGGCAGGTTGCCCAAGACTATTACGCCGCTGACATTCCCGCCTGAACGGGCCGCATCATCCTGAGTGGGGAGCACATCGTGAAAGACAAATTCCTGCAATTGCACCTCTTGTTCGCCTACGGCCCGTCCATCCTGAACCGCGATGATCAAGGCCGGCACAAGACCGCGATGGTCGGCGGCGTCGAGCGCCTTAGGTACTCCTCCCAATGCGCGAAACGCGCCTGGCGTACGAGCGATCTGTTCAAGACCACGGTCGAAGGACACGTCGGCATCCGGACACGGTATCTCTATCAGGGGATCATCGATCACTTGGTGAGCAACGCGATCGCGGTCGAGAAGGACGCCAAGAAGGTCGCGTTCGAGATCGCCGCGCGATGGGCGAAGGCCCAGGATGCGGCGGACGACGCCCCCGATGGGGAAGGCGCGGCTTCCGGCGAGGCCGACGCCTCCAGCGCCGAGGCGACTGCTGAGACCAAGGGCAAGAAGAAGGCCGCGAGCAAGAAGGCAAAGGCGACCGAACCGACGCAGGTGCTGTTCCTGTTCTCGGACAGCGAGTGGAAGAAGGTTCTTGCTGTCGCCGAGGAGCTCGTCCTCAAGAAACGGAAGGACGTCGCCTTGTCCGACTTCCTCGACGGCAACGCGACCACGGCCGTGGACGTGGCGTTGTGGGGGCGCATGCTTGCGCAGAACCATCGCTACACGGTCACCGCGTCCTGTGCGGTCTCCCATGCGATCACCACCCACAAAGCCCTCGTCGAGGATGACTATTTCTCAGCCTGCGATGATTGCGCGGATCTCGGCGGAGAGGTTGGCGCCGGCGCGTCACACATCGATACCAAGTCCTTCGGCGCCGGCGTCTACTATCAATACGTCTGCCTCAACCGGGCCCAGCTCCTCGAAAGCCTGGGTGGCGACACCGATCTAGCGAACCTCGCGATCGCGGGCCTGATCAAGACAGTGACGCAGGTCACGCCCACGGCGGGGCAGTCGACGCACGCGCATGCGACACGCGCCGCCTACGTGCTGGCAGAGATCGGCGATGCGCAGCCACGCTCACTCGCCGCGGCTTTCACCCGTCCCGTCCGTGGGGGCGATGCTTTGGCCGACAGCGTCACCGCGCTGACCAATTGGCGCACGAAGCTTGACGCCTTGGACGGCCAGTGTTGGTCCAGGGACGCCGTTCGCGACGCGACCCGAAGCGAGCCGATCGGCTCCCTGGGCGCCCTGATCGACTTAGGTCAAATCACCCCGGCCGAGTCCGTGTGATGCAGGTTCTTCTCTTCACACTGCACGCGCCGCTGGTCGCCTATGGGGACCACGGTGCTCGCACATCAAGACGAAGCAGTTGGGACCGGCCCACCCGAACGGCGACCCTCGGCCTCGTCGCGGCCGCGCTCGGGATCGACCGCTCTGACCATGAGCAGCATCTTGCTCTTCATGAGGGGCTCGGGTTCGCGGTTCGCGTAGACGCGACCGGCCGGAGCCTCACCGACTATCATACCTTCGATGTCGGCAAAGGGGCCCATCTCGCGCTGGCCCGCTCACGGGCGGACGAGTTGGACGGCCCGACGCAGACGACCATCACGTACCGGGAATACCGGACGGATGCGCTCCACACCGTTGCCCTATGGCTGACAGGCGACTGCCCGTGGACACTCGATCAGATCCAGGCCGCGCTCCGTCGACCGCACTGGATTCTCTATCTGGGGCGTCGCTCTTGCATCCCCGCGCTGCCGCTGAAACCGACGATTGTCGACGCGGCGACAATCCCCGCGGCCTTCGCGCTTCACCCGCCAATCCCCGAGCAGCTCGCGGCGGATCTACGCCTTGATCTCGACTGTCACCCAATCATCGCAGCCGATGTCGGCGCTCCCGGGGTGACGCCTCTCCGGGTCGAGCAACGGCATGACGGGTATCACCACACAAGAGGGGACTTGCGGACGTTCGTCGAGCGGCAGGAGTGGGTCATGCCCCTGCTCTCCGGCGATACAGACCACAGTGCGGAGGCCGGGTGATGCCCCTTTACCTGACGCGCGCGCGTCTTCGTGTCGAAGACACCCGCATCGCAGCTCTATTGCCGCTGCTGGTGAAAGAGCAGAGCGGGGCGTCGGCGGCGCACCACCGAATATGGTCGTTGATGTCAGATGGGTCTGACCGAAGTCGCGACTTTCTGTTCCGCGACGCCGGTGACGTTACGTTCGTTCTGAGCCAACGTATCCCGGGAAGCTCCCCGATCTGGCAGCACGAGAGCCGGGTCATCCCCGCCTTCGAGGCGGGCGATGTGCTGAACTTCACACTCCGGGCGAGCCCGGTCATCCGCAGAGCTCGGGACGGTCGCCGCTCTGCAAAGCGCGACCCCATCCTGGAGCGGCTGGGTCAGCTCGCGCTGGATGATCGTCGCGCTCGACGCCAAGAGATCGCCCAAGAGGAAACCTCACGGTGGCTTACCGCAATGGGCGAGAGCAGTGGCTACCGGCTGGGCGACGTCCTCGTCGAAAACCACGAGCAGGTTAAGGTCCGCCGGCGCGGCGCACCGGTGATCCAGTTCTCGATCGTTGACGTCTCTGGCACCCTGACGGTGACCAATCCCACGGTTTTTGCCGATCGGCTGGGACAAGGCTTCGGCCCAGCTAAGGCCTGGGGCTGCGGCCTCATGCTCTGTCGCCGCATCAATCGGTAGGGTGTGGCGGTGCGCAAAAGAGCTCGATGTCTCAATCACTTGCAAGGAAGAGTCTCCCCCGCGCGAGCGGGGATTGCCCGTCCCCGAGATCGACCCCATGACCGGCGGCCCTGTCTCCCCCGCGCGAGCGGGGATTGCCCGCTTGGCATCACAATTAAGCCGACCGCATCTCAGTCTCCCCCGCGCGAGCGGGGATTGCCCGGCGTCGCGTCATTGGCAATTGCAGATCGCGTTGTCTCCCCCGCGCGAGCGGGATTGCCCGCCGTGAAGATGCCCATTCCGAGCCTTGGCTGTCTCCCCCGCGCGAGCGGGATTGCCCGCATCAGGCGCCATCCCTAAGCGCACGGGCGGCGTCTCCCCCGCGCGAGCGGGGATTGCCCGCGCAGCAGGTTGCGGAAGGTGGTGCCGTCTCGGTCTCCCCCGCGCGAGCGGGGATTGCCCGTTCAATTACGGCGGTAGTGGCGGATACGGGAAGTCTCCCCCGCGCGAGCGGGGATTGCCCGCATACAGATGGGAGCATTGGCATCGGCAACGTATCTCCCCCGCGCGAGCGGGGATTGCCCGCCGCCTCGATCACTGATCCGTCGTACGCCTCGGTCTCCCCCGCGCGAGCGGGGATTGCCCGACGTGGCCGACGCTCACCGGAGCCATGGCAGCGTCTCCCCCGCGCGAGCGGGGATTGCCCGGACGCCATATGGCCCGACCTGTGCGTGTCAACCGGGGCAGGGAGATCGGGAAACCAGCCGAATGGCTCCGCCGAAAGCCGCGGGCAACGCGTCGGGACGCTCGACCCAGCGTCCGTTAGGCTGCAAGTGAAAGGATGCCAACGATCAGCTTCTTTGCAGGCGCGTAAATGCCCGGCGCCTCGCTCTCTCGGGGGCCGCCGATGCTGAGCGTCATGTCCGAACCAAATCGCGCCTGCTGCGCCTGCAGCCAGGCAGCCGCACGAGACGCCGCGGACTCGTCATCAATAGAGGCCACGAACTCTGGCTTGCCGTGCTTGCGTGCCCATTCATTCGCTCGCTGCGTCCCGATCGAGGCAACAATACCTCTGGCGTCCACGATTATGAGTGCCGCGTCACTATCACGGACGTTCCATTCGGTGCGCTGCAGGGGATTTGGAAGGGGCGTCTCCTTGAGGTTCGGATACCTGGCGAGCACGCCGGGCGGAACGACCAGATCCTCGGCCCATCCGCCTTGCGGGCACCAGCCGCCCCATTCCAAGCCCCGCTCGATGGCGACGTCGAGTGCAGCTCGATCGACCCCGGTCTGGCCGCCGCTGATGATCTTCATGACGAACCTCCCTTCCAATCGATGACGCCGACTATACGTTGCGATGTCGAGCCCACCGCTTCTTCTGAGCCAACGCAATCCTCTTTCGGCCGTCGTCCGACCGGGGCCCAGTGCTCGCGCCGCCATGGTTCACACATCGACCGCCTCGCCCCAGACCGGGACGACGACAGGCTCGACCTGATCTCGTCTTCGCCCCGCAGCGCGCTTTGAGGTTCTGCGGGATCGCTTTCGGTGGACCGAGGGTGTTAGGCGGAGTTTCGTCAGGGAAGATCTCTTAAACCGTAAGACCCCATGATGCGCGCGCGCGCGGGCGCGTGTCGTGTGGCTTATTTGTTGCTTTTCCATGGAGCTGTACGCCTGGTGCAGGCTCTGACGTGATTGTCACGCCGGCGCGCGCCAGAGCACCTCGAATGCGTCGGCAGGCGTCAGGCTCGGCATAGAGGCCGGTCGGGATCTCGTCCTGACCTTCCCAGTAGGCGACCGAGTTCGCATGAAGTCCGGCAGCGTCTGCCAGGTCCTGCTGGGTCCACCCGAGTAATGAGCGTCCGGCTCTGATCAACGGTCCTGTCGAGATTGCCATGAGCTTTTCGCCATCCCGGAGACGAGCACTGCTTCCGATCGTGATCGAATAGCGATTTGCGGGTCGCAAACGACTCCCGCTGAGCGCTATCTGTTTCCGCACGAGGCGAGGTGCGAAGCGGCCGACGAGTTGATCAGTCGGTGCGCGGCCCCCGAAGCGGCTTTGCCTGTTAAAGAAAGTTAGAATGACGATCTTTGGCTACAACACCGGCCTTCTCAAAAGGCTGATCGCCACCGGCAGTGCACTGCCTATGCTCACAATGGCCATGAAGGCCCCGACGTACAAAACCGGAGACCAGACGGCCAGGGCGAACATTATGGCTCCGACCGCACCGACGCCGAAAGTCACGGCCGTCACCAAGGAACACTCCCAATCCCTGCAGACCTGTCGCTGGTATGTGCGCAAGGCCAATCGGTGGCGCTGTAAGGCGGCGTTGACCAAATCCAGCCCCTCTGCAAGTTCGCGGATCGCTGAGCGGCCCTGCGCTTTTGCTTCCGCAACGGATTCGACAACGTCAGCGATGTCCTGGTAGATCCCCGGATGCCCTTTCCGGCCGAGACGACGGGCGGATGTTAGAAATTCATTGTAGAGCTTCTCCTCCGTTGTCGACAGCCAGTTCGGCATGATCGTTGAGACATCAGGCGTGACCGTCGTCGGCTTTTGGATGTCCATCGAGTGTTCTCCAGAGCGACCCACCAGTTGGCTCTCTTTACGGATCGGCCTACATAAGCCTTTGGCTCGTTTCTGGGCGGCTGGCGCCTGTTCCACACCCGTGTGGCGAGACCGGCCCTCCTATCATTGACGCCGAGGCGCACGTCGAACTACCTCTCCCGCTTGCGGTCTCCATCTTTGCACCGAAGCAAACTGTCGCCTTCGTCCAGCTCAAACGACGCGTTAATGACCCAAATTTGAGCGCTGACGGCGAATAGGCCTACCCCACCCCCGCTCTACCATCTTAGAAATCGGTCGCTGGGAGCCAAATCTAGAGGAAAACGTTGTATATAGATCACGAAACGCCTTCAGCTTGGCCGCGGCGGGCAACCCTCGCGGTTGTAGATCGCGACTATATGATTCAGCATTGCGGCCATCTCGTGCTCCAGCGCTAGGTCGAGGTGCCGGTCACGGAGCCTCGCGGCGGTGGCGGACGTGACGAGACGAGCCAAGGCTCTGGCGCCGGAGGCCAGCTCGTCCAGCCGATGAACATCGGCGGCTTCCCGGGCACGGCGCTCAACGATATTAAATCGACATCGCCGGTAGGATGACGAAGCCTGCGACATGGTGCCGGTGTCCTTTCAGCGCGCTAATTTCGTGGCCAATTCAATCACGTCCTGCCCGCGGATGACCCCCCTGTGGTCACGTATGTAGACGCAAAGCATGTTTTCCGTCGTATGCCGGAACTCTGGGTTGTAACCATTTCGGGTCATGGCCTTATCGATGATGGACCGTATGGGCTCGCACTCGACCCAATTCTTCGGTGTTTCGTCGATCGGCTCACCGTCACGAAACGCGAGTTTCAGATACCATGGACACTCTGCTGCACGCCTCTGCCTCTCCTCGACGACGGGAGCAACGAACTGGCCGATCAGATCGAGTAGGTGATTGCCTGCCACCACTTGGTCCCTGTAATCGTCCTCCAGGTGTTGTCGTAATTCGATCTCCGAAAGTCCCGCTCCGCCCAGGAGGGCCGACGCCTTTTCATCAAGGCGAAGTGTGTGATTGCTCTCACCGAGGAGAGCCCGCTCGACCCAACCCAACTGCGGATCCCGGCCAGGCATCCAAACGAGTTTGGTCGCCCCCGGGTGTTGTCGCTCCAGCGACGCGAGACGCGTCTCGAAGATGAGACGATCTTTCAATGTGTCGAAGGTGGCACCGTTGATTCCCAATTTGGCGACATCCTTGGCTGCCACGCGAACATCGGCCGGAATGCTGCCTTCAACAAGGCGGAGCAACTCGTTGCCATTGGCACCAGATACGCGCGCCCCGTAGCCGAAGTCGACGATTTGTGCAGTGTCCTCGAACTTGATTTCGACCTTCGCGAAATAGAACGCCGTGGCGCCGTCCCATCCCTTGGACCGCACCATCTCGCGGCCCAGCTCGTCGTGGAGCAGCCAGTGCTCGCACTTTGCCTCGGGTGAGATTGGCAGGTCCTGGCCCGTCCGCCGCGAAGTGGCGGGGGTTCCGTAGGGCGCGAGCTGACCCACCAGCCTCTGTGCCTTCTCGCTATAGCAGTTGCGGTGCCACTTCTCCCGCCACTCTTGAGGCGTGAGTTTCTTAGGTTGTATTCGCCAGTAATTCACGAACTCGCCGGAGAGATGCTGAATAGCGTCTGGTCGAATGCCAGCGCCTTCCGCTGTCGCCATCCAGGACTGGTCGATAGGCACGCCGTTGCTCATCGCCCATTCGAACCACGGCGGCACGATCCCCTTGTCAGAAAACTGCAAGAGCGCGACTTGGTTCGCGGACGCGCGCGCGCCCTCTTCTGCCCTTACAGTGTCTTTTTTACTTACAATGTCTCTATCAATAGAGTGTGACGGCAACGACGTCCCAGTAGGGACGTTCCCGGGCGTTGTTATCCCGCATTCCGGGACATCCAACACCTTCTCGTTGTCCCGTATTGCGGGACGTTTGCGGGGCCGGGCGTTCCAAGTCTTTAGCAGTTCGTCGCGGACGCGTATCAACTTTGTCGCGGTTGAGATCGCGGCATGGAGTTCATCGAGGCTGTCGAACCCGGCCAAGCCGACGGCCGTGTGCATCCCCTTTTTCCCCTCGGCGTTTGTCCGACGGGCATCCGTGTGTGCGATGTAACCCCACGCTGCGAGATCAACGAAGACATTCCGAACCCACTTCTTTGCGGGGTCGTCGGAGCGGATGAGGTCGCAGAAATCGTCATACGTAAGGGAGCAGAGTCCCGTCTTTGCGTAGGAGAAGGTGCAGATCAGCCCGAAAACTCGAAGATGCGCTTCCGTAAAACGCAGATCGGCGCAAGCCAATCGCAAGAGCAGGTCCTTGGCCCGCGCGGGACTCGCACGGAAACCTTCTGCGGCGGCCTGAACCCGGGCGATATCGGGTCTATCAGGCGTCTCTGGGATGGCCTCGGCCTCGACGCTCGGCAGCTCCTGTGTTCTGCCGCTCAGATCGTAATGTTCAAACGTTCGTTGCATACCGTTTCCGTAAAACGATTCGCGTCAACGCAAGAGGCTTGGGACGGGTTTTTCTGGCGTTTCCTCAGGATTTGGGCCCCACGAGGGCGCGCGATTTGCGGGCTTCCTCGGCCGGCGCGGTGATGACGTAGACCGACGTGTCTTGCACCTCGCGCGGCATCCGAGGGCCGTGACGATCCGCTTGCGGCGTCGATGCACCACGATGAGCCCGGGCGCGGTCAGCACCTCTAGTGTATATCGGCATTACAGTTTCGAGGCCCGGGACGCCGCTCATCGTCCGCTTCTGACCAACTGAAGTGCACGATGAGCGAGGGATGGATGAGGGCTGGTCGAGTCGTGGTGGGGTTCTGGATCGCTTGCGCTTACGCTGGAGGTTGAGACATGATCACTGGCAGTGGGGTGGCCGGCGATTGCCACGCCAGTGGCAGTGCAGCCCTCGGTCCGTAGATCGTAATGCGGCATGGTGCTGTAACTTGCGCCGGCGCACTTGCTCCGATCGAACCTATAGCTCAGGACATCCCACCCATCGATGATGCGGCGCTCGCGTGGCTTCGTCCCTAAGCGCTTCCGAAGCGCTTTGGCGATAGGAATCCAACTCTCTGGTTCCCACCGAAGATCTGCGCACATCTGCTCGTAGAGAGCACTGGCTTCGGAAGCCTTAACATGGATGTAATCACGACCACGCCTGTCGAGCACCCACAGGATCAGCCTGACGGCGATCTCGTCGTGATCGAGCTCGCCGCGGCGATAGACATGGTCTGAGACGGCGGTCATGGTCATTTCCTCATTGCCAATAACCCACACCACCGCCGTCTCTGATTCGGCAGAAGCAGCGGAATGATTTGTCCACAAAAACACGGCCGTGCTTCTGTCCGCCCAAAGTAAAGCATGCGACCGCCCAGCATTTCGATGCAGGCCGGTCCGTTTCTTCACCTGTTGATTGTATCTTCAGTATGGCTTCGAGGCCCGAGACACACCGCGTGGAGTTGCCAGTTTAAAGGACTGGTGTGCACGCTACGCACGCCCCGACCCCCTTGACGAAGTTATACACAGCCGCCGGAGGTCACCCACAGGGCGTACTTTGCCTGCGACCGCAAATCGCGTAGACGGAATCGAAAGACCCGAAGAGGTCCGCAAAGAATATAGGCGAGGAATGCTGCCCCGTCGGACGAGGACGGCCAATAATGGCCGGGCGCGTCAACGTTTAGGGAGGCACCTTGTTGACGCTTGAACGCCTGCTGTCGATCGATGAAGCTGCCGGTATTCTCGGTGTGAAGAGCGCATCTCTGCGAACCGAGATCCGGAAAGGGCGTCTCCGCCCTATCGTGGTCGCCGGTCGCTACTACCTCACAGAATCAGCGCTTCGGGAGATGATAGCGGCATGCCGCGACGCCCCAAGGCTCCCCGCCTCTACCTCCGAAAGCGCCACAACCAGCAGTGGTGGGTCGTGCTCGACCGCGGACGTGAGCACAGCACAGGTTGCAGCGCGGAAGACGTTGGAGGCGCTGAAAAGTGGCTCGCGGACTACCTCGCCAGCAAACACGAACCGGCCCGGAGACTCGACTCCCTTCACCAAATCCCGATAGCGGACGTCTTGAACGTCTATCTGCGTGAACACGCTCCAACCACGCGCAATCCGTCCTTTATCGCTGCAACGGCCGATCCCGTCCTTACATGGTGGGGGAGCAAAACGCTCGCCGACATAAGAGGCCAGACATGCCGGGACTATGTGGCTTGGCGGACCTCGCAGACCATCCGCAACCGCAAGGTCGCGCGCAAGGTCTCTGATCAGACCGCTCGCCACGATCTCAAGACGCTCCGAGCGGCGATCAACTACTTCCACGTCCAGTACGGCCCCTTGCCTTCCGTGCCGGCCGTCTCGCTCCCCGACCGAGCAGCCCCCCGTGAGAGGTGGCTAACTCGTAGCGAGGCCGCACGCTTCCTGTGGGCCGCGAGGCGCGATCCGCATGTCGCCCGCTTCCTGATCCTTGGTCTGCACACAGCGAGCCGCCACGGCGCCATTCTCGGCTTGCGATGGCTACCTTCGACAGCCGGTGGCTGGGTGGACTTGGAGCGCGGCGTTCTTCATCGCAGGGCGGTCGGGGCGCGGGACAGCAAGAAACGCCAGCCTCCCGCCAGGATCTCAGATCGGCTCCTCGCACACCTCCGCCGCTGGCACCGGCTCGATCGAGCGCGGGGTGCCACTCACGTCGTCCACTATCACGGTCAGCGCATGGAGAAGATGCGACGTGCCTGGGCGCGTTGCCGCGAGGCGGCGGGACTTGGAGAAGACGTGACTCCGCACATCCTCCGACACACAGCCATCACTTGGGAACTGCAGGCCGGAGCGCCGCCGTGGGAGGTTTCGGGTTGGGCCGGGATCAGCATCGAGATGCTTGAGCGCGTCTATGGCCACCATGCGCCGGACTTCCAGCGCAATATCGGCCGCCGCCGGAGGTAGTCCGTAGTCGTTTCTTGGGACATTTCTTGGGATGCGACGCGGTCTGGACCAGCTAAGTGCTGGTCGGAGCGGAGGGATTCGAACCCCCGACCCCTTGCTCCCGAAGCAAGTGCGCTACCAGGCTGCGCTACGCTCCGCCAATGGCGAGTTCCGTGTTGGGGCACGGACAGTAGTGCCCGCGGGCTGGGCCTCGCGGGCTCGGGACACGGGCAAACCTGTCGGGCTGCCGTGATGTGACGGCGTTATAGCGGCACCCCCCGCTGCCCGCAAGCCGGGATCGCAGGGGCACGCGAACTCATCGCCTCCGCAGCCGGTCCTCAGCAGCCGGGCCTCACCAGCCGGCCTTGATCGCCGCCCGGCGTGCGATGGCCCAGCCGTAGCTCAGGGGCCACATCTTGCAATCCGGATCGACGCCCATCTGCTCGGCGGCCCGCAAGGGCCAGAACGGGTCGTACATGAGCTCTCTCCCGATGGCGATCAGGTCGGCCTTGCCCTCCTGAAGGATCGCCTCGGCCTGGGGGCCGGAGACGATGACGCCGACGGCCATGGTGGCGATCTCGGCTTCCCGGCGGATGCGGTCGGCGTAGGGCACCTGGAAGCCGGGCGCACGGTCGCCGCGGTCCTTGAAGGGTTGACCGGAATCGCTCGCACGGAACGATGGCGGGCCTGCGATGCCGCCGGCCGAGCAATCGACCACGTCGACCCCGCGCGCCTTCAGCTCGCGAGCAAAAACGACCGAATCGTCAAGGCTCCAACCGCCAGCCGGCCCGTCGATGGCGGAGATGCGCATGAAGAGCGGCAGCTCCTTCGGCCAGGCGTCACGGACGGCTTGCGCGACCTCCAGGCCGAACCGCATGCGGCCCGCCCGGTCGCCGCCATAGGCATCGTTGCGCTTGTTTGCGAGTGGCGAGAGAAACGAATGGATCAGGTAGCCGTGAGCGCCGTGGATCTCGAGCACCTTGAAGCCGGCCTTCAGCGAGCGGCGGGTCGCGTCAGCGAACTTTGCGACCATCGCTGAGATGTCGCCTTCGGTCATCGCCTGGGGTGTCGGCCAGGAGGCATTCACGGCCTCTGCGAAGGGGCCTACGGTCTGCCAGGGAGGCGTGCCGCCTGCCGCGTCGCTCTGGTCGAGTGCGGCGCTGCCTTGCCACGGCGTCCGGGCCGAGGCTTTGCGTCCGGCGTGAGCGATCTGAATGGCGGGCACGGCGCCCAACTCCTCGATCGCCCTCGCGATGGGCTTGTAGGCTTCGACCTGCGCGTCATTCCAGATGCCGCAGCAGCCGTGGCTTATGCGGCCCTCCGGTTCCACGGCGGTCGCCTCTGTGAAGACGAGGCCCACGCGACCACGCGCGAATGCGGTCAGGTGCGAGAAATGGAACGCATTCGCGAGGCCGTCCTTCGCCTGGTACATGCAGAGGGGCGAGAGAACGATACGGTTCGGAAGCGTCACCGATCGCAGCGTGATCGGCGTGAAGAGCTTGGGTCGCGATTCCACGTAGGTCCTCCAAATCCGGCTGGTCGGTCGTTGCGCCGGCGGACGGCGCATTGCAGGGGCAGAAGCGGCTCACATGTGAATGACGCGGCCGTAGGCGTCGAGCACGCTCTCGTGCATCATCTCGGAGAGGGTCGGATGCGGGAACACGGCGTGCATCAGCTCTTCCTCGGTCGTCTCAAGGTTCATGGCGACGACGAAGCCCTGGATCAGCTCCGTCACTTCGGCGCCGATCATGTGCGCGCCCAGAAGCTGGCCGGTCTTCTTGTCGAAGATGGTTTTCACAAGGCCTTCGGGCTCGCCAAGCGCAATCGCCTTGCCGTTGCCCTGGAAGGGAAAGCGCCCGACGCGGACGTCGCGGCCCTGCTCCTTGGCCTTGGCCTCGGTCAGCCCGACGCTCGCGATCTGCGGATTGCAGTAGGTGCAGCCGGGGATTTTCGCCTTGTCGAGGGCGTGTGCGGGCAGCCCCTTGATGGCCTCGACGCATACGACGCCTTCGTGCTCGGCCTTGTGGGCCAGCATGGGCGGCCCTGCGACGTCGCCGATGGCATAGATTCCGGCGACGCTCGTGCGGCCAAGGCCATCGGTGACGATGGTGCCGCGCTCCATCTTCACGCCGGCCTTTTCGAGCCCGAGGCCTTCGACGTTGCCAACCACGCCGACGGCAGAAATAACCCGCTCCACCTCGATACGTGACTGTTGGCCTTTCTCGTCGACAATGGTCGCAATGACTGCGTCCGGCTTCTTCTCGAGACCGGTCACCTTCGCGCCGGTCAGGATCTTCATCCCCTGCTTCTCGAAGCGCTTCCGCGCCAATCCCGCGATCTCGGCGTCCTCGACGGGGAGAATCTGCGGCAGCACCTCGACCACCGTCACCTCGGCACCGAGTGTCCGGTAGAAGGAGGCGAACTCGATGCCGATGGCGCCGGAGCCGACGACGAGCAGCGAGCGCGGGATGGCTGGCGGCACCATGGCCTCGAAGTAGGTCCACACTTGCTTGCCGTCGGGCTCGAGCCCTGGGAGAACGCGGGGGCGAGCGCCGGTCGCGACGATGATGTGCTTGGCTTGGTACGTCCCTGGTCCTCCCGTCCCTTTTGGGGGAGGCACCTGTGGTTGCATGGCTATCTTCGTCGTCTCGCGCACCGTGAGCTGGCCTGGCTTGTCGATCACCGCCTCGCCCCAGAGAACCGTTACCTTGTTCTTGCGCAGCAGAAAGCCGACACCGCCGTTGAGCTGGGTCGAGACCCCCCGGGAACGCTTCACGATGGCTGCCGGATCGGGGCGAACCGTACCTTCGAGCACAAGGCCGTAATCCTTGGCGTGGGTGGCCATGTGGAAGGCTTCGGCCGAGCGCAGGAGCGCCTTCGTCGGGATGCAGCCCCAGTTGAGGCAGATGCCACCCAGATGCTCGCGCTCGACGATGGCCGTCTTGAATCCGAGCTGGGCGGACCGAATTGCCGTGACGTATCCGCCGGGACCAGAGCCGATCACGATGACATCGAAGGCGGTGTCGGACATGTCGCGGTATCCTCAATCGGTTGTAGCGCCAGGCTAAGATCGCCCATCATGCAGGTCTGCAACGAAAACGGCCCCAACCGCAAGGTTGGAGCCGATAGATTGTGCCTAGCCGCAGGGCGCGCTCAAGCGAAAGTCTGGCAAAGCGCAGCCGGGACGCGCTCAGACGTGGCAGCGCCCGCCCAAGTAGTAGTTGAGCAGCGTGTTGTAGCGTTCTGCGGCCGCGCGATCGCTCGATGAAACGTTGCGACCCGAGTTGACCGCCTCCACCTTCGCAGGGACGCCTCGCGCGTCGAGCGACTTGAGCTCTTGGCGCACTGACTGGCAGCTCATGCCGGCCGGCAGCGGACGGGCCCCGGGATCGCCGCCGGCGGCACCTTCGGCCGCACAGCCCCCAAGCAGCGCGACGAGTCCAATGGCGGCACACGCACGAAGTGACCGTAGGTTCTGCTCCACGATCATTCTCCCCGAATCCGATGATTGCTCGGCGCCCACAAAACACACCACATGATCGGGATCAACCCGCGTTGCTGCGGCACGTCGTGGCGAAATCAAGACAAGCTGCACTTCTTGCAAAGGGCGGGGCCGGATGGCCACAATCGTCAGGCTGCTGCCGCCTTGCACCCGCCAACGTGTCTGATCCGATCTCGCAAGTGGCCGCGACTATTGCTTCGCCGTTGCGGCGGCCTTCGCCTTGGCAATGACGGCCTCGGCCTTGTCCTCACTCGTCACGGGCGCCGCCTCCGCTTTCTTCACCGGTGCAGCGCTCGCGGCCTTCGACAAGGTCGAGCACTTGGCCTGGAACTCGGCGTTGGCCTTGTCGAGCTCCGCCAGCTGGGCGAGCGAGACGCGCTTCACCTTCACGCTGGCGCCTTTGCCTTTGGCGGCCGCTTCGGCGCGATCGACGACGCCGCCGCGGCGGAGCTCTTCGATCCTGGTGGCCAGTGCGGGACAAGCCGGGTCAATCGCAGGCTTGACCTGCTTGGCCGGCAGGGCCGAGGTTGGCTGCGCCGGAGCCAGGCCCAGAAACGCATCGTTTGCACAAGCGCCCAGCGCGAGGGTCGCGCTCATGGCAAGTGTGATGGTCATCGCCCGCTTCATCGCGGCATCCCCCTCAAGCTTGCGACTGCCCCGATTCGTCTGCAATCGTCACGCTTGGTAGGCATGGACCCAGGGGCGGGCAAGCGGCAGCCCCGACTTAGCCCCAGCTTCGGACGCAGCACCAGCCGAGCACCAACGAAAGGTGCCGCATGTGGCTCATGGGCCACGCACTCGCCGTTCGGCGCATCCCTCTCGTGGGGTGCGCACATTCCTCACACGCGCCGGGCGCCCGAGCCTAGACGAGCATGCGGACCGGATCCTCGATGAACGAGCGGAAGGCGTTCAACAGCTCGGCACCCACGGCGCCGTCGACCACGCGATGGTCGCACGACAGCGTGCAGCTCATCATAGTGGCTACCCGCACCTCATTGCCCACGACGACCGGCCGCTTCTCACCGGCGCCGACCGCGAGGATCGTCGCGTGAGGCGGATTGATGACGGCATCGAAGGCCTTGATGCCATACATGCCGAGGTTGGAGATCGATGTGGTGCCGCCTTGATACTCGTGCGGCGCAAGACGCCGGTTGCGCGCGCGAGCCGCAAGATCCTTCATCTCGTTCGAGATCTCGCCGAGGGTCTTCAGCTCGGCGTGACGAATGACGGGCGTGAAGAGGCCATTCTCGATGGCGACCGCAACGCCGACGTCGGAGTGGCGGTGGCGGAGCATGCCCGCCTCGGTCCACGTTGCATTGGCTGCCGGGACCTGCTGCAAGGCGAGGGCCAACGCCTTGATGACGAAGTCGTTGACCGAAAGCTTGTAGGCCTTGGGGCCCTCTTTCGGGGCCGCGGCGTTGATGCGCTCACGCGCCGCCAACAGGCTATCGAGGACGCAGTCCAGGCTCAGGTAGAAGTGGGGGACCGTCTGCTTGGATTGGGTCAGACGCTGGGCGATAACGCGGCGCATGCCGTCATGCGGGACGGTCTCGTAGGTGCCCTTCTCATAGAGCGCGAGGATCTTGTCGTCAGGCATCGCGGCAATGGCGGTCTGGCCTGCCCCCTGGGCGAGGGGAGGCGCTCCCGAAGGCTGGGGCACGAGGCCGCGTGAGGGCGGTGATGCGGGGGAGGCGCTCGCGCTTCGTGCGGCGCGCTCGATATCGCGCTGGACGATGCGTCCATGAGGGCCGGAGCCGGTCAGTCGCGAGAGATCAATACCCTTCTCGCCGGCAAGACGGCGAGCAAGAGGGGATGCGAACACGCGAGTGCCCGTCGCGTGCCCATTCCCCTTCGGCGACGGCTGCGAGACGCCGGCAGATGGGGCCGAGGGCGCGGCCGACTGTGCCGCAGCAGTGGATTGCTGGGGCTTAGGCGGTGTCGCGGCCTGGGGCTTGGGAGCAGGCGCGGCGGCAGGGGCTTGCTTTGCACCCGCCTCCTCGCCCTCGCCCAACAGGATCGCGATGGGCGTATTGACAGCGACCTTCTCGGTGCCCTCGGCGACCAGAAGCTCGCCAATGGTGCCTTCATCGACGGCTTCGACCTCCATCGTCGCCTTGTCGGTCTCGATCTCGGCAATGATATCGCCCGCCTTGACCTGCTGGCCGACCGCGACGAGCCACTTGGCGAGCTTGCCCTCCTCCATGGTGGGCGAGAGTGCGGGCATCAGGATATTGGTCGGCATCGGGAAGGAACCTTCAGGGATGCAGGAACGATGTCGTTCAGCTTGCGCTGAAGCGGGCAGAGGTCAGAATTTGGCGGCAAAAGCGGCCGTCGTCCATGTCTCGATGGGAGTCGGCTGATCATAGACCCCCGGTGCGCATCATAATGAAGGCGTCATTCGGGGCGAAGCGGGCCTTTCCATCCTTGATCACAAGTGACTGGGGGCGGTCGATGCGCATCTCGTGCGATGTATGCCACACCTCGACGCCCTGGGTCTCGAGGCGGTCGCGCACCCCTGCGGCCTCCTCGGCGTTGCCCGCGTCGAGAGCGCGGGCCAGTTGCAGGAACAAGGGAGCGTAGTCGGCGTAGGCCGGCCGGTGCGAGAACCCGCCCGACATGGCCTGGTCGGATTCGCTCTGAAGGCGTGCCACCTCACCCAGGACCTTGTCGTTGGCGCGCACCTCGATAAGGCCGCCGTCGGCTGAAAGCTTGACCGAGACGGACCGGCGTTGAGGTCGTGGACGGCGCATTGGTCACCTCCTCTTGCTCGCGGCGGGCCTGCGGTGGATTACGCGGTGCAGGACGGTCAACTCCATCGCGGTGCACCGCTCTCGATACTGGCGGGGCCGTCCGGCCAGCGATAGGCGAAGGTCAGGTAGGCGAGAGCAACGTAGACACAAATTGCCACGCCCCACCCGATGGCAACGCCTGCCTCCTGCAACGACCAGCCGTTGTCGAGCACCGCCGCAATTGCAATCGGGTTTCTCAACTGCGTGACCGATATCGTCGGCGCCGGCAATTTCGCCCACGCTGTGAACAGGCCGTTCTGGATGTTCTGCACCGTCATCGCCACGCCCCCAAGGAACGCGAGGCCGGTCGACAGGAGCGAAAACGCAACGAGCCTGAGGGCAACGGGCGCGTGAGCCAAGAACAGGTACAGCGCTGCCAGGTAGCCCGAGACGAGCGTGAAAAAGACCGAGAACACTGTCAGCACCGAGTCGATCGCATTGAATATCTGTTGCGTGAGCTCAGCCTCGGACATCTCCCCGCTCCGACTTCCATTGCCCTCCGCGCGACAGGCCATCCATCCGGCCCGGCGTCGTGGGTCAGGCGTAGCACGCGCGCTTGACGGCTTCGACCACCTGCTCGACGGACGGCAAGGCCAGCTTCTCGAGGTTGGCCGCATAAGGCATCGGCACGTCGGCGCCAGTCACCTTGGCCGGCGGCGCATCGAGATAGTCAAAAGCCTGGATCGCCGCTTGCGCACAGATCTCGGAGCCGACGGAGCAGACCGGCCAAGCCTCCTCGACTGTCACAATGCGATTGGTCTTGCGCACCGACCCGAGGATCGTCTCCCAATCGATGGGGCGCAGGGAGCGCAGATCGATGACTTCGCACTCGATGCCCTCGCCAGCAAGCGTCTCGGCCGCGGAGAGCGCATAGGTCATACCGCGGGCGAACGAGACGACGGTGCAGTGCTGGCCTTCGCGGACGACGCGCGCCTTGCCGATCGGTACCAGCCACTCTGTGTCCTTCGGCACGTGTCCCGATGCGCCGTAGAGGATCTCGTTCTCGAGCACGAGCACTGGGTTCGGATCGCGGATCGCGCTTTTCAGAAGCCCCTTCGCATCAGCCGGGTTCGATGGCGCCACGACCTTGAGGCCCGGGATGTGGGCATACCAAGACGAGTAGCATTGCGAATGCTGGGCGGCGACGCGGGCCGCAGCGCCGTTGGGGCCCCGGAATACGATCGGTGAGCCCATCTGGCCGCCCGACATGTAGAGCGTCTTGGCCGCGGAGTTGATGATCTGGTCGATCGCCTGCATGGCGAAGTTCCAGGTCATGAATTCCACGATTGGCTTCAGCCCCGCCATCGCCGCGCCGACTCCGATGCCCGCAAAACCCTGCTCGGTGATGGGTGTATCGATCACGCGCTTGGCGCCGAACTCCTCGAGCAATCCCTGGGAGACCTTGTAGGCGCCCTGGTACTGAGCGACCTCCTCGCCCATCAGGAACACGTCTTTGTCGCGGCGCATCTCTTCCGCCATCGCGTCGCGGAGTGCCTCGCGCATGGTCTGGCTGATGGTCTCGCCGGCGTAGTCCGGCTCCTTTTGCGGCGGCGGTGCGTGATGCACGTGCGGCTCCGGTCGCGCTGGCGGCGGGGAGGCCTGCCGCGCAGCCGGCGTTGCCTCGCCATTGGGGCGGGCCGCCGGTGCCGGTGCCGGTTGCGCCGTCGCGTCCGCCGCCTCCCCCTCGCCGCGGACCGTAGCGATCGGCGTGTTGACGGGGACCTTCTCCGTGCCCTCCGCCACCAGAAGCTCCATGATCTCGCCTTCGTCGACCGCCTCGACCTCCATGGTCGCTTTGTCGGTCTCGATCTCGGCGATGACGTCGCCAGGCTTGATGTGGCTGCCCGGTTTGATCAGCCATTTGGCGAGCTTGCCCTCCTCCATGGTCGGCGAGAGCGCGGGCATCAGGATTTGCGTGGGCATTGGGGCTCGGGTCCGTCAGGTTGCGGGCGCGGGAGCGGATGGCTCGGCGGGAGGATCGAACGGCCAGAGAAGGCCGAGGGAGAAGGTATTGGCATCGAACGGCGGCGCGCAGACGTTCTCCGTTTCGACGAAGGTGTGCGTCAGGAGCCAGTCCTGCTCCTGCAGGCGGAAGACCTCGAGCGTGTGGGCGCGTGGGTCCAGATGCCAAAGATGTTGCATGCCGAAGTGTGCTTTGATGCGACGCTTGTCGCCGCGATCGTAGCGCTCGGTCGAGGGGGAGAGCACCTCGCAAGCCCAGTCCGGTGCAACCTCGATGAAGGCCCCTCCGGCAGCTCCGCCATCTAGGCGCTCTGGCCGCCGTCCCGCAATGTCTGGAACGACAGCATGAGGCCCCAGATGCATCTCGGGCTCGATGATGAAGAGCCATCCCGCCGGTCCGCCGCCTCTTCCCTTCTGAAATGGGCCCACCAACTCGTCGCCTAGCGAAGTGGTCGCGATGCCATTGCGATGAACAGGGCGCGGACGTGTGACGAGAGTTCCAAACAGGATCTCTCCCACGAGGTGGGGTGGCAGCGCCTCGATGTCGGCGTAGGTGGCGGGCTTTCTGGCGCGGGCGGTCATGAGACGTAGACCAAAACAATCGCTGCAGCCAGCAACCCCAACGCAGCCAGCTCTAACAATCCTGCGACAATGCTCGGCCTGATCGACATCATGAGTTCACACGCTCACGCCCCGGCCGGCACCAGCACGTCCGTCCAGAGCTCGCTCGGATCGGGCTCGGGGTCGTTCTGGGCGAATTCAGCGGCTTGCGTCACAACCTTGCGGATCTCGGCGTCGATGGCTTTCAACTCGTCCTCGGAGACGAGGTTGCCGTCCAACAGCCGCTTCCTCACGCGCTCGATCGGGTCCTGCTGCTCGCGAACCTTCTCGACCTCCTCGCGGGTCCGGTACTTGGCGGGATCCGACATAGAGTGGCCGCGATAGCGGTAGGTGAGCATCTCGAGGATGTAAGGGCCTTTGCCGGATCGCGCGTGCTCGGCCACCTTTCGGCCCGCGGCTCGGCATGCGCGGACGTCCATGCCGTCGACCTGCTCGCCCGGGATATCGAACGAGGCGCCGCGGTGAGAGAAATTGGTCGTGGCAGCAGCCCGCTCGATGGCCGTCCCCATGGCGTAGCGATTGTTCTCGATGACGAAGATGACGGGCAAATGCCAGAGTTTGGCCATGTTGAAGGTCTCGTAGACCTGGCCCTGATTGGCGGCGCCATCGCCGAAGTAGCACCAGCAGACGTTGTCGTTGCCGCGATAAACGTTGGCGAAAGCCAAACCGGCACCGAGCGGGACCGAGGCGCCGACGATGCCGTGACCACCGTAGAAGTTCTTCTCCTTCGAGAACATGTGCATGGAGCCGCCCTTGCCCCTGGAGTAGCCCCCGCGGCGGCCCGTAAGCTCAGCCATCACGCCCTTCGGGTCCATGCCGGTCGCCAGCATGTGGCCGTGATCGCGATAGGTCGTGATGACCTGGTCACCCTCTTTCGCGGCCATCTGCAGTCCGACGACGACGGCCTCCTGGCCGATGTACAGATGACAGAACCCACCGATGAAGCCCATGCCGTACAGCTGGCCGGCCCGCTCCTCGAAGCGGCGGATGAGCAGCATCTCGCGGTAGGCGTGTAACTCCTCCTGGCGCGTGAAGGCCGGCGGGGTCTCGAAGGGGCGGGCTATTGCCCGAGGCGATGTGCCCTCAGTGCCGGTCGGCGCCATGGTTCCTCCTTGCGGGACGGGTCGCATCCGCGACCCAGACGAACGGAGAAACCCTACACGAGCGGCTGGGCACGGGCTAGAGGACAGACGGCACAATGAGGCCCGGCCGTTAAGCGGCGGGCAGCACGAGGAAATACGGGATCAGCGGAGGGCTGCCACGCGGGGATCGCGCTCTAGAAGAATAAGCTCGTTCGGGCGGGCATAGCCCAGTTCGGCCCGCGCCAACTCCTGGATGAAATCGGGGTCGGGATGCTTCGGGCTCAGAAGCTCGACCTCGCGATCCAGCCGAAGACGTTCGGCCTCGAGAACCCGAAGCTCACGAGCCAGCAGTTCTGCTCGCTCGTGCAGCGCGTTTCGGGCCTCGAGGCCGTGATTGCCGTGTACGGCATGGTAGCCGAAGTAGCTCGTCAGGCAACAGCACAAGAGCAAAACCAGTGATGGCCGTTGCATCAACATCGGAACTACTCGAGCACGCTACGCGAAACAGGGTGTCGCTTGACGCATCGAGAAGCGACAAGGGAAAGAATAGGGGCGGATGGTAAAATGGTAGTAAAGCGACGATCAAAAAGATGGCTTCGAGCGGAGCCTCGAGCGGCCTTGGGCTACGAAGGCCGGTCAGCTCGCTCCGCGCGTTGAAGCCCGATGATGTGCGGGGCCGCAGGGCAGGTTGTATGGGATTTCGATGCCCGGTTGCAGCCCTGTCAGGCCGAGGCACCGCCTCGGAGGATCGAGCGGCCGGCGAACCGGGCCACGTCGCCCAATTCCTCCTCGATCCGGATGAGCTGGTTGTACTTGGCGAGGCGATCCGAGCGGGAGAGCGAGCCGGTCTTGATTTGCCCGCAGTTGGTGGCGACGGCGAGATCCGCAATCGTCGAGTCTTCGGTCTCGCCCGAACGGTGCGACATGACGGCGGTATATCTGGCACGGTGGGCCATCTCGACGGCGGCGAGCGTTTCCGTCAGTGAGCCGATCTGGTTGACCTTGACCAGGATCGAGTTCGCCGTGCCCTCGCGGATGCCGCGCGCGAGGCGGCTTGTATTGGTGACGAAGAGATCGTCGCCCACGAGCTGGCACTTGTCGCCGATCAGCTCCGTGAGCGCCTTCCAGCCGGTCCAGTCGTCCTCGGACATGCCGTCCTCGATCGAGACGATGGGATAGCGGCCCACGAGGTCGCCGAGATAGCGGGCCATGTCCTCCGGCGCGAGCGTCTTGCCCTCGCCCTCCATCGCGTACTTGCCGTCCTTGAAGAACTCTGTCGCCGCACAATCCAGGGCGAGCACGACGTCGTCGCCGGGTTTGTAACCGGCCTTCTCGATCGACGTCATAATGAAGCCCAGCGCCTCGTCGGCCGACTTCAGGTTGGGCGCGAAGCCGCCCTCGTCACCGACGTTGGTTGCATGACCCGCCGCGGCGAGCCCCTTTTTCAATGTGTTGAAGATCTCCGACCCCATCCGGATCGCATCGCTGCAGGTCGCCGCGCCGACCGGCATGATCATGAATTCCTGGATGTCGATCGGGTTGTCGGCATGGGCGCCCCCGTTGACGATGTTCATCATGGGCACGGGAAGGACGTGTGCCTGGGTGCCGCCGACATAGCGATAGAGGGGCAACCCGCGGGCTTCAGCGGCAGCCTTGGCTGTCGCGAGTGAGACGCCGAGGATCGCATTAGCACCGAGCCGGCCCTTGTTCGGGGTCCCGTCGAGCTTGATCAGCACGTCGTCGATACCGCGCTGATCCTCGGCGTCCATGCCTGCAAGAGTGTCGAAGATCTCGCCGTTGACCGCTTCAACCGCCTTCAGCACGCCTTTGCCGAGGTAGCGCTCCTTGTCGCCGTCGCGCAGCTCGACTGCCTCGTGCGCGCCAGTGGAAGCGCCGGAGGGAACGCCCGCCCTGCCCTTCGATCCGTCCTCGAGGACGACATCGACTTCCACCGTCGGATTGCCCCTCGAATCGAGGATCTCGCGGCCCTGGATGTCGACGATGGCGGTCATGGTGCTTCGCTCCCGTTGTCGGCTGATGGCGCGGGTTCTAGCGGACCCGGAGGAAGAGCGAAAGCTCCCCCACACCCGAGATGGTTGACGATCCTGTCCGGGCGAGAGCCGGGCCAGCCAACGGCTACGCCCAGACTTGCGGGGGCCCCTGGCCTGACCTATCACCCGCCGGTCGATGACCTCCTCACCCCAGCGAGACGACTCCCATGAGCGACAGCCTGGCCTTTGCCCTGGTCCTGACCGCCGCGCCCGGTGCGGGGGTGATTGGAGAGACCGAGATTCTCAGCGCCCGGGGCGCGCTGCAAGGTGAGACCGTCCTCGACGAAGTACGGCTTGGGCCGGGGGACGCGTGGGAAGCCCAGCTTGCCCGAAGCGAAGGACTGGCGGAGGGCAGCAGGCTGGTCGAGCGCGTCAGGGCCGCCCTGGGAGATCGTCCGATCGATGTGAACCTTGTTCCCGCGGACCTCGCGACGCGGCGCAAAAGGCTGCTCATCGCCGATATGGATTCGACCATCATCGGGCAGGAATGCATCGACGAGATGGGCGACGTGCTCGGGATAAAGTCGCGCATCGCCGCCATTACGGAGCGCGCGATGCGGGGCGAACTCGACTTCGAGGGAGCCTTGCGCGAGCGGATGGCGTTGCTCAAGGGGCTTACCGAGGCCGATCTCCATGCGATTTTCGAAGATCGCATCTCACTGACCCCCGGTGCGCGGACACTGGTGCAAACCATGCGCTCGAACGGCGCGTACACGGCTCTCGTCTCGGGGGGCTTCACCTTCTTCACGAGCCGCGTTGCAGCGGCGGTGGGGTTCGACATCAACCGCGCCAACGTCCTCGAATTCACGGACGGGCACCTCAGCGGGCGCGTGCTCGAGCCGATCCTCGGGCGCGAGGCGAAACTGGCGGCGCTCAACGAGTTCGCGGGCGCCCGCAAGCTCGATGCCGCGCTTACTCTCGCGGTCGGCGACGGTGCCAACGATCTCGCGATGATCGGGGCGGCCGGGCTCGGTGTCGCGTTTCGTGCCAAGCCGGTCGTCGCAGCCGAGGCCGACGCCGGGATCACGCACGGCGATCTGACGGCGCTTCTCTATCTGCAGGGTTACCGCAGGGAGGAGTTCCTCTCGGCCTAAAGGTGCGGCGCGCTCATCTGCCCAGCGCCTCGCGAACGCGGGCCAAACCTGCGAGCGCGATGGGTTTCGCGCGTTGCCACGCTGCTCGGGCCGCGGTGCGCACTCTCACCTTCAATGCATGGGCGGCGTGCCAGGCCTTCGTCGCCCGGGCTTTCTCGATCAACGCGTCCTTCCAAGGCATGAACGAGTTGTAGGCGCGCGCGAACCAGCGGAGCTCCATCAGCCGCGGCTGGGTAAGCTGGAAGATGCGGGCGTAGAGGGCCGTGCCGGCAACTTTCGCGAAGGCAAAAAGCAGGGCTGCGAGGAATAGATGGCCCGCACCGATCAGCCAGAGGGACAACAGCTTCAGGGGCAGGAAGAGCCCCGAAGGCAGCAGAAAGACGAGAAGCGCCGGCCAAGGCGACAGGGTTCGCACCCACGTCTCGAGCCGCGCCACCGGCGCAAACTTGGAAAGTGCCGCGATGGCGGCTGAAAGCGGGCGCCAACCCCATTCCTCGAACAAGATGACGGCAGCCAGCAGGATCTCGACAAACTGCCAAGCGATATGGCGCGCCAGACGGATCGAGCGGATGGCGAGTCGGGCGACGGTGCCGCGTCGGATGGACGAGGCGGAAAGCCCGCGGCGGCGTTGCGGCGGCTCGTCGGAATGATGCTCGACCATAGGGGCACTGGCTCCGGGCCCGGCGGTGTGCCGAGGGCCGCCCCACTATATGGGATGGCTTCGCATGGGCCGTTAATGCCGCTTGGCGGCAACACTGGCCGACAGCGCCGTTGCAGCCTTCGCGGCGCCCTACGGCCGGTCGGAAGCGGGTCCAGGATCAAGGTTTGGTGGCGAGATCGCCCAGCCAGTCGCGCTGGAACGTCCGTCCGAGCAGAAGCACGAATACCGTCTCATAGAGCGCAAGCATCAGGGCGGCGCGGCTCGGAACGGCGAGACCGAGCCACATGAGCATCGCTATCGGCAGGATGGGGCCGAGCAGAACGAAAAGGTTGCTCGACATTGCCATCCCTGGAGCTATCGCCGAGGCGACGTGGGCGAGGGCACCGTAAATGAGCGCCACGCCGACGACACCGACGATCCACTCTGGTTGTGGCGGTGTCTCGCCGAGCCATTCGAAGGGTAACCTCGGCCATACGATCAGCAGGGCGCCCAGCGCCAAATTGGCAATGATGCGTGTCCGCGCCACCCATTTGAAGGTCGTCATCGCTCGCGCCCTTCTGCTCCTTCGTCCTACCCGCCGCCTCCGGCGACCGCCTTATAACCTATATCAGCGTTCCTGTAGCATCATCGCGGCCGCAGCACGGTGTACAGGCGGCGATTTAGAGGCTTCGCCGCGCTCCATTCGCCGCGTGGGCCGTCACGGCTCTAGGCACTGGCAGCCGTCGAGGCCTCGATGAGCCAAACGCTGCGAGGACCGGTTCTGTTGCCGACGCCGCCAGCCGTTGGAGCTTGCCTGCCGGGCCTCGGGATGGGCCTTGCCCATCGGATCGCCTGTTCCTAACGTCTCTTGGCAGGCGGCTTGGCGGTACTGCCGGCGCATCTACTTGGGCCGCCATGGAGCTTCTCGATGATCAAGAGCCTTTCGCTTCTCACCAGAAAGCCCGGCATGACGGTCGAGGCTTTTCGCAAGGTCTGGCTCGAGGAGCACGCGCCTATGGTGCATTCCGTTCCCGAGGTTCGACGCTACGTCCTGTCATTTCCGCTGGCCGAGCCGACCCGCCCCGACGTGCCCACGCCCGAGGTCCAGTGCGACGCCATCGCCGAGCTCTGGTACGACGACATGGCATCGCTGCAAAAGGCGTCTTCGAGCGCCGCCATGAAGCGGGTGACCGACAACGGGGCTCGCTACCTCGGATCGATCAAGACCTTCGTCATGGAGGAGGTCGGGATCATCCGGTGACCCTCATTTGTGCATCGGCCACACGAGCAGGATCATTGGCACGCCGACGGCGATGACGATGAGCGTGAGCGGCAGGCCGAGGCGGGCATAGTCGCCGAAGCGATAGCCTCCCGGACCATAGACCAGCGTATTCGACTGGTGCCCGAAGGGAGTCAAGAAATCGCAGCTCGCACCAATGGCTACCGCAATCAGGAACGGATCGACGTTGAGCCCGGATTTCCGGGCATAACCGGCGGCGATCGGTCCCATCAACAGGACCGTCGCCGCATTGTTGAGGATCGGGGTGATGGCGAGCGTTGCAACCAGGAAGAATGCCACCGCAGCGCTCGGCGACCACCCTTCCGACGCACTTACGATCGCGGAGGCGATCAGCTCGGTGCCTCCCGTCTTCTCGAGGGCGCCGGTGACGGGGATCAGCGCCGCGAGCAGCACGACAACCGGCCAGTCGACAGCCGCGTACATGTCGTTCAGGGGCATCACGCGCAACATCCCGAGCACGACCACGGCGACCAGGAATGCGACGGGCAGCGACAAGACGCCGAGAGTTGCCAGCAAAACGGCGGCGACCATGATGAGTGCGGGGAGCGAAGCTCGAACAGGTCTCCCGAGCGAGATTTTGCGCTCGGCGAGTGGCAGGCAACCAAGCTCCTCCTGCGTAACGCTCATCTCGTCGAGCTTGCCCTGCAGGACGAGGACGTCACCGGCTTCGAAACGGACGTGTTTCAGACGGCTGGTCGTGCGCTTGCCCTGCCGGCTCATAGCCAGCAGGTTGACGCCGTAGCGCCGCAAGCCGATGTCGAGCGCGGAGCGCCCGATCAGAGGCGAGCTCGGCATGACGACCACCTCGGCGATGCCGAAACCTTCCGAGGTCAGAAGCTCCTCGTCGGTATCCTTGGCACCGACCAGCTCGAGCTTCTTCTGATCCACGACGCGCTTCAGGGCAGCGGTGCCGCCTTCCATGACGAGCACGTCTCCCTGTTGGAGCTTCATTGTGCTCCAGGGGATCAGGCGCCGGACGTCGCCCCGGATGACGGCGAGCAGCGAGATCTCGCCCTCGGCCTCCAGCTCGCGGACACTGGCGCCAACCAGAGGCGAGCCCTTCGCGATCTTCGCCTCGGTGACGAAATCCTCGATCTTGAA
This sequence comes from Hyphomicrobiaceae bacterium, assembly GCA_041397805.1. Classification (GTDB taxonomy): domain Bacteria; phylum Pseudomonadota; class Alphaproteobacteria; order Rhizobiales; family Hyphomicrobiaceae. The sequence goes on from JAWKWD010000007.1 coordinate 92,291, forward strand.
GCGGGCGCCAGGAAGCGGCGTTCCCTGCCGATCGGCGGGGAGCAGCCGCCAGGCGAAGGTCAGATAGACGATGCCCACGGCCGCGATGGCGAGGCCGACCGGGGCAAAGTCGAACATGCCGAAGGGCTCGCCCGTCATCTCGCGCCGGACCGCAGCAATCAGGAGATTGGGCGGGGTCCCGATCAGGGTCACGAGGCCGCCGAGCAGCGACCCGAAGGCGATCGGCATGAGCACGATCGAGGGAGGCTGTCCCATCTTGCCAGCGGCCACGATGGCGGCCGGCATGACGATCGCCAGCGCTCCCACGTTGTTCATGAACCCCGAGAGCAATGCCGTCAGGCCTGTCAGCGTGATCACGAGGAGTGCTGGCGTGCCCATAATCGGCCCGGCCAAGGCGATGACCCGCTCCAGCACTCCCGATTCCCGGATGGCCGCGCTCAGCACCAGGACCAGAACCACGGTGATGACGGCGGGATCGGAGAAACCGGCGAAGGCGTCGCTCGATTGGACAACGCCTAGGAGCACCGAGGCAGCCAGGGCGGCACCAGCCACCAGGTCGTGCCGCCACCGTCCCCAAATAAACAAGACGAGCGTTGCGAAAAGAATGAGGGCCAGCAGCCCGACCGGCGGGACGTCCATCACGAAGGAACGTACTCCATCAATCATGAAGGGTATCGCTTTCGGCTCTTTCACCGCGTGGCGCGGCGGCTGGGAGTGTCGGCCTTCCTAGCAGGCCCGACCGCGGTTGGACACAGGCTCGGGCGGCCTATAGCCTAGGCGCGCGGGCTCGCGCCTGCTTGAGGAGACATCGAACATGATCTGGAGAGCCGCTTGAAGACGCGCGCCGCCGTTCTCTACGAGATGGAGAAGCCACGCCCCTACGCCCGATCGAAGCCTCTGGTGATCGAGGAGTTGGATCTCGCACCGCCAGGTCCGGGTGAGATCATGGTGCGGGTTCGGGCGGCTGGTCTCTGCCACTCCGATCTGTCCACGATCAATGGCGATCGGCCGCGCCAGATGCCGATGGCGCTTGGGCACGAGGCGGCCGGCGAGGTCGTTGAGGTCGGGAGCGGCATCAAGGATCTTGCCGTCGGCGACCACGTCATTCTCGTCTTTGTGCCGAGCTGCGGGCATTGCATTCCCTGCGCGGAAGGGAGGCCGGCACTGTGCGAGCCCGGCGCCAAGGCGAACGGCGCGGGAACGCTGCTGACCGGGGCCAGCCGGCTCACCAAGGACGGAACGGCGATCAATCACCATCTCGGGGTGTCCGCCTTCGCGGAATATGCGGTCGTAGCGCGGGAAAGCGCCATCAAGATCGACAAGGCCTTACCGTTCGAGGAAGCGGCCCTTTTCGGCTGCGCGGTGATCACGGGGGCCGGCGCCGTCATCAACACGGCGAAAATGCCGGCCGGCTCGAGTGCGGCGGTCGTCGGCCTAGGCGGCGTCGGCCTGATGTCGATGCTGGCAGCCCGCCTCTCCGGTGCGCGGACCATCGTTGCGATCGACATGCTCGACGAGAAGCTCGCGCTCGCCAAGCAGCTCGGCGCGACGCACGCGCTGAACGCGCGCGATCCCAACTGCGCCGAGGCGGTGCGCGATCTCACGGGCGGCGGTGTCGATTTCGCCTTCGAGATGGCGTCATCGGTGAAGGCGCTGGAACTCGCCTACAAGATCACGCGACGGGGGGGAACGACTGTCACAGGTAGTCTGCCGCACCCCACCCATAGCTTTGCATTGCCGGCCGTCAACCTCGTTGCCGAGGAGCGCACGCTGAAGGGGAGCTACGTCGGAAGCTGCGTTCCCGCGCGCGACATTCCGCGCTTCATCTCGCTCTATCAGCAGGGCTTCCTGCCGGTCGACCGGCTGATGAGCGAGCGGCTGTCGCTCGATCAGATCAACGAGGGCTTCGACAGGCTCGCCGACGGGGGTACGGTCCGTCAGATCGTAGTGCCGTGAGGCGCCAGCGGGGCGCACCGCCGGCGTTTCACCTTGCGCCCATCACTTGGCGAGCATCTCTTTGACGAGGCCGCTCGCCTTTCCCATGTCGATCTGCCCGGCGAAGCCGGTCTTCAACGCTCCCATGACTTTGCCCATGTCCTTGGGCCCCGCGGCACCCGTTTCGGCGATGAGCCTGGCGATCACATCGCGGGTCTCGGCCTCGGACATCATGCGCGGCAGGTAGGCCTCGATCACGGCGATCTCGGCCGCCTCCTTGGCTGCCAGCTCGGGGCGTCCACCGGCGTTGTACTGCTCGATCGAATCGCGCCGCTGCTTCACCATGCGCGTGAGCACCGCGATAATACCGGCATCGTCGATCTCACCCTTGACGCCGGGTTCCATGTCGGCGCTCTTCATCGCCGAGATCATCAGGCGAATGACGCCTAGGCGCTCCTTCTCGCCCGCCTTCAACGCGGTCTTCATGTCCTCGGTCAGGCGCTGGCGCAGCATGGTTGCCTCCAAACATCGAAGTTGGAGCTAACTTGGTGCCCTTCCCTCCAACGGGCAAGCCGGCTTGACGAGCCGTCCCCATCGGCGTTTGACCCTCGGAGGCCGTTCGCATAGGTTCCGCGCCAAAATCGACCGGCCGCGATCGGGTGGCGAGTGCCAGCCCGACGGGAGACATCCGATGCCCGAAACCAAGACGATTTCTGCCTCGAGCGCGTGGGCCGAGGCTCCTTCCACCGCGCGGCTGGTCCTGGCCGACGGCTCCGTCATCGAGGGGGCTGGATTGGGGGCGACCGGCTCGGCCGTCGGCGAAGTGTGCTTCAACACCGCCATCACCGGCTACCAGGAAATCCTGACCGACCCTTCCTACGCGGGGCAGATCATCGTCTTCACGTTTCCTCACATCGGCAATGTCGGCACGAATAACGAGGACACGGAGACATCCAATCTGGCATCGCGTTCGGGGGTGCGCGGGGCTGTGCTCCGGGCTGGCGTGACGGACCCTTCCAACTGGCGGACGGACAGCCATCTCGATGCCTGGCTCAAGGCGCGCGGCATCATCGCTATCGCCGGAGTCGACACGCGGGCTCTCACGGCGCTCATCCGGGAGACCGGGATGCCGAACGGAGTGATCGCGCACGAGCCTTCCGGCACCTTCGATCTCGAGAAGCTGAAGGCCGACGCCAAGGCTTGGCCGGGGCTCGTCGGGCTCGACTTGGTGCCCGAAGTGACGAGCGGTCAGGCCTACACGTGGGACGAGATGCGCTGGGCCTGGGGGAAAGGCTACCAGCGCCAGACCGCGCCCGAGTTGCATGTCGTTGCCATAGATTACGGGCTAAAGCGCAACATCCTGCGCTGCCTCGCAACGGCGGGCTGCCGGATCACGGTTGTTCCGGCGACGACAAAGGCAGAGGACATCCTCGCGCGCAAACCAGACGGCATCTTCCTGTCGAACGGCCCTGGAGATCCGGCCGCAACCGGGGAATATGCCGTGCCCGAAATTCGCAAGCTGGTCGCATCCGGCCTGCCGACATTCGGCATCTGCCTTGGCCACCAGATGCTGGGGCTCGCGATCGGCGCGCGGACCATGAAGATGGCGCAGGGCCATCACGGCGCCAACCATCCCGTGAAAGACTTCACGACTGACAAGGTCGAGATCACATCGATGAACCACGGGTTCGCGGTGGATCGCGACACGCTGCCCGCAGATGCCGAGGAGACGCACGTCTCGCTGTTCGACGGGTCGAACTGCGGGCTCAGGATAAGGGGCAAGCCGGTGTTCTCGGTGCAGTACCATCCGGAGGCTTCGCCGGGGCCTGAAGACAGCCATTATCTGTTCACACGCTTCGTCAACCTGATGCGTGAGCAGAAGGGTTTGCCAGCGCTGGCCGAGCGCTGATCGGGGCGCTGCCGCGGCGGTCGCCTTTCGGGTTGCCTGCATGAGGAGCAGCCATGCCGACCGGAGTGGGGCGCCTTCTCGCTATCGCCTCGATATTCTTTCTGGCGGAGTTGCTGCTCCCTGTCTCCGGGATGACAGCGGTTGCCCGGAGCCTCTGCGAAGAGGTACTTCGGCCCGGTGACGATCCTGATATTTGTGCCCTGGTGACAACAGGTCGGCGGGATGGGGCCGCGAGGGCGCTCGACGCCAAGAATGCGGTCGAGACGATCGTAGCGGCGGCCGCGAAGGCCGACTTCGTCCTGCTGGGCGAGGTGCACGACAATCCGGCGCATCACCGGATCCGCAGCCAAGTCCTGCTCGGCCTCGTGGCGCAGCGGCTGTCGTCGGGGCGGCGGCTTCCCGGACTCGTCTTCGAGCACATCCGCGCCGATCAGGATATTGCAATAGCAGCGTTCCGAGCCATGGACCGGGTCTCGGCGCGCACGGTGGACCATCTGTTCAAGGCGCTCGACTGGGAGCAGTCCGGCTGGCCGAGTGCCGAGCTGTTCCGGCCCCTATTCGAGGCGGCCCTCGATGCGGAGCTGCCAATTCTGTCCGGCAATGCCCGCCGTGAGGACATACGGGCCGTCGCCAGAGACGGGATCGCGTCACTCCCGGCAGACGAGCAGGACCGGCTCGGGCTTTCGGTCGCCCTTCCAGCCGGCGCGACGAAGGAGCTCCTGGCAGAGATCGAGGGCTCGCATTGCGGCGTCCTCCCGCAAAAGGCAATTGGTCCGATCGCGGAGGCCCAGCGCTACCGGGACGCCCTGATGGCGCAGAGGCTCGCCGATGCCGGGAAGACTTTCGAGGGCGGTATTCTGCTTGCCGGCAACGGACATGTGCGCCGCGATCGGGGCGTGCCGTGGCACCTCGGGCGGATGGCGCCCTTGAAGGCGAGCCTGATCGTCGTGTCCGTGGAGCAAGACCGCGATCGGCTGCGCCCGGTCGACTACATCGCGCGCGGAAGCGACGGCAAAGCCATCGCCGATTTCGTGGTGGTTACGCCCGGGGTCCAGCGACCAGATCCTTGCACGGAAATGCGCCGGCGCTACAGGCAACCGATATCCAAGCCAGGCGCGCCACCGCAATGAAGCCTCACTTCGCTTTCGCCGGGGGCACCGACTTTCCGTCGGCGCTCACATGAGGGAACCCCGCCCGCATGTAAGCGATCACCTGCCAGATCTGGTCGCGCGACAGCTTTTCCTTGAAAGCTGGCATCTGGGACTGGAACTGGGCACCTCCATCCGAAATGGACCACAAGAGATACTCGTCCACCGAGATCGGGCGGCGGATCATGTAGGCCAGAAGAGCCGGCGACGGGGAGAGCGCATTCTCCGCATCGCCGTCGCCGAGACCATCCTTGCCGTGGCAGCCGGCGCACTGCTGCCCGTAGATCTTCGCGCCAGCCGCGGTCGTCTCAGGACTCGGGGTCACGGTCGATCGCGCGCCATCATATTCCGCCGGCACGCCGTAGCTCATGTAGGTCGTGTGGCGAAGCAACCGCGTCATCATGCCTTTCGGCATCCGACCCGGGCCCCACAACTCGCGTACCATCCAGTCGGGCTGCCAGTAGTCGATGCCCGCCTTTGGAGTGGTCTTCGGCGCAGGACCGGTTGGCGGCGTGCTCTGCTGGGCGATGGCGGCGGACATGGCCATCGCCGCGCCAGCCACGCAGGCGAGCGTGGGCACGAGCGCCGCACGTAGAGACCTTCTCCGCTTATGACAGGCGCTCATGACCGAGTCTTCCCCTCGACGTAACGATCCTGCTCGCGGTTAGTCCGGATAGGCGGCAGGGTCAATGCCACAGGACTCGAGGAACTTGCGGATCTGCACGACCTCGTCCTTCGGGAGGCTATGCTGCGCGTGTGTGAAGGCGGCCGTGTGGCCGTTCAAAGAGACGCCGATCCGGTTTCCGGATTTGTTGTCGACGGCTGCGCCGAGCTCCTCGAGGACGTGGACAACGTCCTTGAAATCGATATTGGCACTGATCGGGTGTGCGAAAAGGGCATGCAACACCTTGCGATGGCGATGGTTCATGTATCGGTTCCGTCCCGTCTAGGCTTGACGGTGGTCACCATGGCTTCGCTCCGTAGGGAGCGAATTGAGCCCAATCAATCGACCAAGACGCCAGGGCCGTTGACGCCGACCCCGCGGCCCGGTCAGATGCGGCGCGACCGGTGAGCGTGACGTGGTCGCCGGCCTCCCGCGGGCGTGTGCGTTGCCGGGCCCGGGGTGACCCGCCCCATTTCCCAAGGATACTGCTCGATGTTCGCTCTGGACTTGCCGGCGCTGGCGCTGACGGCCGCGGCGCTTGCGGCGGCCGGGTTCCTGTCCGGCTTCCTCGCTGGTTTGCTGGGGATCGGGGGCGGGGCCGTGGTGGTCATCACGCTCTACGAGGCGTTTCGTTGGATGGGTGTGGACGAGGCCGTCCGGATGCACCTCGCGACGGGGACCTCGCTCGCCATTATCGCGCCAACCACCCTGCGCTCGTTCCTGGCGCACCGCGCGCGTGGGATCGCCGACCTCAGCTTCGTCAAGCGCATGGCCGTTCCAGTGATCATCGGCGTGGTCATCGGCTCGCTCGTCGCGCGCAACTCAGGCGGCAGCGTGCTGAAGTGGGTCTGGGTGGTCATGGGCTCCTTCCTCGCGGTCCGCATGTTTCTCGGACGCGACGACTGGCGGCTCGGTCCCGACATTCCGGACAGCTATGTCGTCGAGGCCTACGGGGTCGCGCTCGGAGCCATCTCGACGCTGATGAGCATCGGCGGCGGTGCCTACGTCGTCATTCTCATGACGCTCTATGGACGCACCCTGCACCAGGCGGTTGCCACATCGTCGGGGTTCGGGCCGCTCATTGCGATCCCGGGACTGGTCGGCTTCATGTGGGCCGGATGGGGCACCGCAGGGGTCCCGCCGGGCACGATCGGTTACGTGAGCCTGCTCGGTGCGGCGCTCGCCATTCCGACAGGGCTCGTCGCAGCCCCGCTTGGAGCCAAGGTGTCGCACGGGCTTTCGAAACGACGGCTCGAACTCGCCTTCGGGTTCTTCATGACGTTCGTGGTGATCCGCTTCTTCGCTAGTCTCATCTTGTAGACCACCGTTTCGCCCGTCTTGTGCCAGCCGATCGAAGGAGACCGCCATGCCCCAACCAACGCCCCTGGCACCATCCGATATTCTCCTCGAGCTGCGCGACGACACCATTGCGATCATCACGATCAACCGGGCCAATCGACGGAACGCGCTCACCCGGGCCATGTGGCGCGAGCTTCGCCGCCTTTTCGTCGAGTTGTCGGATTTACCGGACGTGCGTGCCATTGTGCTGACGGGGGCCGGTGGGGCCTTCTGCGCCGGCGCAGACATTTCCGAGTTTGCCGCCGTTCGTGCCACGGTCGCGGACGGACGTGACTACGAGGCAACCGTCGACGGCTTGCATCTGGCGATCGGAGCTTGCGCGAAGCCCACTATCGCAGCCATTTCCGGGCCGTGCTTCGGAGGCGGTGTCGCGCTCGCCCTGTCGTGCGACTTCCGTGTCGGGGATGCGTCTGCCTACTTCGCGATTCCGGCCGCGCGGCTCTCCAACGTCTACGGCGTGGTCGAGACGCGGGCGCTCTATGACGCAGTCGGGCTTGCGGCTGCGAAGGAGGTCCTGTTCACAGGCCGCCGCTACGACGCCGCCGAGGCGCACCGTCTCGGAATGGTGACCCATCTCGCGTCGTCCGGCGAAGCGCTCACCGCGGCGCTGGCCCTTGCCGGCTCCATGCGCGCCTCGGCACCGCTCACCGTAAGGGGTGCGAAGGTCGTTCTGGAGGCTATTGCGCGCAACCAGACCGAAGAACGCGGGGAAGCCATTCATCAGGTGATGGATCAAGCCATCGCGAGTGAGGACTACAAGGAAGGTGTCGCCGCCTTCGCGGCTAAAAGAGATCCGGTCTTCAAAGGCCGCTGACGGGGCGGACCGCCGCGTCCGGGGCAGCCACGTCCTCCGGCGGGCACGTTTATCCACAAGCTCGAGCTGTCTCAGGCAGCCTCAGCGCGGCCCTTCGATGATATCAGCTAACTGACGTTGCTCAGGCGCTACAGCCTTCACGCACTCGACGTGCTGATTCGCTCAAGGGGGCCAAGCGGAGCTTGCATATGCCTGCGTTTGATTGGTTGTTCAGCTCTCGTCGCGGACTACCCGCGAAGGTGGTCGACGGCGCCGTCGTTCTCGATCGGCTCGAAGCGCGCCTCGGTACGCCCGTTCGAGGCGAGGCCAGGCTCATCCTCGCAGGCCAGCTCGAAATCGCCGTGCAACGAATAAAGACCTCTCAATCGCTCTCGACGGCCGCTTTGACCGCTCAGCGCGAGGGTGCGCGAATCGCAGCCATGCTGCCGCGTCCCTTCGGTGCGAGAGTGCACGCGCTGCTCGCGGACGAGCTCGTCAGAGGACACGCCATGGCAACGGGCCAGTCGCAACACTAGGTCTGCGCTCAGGGAGCATCCGGCTTGGCAACGGGCTTTGCGTTTCAAGGCAGCGGATACCGAGAAAACGATGTAATCTCCCTCCAGTGGCTCAACGCCGGCAAGGAGATGACGCCATGGCCTTCGAACGCCTGAAGACCGAGATCGGGATTCTGCTCACCGAGATGCAGAACGAGCCTCGGGACGCGCATGAGCTGGCTCTTCAGATCCACGCCAAGTTGCAGGAACTGAAGGCTTTCGGGATGCCGCTTCCCGATGATCTCGTCGCGCTCGACAAGGCCCTGCAGGCGAATGAAGCCTTGCGGGCACGCGGCACGTCGCGCCCAGGTTGACGCAGCGCACTCCAGGCGGCTTGCAGTCTCGGCGTTATCGGCTGACCGCTCTCGCCTCCCGGGACCTATGCCGGCAGCGAGCACCTTCGCGGAGTTCGCTGCGCCCGTATTGCATGAGCCTCCATACGGCCGCCCCATGACATTCCGCAAACCTCTTTTCACCATTCACCCTATTATCCGGGCGGAAGCGTGTTGCCATATCTCCCTGACCTATAGCAGAACGATGAGGATCGCCGACGAGGGTCCTCTTCGTTCGGTCCACTCTGAGCGGTGGTCTGGAGACGAAGCATGAATTTAGAGGCTGAGTTGCTGCACCTGAAGCGCCGGGTCGAGGATCTCGAAGGGGTGGTCAATACATTGGCAGCGCAATTTCGCGCCGTGCACGCCGAGTTGATTGCCTTGAAGAGCGAAACAGCCCGCCGTTTCGATGAGGCAGACGGCCAGATGAACCGGATCGTCAGCCGCCTTGATACAGCAAATAGTCAAGTTTGGAGCCTCCGGGACGATCTGCCCTCGATATTTCGGCGGGCGCTGGAGGATTGGGGGCGAGGGCAACTGGGTACCGTCGAAAAGTGAAGCCAGGACCTCATCCGGAGCAGCCTGGGCGTGCTGCCGGCTCGGATGGACCGCAGCCAGCCGCTATATGTGCTTGCGGACCCTCCCCATAAGGCTCTGAAATCGCGCGCCGCGGCGTGCCTCAAGAAGGCGCATCCCGATGCCAGATCAGTTCCAATCGATCGTTGCACGACCCATCATCCGCTTCGCGAAGCTGGCTTCGGGCCACGCCTGGTGCGCACTGGCCCTGATGTTCTGGATGGCCATGGCGGCGCAGGCCGAGAGCGGTGCCAAGCCCGAAGCGGGCCGAGATGCCAGCGGTACGTCAGCCGACCCGGTAAGGTCAGGGTCCGATCAGTCGCCCCGCGCAGCGGAGCCGGCCGAGAGCGCAGCAATGGCACTTTTTCTCGACCGGCTGATGATGGCGGAATCGGGTGGTCGGAACGATGTGAGCAATCCACGCTCGACAGCAGTGGGGCCGTTCCAGTTCCTGGAAAGCACGTTTCTCGAGGTGACGCGGCGCCACTTCGACGACGAGACGGGGAAGTTGCCGCCAGCACAGGTCCTGAAGCTACGGACGAACCGCGCGTTCGCGCGCCGCGCCGCCGAAGCCTTCACACGAGACAACGCAGCCCACCTAGCGACCGAGGGAGTGGAAGCGAACTTCCCCAACCTGCGACTTGCCTTTCTCGTAGGACCCTCGGGCGCGGTGCGCGTCCTCAAGGCTCACCCCTCCACACCTGCCGTCCGGGTGCTTGGAACTCAGGTGGTCCAGGCCAACCCCTTCATGGCGGGAATGACCACAAGCGAGCTCGTTGACTGGTCCAAGCGCAATCTCTCCGCGGCCGCACTCGCCAGCGCGGGGGTCAAGGCCGATCCGTCCCGGCTCGGGCGGCGGGGAGCTGCGCGCCCCGCAATCAACGTGCGCTGCAGTCGTGGTCTCGCGAGTTGCCGCCGATGGATCGCGCTGGCGAAGGGGCGCCTCAAGGGGAAGGCCCGTGCAGCGGACAACCGCAATCACGGGGCACGGTCGAGCCGACAGCGCGCGCGATGAATCCGGTTCGGGCCGGTATTTGACGACCGGATGCAATCCCGCTACCCAGGTCCGGCGTCCCGTCGTGGGTCAGTTGGGGGAATCCGATGCCCAGATCGCCGCTCCTTGTCGCGCTAGCGATCGCGCTTTCCTCCGCGGTGGGCTTCGCTTCCGCAAGCGCCGAAACGTGCACTCGCGAGACCCTGCGCCGCGTCGTCGACGAGGCCGGCGCACGGCTCCGCGTCATCACAGCCGAAACCCAGCCACGGATTTTGTCTGCTCTTCGGAAACTCAAGGAAAAAAGGGGCTGGGACGGTCCGGAAGGCGACGAGAAGGCGTCGGCCGCCATGTCGGATACGCGGACGGCTGACTTCGACTCGAAAGTTGCGACGCTGCTGGCGCGGATCGACGAGCTCAGCGAAGGGGGCGGATCGGGAGATCCGGACTGCTCGAGCCTGACGGAGCTCGAGGCGACATCGCTCGAGCTGCAGGCGACGATAAAGGCGAAGGCGCAATACATCCTGAGCCGCATCGAGCAGGCGACAGCCGATGCGGGTCCCGCCAAGACGGGGACGGCGACACCTTCTCCGGCGCCACAGGCCCAGTTGCCGCAAGCGAGACGGCCGGCGTCCGCCCCCTCGGCGAACGGTCCGAAACCGGCGCCAGATAAGCCGCCCGTGCCCAAGCCGGAAGCGCCACTTCGGCGAGCCGACGCGACACCTCCGCCTGCACCTGGCTCGGCGCGGCAGGTCAACAAGGCACCGGACGAAACGCACCGCTCTCCATCGGGAGCTGCTCTCCCCTCCCCGCCCCCTCCCCCCGCCAAGCCGGCTCCACATCCGAAGACCGCCTGGACCACGGAGACCAGCGAGAGAGCGCCGGCACCTCCTCCCGTGCCGCCCGCGCCCCCGGGCGGGCGGGCCCTCGGAACACCGCCGGTGGCGCACGCGGAGCTGCCCCCCGTGACCCAGGAACCCAGCCAGGGGTTCTCGCGGGACGAGATCCGGGAGGCGAGCCGTGGCTTCTTCGGCACCATCTCGGGCGGGTTGGCGAACGTGATGGAGCACGCCTTCTCCACGCTCGGGCGCCCGACGGCGTATGTGCTCGGCAATGAGGGCGGGGGAGCGTTCATCGCCGGCCTCAGGTACGGCAAGGGCACCCTCTTCTTGCGGGACGGGAGCAAGCGCACCGTCTACTGGCACGGTCCTTCGATCGGCTACGATTTCGGCGCTTCCGGCTCGAAGACGCTTTTTCTCGTCTATAATCTCGCGAACGCCATCGACATTTTCTCGGGCTATTCCGGGGTCGATGGCTCGGCCTATCTCGTCGGTGGCGTCGGGATGACAGTGCTGACCGATGGCAAGGTGGTCATGGCGCCGATCCGATCGGGCCTCGGCGTGCGCCTCGGGGCGAATATCGGGTACGTCCGCTTCACAGCGCGCCCGACATGGAATCCATTCTGAGCCGCATCAACAGCCGGCGAGGCGATCCGCGGAGCCCAACCCGCGGACTCCGGCCTCTTATCTTACGATGGCGTTCCACCAGGCTTCGACGCCGCTGACGCCGATCATGCTCACCAGATAGACGAGCCACGTTACGGCGCCGACGACCAGGGGCACGCCCACGACATGGAGCGTCCACAGGGACCCTCGCAACCAGGCCCGCGACGCGATCGGTCGGGTCATCCGCATGATGGAGATGACGATCATCAAGCTCACCATCATGTAATTGAAGACGAAGATGCGGTCCGAAACGGTCGCCGTGTCGGAATCGAGCTTCGGCAGCGATAGGTAGAGCGCGACGGCCGAAAGCAGCGCCGTGACCTGGATCGTGACGATTGCTTCGAAGTGCGAGATCGGGATGAAGATCGACAGGTATGCGACGATCAGGATGAATGCGAGCGGGACGACCACGCGCAGGTAGTAGTCCGTCGTTTCACGCTTCATGCGCCAGACGAAGCTCGCCTTGTAGAAGGGCACGACGCTCGGAACGTGTGTGTAGGCGTCGATGAGGGGGATGAAATCCTCGTCGTAGCTGACGTACTGCACCTTCTGCTCCCAGCCATCGGTCTGCACGCTCTTGTCGCGCAGACTCAGCGGCGGAGGCTGGACGATGAAGGGTGCGTCGCCGCGTTTCGGCTGGATATCGATCGAGAAGCGCTGGGTATCGAAAGGATAGCTGGAGAGCTCGGGCTCGAAGACGAAGCGGCCAGCGACCTTGTAGACCTTCATGCCGCTCGGATAGACGTTGCTTTCACCACCATCGTGCAGGCGCTCGATCGAGACTTGGCGGCCGTTTGTCCGTGGATCGAGGTAGGCGTTGGTGAATTCCAGCGAGTCGATCCCGGTGCTCGGGCCGTTCCGCATCGACAGATAGAACTCGGCGAAGAACGTTTTCTCGTTGTCCTCGATATGGTGGGCCTTCACCAGGTCGACATCGAGGTAGAGGGTCTCGATCTTTCGCAGCGAGCCGTCGCGGATGCGCACGAACTGTACCGGTGCGAGCTGGGTACGGCCCAATCCCCGCGGGAGAATGACGACGAAGGGGGTGCGTGCCGCGGCGCGGGTCACGGGATTGAATGACCAGTTGTCGAAGGTACCCTTGAAGGCGCCACGTCCGGCGGCGTACTCGGACGTGATGGTTTCGACGATGCGCCGCCTCAAGGCCGCAACATCCGTGCCGGCCTTGGCCCGCCCAGCAAGCTTGGAGACCATGGCGATCATATCCGCCGTGATCGATCCGATGCCGACTGCGCGCAAATTGGCACTGGTGAGGGGTTCGGGACCCGATGGCACATCGCGACGCTCGCACTTTCCGGTCGCCCAACCGGCTGCGCCGGGAACCTTGCGACCCTCGAAAACCCATTTCTCGGGCGGATCCTTGGCCATCCGGGAGCGGAGGCGGTCGCTATCGGCTTCGGGGAGGCGGTCCCATGCAAGTTGATAGAGCGCGTTCGGGTAGCTCGCGGTCAGCTCGGGCGGCAGGGTCTCGAGGCGTCCGGTCATGAAAATCGCCGGCGTGACGCCGCTCTTGATCAGCTCGGCGAGGAAGAGCGCCGCCCGGTCGCCGCCGAAGCCCAGCGCCAGTACGTCCGGGTTCTTCTCCTTGAGGTCGGCCACCGCCTGCGCGACCTCATTCGGCGCGAGCGTGCCGTTTGCCCCACGCAACCGGTGGTCGGCCGCCAGCGGGCGATCCTGCAAAGCGCGCTTCAGACCATCCCCCAATGCGCGGCTAAAGGTCTGCGTCGTGCCGACGAAGGCGGGTCGCTCGAAGCCCAGATGCCTGATGAATGCAACCGTGACGGGGACGCGCTCATCGTCCTGGGTGGGCTGCGTCGTGAAGACGTTGGGGTAGGCCGAGAAGATGTCGTTGACCGAAATACTCGACAGGAACGGAATGCGCCGCTCGCCGATCTGCTTGCCGAGGGCATCGAACACGGCCTTGGCCCGGTCGGAGCCGTAGAGGCCCACCATCGCCAAGGTGTCGGGGTCATCGAGCGCGGCACCGACATTGCTGACCGCGCGATCCGCATCGCGCGCGTCGTCGAAGATGCGGATCTGGAGCGGACGGCCAGCAATACCGCCCGCCTCGTTGACACTCGCCTCCTCGGCCCTCGCCAGCGCCGTCACCGCCGCCACATCGCCCGGATCGTAGCACCGGTCGGTTCGCGACGAGACGAAGACCGCGATACGGAGCGGCGGTGGGGCCGCCTCGGCCTTGCCCGCGATCTGTGCGGCTGCCGACCCCGCGGCACAGAGCAGGAGAGCCAAAGCGAGACCTAGCCAGACGGTGGGTTCCAGAAGTGACCGCCCCCGCCCAGCGCGCCGCGCTGGCCCCTGCAGTTCCGACGATACCATCCGCTTCCCCCGAAACGCCGACCCTGCTACCTCGTTTGCCACCGCGCTCGAGGGCGACCTCCCGCGCGTTGCAGACAAACTCCCCTACCCCTGGGCCATTGCCCACCAGGACTTGGCACGGCGGCCAAAGCCTGCCTAGCATTGTGGCATTCCAGCGCTCATGCCACCACCCCAACCCACCTGAGGATCGCCTCCATGGCCCAGACCGTCGCCCGCCTGTTGGCGGAAAGCCTCAAAGCGCACGACGTCGATCTCGTCTACTGCGTGCCGGGCGAGAGCTACCTAGGCCTTACCGATGCCATCAGCGACATGAACTCGATCCGGCTCGCCGTCTGCCGACACGAGGGCGGCGCCGCGTTCATGGCTGTCGCGGATGGCCGCCTGCGCGACCGGGCGGGCGTGGCCGTGGTCTCGCGCGGCCCGGGCTTGTCGAACGCCATGGTGGCGCTGCACACGGCCTTTCACGACGCGACACCGCTGGTGATGCTGGTCGGCCAGGTCGAGCGCAAGGACTTCGGCCGCCTCGCCCTGCAGGAGCAGAACTACCACAAGCTCCTCGCCGACGTGACCAAGGCCGTGATCGACGTCAACGAGCCCGTCATGGCTTCGGAAGCGATCGCCCGCGCCTTTCATATTGCGGAATCCGGCACGCCGGGTCCCGTGGCCGTGGTGCTGCCCGAGGACATTTTCGACGAGCCGGCCGATTTCCCCGTCGATCAACCGCGTCCGCGCGTCTATCCGGGCCCGCGGCCCGAGGATCTCGACCGCCTCGCCGAGATGCTGGCCAAGGCTGAGCGTCCGCTCGTCTGGGTCGGCGGCGCGCTGATCGGCGAGGGCGTGACGGACGAGTTACAGCAGCTCGCCGAAAGCTGGATGCTCCCGGTCTCGCCGACTCATCGACGGCCCTGCCACTTCGATGCAAACCATCCGAACTACGGCGGCTACATGGGCATTCGTGTGCCAAAGCCGTTGCTCGACGAAATGAAGAAGGCCGACCTGATCGTGGCGCTGGGCGAGCGCATTACCGACTCGGTGAGCCAATCGTACACCTTCCCAACTGCGCCGCAGCCGCAGCTTCCGCTGGTCCACGTGTGGCCCGACCCGAATGAAGTCGGCCGCGTCTGGCGCCCTGATCTCGGCATCGTGTCGGATCCGCAAGCGGTCATACGAGGATTGCTCAAGAAGGGCGCGCCCAAGGATGCGGAGAAGCGCAAAGGCTGGGTAGCCGGCCTCAACGCCATCCATCGCAAGCTGATGGCGCCGGAGTGGGAGCCGACCACCGACGGCATCAACTTCGCCCAGGTCGTGTGTGAGATCGGCAAGCACTTGGCGCCCGACGCGATCGTCACGTCGGATGCCGGCAATTTCTCCAGCTTCATCCACCGCTACATCGGCTTCAAGCCGGGCCAGACGTTTCTCGCCTCGGTGGTCGGCGCGATGGGAGCCGGCATGCCGATGGCCGTGGCGGGCGGCATGCGTCATCCCGCCCGGCAGATCGTGGCCTTCGTCGGCGACGGCGGCGCACTGATGACCGGCAACGAGATCGCAACGGCGCGCCAGTACGGCGTCAACCCCATCCTCGTCATCTCCGACAACAGCATGTACGGCACCATCGGCATGCATCACGAGGTGCGCTATCCAGGCCGCCCCTACAAGAGCGCCACGCAGCTCACCAACCCCGACTTTTCCATGTGGGCCAAGTCGTTCGGCGCCGAAGGCATCACGGTGACGGACGAGAAAGACGTGGCGGCAGCCGTTGCGCGCGGCTTCTCGATCAAGGACCGGCCCGTCGTCCTCCACTTCAAGACCTCCGCCGACCAGATGAGCGCCTGGCGGAGGAGGAAGTAGGACGAGCAACAGGTCGCTTAGGTCGGGTTGCGCGGGGAACGGTGTTCGTCGGCTGGGTAATCCGGCCACGGCATCACGGCTCCGGCCGAAGCGCCGATACCGGCGTAACCCGACAGACCCAACCTCGGCCCTGCGACGCTGGGTTACGCGCGGCACGCAGTCAGCGAAGCACATTCGCCGACCTCGGCCGCGCTAACCCAACCTGCGTCTGAGCTACCCCGTCACACGCGGCTCGCACCGCCGGACAGGGTCTCACCCAGGCGGGGGAACTGGAGAACGAGGAGGTCGAGGCCATCCGGACCGGCCTTCGCGGTGAAGGCGGCCTCCTCGGGTGTCACGTAAACGGTCGACAGCCGGTCGAGGGCCGTCCCGCCCGACATCATCGTGCCGGCGGCCACGATCAGGTATTGCCCGCCGCACTTGCCGGGATCGGGCAGCACAGACTCTGCGGATGGCCCGAGCCGCCAGATCCACGCGGCGAGACCATCGGCCTCCTCCTTCATGATCGTCTCGACCTCGGGGGCGACGCGCGCGACCCGCTCGGCCTCCTCGCCCACCGCGATGCCGCCCTTGAGCCGCGTCCGCTGGTTGCCCTTGCGGAGCAGGTCCTTGGAGGCGGGCAGGTACTTCGCCCCCGGGTCCCAGCGCTGGCGGAGCGTGAAGTACTGGACGCCCTCTTCCCCGGCCACGATCGGCCCATAAGGTGTGTGGCCGTTCGCATACTGCACTGTGAGCGGCGCCGCTGGAGCGGCGCCCATACGCCCCCGCCCCGCGACGAACACTTGGAACTGGTTTGGCTCGTGGAAATGGGCCGGCGTGATCGCGTTCGCCGGCTGGTGGACGAGGAAGCCCTGCGGACGGCCGTCGTCATTGGCTTCGTTGCCGGCGACATACATGCCCTTCTTCGGGGCGGAGCCCACATACTCGTCGATGGTGTACTCCCGCCCGTTGACCTGGATCTTGCGGCTTCGAGCCGCCGCCTCGGCGCGGGGTGTGACGATCAACATGGGTGGGGCTCCGTCTGTTACAGCTGCGAAATTTTGCCCGCACGGCCTGTGCCGGGCAAGCCCCCGCATGGCGAAGAATTACAGGCTCACACCAAGGGCCTTCGTCCACTTCAGGCCGGCCACCGTCTCGCCGCGGGGCTTGTATTCGCAGCCGACCCAACCGTCGAAACCCGTCTCGTCGATCAGCTTGAAGAGATACGCGTAGTTCATTTCGCCGTCGTCCGGCTCGCCACGGTCTGGGGGCGAGGCGATCTGGTAGTGGCGGGCCAGCGGTGAAAACTCGGCGATGGCCATGGCCACGTCGCCTTCCATGATCTGGCGATGATAAAGGTCGAACTGGAGGCCGATGTTCGGCTCCGCCACCTCGTAGATGATTGATCGGGCCTCGCCCGTCGTATTCAGGAAGTAGCCCGGGATGTCGCGGGTGTTGATCGGCTCTATGATCACGTCGATCCCGGAGCCGGCCAGCATCCTGGCTGCCCGCTTCAGGTTCTTGACGTAGGTCGCGCGGTTGGCGCCGTGGTGCCTCAAACCCGCCATGGCGAAGAGCCGCTTGCATCCGGTCGCCTCGGCGTATTCGAGCGCGGCCGCGACGGCCTTTTCGAACTCGGCCTCGCGCCCGGGTATCGCCGACATGCCCCGCTCGCCCTTGGAGAAGTCCCCATGGGCCATGTTGAACAGGGCCTGGGTCAGACCATTGCCCTTGAGCCTGGCGACAAGGTCGTCCTTTGCAAGCTCGAAGGGGTTGAGGAACTCGACAGCCCGGAACCCGGCCTTGGCCGCCGCCTCGAAGCGATCGGCGAAGGGCACCTCGGTGAACATGAAGGAGAGGTTGGCGGCGAACTTCGGCATGGGAGGGCTCCAGCGGCTGAGTTTCGCGCTAGCATAGCGCCCGGAAAGTCCCTGCCCAGGGGGCGCCGAGCCGTCCGCCAATTCATTTGACTGTTGCGCTGCAGCATGAGATAAGCGGCTCGCTCCCGAGGGGAGCAGACAAGGCGCTCCAGCCGCGTGAAGGGGACGTGCCGGCCACCGTACCGTAGGCCCACCCTGTCCCAACCTGTTGAGCGCCCCGGAACTCCATACAGCCGACAACCCAGGACACGCGGGGTGTCACCAAGAGGACGCCACGTCCGCGCGCCGCATCGCGTAGCGCGCCGGTTGCGTGCATTCCAGAAAGCCAACTCGTGACGACATTCAATGACCTCGGCCTCGCCGCGCCAATCCTGAAGGCGCTGGAGGAGGAGGGTTACCACACGCCCACGCCGATCCAGGCGCAGGCTATCCCATCGCTTCTCGCCGGCAAGGACCTGCTCGGCATCGCCCAGACGGGTACCGGCAAGACGGCCGCCTTTGCGCTGCCGATCCTGCACCGCCTCGCCGCGGACCGCAGATCCGCGCCGCGACGCGGAGCGCGCGTTCTGGTTCTCTCGCCGACCCGTGAGCTCGCCTCGCAGATCGCAGAGAGCTTCGAGACGTACGGCCGCCATCTTGGTTTCAAGGTTGCCGTCGTCTTCGGCGGAGTCGGCTACCGGCCTCAGCGTGAGGCGCTGAACCGCGGTGTCGACGTTCTCGTCGCGACCCCCGGCCGCCTGCTCGATCACATGGCGGATCGCACCGCCGAGTTGCGTACGACGGAAGTGCTTGTCCTGGACGAGGCCGACCAGATGCTGGATCTCGGCTTCATCAAGCCGATCCGGCAAATCGTTGCCTCGATGCCGTCGTCGCGGCAGAATCTGCTGTTTTCGGCCACCATGCCGCGCGAGATTTCCGGGCTCGCCGACCAGCTGCTGACCGATCCGGTCAAGGTCGCCGTAACCCCCGTGTCGTCGACGGTCGAACGGGTGGCGCAGCGGGTCATTCACGTCGATCAGTCTCGCAAGCGGTCGCTGCTGGCAGAGCTCATGAGCGATGCCGAGCTCAAACGCGGTCTCGTCTTCACCCGTACCAAGCGGGGCGCGGATCGCGTTGCCAAGCACCTCGAGGCTTGCGGGGTGAGCACTGCCGCGATCCACGGCAACAAGAGCCAGAGCCAGCGAGAGAACGCGCTTGATGCTTTTCGTGACGGGCGCATCCGGGTACTGGTCGCGACCGACATCGCAGCGCGCGGCATCGACATCGACGAGGTTTCCCACGTCGTGAACTTCGAGCTGCCGGAGGTGCCCGAGGTCTACGTGCACCGTATCGGCCGCACCGGGCGGGCGGGAGCTTCCGGGATTGCGATCTCGCTCTGCGCGGGCGACGAGCGCGACTTGCTGCGGGCCATCGAGCGGACGACACGCCAGACGATTCCGAGCGAGGACCGGCGAGGCGACAAGTCGCTCGAGCAGGAGGCTGCCGCTTCTTTGCGCGGGCGTCCCGAAGGCGGCCGCGGCCAACGCGTCCAGCGCGGCGGAAAGCCCCGTGGCGTCCGGCACAACGACCGACCTGACAACAGCGCGCCTGCGAGGGACCGCGACGGGCGCCGGTCCGGCCATGATGCACGCCGCGCGGCAGGTGACCGCGATCGCGTAGAGCATCGCGAGCGCCGCCCGGATCATCGGCGCGATGCCGGCACGTCCTCTGATCAGACGGGCGCCTCTCTCGGTCATATGCGGTTTCTCGCCAAGGGGCCGCGGTCCAACGGCGCGCATGGCCGGCCAGAGCCGAGCGAGCGGGACCATCGCCAGGACGGCGACCGGCGTGGCGGGCAAGGTCGGCGGCGCAACCGTCGCGGCGGGAGCAGGCCCGCAACGGCACGCGTTCCGTCGGCTGCCGTGTAGGCCTGTCGCCTGACGGGAGCGCGCGGGACGGGGAGACTCGGTGCGTGCGGGCCCGGAGGTCCGTACCAGCAACAATCGTGCAGCGGCGGGAGCCACGCTTCCTTGGGCGCTCTCGGCAGCAAGAATGGAGGAGTGGCATGGCCCGCAAGAAGCCGATCGGCAAGATTGAATTCGTGCTCTTCAACGTCACCTACGAAGACGGAAGCATGACTTCCAACCGGAAAGTCCCGTCGACCGAGCTCGGCGGACTGGAGGGTGATGCGCCGGCTCGCGCCATCATCGAAGCGCAGGACCGCGAAATCGCAGAACGCTCCGGACGGCCGCGCGGAGCGATCAAGTCCCTGGAGCGGGCTCAGGCGCGCTAGACGCGGACGTCCGCTTGAACGTGGCTACGACGGCCGCGTGGTAGGAGCCGGCCGCCTCGATGCGCTTGGCGTAGCCTATGGCCTCGTCGCCGAGCGCCTCGTTGTGCACCTCGATGCCGCGAAAGAAGCCGTAGAGAGCGTGGCTCGCCAGCATGTGGTCGAGCATCTGCGGCCGGCCGTGGTGAACGACGGAAAATCGCCGAGAGGCGTCCACGGCCCGGTCGAGCAATACGAGGGAGCGCGCCGCCAGCGCGGCATTGCCCGTGTCCTCCGGGGCTCCCACCAGGAGGCGCAGCGGTATCTCTCCGGCCTCCGCATTGAAATCGCCCGCGATCAGGATGAGCGGCTCAGGTGTTCGGTCGAACAGTTCCTCGGCCAGAAGACGCAGCTCGAGTGCTTGGCCAATTCGTTTGATTCCCGAGAGGTAGTAGCCTTCGGCCCAGCCACCGATGGTCCGCCATTGGCTCGCATTCAGCTTCTGGCCAGGGAGTGCGGAGGCAATCGGCGCTCTCAGATGCACGTTGACGACGACCAGCGGTTGTCCTCCGAGATCGATCTCCGTCACCAGGCCGGGACGCTCGTAGCGCACCGGCGTGGGCGCCTCGGGCTTCGGCCTGGGCGTCACCAACTCGGCAGCGACTGGGGGGACGAGATCGTGCACGACCTGACGTGTCGCCGTGATCGGGAACCTGCTCAGCGTCACCAGATTGTGCACGTCTGCGGGCCCATCCCGCCCGGGAGGGTGCGTCGCGCTTCGGTGATAGCCCTCATAGCGAGTACCGCTCAGCACTGCGTCGAGCGCCAGAAATTCCCGCCGTTTCTCTCCGGCGACACGCTGGGCGTTGACCTCCTGCAGGCAGAGCACATCCGCCTCGAGACGCTCGAGCGCCGGTTGGAGCACCCCCAGCCGCGTCTCGATGGGCAGATCGAGGTTCTCGACGTTGAAGGTCGCGATGCGAATGGAAGCGGCGGTGTCCTGTTGCATGCGCGCCTTATCTCGCGAGCGTTCGTGCAGGCCACGATGCCGGGGGATCGCCGTTCCGTGCCTATCTCTACAGTCCTAAAGACGCCCGAGATCGAAGCCCCGCGCAAGCTCGGCGCCAGACATCGGCTTCTTCCCGGCGCGCTGGACCTCGACGAGGCTGATCGCGCCCACCCCACAAGCGATCACAAGCCTGCGGGGGTCGAGCAGCGCGCCCGGCTCGCCCTCGCCGTCGACCAGGCTCGTGCGCAGCACCTTGATCCGCTCGCGCTTGCCCTCCGGACCGGCCTCGAGCCACGCACCGGGAAACGGGGAGAGGCCACGGACATGATTGTGCACCTCGCCAGCCGGTCGCGAGAAGTCGATCCGGGCCTCGCCCTTGTCGATCTTGCTTGCATAGGTCACGCCTTCTGAGGGTTGCGGCGTGCAGACCAGAGAGCCACGCTCAAGGGCGGCCAGCGCGCGGACCATCAGACCGGCGCCCACCAGCATCATCCGGTCGTGCAGCTCGCCGGCCGTCATATCGGAGCCGATGGCGATTCGCTCGGCGAGGCAGATCGGGCCGGTATCGAGCCCCTCATCCATGCGCATCACCATCGCCGCCGTCTCGGTGTCACCCGCCATCACCGCGCGCTGAATTGGGGCGGCCCCGCGCCAGCGCGGCAAAGCGGAACCGTGCATGTTCAGGCAACCGTGCCGGGGTGCTTCGAGGACCGCTTTTGGCAGCAACAGTCCGTAGGCGATGACGACCGCTACATCGGCTTCATGGGCCCGGAAAGCCGACTGCTCTGCCTCGCCCTTCAATTTCAGCGGGGTGAGGACGGGCAGGCCAGCGGCCTCCGCGTGCAGGTGAACGGGCGATTTGCGCAGGTCCATGCCCCGCCCAGCCGGACGGGGTGGCTGCGAGTAGACGGCGACAACCTCGTGTCCCGCGCCAACGATCTCGGACAGTGTGGGCACCGCGATCTCGGGCGTACCCATAAAGACGACCCGAAGCATCGTTGTCTCCCCGCGGATTCCCATTTTCGCGCCGACGGCCGGGCCGACTGGCCGCCGTCCCGCACTCTTTGGCTCTTCAGTTCCCGGTTACAGGACGACCGGCTCACGCGGGCACAGAGCGCGACTGCTTCTTGAAACGACGGATGATCATGTCGCGCTTCAGGCGCGAAAGAAAATCGATAATGAGGCGCCCTTCGAGATGGTCCACCTCGTGTTGTATTGCCGTAGCAAGAAGACCTTCCGCCTCCAATTCCCTCTTCTCGCCATCGCGATCCAGGAAACGTACCGTCAGTGCCGCGGGGCGCTCGATCTCGACCTTCACGTCGGGGATGGAAAGGCAGCCTTCCTCGTAGATGCGCCGGTCGTCCGCCAGTTTCACGATCTCGGGGTTGACCATGACCAGGGGACGCTTCTCGCCCTCCTTCTCGGAGATATCGAGAACGATGAGACGGCGCGAGACACCGACCTGCGGTGCTGCCAGGCCGATCCCCGGGGCCTCGTACATCGCCTCGAGCATGTCGTCCGCGAGGCGGCGAAGGTCCGCATCGACGCGCTCTACCGGGAGCGCGACCTTCCGCAGAATGGGATCGGGGATAGTGATGATCTCGAGCTTGCTCATGCGAATGAATCTAGTTCGGGGCGTTGGCCGGTCAACCGGCGTGCCGTCGTGTCGCTGAATCAGCCTTTAAGCACACGGCCTGCCACTGCGTCGAGCTTGGCGACCATCTCGGGGTCTCGAGCCTCGGGCGGCGTGATGATCGCTACTTCGAGGGCTCGGTCGGAACCGACAGGACACGGCGGATGCTGTCGCGGGAAATCCTTGGCGAGACGGGTCACCAGGCGCTGGGCCTTGGCCACGTTCTCCTTGAGGACCCGGATCACTGCCGCAATGTCCACCTCGGCGTGGTCCTCATGCCAACAGTCGTAGTCCGTGACCATGGCGACGGTCGCATAGCAAATCTCGGCTTCGCGGGCGAGCTTGGCCTCGGGCATGTTCGTCATGCCGATCACGTCGCATCCCCAGGATCGGTACAGGTTCGACTCGGCTCGCGTCGAGAACTGGGGGCCCTCCATGACAAGATAAGTGCCGCCGCGGGTCATGGAGACACCCTCGGCGTGCGCTGCCTGCTCGATGGAATCGCAGAGCGCGGGGCTCACGGGATCAGCGACGGATACGTGCGCGACGAGGCCCGGCCCGAAGAAGCTTTTCTCCCGCGCAAACGTGCGGTCAATGAACTGGTCGACCAGAACGAAATGGCCGGGTGGGTATTCGGCCTTCAGGGAGCCGCAGGCCGAGACCGAGACCAAGTCGGTCACGCCGGCTCGCTTCATGACATCGATATTGGCGCGATAGTTGATGGCCGAGGGCGGCACGCGGTGGCCTCGGCCATGACGCGGCAGGAAGCGCACCGGCAGGCCGTCGACCTCGGCAAAAAGCACGTCGTCGGAGGGCATCCCCCAGGGCGACACCATTTTTTCCCAGCGGGGGTTCTCGAAGGCCGGGAGATCGTAGAGGCCAGAGCCACCGATGATACCGAGTACGGACCTGGTCATGGGGCCTCCATCAACTCCGATTTCGGCGCGAACGCGCCTGACGCCCCTTCAATAACCGTAAAGCTGCGCCGAGGCGAGATGCTGGCCTGCCGGGCCGCAGTTGGATAGCTTGGCCGCATCGGGCGCCTCTCGCCCCCTCCCCCGTTTATCGAGGACACTCCCCCATGCATGAACGCAATTTGGGCAGCTCCGGCCTTCGCATCTCGCAGGTCGGTATCGGCTGCAACAACTTCGGCGGCCGCATCGATACCGCCGCGACGGGCCGCGTCATCGACAAAGCCATCGACCTCGGCATCACGTTCTTCGATACGGCCGACATGTACTCGAACCGAGGCGGCTCGGAGACCGCGATGGGCGAGGTGCTCAAGGGCGGCAAGCGCCAGAAGATCGTGCTCGCCACGAAGTGCGGCATGCTCATGGACGAAGCCGGGAAAATGAAGGGCGCATCGCGCCGCTACATCATGAGCGCGGTCGAGGCGAGTCTGAAGCGGCTCCAGACGGACTACATCGACCTCTACCAGGTGCATCAGGTCGATCCGTTGACACCGATGGAGGAGACACTTCGGACCCTCGACGACCTCGTGCGCTCGGGCAAGGTTCGTTATATCGGCCTTTCCAACCACCCGGCCTGGATGGTGGTCGAAGCGCAGGAGATCGCCCGTCGCTGTAATCTCAACAGGTTCGTCTCGTGCCAGGACGAATACAGCCTGCTGGTCCGCGATGCCGACCGCGAGCTGATGCCTATGATGAGCCGCTATGGCCTCGGTTTGCTCCCCTATTTCCCTCTCGCCTGTGGGCTGCTGACCGGCAAGTACAGCCGCAACAACATGCCGGCGGGCGCGCGCATTACCGAGACCAAGCGCTGGGCGGACAAGTACATCAACGAGCGCAACTGGCGCGTGACGGAGGAGCTGGGGGCGTTTGCCAAAGGGCGCGGGCATACGCTCCTGGATCTGGCCTTCTCGTGGCTGCTGGCGCAACCGAACGTGAGCAGCGTCATTGCAGGCGCGACGAGCCCCGAGCAAGTCGAGGCGAACGTCAAAGCTGCCTCTTGGCAGCTCAGCGCAGAGGAATTGTCCGAGGTGGACCGGATCACGACCTCGTAGCCCGTCGCGCGCACGAGGCAGGCGCAAAGTCGGCGCATACCGAGTGCCACTTCCGGAAAAGAGAGCGAGAGGGACTGCCATGACGTGTCGCATCGCCATCATCGGTCTCGGAATGGCGGTTACGCCGCACGCTCGGGCGCTGGTGGACCTGGTCGAAGAGGGCCGATGCGAAGTCGCGGCGGCGATGGCGCCCAGCTCCGAGCGGCGGGCAAAGTTCGGCGCTCTCTACCCATTCCCGACGACAGGCGACATCGACGCCGTGATGGACGACCCTGCCATCACGGCGGTCGGCATTCTGACGCCGCCGAACACGCATCTCGACCTGGTGCGCCGGGCGGCGTCAGCGGGCAAGCATGTTCTGCTCGAAAAGCCGCTGGAGATCACCACCGCGCGCGCGGAGGAGCTGGTGGAGGTCGCCGAGGCCAGCGGCGTCACGCTCGCCGTGACGCTTCAGCACCGCTTCCGGCCTGCCGGCGAGCGGCTTCGCGACATCCTGGCGAGCGGCGTCCTCGGTGAGATCGTCAATTGCTCGACCTCGATCCGGCTCTGGCGGCCGCAGAGCTATTACGACCAGCCGGGCCGCGGAGTACGCGCGCGCGACGGCGGTGGCGTGCTGATCACGCAGGCCATTCACACGCTCGATCTCATGCTTTCGCTGGCTGGGCCCATAGCCGAGGTGCGCGGCTTCGCCGGGACGTCGCCGGTGCATCGCATGGAGACGGAGGACATGGTCGCGGCTGCGGTGCGCTTCCGATCCGGGGCGCTCGGCGTGATAGAGGCGACAACCGCCGC
Source organism: Hyphomicrobiaceae bacterium (assembly GCA_041397805.1). Classification (GTDB taxonomy): domain Bacteria; phylum Pseudomonadota; class Alphaproteobacteria; order Rhizobiales; family Hyphomicrobiaceae. The sequence goes on from JAWKWD010000007.1 coordinate 117,824, forward strand.
GTTTCCAGGTGCGCCAGAGCGTATCGACATCGCCGGCACGAAGGGCGGGGCGAGCCTTTGCGGAACGTCGCTTTCGGTCGCGCTGATGGACGGGTCCGCGGAGGAGCTGGCGCCCGACGGCTCGGCCGGCGGAACCGGGGCCGATCCCATGGCCTTCCCCCACGATTATCACCGCTCCGTATGGCGCGATTTCCTGGATTCGATCGACAACGGTCGCTCGCCGCGAGTTACGGCTCGCGCTGCACTCGAGGTCCACAGGCTGATCGATGCACTGATCGCAGCGGGTGCGTCGTCGAAACCGGTTGCGCTGCCAAGCTGAGTGTTCAGCGCCTCAGCGAGAAGTGCGCCGATCCCCCACCACCTTTGAGAGAGGCGCTGAGACGGCTGCCGCTCACCGTGATCCTGATGTGGCCGGCGATGCCGTGCTCCTCGTTGAAGAAGTCACCACGGTAGACATTGCCGCCGACGCGTCGGATCTCGGCGGTCTGCTGCACACGCGTGGAGGCCGTCGCGCAGATCGCGCTCATGTAGTAGCTGTTACCGCCCCGATGACGAAAGCGCGCACGACAACTCGCCCGCTCGGTCTCGCCTGAGGGAAACACGATGCGTCCGCCGCCACCCCAGGATCCTTCGAGCCCGCTCGACTGGGCCGTGGCCACGAGAGGTGAGGCCGAAGTCCCCAGAAGCGCGGCCACAAGGGCGCTCGCTGCCATGAGGCCGAAGTTGCGGGTGAGGATTTGTGGCATGACGTTCGACCCTCGCGATGTACGGCCTATTCATTTTGAACGCTGACACCCAATGTCAATGCCAAGGGCTGCATTTTCAACTCACAATGGCGGCACCATGTCTCTATCGACTATCGTGAGGGATCGGTCCGGTTCGCATCGCGGAGCTTCGTCCCCATGACGACATTGCTGATCTCGCACCCGTGTTTCCTCGAGCACGACACGGGCCCCGGCCATCCCGAGCGACCCGACCGAATGCGGGCGATCGACAAGGTGATGTCTCACGAGCTCTTCGACGGTCTCGAGCGACGAGAAGCCCCGCTGCGGGACGACGTCGAGGCGTGCATCGCGTTGGCGCACCCCGAGACCTACATCGCCGCTCTGAAAGCGGCGCGCCCAGGCATCGGCGACGAAGCGGTGCACGTGGATCCCGACACGGTGCTATCGACGGGCTCGTGGGAAGCGGCGTTGCGTGCCGTGGGCGCAGGCCTGATGGCAGTGGACGAAGTCATGACGGGGCGCGCCGCCAACGCATTCTGCCAGGTACGGCCGCCGGGTCACCATGCGGAGCGCGCGCGCGCCATGGGGTTCTGCGTTTTCAACAGCATCGCCATTGCGGCGATGTATGCGCGCAAAGCCCATGGCGTGGAGCGTGTCGCGGTCGTCGACTTCGACGTGCACCACGGCAACGGCACCCAGGACATCTTCTGGAACGACAAGGACCTGTTCTTCGCATCGACGCACCAGATGCCGCTCTATCCCGGTACGGGTGCACTATCCGAGACCGGCGTCGGCAACATCTGGAATGCGCCGCTGCGGCCAGGAGATGGGGGGGAACCGTTCCGGGATGCGTTCGAGACGCGCATTCTTCCCGCGCTTCGCGACTTCGCGCCGGATCTGATCTTGATCTCGGCAGGATTCGACGCGCACAGGGACGACCCTCTGGCCAACCTGGAGCTGGTCGAAGGCGACTATGCCTGGGCGACCCAGGTGTTGGTGGAGGAGGCCAACCGCCAAACGGGGGGTCGTGTCGTCTCGCTGCTCGAAGGTGGGTATAACCTTGCCGCGCTTGCCCGCTCGGTTGCGGTTCACGTCAAAGTGCTTATGGATGCCGGCAACTGAAGCCGTCTTCGGCGTCATGGCACTTCGAACCACAGGAGCGCCACGTGACGCCGGACCTGCAGGGAGGTCAGCATCGTGTCGGAGGCAAAGCCCGCGCGTTTCGCAGACATCGAGCAACTGAGCTTCGAGCGTGCGCTGAAGGAGTTGGAGGCCATCGTCGGTCGGCTCGAGCGCGGCGACGTCGAACTTGAAGAGTCGATCGCGATCTACGAGCGGGGCGACGCGCTCAAGGCACACTGCGACCGCCTGCTCAGGCAGGCCGAAGCCAAGGTCGAACGCCTCACATTCGGTCCTGACGGCGTGCCCAGGAGCGCCGAGGCGTTCGACCCCGAGAAAACCTGACGCGGATCATTCCCCGCCGGACTGGCGCTTGATGGCGCGGAAATAGCTGCGCGACTCGCTCAGGTTCTCTGAATTGCGTGGCGCGTAGACGCCCAACGGCCGCTTGTCCCCGGGGCGGACGAAGGTCGGCGCGGGCGCATAGCCGTAGAGCGGGGCTGGGGCCGGCGGGGCAACAGAGATCGTCGGCGCATACCCGTACTCTCGTCTCGGTCGAGAGCGGACGGGGGCGTACCGGTAAACGGGGCGTCCTCGCACGACCGGGCCGTAGCCATAGACCGGTGCTCGAATGACAGGTCCGTAGTAGAGGGGGGCCGGTGTGTCGTCATAATCGGCAACCGGGGGGAAGGTTGGCGCGGGGACCGCTGGTGCATAGTAGACGCGCTCTCGATCGAAATCGGCTGCCAGGGACACGTCGGCAAGCGCGGCAGTCGCACATCCGGCGAGCAACGCGGCCGAAACCCGAGACGCAAAACTCATTCGCATAATATCCTCCTCCGGCAAAGCAGGGGCCGCACATCTGGAATGGCCCCTGCAACAAGTGCTACAACGACCGAGCACCGCTAAAGATGCAGATCCGGAAAAAAACTCCATATGAGGTAAATTGAGACCGGCTGCGGCGGCTCGTGGCGTTCCGCGACGATAGGAACCGCCAATTCCGGCCAGGGTTGCTTATATGTACTGCAGACGACGGGACTTTGCGGATGCCAGCAGGCGTTCGCCGACATAGACTGATCCCGCCTCCTACACCGCGGTCCATGATGAGCACGCCTTCGAAAACGCCTCTTCTCGATCAGATCCACTCGCCAGCCGATTTGCGTCGACTGCCCGAGAAGGATCTAGATGCAGTCGCTGCCGAGCTTCGCCAGGAGACGATCGATGCCGTCTCGGTCACCGGTGGGCATCTTGGCGCCGGACTCGGCGTCATTGAGCTAACGGTCGCGCTGCACCATGTCTTCGACACGCCGAGCGACCGCATCATCTGGGATGTCGGCCATCAGGCCTATCCACACAAAATCCTAACCGGTCGGCGTAACCGCATTCGCACCCTCCGGCAGGGGGGCGGCCTCTCCGGCTTCACCAAGCGCTCCGAAAGCGAGTACGACCCGTTCGGCGCAGCTCACTCCTCGACCTCGATATCGGCCGGGCTCGGCATGGCCGTCGCGCGGGATCTGGAGGGGCGTGACAACTCCGTCGTCTGCGTGATCGGCGACGGCGCCATGAGCGCCGGCATGGCTTACGAGGCCATGAACAACGCGGGCGCGCGCAATGAGCGCCTGATCGTCATTCTGAACGACAACGACATGTCGATAGCGCCCCCCGTCGGCGCGCTCTCGAATTACCTCGCCAGGATCACGTCGTCCGGTGCCTATCTGCAGCTTCGCGAGTCTGCAAAGCAGCTTGCCAAGCGTCTGCCGAAGAACTGGGAGCGGCGCGCGGCGCGTGTGGAAGAGTATACCCGGCATCTCTGGCAGGGTGGCGCCTGGTTCGAGGAGCTGGGCTTCTATTACGTCGGCCCGATCGACGGGCACGATCTCAACATCCTGCTGCCGGTGCTCAAGAACGCGCGGGATGCTCGGAAGGGGCCCATCCTCATCCATGTCGTCACCCGCAAGGGCAAAGGCTACCCCCCCGCCGAGGCCTCGGACGACAAGTACCATGGCGTCAATCAATTCAATGTGATCACCGGTGCCCAGTCCAAGCCCAAAGCGAATGCGCCGAGCTACACGAAGGTGTTCGCCGAGAGCCTCGTGCAGGCCGCCCGCAAGGACCCCAAGATCGTCGCCGTAACGGCAGCGATGCCGTCCGGGACGGGGCTCGATCTCTTCGGCCAAGAATTCCCCGACCGGACGTTCGACGTGGGCATCGCGGAGCAGCACGGCGTCACTTTCGCCGCGGGCCTTGCGACGGAAGGCTTCAAGCCGTTCGCGGCCATCTATTCCACCTTCCTCCAGCGAGCCTACGACCAGGTCGTGCACGACGTCGCCATTCAGCGCCTGCCGGTGCGTTTCGCGATCGATAGGGCGGGCCTCGTCGGGGCCGATGGGCCGACGCATGCCGGCTCATTCGATCTCGCCTATCTCGGCTCGCTGCCAGAGTTCGTGATCATGGCTGCGGCCGACGAAGCCGAGCTCAAGCACATGGTCGCGACGGCCGTCGCCATCGACGATCGGCCCTCGGCATTCCGCTATCCGCGTGGCGAAGGGGTTGGTGTCGACATGCCGGTGGAGGGCGTGCCGCTCGAGATCGGGCGCGGGCGCATCCTGCGGGAGGGGACGGCGGTTGCGATCCTTTCGCTCGGCACGCGGCTCGCGGAGAGTCTGAAAGCCGCCGAGCAATTGGCCGCCTTCGGCCTCTCTACGACCGTTGCCGACGCGCGCTTCATGAAGCCGCTCGACACCGATCTCGTCGACCGGCTCGCGCGAGAGCACGAGGTGCTGGTCACGGTCGAGGAAGGGTCGATTGGCGGGTTCGGGAGTCACGTCCTGCAACATCTTGCACAGAGCGGGCAGTTGGATCGCGGCCTCCGGACGCGGGTGATGGTCCTGCCGGACAGCTTCATCGAGCACGACAAGCCGGAACGGATGTATGAGCGGGCCGGATTGAACGCCTCCGGCATCGTTCAGACCGTGATGGGTGCGCTCGGGCGGGGTGTGCAGGCCAACGAGCTTTGATCATGGGTTCGGGTAGCGCCCAGAGGTTTTCCACAGCGGGATGTGGAAAACGCCGCGTTTGACCGAACCATTCGACCCCTGCACGGAACTGAGCTACACTGATCGTGGTTATAGGTAGTGTGCGTACCTGATCTTCCGCTCCCCCATCCCCCGCGGAGACAGGAGTTTTCGGCCTCGGCAGGCTAACCGCCGGGGCCGTTTTTTTTTTGAAGAAGGCGGGGCTCAGCCGCGCGAGAGACCGCAATCAGCTCAGGAGGTGGTCGAACGTCTCGCTGGCCGTGTCCCAATTGACGACGTTCCACCAAGCGGTGAGGTAGGCACCTCTCGCGGCTTGATGCTTGAGGTAATAGGCGTGCTCCCAGAGGTCGATACCCAGCACGGCGCCGCGAATGCCAGAGACCATGTGCGGGGTGTCCTGGTTGGACGTCGAGACAACGGTCAGTTGTCCCCTTGGGCCGACGCCCAGCCATACCCAGCCCGAGCCGAAGCGCGCAAGCCCGGCTTCGTTGACCGCCCTTTGCATGGCGGAAAGGGATCCGAATGTACCGGTGATCGCTTCCTTCAGCTTGCCGGACGGCTGGCTCGGCCCCCCCGGCTTCATCAGGCGCCAGAAGAAGCTATGGTTCCAGTGCCCTCCCATGTTGTCGCGGACACCGGCCTGTATCGCCTCGGGCAATTTCTCGATCGAGCGCAATGTCTTCGCCATTGGAATACCCGCTAGTGCCGGATTGGCGGCGACGATCGCGTTGATGTTTCGGACATAGGCGGCGTGGTGTGTCCCGTGATGAATGCGCATGGTTTGCGCGTCGATGTGCGGCTCGAGTGCGTCGAAGCCATAGCCGAGGGGTGGCAATGCGAATGCGGGTGGGGCAATTGTTTGAGCCTCGGCGCGCGAGCGGCGCCCGTTCAGGGCGGGGGCTGCGGCGGTCAGCGAGGCCCCGACGACGAGTTGAACGGCTTGGCGGCGGTTCATATCTGATCCTCCGTAATAATATCCACACCCGCGACCGTCTTGATCGGCTCTCATCGTTCGTCGGGGGCAGATTGGCACCCCGCGGGCGTCCTGTCCTGCTCAGGCTCTGAAAAGGCTTTACGGATGCGTGTTGCCGATCCCAACCTGCCCCGCCAGCGGTTCGACCAGGCGCTCGTCGCGCGGGGCCTGGTGGTCTCCCGGGCGCGGGCGCGCGATCTGATCCTCAGGGGCCTGGTCAGCATCGACGGCCGGATCGTTACCAAGCCAGCGATGCCGGTCGATGCCGCCAATCTTTTGGCCGTCGCTGACGGGGCCGGTGACTACGTTTCGCGGGGCGCTCTCAAGCTGCGGGCCGCACTCAAACATTTCAAGGTCGACCCGGCGGGCGTGGTTGCGCTCGATATCGGCGCCTCGACCGGGGGCTTCACCGAGGTCCTGCTCGAGCTTGGGGCAAGCAGGGTGTATGCGGTAGAGAATGGCACCAATCAGTTGCATGAGCGCCTGAGAGCGGACAACCGCGTTGTTTCCCTGGAGCGAACGGATGCGCGTCGTCTCGATCGCCAGGTGGTGCCGGAGCCGATCGGAGCCATTGTGGCGGACGTGAGCTTCATTTCGCTTACCAAGGCCCTTCCCGCTTCGCTGGCGCTGGCCGTCGCAGGGTCGTGGTCGATTGCCCTCGTCAAGCCTCAGTTCGAGGGCGAGCCGGGGGGCGTCCCGCGCGATGGTGTCGTCAAGGACGAGCAGGCGAGGACTGCCGCCATCGAGCGTGTCGCTCACTTCCTCGAAGCTGCGGGTTGGCGGGTGCTCGGCTCCATGCCTTCGCCCATCGATGGCGGTGACGGAAATGTCGAGTTCCTGATCGGGGCTGTTCTTGATGGTTGAGGCGAAAGCTTTGCGGATCGACGCGCTCGGAGCGCAGGGCGACGGCGTCACGCACGAAAGGGACGCGCCAATCCATGTCCCACTCGCGCTTCCAGGAGAAGACGTCACACGGGATGGCGCGGGCGGGTTCCGCATCGTCTCGGCCGTCAGCCCGGCGCGGCGCGACGTGCCCCTGTGTCAGCATTTTCCTCGGTGTGGCGGCTGCTCCGTGCAGCACATGAGCGATGCGCTCTATGTTGATTGGAAGCAGGGGTTGTTAGCGGCAGCACTGGCACAACGAGGGCTAGACGTGCCGGTTTCGACCATGGTCACAGTGCCGCCGGGATCGCGACGCCGGGCAACCTTCTCGGGCGTGTGGGTCGGCGAAGAGGTGCGCCTCGGGTTTCACGGCCGTCACAGTCATGACCTGGAGCCCATTATTGGCTGCGCCGTGCTGACGCCCTCGATCGTCGCGGCGCTGCCGCATCTTGCGCGTCTCGCCACGCTCTTGATCGCGTCGCGCGAAGCCTTTCGCGTGGCCGTGCTCGCCGCCGACAACGGGCTCGACGTGGTCTTCGAGGCCAAGCCACCGCCACGCAAGGCATTGGCCGCCGGAACAGAGCTTGCTGCGCTGATGCGCGCCGCAAAGGCGATCCGTCTTTCCGTCGGCAGGGTTCCGGTCCTGACGCTCGGCGAGCCTGTCGTGACGATCGCCGGAGTCGCCGTCAAGCCGCCAGCCAATGCGTTTTTCCAGGCGGCTTCGGAGGCGGACGAGCTGCTGGCCCGACACGTGATGCTCGGTGTTGGGAAAGCGCGGCGTGTGACCGACCTTTTCTCAGGGCTGGGCACGCTCTCCTTCGCACTCGCGCGGCGCAGTCGCGTGCTCGCCGTCGATAGTGATACGGAGCTGCTCGACGCTCTGGGGCGGGCGAAGAACAGCGCGCAGGGATTGAAGCCGATCGAGCGCCTCCGACGTGACCTATTTCGCGATCCTCTGTCTCCGCGCGAGCTCGAGAGGGCCGACGTCGTCGTCCTGGATCCGCCACGCGCCGGAGCTGCCGCTCAATGTGAGCGGCTTGCACAGTCGAAGGTTCGCCGTGTGGTCATGGTCTCCTGCAACCCTGCAACTTTGGCGCGGGATCTTCGGACGCTCGTCGATGGCGGATTTGTGCTGGAGCAGGCAACGCCGATCGACCAGTTCCTGTTCACGCATCACCTGGAGGCGGTGGCAACCCTTCGCCGTCCATAGCCCCATGGAGGTCCAGTCAGCGGCCCGCCAATTGTCGCGCTACCACCAGCGGATCACTGGCGGATACTGCCTTTTTGCCAGCCGGACGCACCGGCCTCGCTTCAGCGGTGGCCAGCTCGAGTCCCTGGTTCCAGTAGGGTTCCGGACCGTAGAGCTCGGCCAGATACTCGATGAACACGTTGACCTTCTCGGGCATGAAGTCGCGGCAAGGATAAACTGCGTAGATCGCGACGTTCGACGAGCCGCGATACTCCGGGAGCACCACCTGGAGCGCACCGCTCTTCAGCTCGGGGCCGATGTCCCAGGTCGAGCGCAGTCCGAGGCCGAGGCCCGACAACAGAGCCTCGCGCATGAACTCGAAGGAATTCGAGCGGATGTTGCCCTTTACGCGCAGCTGGTGCTGACCGTCCGGACCTTCGAGGCGCCAGTAATCCTGCGCTCCGGCGGACAGGCAATTGTGGAAGTCGAGATCGGCAAGCGTGGTCGGAATGCCCTGGTCGCTGTCTTGCAGGTACTTCGGGCTTGCGCAGATCACGCGCGTGTCGGCCGCCAGCTTGCGTTGAACGAGGGAGCTATCCTGCAGCTCGCCGATGCGGATCGCCAGATCGAAGCCTTCGCGGATGATGTCGACGAAGTTGTCGGTCAGGTGGAACTCGAGCTCGATCTCGGGGAACTTGGCGAGAAATGCCGGGAGAAACGGCGCGATGTGCAAGCGGCTGAAGGACGTAGGTGCCGTCACCTTGAGCAGCCCGCGCGGGGTCGTGTTGCGGCGATTGACGAAGTTCTCGGCCTCCTCGATCAGGTTGAGAATGTCGACGACCCGCTTGAAATAGCCTTCTCCCGTCTCCGTGAGGGTGAGCTGGCGCGTGGTACGCTGAAAGAGGCGAACATTGAGCCGCTCCTCGAGCAGGCTGATCCGCTTCGAGACCACGGCCGGCGACAGCCCCATCTCGCGTCCCGCGGCGGACATATTGCCGGTACGAGCCACACGTGCGAAGATTTCCAGATCGGTGATGGCGGTCACAGTGGACTCCTCACGGGTTCTGCGGCGCGGGAACATCGAAGTCTCTCCGGAACGTAGTTGTGCTCGGCCGTGACCATACCGTGTCTGCTATTTTCTACGCTACGGAATAGTCATGTTCCATAGCGTGTCAAATCAAACATGGCGTTGATGGGGTTCATAGTTTCCGGTTGCCGGCGCGTCGCAAGCGCCCGCCCGGACGAATGTTCATCGATGTCGCAGGGGCGCTCACGAAGGGACGACGGACGTGTCTATGATTGCCATGCCGGAGCCGGACAAGTCGGTACTGCGCCGACGCGAGGTGATCGTGCGGGAGCTCGTTCGCCTGGTCGGCGCCGAGCAGGTGATTGCCGACCGGGACGGGCGTCGCGCATTCGAGACGGATGGCCTGTCTACCTACCGATGTATGCCGCTCGCCGTCGTCCTGGCCCGCTCGACCGAAGACGTTTCGAGAGTCCTTGCCTATGCCCACGCGAGTGGCATCAAGGTCATCGCGCGAGGTGCCGGCACCTCCCTCTCCGGCGGCGCACTTCCGACCGAGGATTCGATCGTCCTCGGCCTCAGTCGCATGAACCGGGTGCTCACAGTCGACTTCGAGAACCGGACAGCTCGCGTTGAGGTCGGTATCACCAACCTCGGGATCTCAGCTGCTGTGGCTCCCAGAGGGTTCTTCTATGCGCCCGATCCATCGAGCCAGCTCGCGTGCTCGCTCGGCGGCAACATCGCCTTCAATTCGGGCGGCGCGCACTGCTTGAAGTACGGTGTGACCACCAACAACGTGCTCGGGCTCAAGATCGTCCTCGTCGACGGAGAGATCATCGAGATCGGGGGCGAGCATCTTGATCAGCCCGGTTACGATCTGCTCGGGCTCTTCGTCGGCTCGGAGGGCCAGTTGGGCGTCGTAACGGAAGCGACCGTGCGGATTTTGCGCCAGGCGGAGGGCGCACGGCCACTTCTGCTGGGCTTCGATACGAGCGAGGCCGCGGGACGAGCGGTTGCCTCTATCATTGGGGCGGGCATCATTCCGGTCGCGATCGAGTTCATGGACAAGCCAGCCATCGAGGTGTGCGAGGCATTTGCAAAGGCTGGCTATCCGCTCGACGTCGAGGCGCTGTTGATCGTCGAGGTCGAAGGCTCCCCCGACGAGATCTCTGCACTGCTCGGGAAGATCGTCGATCTCGTCTCGCCGCACGCGCCGCGTGTCGTGCGCATCAGCGAGAGCGAAGAGCAGAGCGCCGCCATCTGGAAGGGGCGAAAGTCGGCGTTCGGCGCGATAGGCCGGATAGCCGACTACCTGTGCATGGACGGCACGATACCGCTCGGCCGGATGCCCGAGGTGCTGGTCCGCATCTCGGAGATTTGCGCGGGCTATGGCTTGCGCGTGGCCAACATCTTCCACGCCGGCGACGGCAACCTGCATCCGCTCATCCTTTTCAATGCCAATGATCCAGACGAGATGGTCCGCGCCGAGCAGTGTGGTGCCGACATCCTGCGGCTCTGCGTGGAGGTCGGCGGGTGTCTCACCGGCGAGCACGGCGTGGGCGTGGAGAAGCGAGACCTCATGCCGGTCCAGTTCACGCAAGCCGAGATCGGGCTTCAAATGAACATCAAATCGGCACTGGATCCGCACTGGTTGCTCAATCCGGCCAAGGTTTTCCCGCTCGGGTCGACGCAAGCGTCCGACGCGGCCTGAGGAGCCATCAACGTGCAAGAGCCGTCCTTGCTGCGACCCGCGACCGAGTGGGAGCTGCAGCGCCTCCTCGCAGATGCCACAAAGAGCAATGCGCCGATCGAAGTGATCGGGGCGGGCAGCAAGCGTGAGATCGGCCGCCCGACGAACAGTGCGGGTCTGCTGACGACGAACTCACTCACCGGGATCCGACTTTACGAGCCGACCGAACTGGTCATGTCGGCGCGTGCCGGAACACCGCTTGCCCGCATCGAGGCAGACCTCGCCAGTCAGGGCCAGGTGCTGGCCTTCGAGCCGATCGATCTCGCGCCGGTTGTGAATTACGAGCCTGGCCACGCGACCATCGGCTCGATCTTCGCGATGAACATGTCCGGGTCCCGGCGCGTCATGGCAGGCGCCGCCAGAGACCATCTGCTCGGCATTGCAGCGGTGAGCGGCGACGGGACGCCATTCCGGTCAGGCGGCCGGGTGATGAAGAACGTCACGGGACTGGACCTCGCCCGCACGGTGGCGGGAAGCTGGGGCACGCTCGCTGTGATGGCGGAGGTTACATTCAAGGTGATGCCGAGACCTGAGGAGACGGCAACGCTCGTCCTCCTCGGTCTCGAGGACAGTATCGCAGTCGAGGCACTCACCGCAGCCATGGCGAGTCCGTACGAGGTGTCAGGCGCCGTCCATCTGCAGGAAGCGCTGGTGGCACGGCTCTGGCACGAGGGGCTCAAGGCGGAACGGCGCGCGGTTACCGCGATCCGGATCGAGAACTTTTCCGCTTCCGTCGCCTATCGCGCCGCTCGGCTCAAGGATGAATTGAAGCCCTACGGAGAGATCTACGTGCTGGGCCACGATAGCTCGGTGGCGCTCTGGGACGAGTTGCGACAACTCTCGGTGCTGCGTGGGACCGTGGCGCCGCTGTGGCGAATTTCGACCGCGCCGAAGGCGGGTCCGAAGGTGGTCGCTGCGATTTCGACCTTCATGACGTGCCACGCGTGGTACGATTGGGCGGGCGGACTCGTCTGGGCGGAAGTGCTGCCGACCTCCGATGCGGGTGCCGCCGATATACGACGGGTGATCGCCACGCACGGCGGACACGCGACCCTGATAAGAGCAGAGCCTGCTGTGCGCGGTGCCATCGACGTGTTTCAGCCGCTCGAGCCTGGGCTCAAGAAGATCACCGCGCGGCTCAAGTCAGTGTTCGATCCGGCGCACATTCTCAATCGCGGGCGCATGCACGCCGACCTCTAGAGCCTCGTCCGGGACGATCCATGCAGACCAATTTCACGCCGGAAAGCCTGAAGAACCCGCGCTCGGCCGAAGCGGAGAGCATTCTTAGGCGTTGCGTGCACTGCGGGCTGTGCACGGCGACCTGCTCGACCTACGTCATGCTTGGGGACGAGCGGGACAGCCCGCGCGGCCGCATCTACCTCATGAAGGACATGTTCGAGCGCGCCGTTCCGGCGAGCCCCGAGGTTCAGTTTCATGTGGATCGGTGCCTGTCGTGCCTCTCCTGCATGACGACGTGCCCCTCGGGCGTCGACTACATGCACCTCGTCGATCTCGCGAGGGCGCATATCGAGGAAACGGGGCAGCGCACCGTGGCCGAGAAAGCGGTACGCTGGGTGCTCGCGCAGCTCATCCCTTATCCAGACAGGTTCCGGAAGGCGTTGGCGCTGGCACCGCTCGGGCGACCGTTCAAGTCATTGTTCGAGCGGTTTGGTTTGCCGCAAGTCGGGGCCATGCTCGATCTCGCGCCGAAAACGCGTTTGAGAACACCTCGCTACGAGGGGCCGGGTACGGCGGCAGCAGCCGACGAGAGGCGCAAACGGGTGATCCTGCTCGCTGGCTGCGCGCAACAGGTGCTCAGGCCCGACATCAACGACGCGACCATACGGCTCTTGGCGCGCCGCGGGGTCGACGTGGAGGTGGTCGCGGGCTCAGGATGCTGCGGCGCTCTCGTCCATCACATGGGCAAAGAAGCGATGGCAGTCGAGCAGGCGAAGGCGAACGTCGATGCGTGGGTGAAGGCGATGTCGAAGGCGCCTGTCGATGCCATCATCGTCAATGCCTCAGGCTGCGGCACGATGCTGAAGGACTATGGGCATCTGCTGAAAGACCACCCAGGGCACGCGCGGCGAGCGCAAGACATCGCCGCCCTGACCAAGGACGTGACGGAATTCCTGGCCGATTACGACCTCGGCCCTGCGAAGCGCTGGTCGAGCCTCCGCGTGGCCTATCACTCCGCGTGCTCCATGCAGCATGGCCAGCGGATCACGGACGTGCCCAAGACGCTGCTGCGGAAGGCCGGGTTCACGGTGCTCGATGTTCCCGAGGGCCATATCTGCTGCGGCTCGGCAGGTGTCTATAACATCCTCCAGCCGAAGCTCGCCGGCGATCTTCGACGGCGGAAAGTGGACAATATCGAAAGCGTGCGACCCGACGTGATTGCGGCCGGCAATCTGGGGTGCATCTCGCAACTCCAGCTCGGCACGCCGATCCCGATCGTGCACACGATCGAGCTGCTCGACTGGGCGTGTGGCGGCCCGGTGCCGCAGGGGCTCGAAAAACTGGCCGGATCGGTCACTGACGTTCCCGAGCCTGCCCTGCCCTGAGGGGGCGCCCTTCGCCGCTCGGCCCGAAAGCATGAATTGCACCATGTGCGCCGGCGTCTGCTCGTTTCGGGGCAGACGCCGAGCCGGCGCTCTCGCGCGACGTTTCTTTGTCTATTTCCTTACGTCCGAGGCTCGGATACTGATTCCACGAAGCATAACGATGCTTTTTACTCGGGGAGATGATGTTCATGGAAGATACGTTCTCGCGACAGACGATCCCATCCACGCGTTTTACTGACGATTATCTCGTCCTGCTGATGTCCATGACGTGTGCTGCCGTGGCATTCTTGGGCTTTGCACCCACGTATTGGGTGCCGCTGATCGAGGGGCGGCTGACCGCCGCGCCGATCATTCATCTTCATGGCGCCGTGTTTTTCACCTGGTCGGTGTTCCTCGTCTATCAAACGTGGCTTGCGGCCTCGGGCCGTCTCCGGTCGCACAGGCGGACCGGCATGATCGGTGTATCGCTCGCCACGGCCATGGTGGCGATCGGCCTTGCGACTGCTATCAGCCGCATGCATTGGGCTGAGAGGCTCGGTCAGGGGGAGGCGGGCAAGGCGTTCGCGATCGTGCCGGTATCGACCGTGCTGTTCTTCGGCATCGTTTTCGCAACCGCAATCGTGCTGGTCAGGCAGCGCGATTGGCACAAACGCCTGATGCTGGTTGCCGCCATTTCGATCCTCGATGCCCCTATTGCGCGGTGGTTCATCGTTCTGCTTGCGCCAGCCGCCCCAGCCGGCCCGCCTCCGGTTGCCGTTGACCTCGGACCATCACTGGTGGCGGCCCTCCTGCTGGTCGGCTCGATGCTTGCGGACTACCGCATCAGCCGTCGCCTACACCCGGCTTATGTGTTAGGCCTGCTCGGCTATGCGGCTGTGAAGATTGGCCAAGTTCCGGCCAGCGAAACCGCGGCCTGGAAGGGCATTGCGACTTGGCTGATGAAGTTCGGCGTTTGAGCGGTTCGACCTGCCGCCTGGTCCGCGGGCGACCGGACGCTCGGCCTATCGGCGCGGACCAGAGGACATGGCGATTGGGATTTCGGCGGATCCGGCTCAACGGCGCGGGCAGCCCATGGCGTCGGCAAGGCCCGTGAAACTATCCGTGATGACGTCCCAGTCCTTCTCGGCTGTCAGGTCCTTGGTTTGCTCGCGCCCGTACTCGATGGGGCGCGCGACGAAGGCCGTCCGATAGCCGACACCCTGTGCGGCGGCAAGATCGCCGTTGTGCGCGGCGACGAGCATGACCTCGTGCGGTTCGAGATTCAGGAGCGCGGCATTGCGCTGGTAGCATTCAGGCATGGGCTTGTAGGCGCGCGCCGTTTCGGCGCCGAGGACGACGTCCCAGGGCAGGAGGGCGCGCTTCGCCATGCGCACGAGAAGACCTGTGTTCCCGTTCGAGAGCGTGCCGATGATATACCGGCGCTTCAGGCGGATCAGCCCCTCGACAGTGTCGGGCCACGGGTCGAGCCGATGCCATATGCGGTTCAGATGTTCGACCTCATGCGTCGCCAGGCCCTTTATTGCGTAGCGCTCGATGAGCTTGAGCAGGCTTTCTCGATGGAGGTCGTCGAGGATGACCCACGCACGCCGGCCGGATCTGACCTCCTCCATGGAGGGCTGATAGAGTCCGCGCCACTCGTCGGCGAATTTTGCCCAATCAACTGTCAGGCCGCGCGCATTTCCGAACGACGTGAGCTCGCGAATGGTGCTTTGGCGCCAGTCCACCACGGTACCGAACACATCGAAGAGAAGCGCCTTTACGTTGTCCTTCGCAGCCATTCCCTCGTGTCTCCTCTCATCACGCCCACCCGACGCGCATCATGATCAGCGCGTCAACACCCGCAATGGGAAGTTGGAGATCCAAGACGGCAGGATCGCGATCAGGTTAACGACGATTGCGTATGGCGACGCTCCGCCGCACGCCACGAGAAGCCGGCCGAGCCGGGATCGCAGCGGCAGTTTCCGCGTCTCAAACCGCACCCATCTGCGCCCTGTGGCAAAGCATGTGGTCTGCCAGGACCAGCGCCATCATGGCCTCGCCTACAGGTACGGCGCGAATACCGACGCACGGATCATGGCGCCCCTTGGTGACGATCTCGGTCTCGTTTCCCGCGACATCGATCGTCTGGCGCGGCCGGAGAATGGACGACGTTGGCTTGACGGCGAAGCGCACGACGATGGGCTGGCCGGTCGATATGCCACCGAGGATTCCGCCTGCATGGTTCGAGAGGAAGCGCGGCTTTCCATCGTTGCCCGCGCGCATCTCGTCGGCGTTCTCTTCGCCGGACAACGCCGCCGCAGCAAAACCGTCTCCGATCTCGACGCCCTTGACCGCGTTGATGCTCATCATCGCGGATGCAAGATCCTGGTCGAGCTTGGCATAAAGCGGAGCCCCCCAACCGGGCGGCACGCCCTCCGCGACCAACTCGATTATGGCGCCGGCCGAAGACCCGGACTTTCGCACACCGTCGAGATAGCCTTCCCATTTCGATGCGGCTACCGGATCGGGACAGAAGAACGGATTGCGGGCAACCTCCGTCCAATCCCAACGCTCGCGGTCGACAGCATGCGGGCCCACCTGAACGAGGGCGCCCCGAACGACCACGCCCGCGATCACCTTGCGGGCAATTGCGCCCGCTGCAACCCGCATCGCCGTCTCGCGGGCCGACGAGCGCCCACCGCCGCGATAGTCGCGGATGCCGTATTTCGCGAGATACGTGTAGTCTGCGTGTCCGGGCCGAAATTTGCTGGCAATATCGCCGTAGTCCTTGCTGCGTTGATCGACGTTCTCGATCAGCAGGCTGATGGGCGTCCCGGTGGTCACCTGCCGGCCGCTCTCGTCGGAAAAGACGCCGGAAAGGATACGGACCGTGTCGGGCTCGCGACGCTGGGTGGTGTGTCGTGATTGGCCAGGACGGCGCCTATCGAGCTCGGCCTGAATATCAGCCTCGAGCAAAGCGATGCCTGATGGACAGCCGTCCAGCACGCAACCTATGGCCGGTCCGTGACTTTCACCCCACGTCGTAAGCCGAAGCACGTGGCCGAAGGTATTGAAGGACATTCCAACGCTCTTTCGTCGCAGCTTGGCCGCCGATCACGTGGCCCACCAGCCACATCCATCGGCAGGAACGACACGGGCCCTGAATCTGCGGGCGCGTCAAGCCCCAACCGCGAGTGACAACGCCCCTTGGCACCGTCTATCACGTCGAATGTTGTACCGCGTGATTCCTCCCTTCAACAACCAAGAGGAGAGAACACGTTGCTCGACCGGCATGCCCAAGGTTCCAGGGCCGCGTGGCCCCGAGCCGATGGTCGCCGGTCCCAAGTCCGGCGAATGGTTCGAGCGCTGCGAGCAAAGCCAATGAACAATGGCTCGTGGCGGTTTCGGCGTTAGACCGGAGACCGGGCAGCGATAGGCGGCTGAGCGCAGTAGCGTCTGCGCCCGGCCTGCAGGAGGTGGACGTGACCGTCTCCTCCGCAGCGCCGATGACACTGTCAGCCGCCGACAGAGCCACGGCAGAAGCCGCTGGCCTGCCAACTGAGACGGGAACGTTTCCCGGGTGCGATCCCGCGTTTGAGCCACGCTCGAGAGCACTCTGGCGAGCCTTTACGTCCGAATTGGCCGAAGCTGCCGCTGCTTCGGCCAATTTTCATTACAATTGCATGAATAGATAGCTCTCGAGCGAGCCCAAGTGGCCAGCGTCGAGGGAGTGCATCGTGCCATTTTTTGCAGCCTTGGCTTTTGCCTTTGCGGCGGGAGTTGCCTCGTTCCTCACAGTGCTCACGTCGCTCGAGCGCGGGTTGCCGACGCTCCTCCCGGGTCTGACCGGAACGCAGTCACACGCGGAGAGCCGCGTTGGCGCATTTGCCGCCACGCGCCTTGCCGCCGCCCCTTCCGCGGAGCTGACGGTTCTCGTTCCGCATCCCTCTCTGGCGCGCTTCAACTTCGCGACGGCAACGCAGAATGCTCCGCCTCGGGGCGCGGCCGTTGGGTCGCCGGCGACGGCGCGGGTGGCTTCCCGGCGCAGTGCCCGGGTTGCACCGATGGTCCGGCGGCGGCCGCCTGCGCCGAAGCTGGCCTCAACAGAGGCCGGGTCGATCAAGATACCCAACGTCAAGGGCGAGGCGTCCAATGTGCGCTCCGCCCAACTCGCTCGCAGCAAGGCGCCTGCAAGGATCGCTCGACACGCGCCGTTCGACACGGCGACGCGTTCTTCGCTCGGTGGACCACGGCTGCCGGTTTCGAGCCACACGAACGCCCCTTCTCCAGTGCTTCGCAGCTCCGTGTCGCCAAAGGGGAAGGCAAACGACTAAGGCGGTTGTCTCTCGCGCCGCTTGACGGAGATCGGCGCCGCCGTACCCTAAGGTCCTCGATACTGCGATAACAATAGAACACCGGGAGGACATTCCATGCAGCTCGGCTATTTCACGATGCCGTCCCATCCACCGGAGCGCAGCCTCCGCGACGGTCACGAGTGGGACCTTCAGGTGATCCGCTGGCTGGATGAGCTCGGATACACCGAGTGCTGGATCGGCGAGCACCATACGGCGCCATGGGAGCCGCATCCGGCGCCTGATCTCCTCGTCGCGCAGGCCCTCATGCAGACGAAGAACATCCGTATCGGTCCAGGAGGCTTCCTTCTGCCCTACCACCATCCCGCGGAGTTGGCGAACCGGGTGGCGATGCTGGACCACATCTCCGGTGGGCGCCTCAATTTCGGCGTCGCCGCGAGCGGCCTGCCGAGCGATTGGGAAATGTTCAACGTCGACGGCTCGAGCGGTGTCAATCGCGAGATGACGCGCGAGGCGCTCGACATCATCCTCAAACTCTGGAGCGCGACGGAGCCGTTCGAGCACAAGGGCAAGTTCTGGACGGTGAAATCACCACCGCTGATGTACGGGTTCCTTAAACCCCACATCAAGCCGCTGCAGCAGCCCCATCCCCCGATCGGCGTGGCGGGCCTGTCGAAGGGCTCCGATACCCTCAAGCTTGCAGGCGAGCGCGGTTACTGGCCCATGAGCCTCAACCTAAACCCGGCCTACGTCGGTAGCCACTGGGAGGCGGTCGAGATGGGCGCCGCGAAATCCGGACGGACGCCGGACCGCGGACAATGGCGCCTCGTTCGCGAAGTCTTCGTGGCCGACACAGACGAGGAGGCGATGCGGCTCTCGGTGGGTTCGCACATGGGCCGCATGATGCGCGAGTACTTCCTGAAGCTGCTCGGTGAATTCGATTTCCTGCAGTACCTGAAGCACGATCAGAGCGTACCGAATTCCGACGTCACGCCAGAATACTGCGCCAAGCACAACTGGATCGTCGGCTCGCCCAGCACGGTGGCCGAGAAGATTGCCAAGATCTACGACGATGTCGGTGGTTTCGGGCAGCTTCTCGTGTTCGGGTTCGACTATGCCGAGAGCCCAGCCGTGTGGCACCGGTCGCTCGAGCTACTCGCCAAGGAGGTGCTACCCAAGATCAGGCACCTCACGCCGTCGGCCACGGGCAAGGCTGCCTGAGAGGCAGTCGCTTGCGCGGGGCCATCGCGGTGGCCCCGCCTCCGACCCCAGTCTCAAGGCTCTTTCCACCATGTCTCCAGCGCGAGCCCGGAAAGCGGGGCGTGTTGGGGCCGCCTGAGCTGCTTGCGCCAGGCGGTCCACAGACCTTTTGCGTGGTAGAGCGGAATGACGTAGTCGCCCGAGAGCAGCAGGCGGTCTAGGGCGCGGACGGCCGCGACAAACCTCGGCCTCTCCTTCGCATCCACGACGGCCTCGATCAGGGCGTCCACGGCGGGATCGCGCACACCGGCGAAATTCAACGCGTTCGCCGAGTCGGCACTCGACGAGCCCCAGCGATTGCGCTGCTCGTTCCCGGGCGAAAGAGAAGCACCCCAAGTCCATTGGATCATGTCGAAGTCGAAGGCCTTGAGGCGCGACCAGCGCTGGGCGGAATCGACCGTCCGAATGCTCACCGCGACGCCGATTCTGGCGAGACTTCGCGCATAGGCCTGGAAGAGCCGTTCTTCCGCATGCTTTGCCGCCATCATCTCGAATGCGAGCGGCCGGTGGGTGGCCGCGTGCACCATCTGGCCGTCCCTTTGCACGTAGCCGGCTTCACGCAAGAGATCGACGGCCGCCTTGAGGTTAGGGCGGTTTCGCCCCGTACCGTCACTGACGGGCATGCCGAATGTTCCATCGAGTGCCGTCGGCTTCAACCTCTCTTTCCAGGGTTCGAGGAGCATCCTCTCCATCGCATCGGCTGGTCGTCCATGCGACGACAGCTCCGAGCGCGAGAAGAAGCTCTGCGTTCGCGTGTAGTGGCTGTGAAACAGGCTCCGGTTCACCCACTCGAAATCGAAGGCGAGCAGCAATGCGCGCCGGACGCGCGCGTCGGCGAAGGCGGGGCGCCGCGTATTGAAGACCAGCGCAGTCATACCTGCCGGCCAGCCCGTCGGAAGTTCCGCTCGAACGATGCGTCCGTCGCGCGCTGCGGGGAAATCGTAACCGTCGGCCCAGCGTCCTGCATCGTCCTCGGAGCGGATATCGATCTCGCCGGACTTGAACGCCTCGAACAGGGTGGTCTGATCGCGAAAGTACTCGAGCCGGATCTTGTCGAAGTTGTAGCGCCCGCGTGTCGTCGGCTTATTGCGCGCCCACCAATTGGGGTTGCGCTCGAAAGTCAGCGAGCGACCGGTGTCGATGTCGGAGACCACATAGGGGCCGGAGCCAACCGGGACCTCGAGCGTCGTCTCTGCGAAGGTCGCGGGATTGATCTTGTGGTGCGGCAGGATGGGCATCAGTGCGACGAGCAAGGGCGTTTCCCGGTTCCCGTGCTCGCCGACCTCGAAGCGGACGATGCCAGCGGCTGGGCTGAAGGCCCGGGCAATCGCGCCATAGTGGGCACGGTGATAGGGTTGGCCCTTCTCCTTGAGCAGCCGCCAGGAGAACAGGACATCGTCCGTGGTAACCGGCTGGCCATCAGAGAACCGCGCCTCTGGATCGAGATGGAAGGTAATCGAGCTTCGGTCGTCCGGCATGTCGACCGAGCGCGCGAGATGAGCATAGAGCGAGAATGGCTCGTCGGCCGATCGCACGAGCAGGCTCTCATAGACGTATTCGCGGATACCGTTGGGGGCCACTCCCTTCAGAATGAAGGGGTTGAGGCTGTCATAGGTGCCAAGCTCCCCCAATCTCAGCGTGCCGCCCTTCGGCGCGTCGGGATTGGCGTAAGGGAAGTGATCAAAATCCGATGGGAGCGCCGGCGCGCCATGCATGGCGATGCCGTGCATCGCGCCGGGCGTCGTCTCGGCCTTGGCGTGCGCATTGAAAGCAAGAAGGCTCATCAAGGCGAGCGCGCACGCTCCCAGCGCAACCGACAGAGGCAGGTCGTAATCCTGCCATCGCGCCTTGCCCTTCAAGACCACTGCCTCACTCCTCCAGTCTTACCCTCCACCCCCACCATTGGGCGCTCCAGGTGTCAATTGTTTGCCCTCGAGTGCCGGCAGATGAGCTCACAAGGGCAAAATCCCGGACAAAGTTGCCGCAGCGACGCGTCGAGGCCACGGGATTGCCGCAATCGACCCTTTACTCGCCGTTGCTGCGGGTCGGCAAAGTGATGCGGGACCGACACAGCCTGCCTTTCGGGGGGCGCATGCGCGACGCGTGCACCGTGCGGGGACAAGTTCGAGGACGGCGGGCCGGCGGGGGTCGGCTGCGACACAACGCTGAAGGGGATATCATGAACGTCATGGCTTCGATGTTCGGGAAGGGAGTACGTCTCGTCGGTGCAGCGGGCCTGGCCACGGTGGTCGCGCTCAATGCGGGCAGTGCCCTCGCTCAAAAGAAAAAGGGAGAAGCCGCGGCTCCTCCGGCCGCCGCCGGCAACCAAAGCGCCTGGGTCAAGCTCTGCGAGAAAGCGCCAGTGCTCATCAAGACCAAGGATGGCAAGGATGAGCGCGCCGAGAAGAGCATCTGCCTCACGCATCATGAGCGTCTCGACGGCAACACCGGAATGGTTCTCGTATCGGCGGCCATCCGCGAGGTCGACGGACAGGACAAGCGGCATCTGATGGTCATGGTGCCGCTCGGCATGGCGATCCAGCCGGGCCTGCGCGCCAAGGTCTACGACAAGGCGATGTGGGATGCCGCGCAGAAGAACCAGAAGGTCGACGACACCAAGCTCGAGGCGATCAAGCTCAATTTCTCGCTCTGCCATCCCGCAGGATGCACTGCGGAAATCGACCTGACGCCGGATCTTCTCAACAAGATCAAGGCCGGGGCCGGCATCATGGTGTTCTCGATCAATGCCAACGGGCAGGTGATCGCGTTCCCGGTGCCGTTGAGCGGCTTCACGGCCGCGCTCTCCGGCGCCCCGATCGACAACGCAAAGTATAGCGAGGCGCGCAAGGCCCTGATGCAGCAGATCGCACTGCGCCAACAGGCCATGATCGAGGAATACAAGAAGAAGCAGGCGGCGAAGGCTGCCGACCCCAAGGCCGCTACGCAGAAGAAGTAGGCGGCGAGCCCCCACCTAGAGCATGAAACACGGCTTCCGCCTCCAAGCGGGAGCCGTTCTCGTATGCGGGCGGGCGAGGCATCGGTTGGTGTCTTCGACAACCAGGCTCAATGTGAAAGCAGATAGGCGGCGAGATACCGGCCGTTCTCCTTTACGAACATCTCAGAGACCTGGGGATGGCGCAAAGGCTTGCCCGAAGCGTCCGGGAGGAGGTTCTGCTCGGAGACGTAGGCGATGTATTCGGTGTCCTCGTTCTCGGCGAGCAAATGATAGAACGGCTGGTCTTTCCGCGGACGGATATCCGGAGGAATCGACTCCCACCATTCCTCGGTTGAGTTGAAGACGGGGTCGACGTCGAAAACGATGCCACGGAACGGATAGAACCGATGACGTACCACGTCGCCGAGGCGGAACTTGGCGCGCGGGATCCGAAGACGCGATGGCCCTCGCCGGCGAGCAGGCTTTTTCGAGACTTTGTCTGAACGTGTCATTGGATGATCATATTCAGTGGCGGCGGCGCGCTGTCAAATTCATGCTGAGGGCTTAGGTGGGCGGGCATCAGCCATTGCTAACAGCGACGAGACGCTCAAGCGCGCGTGCCGCGGCACCACTCTCGATAGATCGGGCCGCCAGTTCGACCCCGTTCGGAAGATTGGACGCCTTGCCGGCGACAACCAGCGCTGCGGCTGCGTTGAGTAGCACGATGTCCCGGAAGGGACCGGTCTCCCCTGCAAGGACGGCGCGGATGGCGCGGGCGTTCGTCGGGGCGTCGCCGCCTTTCAGGTCCGAAAGTTTGGCCGGGGCGAGGCCGGCATCGAGCGGCGTCACCTCGAAGACCTCGATGCGACCGTCTTTCAGCTCGGCGACATCAGTCGCGCCAGTGGTGGTGAGCTCGTCGAGACCGTCATGGCCGTGCACGACCCAGACATGCTCCGCCCCAAGCTCCCTTAGGACGTGCGCGATGGGCTCCACCCACTGCCGCGCGAACACGCCCACGACCTGACGTGTGACGCCTGCGGGGTTGGAAATGGGCCCGAGCAAGTTGAATAGCGTGCGAATACCCAGCTCCGCACGCACCGGCGCCCAATGCTTCATCGCCGGATGGTGCATGGGTGCCCACATGAAACCAACGCCGGCTTCACCAATCGCTTGCGCCACCTTCGCCGGTCCCACATCGAGCTTGACCCCCAGTGCCGCCAGCACATCCGAGGCCCCGGAGATCGACGATACGGAGCGGTTTCCGTGCTTTGCGACATGCGTGCCCGTGCCAGCAACCACGAGAGAGGCGCAGGTCGATACGTTGTAGGTTCCGTGACTGTCGCCACCGGTTCCGACGATGTCGACCGCACCGGCTGGTGCCTCGACGCGTACCATGCGCGCACGCATCATCTGCGCAGCGCCCGTCAGCTCCTCAACCGTCTCGCCACGTACGCGGAGCGCCATCAAGAAGGCCCCCATTTGGGCCTGGGTGGCATGGCCATCCGTCATGATCTCGAGGGCCGCGCGGATCTCATCGGGCGTGAGACTGGCGCCGGTCGAGACTTTCTGGATGAGGATTTTGAGCGTCTGGGCGGGCATGGACGGACCTGGCAGTGTGAAATCTTCGATGAAACCGCGTCGCGCTATGGCAGACCACGAAAGCCCCCCGGAAAGAGGCGCGACGCATCCGGGGGCAGCCCGAAAACGGCTAGGCTGCCACACGCGCCGCCTTTCTGTTCCGCCGCTTCGGGCTCAGTCCAGCCGACTGAAGGAAGTTGGCGAGCAGGTCGTGGCCGTGCTCTGAAGCGATGCTCTCTGGGTGGAACTGCACACCGTGCACAGGATGTGTGCGGTGCTGAAGTCCCATGATGATGCCGTCGTCCGTTTCGGCCGTAATTGCAAGACACTCCGGAAGCGAGGCGCGCTCCACGATCAGCGAATGGTAGCGGGTGACCTCGAAGCGCGATGGAACGCCGGCGAAGATGCCTGTGCCCTCGCAGCGGATGGTCGAGAGCTTGCCATGCATCGGCTGCGGCGCGCGGATGACCTTGCCGCCGTACGCCTGACCGATCGCCTGATGGCCGAGGCAGACGCCGAGGATCGGCACCGTCGGCCCCGCCTCTCGGATGAGGTCGAGGCAGATTCCGGCTTCGTTCGGTGTGCATGGACCCGGAGAGAGAACGATCGCCTGCGGGCGCATGGCCATCGCTTCGCCGACCGATAGCTTGTCGTTGCGGACAACCTCAGGCACGGCGCCCAATTCACCGAGGTAGTGAACCAAGTTGTAGGTGAAGCTATCGTAGTTGTCGATCAGGAGGAGCATTGGCGAGGTCGCCCTTCGGGTCGGGTCGTGCGGGCTTCCTGCGTAGCACGCAGTACGCAGGCGGCTCAACATCGGTCGCGGAAGTGCGACGCTTGCCGCCCGCAGAGCTGGGAAGCCAAGGGCGCTAGCTCGATTTGGGCAGGATCTCGAGGACGGTCTCCGGGGGACGGCAGACCCGCGCGCCGAAGGCCGTCACCACGACCGGGCGATTGAGCAGGATGGGATGAGTGGCGATGGCGTCGAGGATCTGGGCCTCACCAACGCCGTCCTGGACGAGACCAAGCTCGGCGCAAAGCGCCTCCTTCGTCCTGAGAATGTTTGCAGCCCCCCCTGTGCGTCGCGCCAATTCGGCGAGTGTCGAACGCGTGGGCGGCGTCTTCAGGTACTCGACGATCTCGGGCTCGATGCCCCGCTCGCGCAGCAGGGCCAGGGTCTTGCGCGAGCTGCCGCACTTCGCATTGTGGTAAATGACGGCTTCGACCCGATCCGACTTGCCTGGCATGCTGCTCGTCCCATTGCAAATGCATATCGCCTGTGCCGCCGGCAGCTCCGACGGGGAAACTTCGCTTCGAGCCCTGCCGCCAGGGCAATTGACACGTTCCACCGGCTGTGGTCGCAGTCAAGGCGAGAACACTCAGCCCGCATGGGAGCAAATCAAATGAGCCGCAAGCACGCATCCGAGTTCTTCATCGGTGGCGCCTGGGTCGCCCCGTCGAAGCCGCGCACGATCGCGGTGATCGACCCTTCGACCGAACAGCCCCTCGGCGACGTTGCGCTCGGCTCTGCCGCCGATGTCGACAAGGCGGTCAAGGCCGCGCGTGCCGCCTTCGATGGCTTCTCGGTCATGCCGGTCGCGGAGAGGGCTGAGCTGCTCGGGCGCGTCGCCGACGTCTACAAGCGGCGCTTCACAGAGATGGGCCAGGTCATCAGTGCCGAGATGGGGGCGCCGATCTCGTTCGCGACCCGCTTCCAGGCCGGAGCCGGCATGGGACACTTCCGGGTGGCCCGCGACCTGCTCAAGGACTTCCATTTCGTGGAGCGTGACGGCACGACCGAGATTGTTCGCGAGCCGATCGGCGTGGTCGGCATGATCACGCCCTGGAACTGGCCGGCGAACCAGATCTGCTGCAAGGTCGCCGCAGCGCTCGCGGCCGGCTGCACGATGGTGCTCAAGCCTTCCGAGGTTGCCCCCTACTCGGCCCTGCTCATCGCCGAAATTCTCGAGGAGGCAGGCGTGCCGAAGGGCGTGTTCAACCTTGTGAACGGCGACGCCGAGGTGGGCCAGGCGATTGCCTCGCATCCCGACATCGACTGCGTCTCGTTCACCGGCTCGACGCGCGCCGGGATCGACGTTGCGATCAAAGCAGCACCAACGGTGAAGCGGGTCGGGCAAGAGCTTGGCGGCAAATCGGCCAACATCGTTCTCGACGACGACGGCTTCGAGAAGGCGGTGACGGAAGGGGTAAAGCTCTGCTTCCGGAATTCGGGCCAGTCCTGCAACGCGCCCACTCGCATGCTGGTGCCGGCATCCCGCATGGCCGAAGCCGCTGCGATCGGCAAGACGGTGGCCGAGAGCCTCAAGGTCGGATCGCCTGCCGATACGGCGACCGACATGGGGCCGGTCGTCTCCGACGTGCAGTGGAAGAAGATCCAGGCGCTGATCGAGAGCGGCATCAAAGAAGGGGCAGAGCTCGCGACGGGTGGCCCAGGACGGCCCAAAGGCCTCGAACACGGCTACTACGTGAAGCCGACAGTGTTTTCTAATGTGACCCCAGCCATGACGATTGCGCGCGAAGAGATCTTCGGGCCCGTGCTCGCGATCATGCCCTACCAGGATGTCGACGACGCGGTGCGGATCGCCAACAACCACCCGTTCGGCCTTGCCGCCTATGTCTCGGGGACTGACGTCGCCGCCGCGACCCAGGTCGCTCGGCGCCTGCGGGCGGGCATGGTGACCGTCAACATGGCCCCGGCCGACCCGAAGGCGCCGTTCGGTGGCTACCGCCAGTCCGGCAATGGGCGTGAATGGGGCCGGTTCGGGATCGAGGAATACCTCGAGACCAAGGCCGTGCTCGGCGCCGCCGCTTGAGCCGTTCCAGCGACTGCCAGAGGAGGCCCGCCGTCTCAGGCTGGGCCTCGCCTCTATTCCCCGGCAAGGCGGGCTCACGAGAGAGAGAGCGATGGCAGATCCCGCGGCACTGCCGATAGTCGACGCCCACCACCACTTCTGGGACTTGTCGCTCGTGGCTCAACCGTGGCTCGTTCAGGAGCCGCGGATCCCATTTCGGTATGGAGACTACGCTTCGATCTGCCGCGACTTCCTGCACGGCGACTACCTCCGCGTTTCTGCCGGGCATGACATCGTCGCCACCGTGACGATGGAGGCCGAATGGGCGGAGGAGCGGCTCGCCGAGGAGACGGCGTGGACCGCGGGGCTGGCTGCCGCGGTTCCTGGATTTCCGGCGGCGCATGTCGCGCGGTCCATTCTTCATGCGCCGGGAGCAGCCGACGAGATCGCGCGTCATGCGTCATACCCGTTCGTCAAGGGTATACGCCACAAGCCGACGGCAGCCCCCTCCCCCGACAGGATCGATCCGGGCGCGAAGGGCGGCATGAGCGACCCCACATGGCGAGCCGGCTATCGCGCACTTGCGGTGAACGGGCTGCACTTCGAGTTGCAGGCCCCATGGTGGCATGTGGACGAGCTGCTCGATCTGATCTCAGCCTTTCCCGAGACTCCGATCGTGATCAACCACGCCTTCCTGCCGGCTGATCGCAGCGCTGAGGCGATCGCGGGCTGGCGGAAAGCTATCATGAAGGCTGCAAGCGCACCGCAAACGGTGATGAAGATCTCAGGCATCGGGCTGCCCGGCAAACCTTGGTCGCTCGATGACAACCGCGACATCATACGGGCCCTCGTAGACGCCTTCGGCGAGGATCGCGCGATGTTCGCCTCCAACTTCCCCGTGGACGGGCTTTGCGGGACCTTCGACACCATCTTCGCGGGCTACAAGGCGGCGACCGCCGACCTGTCGCAGGCCTCCCGGCTCAAGCTTTTCCACGATACGGCCGTCCGGGTCTATCGGCTGGCGCGGCCAGTTCTGGCAGCTTGATCGCACTCCTCAGCGCCGATCGTTCTCGACCGCGGGCAGGTACCAAGCCAGCAGGCCGATCAGCGGGAGGAAGGCGCAGAGGCGGTAGACGGTCTCGATGCTGGTCCAGTCCGCGAGCTGGCCCAGGGCTGCCGCGCTGAGTGCACCGAGGCCGAAGGTGACGCCGTAGAAAAGCCCCGCCGTCATTCCTACCTTGCCGGGCAGGAGCTCGAGCGCATAGACGAGAATTGCAGGGAACGCGCTTGCCATGATGGCGCCTATCACGATCGTGAGCGCGATCGTCCAGCCGAGTCCCATCCAAGGCAATGCCAGCGTGAATGGCAGGGCGCCAAGAATCGAGATCCAAATGATAGCGCGGCGGCCGAGACGGTCACCGAGGTAGCCGCCGATGAGAGCCCCCGCGACCTGCGCGATGAGGAAGAGGAACAGCAGCAGTTGCGAGGTTTGCACGCTCACCTTGAATTTCCCGATCAGGTAGAACGTGTAATAGGACGTCAAGCTGGCCGTGTAGGCGCTTTTCGAGAACATCAGCATGAACAGCACGAACACTGCGGCCGCAACGCCAGGCGCGAGTCTGGCGCCGCCTCCCAGACCGCCCGCCTTGGCAGCCGACGGGCTCGGCCCTTGCGCGGCGTACCAGCGTCCGACGCGAGCAAGCAGCAGCATGGCGACGAGAACGACCCCGGAGAACCAGACAAGGCTGCGCTGACCTGCCGGCACGACAATTGCCGCGGCCAGCAGAGGTCCCACCGCCGAGCCAGCTTGCCCGCCGACCTGGAACAGCGATTGCGTGAAACCGACCCGGCCACCGGCCGCCAGGCGCGCCATGCGCACGGCTTCGGGATGGAAAATGGCGGACCCGAAGCCGATCAGCATGGCGCCGATGAACAGCATGCCGTAGCTCGCCGCGGTGGCGAGCAACACGAGGCCAACCAGTGTCGAGGCCATACCGCCCGCCAGCGAATAGGGCATGGGGTGGCGATCGGTGATCATTCCGACGAACGGCTGAAGCAGAGACGCGGTGAACTGAAAGGCGAGCGTCAAGAGGCCGATCTGGCCGAAGTCGAGGGCGTAGCTCTCCTTGATGATGGGATAGATCGCCGGCAGGAGTGCCTGCGTCATGTCGTTCAGGAAGTGCGAAAAGCAGAGTGCGGCGATGATGGTATAGGCGGCCTCGCGCGTTGAGGCGCGCTGCGTCGGCGCTGCGGCGGTGGTGCGCATGGAAAACCCTCGGGCCGTGGACAGCTTGCACGCGTTTGGCCCGGAGGCCTGCCCGCGCCTAAGAGGCGCTTCGGGCGCAATCTCGGGTAAGGCCTGCGTTCCGGTCAAGGGCGAAGATCGGCGGGGATGCCGCGGGAGCGGGGCTCACCTCGGGGTTGATCGGCAGGCGCGCTTGGGGTGAACTTGCAGCCAACGCGACACGATCACCCGACGGAGCCTCATTCATGCGCCCACTCGAATTCGGCTGGTTCTTGCCGACCCGTGGCGACACTGACGACTACAGCGAGCCGCTCAAGGTTCCGGCAGGCATGGAAATGTTCTCTCGGGTCGCCAAGGCGGCCGAGGAGGCGGGCTTCGAGTACATGCTCATTCCCGTCGGACACCAGTGCTGGGACGCCTGGATGACGGGCGCTCTGATGATCGGCCAGACGAAGAAACTCCGCATGCTGGTCGCAGCCCGTCCGAGCTACATCAATCCGGTCCTGCTCGCGAAGATGATCTCGACCTGCGACCAGCTGACGGGCGGGCGGATCGCCGTCAATCTGATCGCGGGCCAGAGCGAGGAGGAAAACGTCGCCGAAGGCGTCAAATGGTCCAAGCAAGAGCGCTACGAGATCATGGACGAGGAGGTCTCGATCCTGAAGTCGCTCTGGACGCAGGGCGAGGGCCGGACCGACTGGGCGGGGAAATACTACACGCTGAAGCAGGCAGAGCTGACGCCGAAGCCCTATCAGAAACCCCATCCGCGCTTCTATCTCGGCGGCGGGTCGCGGCAGGCGTGGGAACTCTCTGCCAAGCACTCGGACGTGCATCTCTTCTGGGGTGACACGTACGGCACCATTCAGGCGAACATGAAGACGATCCGCGAGATGGCTGCCCGGCACGGCCGCGGCGACAAGATCGGCTTCGGCATGAGGCTGCAGATCATCTGCCGGGAGAACGAGAAGGACGCGTGGGACGCTGCAGACGCGCTCGTGAGCAAGGTCGGGGCGGAGCGAGAAGCCTACATCAAGAACTACTATGCGGCATCCGAGGCCAACCAGCGCGTCCAGGCTCTGCGTGCCCAAGGCGACGTGATAGCCCCAAATCTCTGGGTCGGTCTGGCCAAGGCGCGACCGGGGGCCGGTGTCGTGATTGTCGGAAACCCCGAGCAGTGCGCCAACGTGCTGCAGAGCTACATTGATCTCGGCTGCCAGTCATTCTGCCTGTCGGGCTATCTGCACGACGCGGAGGCAGAGCGTTTCAGCCGCATGGTTCGCCCGATCCTGCTCGAGAGAAATCGGCAAAGGATGGCGGCCTGAGGCACCGTTCTCGCCATCAACCTTGCAGCGCCAGCCACTTGCGAGCGGCCTCGCTCAACCGCTCCTTGTGCACGGGATCAAGGCCTTCCACGCGCGAGACTGCGTCGGCGCTGGCGGCCAGCAGCTCGGCCAACAGATAGTAGTGGACGTGAAAGCCGACGTGCCGCTTTTCACCTGCTGCCCGGTCGAGGTGGAGGTGGATGCCCTCCTTGTCGGCGGTCACATCATAGCGGCTGCCGCGGCCGAACGAGCCCATGTAAAACTTGTCGGGAAAATCGATCGACACCTCGGCCTTGTCGGTAATGGGCGTCGACATGCTCGGCTTCCTCCTCAGAGTAGAATGTTTGCGTGCCGGCCTGTACGTTCGCGAGGCATGGGGAGGCGGCCTTGACAGGCGTCAAACGACCCACCCGGCACTCCTTTCACCTCGCCACCAAGCCGCCGTCGAGGACCACCTCTGACCCGGTCATGAAAGCCGTGGCATCGGAGAGCAGCCAGACGACGGCCTCCGCAATCTCTGGGGGGCTGGCCATCCGGCCTAAGGGAATGTCGGCGGCCATGCGCTCCTTCGAGCGTGCCGGGTCCTTGGTCGCCGCGGCGATGCCATTCACCATGTCGCTTTCGACGAAGGCCGGATGCACCGAGTTGCACCGCACCTTCGGTGTCTTCCGCGCACCGGAAAGCGCGACCGACTTCGTCAAGAGCCGGACACCCCCCTTGGAAGCGTTATATGCTGCGAGGTTGGCTCCGCCGACGAGGCCCGAGACGGACGACAAATTGACGATGGATGGGGCAGTGGCCCGGGCGAGCAGCGGCATGGCGTGTTTGCAGCCGAGGAACACGCCATCGACGTTGACGGCCATGACCCGCCGCCAGTCGGCAAGGCTTGTCTGCTCGACGTCGCCCAGAACGACGAGACCGGCATTGTTGACGAGCCCATCGAGGCGACCGTAACGCGCCTCGATCGCCGTCATCGCCGCAATCCAGTCCGGCTCGCGCGTCACGTCGAGCGCGAGGTCCATTCCCGGGCGACCGGAGAGGTCGCTGCGCACGACGGTGCCACCTTCGTCCTCGATGGCCGTGGAAATGGCCCGTCCGAGGGTTCCGGCGGCACCGGTCACCAGCACCGTCCGAGCATCGAGGCGCTTCGTCATGAGTGGCTCCTGGCTTCCTTCATGTCGTCGTCGGGCGAGGAGGGAACGCGGCTCAGCCTGGGTTCTTGCCGAGGGGCGGGGTTGTCCGCGGACCGCGAAGGCAGGCGTCCTTGGTGGCAGGAGCGTTCTTGATGCCAAATTGCGGCTGGTGCCAGTCGTAGCACGTCCACCCCGCGCCGTTTGCACGGAGAAGCGAAATGACATCGCGGAGATAGGCGCTACGCGGACCGTCGGCGAGGTCGGCTGCGGTGCCGATCTCGCTGAAATGCAGTTGGACCCGAAGTCTTTTCGACCAATCCCACAAGGACTGGAGCGAGCGGCCCAAAATCTCCTTGTCCCATAGCCCGTTGTAGCGACCTCCGCCCGGCAGGCCGTCGTCGTAAACGCCCGGCCACGTTTTTCCGCCGCACGTGTTGGGCTTGCCAGGAAAGCTACAATGGGTAAGCGAGAGCGGAGCGTACATGTGGATGTCGACCATGAAGCGTTCGTCCCACCAGGGCCGCTCCCTCGGGTTCAACTGGCGCACCGTCTCTTCGGGAACCTGCCATTTGGATGCCATGGCGAAGATGACGCAGTCCGGACAGTTGTGGCGGATGATCGGCATCAACCGGTCCTGGTAGGCATACCAGATATTGCTCTGAGGCTCGTTCGCCGGATCCACGATGACCCAGTCGCGGTCGGTCTCCTTGTAGATGCGCGCGGCGAGCTCGCCGAGCAGGCGGGAATGGCGGGACTGCATTTCGGGGTAAACGAGACGATGCATGTAGTCGTGGGTCCATGAGCCGTCTGCGTTCTTCTGCCCCGTATTGTGCACATCGACGATGGTCACAAGGCCATGGGCGCGTGCCTTGCCGATGAACCGCTTCAGGTCCTGCCAACGCTCGTCTCGCAGCTTCCCGGATCGGGCATCCTCGAGAACGTCCATGCTGATAACGAGGCGCACATGACCACCGCCTGCGGCCCTGATCAGGGGAAGCTCCGCGTCAAAGGCGTCGGGCTTGTACTTCGGTACGTCGTACCAATCGTAGACCAGATTGACGCCACCCTGGCGAAGGGCGCGAAGGATGTTCTCCGGCACATCGCGAGTGCGGGTGAGCGCGCCATATGTCGAGATGGCAAGAACGACCGCAAAGAGGAGGGCGGCGCTGGAGAGCGTGACGGCTCTCGAAGTTATGGCGTGCACGTAGTCTCTCCGAGCGCTTCAGCGATAACCTTATGCTGCGCCGCAGCCCGCCCTCACCGCTTGACGTGACCCGACGCCGCCTTCACACCAGTGCCTACATCACAATCAAGGGCAACGCGACGATGAGACCGCTCGAAGGGTTGATGGCGATATCGGTCGAGCAGGCAATTGCTGGGCCGATGTGCGGGCGACTTCTCGCCGACGCCGGCGCGCGGGTGGTCAAGGTGGAGCGGCCGGAGGGCGACTTCGCGCGTGCCTACGATAGGATGCTGAGCGGCGAGAGCATCTATTTCGTCTGGCTCAATCGAGGCAAGGAGTCGGTCGTCTGCGACCTCGCCAAGCCCGAGGATCGAGCCTTCTTCGAGGCGATGGTGGCGAAGGCCGACGTCCTTGTCCAGAACCTGAAGCCGGGATCTCTCGCCAAGCTGGGTCTTGGGACGGAGGCGCTGACTGCTCGTCACCCGCGCCTTATAGCCTGCTCGATCTCCGGCTACGGCGACACGGGCCCCTATGCCCAGCGCAAAGCCTACGACATGCTGATCCAGGCCGAGTCCGGCCTCGCATCCGTCACGGGGAGCGCGGAAGAACCGTCGCGGGTCGGCATCTCGATCGTCGACATCACGACGGGACATCTCGCCTACGAGGCGATCCTCGAGGCGCTGGTCCGGCGTGGGACGACGGGCAAGGGTGCGGATATCCGCATCTCGATGTTCGATGTCATGGCCGAGTACATGAGCGTCCCCCTGATGCAGGGAATTGCCGGGGCGCCGCAGCCGCGCATCGGGCTCCGGCACACTGCGCTTGCCCCTTACGGCGTATTCACGACCCGCGACGGCCAGGCCGTTCTGATCTCGATCCAGAACGAGCGGGAATGGCGGTCGCTCTGTGAGCGGGTTCTCGAGCAACCGGAGGCCGCACGCGATGCGCGTTTTGCCTCGAACTCGGATCGCGTGGCTCATCGCGAGGCGTGCGACGAGTTGGTTCAGGGCTGGTTCTCGAAGCACGATGTAGCCGATGCCATACTGCGCCTCGACGACGCAGACATCGCCTTCGGCCGCGTCTCAGACTGGGCGGCGTTGCGCGACCATCCGCACTTGCGCCTCCTCGACGTACCTTACGCCAAGGGAAGCACACGAGTTCCGGCGCCAGCGGCGCTCTGGGACGGGAGCATGCGGGAGGCGCGAGGCGTGCCCCGCCTCGGCGCTGATACCGACCGGCTGCGCAGGGAGTTTCTGCCGGAGCATTGAGGCGTCAGGGCCGGCGAATCCCATTGATCACCTGATTCTGGACGCCGGCGCCGAGAAGCGGCCGGCGCGACGAGACCATCCCGGCGTTGACGCCCATCCAGCCGATTTCGCCAGAGAGGCGTCCGTATTCGATCTTCGGGCAGCGGTTCATGACCACACGAAGACCGGCGGCCTCGGCCTCCGACGCGGCCTCGTCGTTGCGGACGGATAATTGCATCCATACGACCTTGAGCCCGAGGGTCTCCTTCATGGCAATCGCCTGACGCGTCACCGAGAGAGCGGCCTCGGAGTTGCGGAAGATGTCGACCATGTCGACGGGGCCGGGAAGCTCCTCAAGGGAGGCAAAGACGCGCTGACCCGCGATTTCCTTTCCCGCGAGCCCCGGATTGATCGGGTGCACCTGATACCCTTTTCCGACGAGGTATTTCAGAGCAAAGAAGCTCGGCCGATTGATATTCGCCGAAGCGCCGACCATCGCTATCGAGCGAACGTCGCCGAGAATGCCGGCGATGTAGGTGTCGTCATAGCTATCGTGATCCATCTCAATCTCCAGAGCCGAGCGCGGCGGCCGTTCCGGGGAGGTCGCCATAACGAAGAGTGGCGAGTGCACGGTCGGCGAAGTTCGGCACGAAGCCCATCGACTCGAGACGCTGTCTCGCCTCAGCTATGCGGCTTGCATCGTCGAGGTATTCGACCGCAAGCACCGTCTTGCCCAGACCCGTCGCGTGCTTCAGAAGCCCAACGCGTCGGGCGATGACGTCTGGGGGATTGGCCCTCTTCTCCGCGAACTCGCCGTAGAGCAGATCCTCCTTGCCGATCCCATCGATCAAATTCGCGTAGGCGTCGTCGGTCAACAGTTCCTCGCCGTTCTGCGGGACCACGATGAACCCAGCGCGACGGGCCCTTCCATATTCGGCAATGCGGCGGACCAGCAGGCGCATGTCGTCCCTTGCCCCTGGGTGCCTCTCGGCGATGCTTTCGAGGCTCGAATCGATCTTATCCAGGTAGACCCCGTCGAACCCGGCGGCAAGGATCCGCTCGAGGTATCCGCCTTGGCCCAGGAGCAACTGCTGCCAGCCGGGAAGCCAATAGCGGACAGCAAAGTTGCCCGGCCACTCGGGATTTTCGGCGCCAAGCCACGCCGGTGCCAAAAGCCACCCCAGCCAGCGCGTGTACCACTTCCCGCCCCAATACCAACGCCAGTAGCCGCGATAGGTCTCAGCCTCGCCGATCGACAAATAGGCAAGCACGATCCGGCGGCGGCCGTCGGCTCGCGCCTGCATGCGAGCAATCTCCGCGTGCGTAAAGAAGCCATCATCGCTGCCGTCGCGCGAGGCATCAACGACCACCAGATCGTGCGGCCCGGCGGCGATGCGCCGGACGTCCGGATGCTGCAGCTGGTAGCCCCAGCGCGTCACTGTAGCCAGGGGACCCTGCCGGGGTGTGTCTTCGGCCCGGCTCTCTGCAGCCGCGAGAACAATCAGCAGGCCCGCCGCCAGCACCATCCGTGCTGCTCGCAGCCGTCCTCGTAGTCTATGCAGCATCAGGGCCTCATGACGAGCCGTCTGGCGAGCGCCGACGGTATAGAAGATGGGGTCAACGGCGCCCCATCCAACAAGCGGCCGCGCCACTAAGCGGGCAGACTGAGCCGTCCGTCCGCGTCGAGGGCGAAGACCGGATTGTAGGCGACCTCCCACAGGTGGTCGTCGGGATCCGCGAAGTAGCCTGAATAGCCACCCCAAGGCGCCTTTTGCGCGGGTTTGACAATACGAGCGCCGCAGCCCTCGGCAATCGCGAGCGCATTATCGACGGCGGCTTCACTCTCGAGGTTCCATGCGAGCGAAACAGCCGCGAAACCAGTGGGACGGTCCGGCACGGACGCATCAGCGGCCAGCTCGCTGCGGCCAAAAAGAGCGAGGGCGACACCTCCAGCGTCGAAGAAAACCACTGTCGGGAGGCTGGCTCCCGATGCGACAAAACCGAGTGCCTCATAGAATGCACGTGATCGCGCCACGTCTGCCACTCCGAGCGTGATCAGGTTCACTCGAGGGCCCGGCATGCTCAGCAGCCCTTCCAGACGGCCGGCCGCTTCGCGATGAACGCGTCGATCCCCTCCTCGGCATCCCGATACAGCATGTTGCGGACCATCACGGCCGCCGCCTCGGCATATGCTTCGGCGACTGGCATCTCAAGTTGGCGGTAGAATGTCTCCTTGCCGATTGCCACCGTCGCGGCCGACTTCGAGGCAATGATCTCGGCCATTGCGAGAGCTTCATCGAGAGCCTTGCCCTCGGGCACCACGCGGTTAACGAGACCGAACTCCGCCGCCGCCGACGCTTCCAGCATTTCGCCGAGCAACAGGATTTCCATCGCGCGCTTGCGCGTGACATTGCGCGACAGCGCTACCATGGGCGTCGAGCAGAAGAGGCCGATGTTGACACCGGGCGTCGCGAACCGAGCGGCCGCTCCCGCGACGGCAAGGTCGCAGGTTGCCACAAGCTGACAGCCAGCCGCCGAAGCGACGCCTTCGACCGCCGCGATGAACGGCTTTGGCGAGCGCACGATGGAGAGCATCATCCGCGCGCAAAGGTCCATCAGGTGGGCGAAGTAGGCTTGCCCGCGATCAGCGTCGGCGCGGCGGGCCGTCATCTCCTTCAGGTCATGGCCCGATGAAAAAGCGGGCCCAGCGCCCGCCAGCACGACCGCGGCGACGTCGTTGGCGGCCGAGGCGCCGTCGATTGCGCGTTGCAATGCGGTAATCAGCGCCTCGGACAGCGAGTTGCGCTGGCGCGGCCGATTGAGTGTCAGATGCAAGATCGCACCCCGCTTCTCCTCCAGGAGGACCGGATCGGTCTGGGTTCCTGAAGCGCGGTGCGCATTTTCCTGCATAGGTCTCTTCTCCGGCGAGGGCGGCATCGGCCCGATGACGCCTACTGCAGCACCTTTTCGATCTCTGCGCGATGCTTCTTCACGGTCTCGACATTCTCCGGATACTGCAGCGGCGGCGTGTGCTTCAAGGCCTCGTTCAACTCATCGAGCATCTGCTTCTTGTCTTTCTCGGGAATAGTCTTGTCCGCCGTCACGTCCTCGATCTCCTTTTTGATCGAGGTGATCGGATCGGTGAACGCACCCTTTTCGTCGAGCCCGCCCATCACCATTGAGACGTTGAACGCGACATCGTCGAACTCGACGAAGTTCTGGAAGCCGTGCCGCTTGGCGATCGCGTCAAGCTCGGCCTGGATTTTGGGGTCGGGCTTGTCGGACTGTTGGCCGCCCTGCTTCTGTGCGAGTGCCGCCATTTCCTTCTGGGCGCCGATGAAGCCTTTGATGTGGGCATCCGTCAGCTTGACCTGCTTGAAGGGCTCCTCGCCCTGGGTGCCCTGAGCCCGCACCTGTCCGGCCAGCGCCAGCGCAATACCAAACACGGCGACGAACGTCGCCAGAACTGTCCCCTTGAGCCGCATTGCAACCATCTCCTGGATGTTCACCGAGCCCTGCTTCACGCTATAGAGCCCGTCTAACTTCAGCGCACGACTGGGACGCCAATAAGAATGTCGAGCGAAGCCACGCCCCAAGCCCCCCTCACCGCCGAGGATGTTTCCCGCCTGATCGACGAGACCTTCCCCGAGATCCATGCATCAGGACGACAGATCTCGATCGAATCCGTCGGCCCGCGGCAGGCACGCGTACGCCTCGCTTTCGACCCGCGCAATCTGAGGCCTGGGGGGACCGTTTCGGGCCCCGCCATGTTCACGCTCGCCGACTTTACCATCTACGTAGCGCTGATCGCCACGCTCGGAAGGGACGGCATCCCCGCTGTGACCAGTAATCTGTCGATCAATTTCCTGTTACGTCCGGACCCTGTCGACGTCGTCGCCGAAGCCAGACTGATCCGGATCGGGCGGCGGCTCGCCTATGCCGAGGTAGCGCTCTACTCCCAAGGACGCGATGAGATGATCGCGCATGCCACGGGTTCCTACGCGTTGGCAGATCGAAAATAGCTGCGGCCGCATGGCCCTGTTTTTGAGGTACAATACTACCTGTTTTCTAATATGCTGAAATATCTCATTTTTATTTGCTTTCAGAACCTCTATTGCGATTGACGGTGAGAGTCTGTGCACTTATAGGGTTCTCCGACCGCTACTCAGCGGCGCGCTGAAGGTGGCCCAACGGCTTTTCGAGCCCCGCCGCACCCTCCAGGAGATGCCATTCATGAAGACCTACTCCGCCAAGCCCGGCGAGGTGGAAAAGAAGTGGGTGTTGATCGACGCGAAAGGCCTCGTCGTCGGTCGTCTCGCCACGCTGATCGCCATGCGCCTCAAGGGCAAGCACAAGGCCACTTACACGCCCCACGTCGACATGGGTGACAACGTCATCGTGATCAACGCGGACAAAGTGGTCTTCACGGGCAACAAGTACGAAGGCAAGAAGTACCACCATCACACCGGGCACCCCGGCGGCATCAAGACCCGGACGCCGCGCCAGATCCTCGAGGGCAAGCATCCCGAGCGGGTCATCGAGCTCGCCGTCGGACGCATGCTGGCGCGCGGTCCGCTGCAGCGCAAGATCATGGGCAACTTGAAGGTCTATGCCGGAGGTGAGCATCCGCACCAGGCGCAGAACCCCGAGGTGCTGGACGTTGCCAAGATGAACCGCAAGAACGTGAGGGCCTGAGACCAATGGCCAACGAACCCAAGACCCTTTCCGATCTGAGCGAGCTGCAGGGCGAAGTCGCCGTCACCGCCGAGCCTTCGCAACCAGTCCACGTTCAAAAGCTCGACGCCTTCGGGCGTGCCTACGCGACGGGCAAGCGCAAGAACGCGGTGGCCCGCGTCTGGGTGAAGCCCGGCGCCGGCAAGATCACCGTTAACGGCAAGGAATTCGCCGCCTATTTTGCGCGTCCCGTGCTGCAGATGATCCTGAAGCAGCCGCTCGTCACGGCCAACCGGCTCGACCAGTTCGACATCACGGCAACGGTCGCCGGTGGTGGCCTTTCCGGACAGGCCGGCGCCGTTCGCCATGGGCTCTCCAAGGCGCTCACCTACTACGAGCCCGAGCTGCGGAGCGTGCTCAAGAAGGGCGGCTTCCTGACGCGGGACAGCCGCGTCGTGGAGCGCAAGAAGTACGGCCGCATGAAGGCGCGCCGCAGCTTCCAGTTCTCGAAGCGCTGATCCGAGGTCGACGCTTTACAGGTACATTCTGCAAGGGGCCCCTCCGCGGGCCCCTTCGTCGTTTCAGGGGCAAGAACGATGCAGGGTCCACTGGGCTTCGCCGATGCCAACTTGTCCGCTCTCGCGCAATCGGCAACAGTCGCGTCGATTTCCCCCAAGCGACGGGCAACGTGGAGACCGCCATGACGTTCGAACTGCCGGAAGAGCATCGCATGCTGCAGGACCTCGTCGCGAGGTTCGTCGATGACGAGTTGATGCCGCTCGAGCAGCGAATCATCGAGCGTGAGATCAGGGGAGAGCGGGTGCATCTGACCAAGGAGGAGGAAGCGCCTCTGGTCGAGAAGTGCAAGGAGCTCGGCCTCACGGGGCTGGACGCCCCCGAAGAGCTCGGTGGTTCCAACCTGCCGACGCTCGCGATGATGGGTGTCAACGAGGAGCTATGGCGCACGATCGTGCCATTCACGTTCCCGCCCGACAGCCCGAACTTGCACATGCTCATGGCCGTGGGCACACCGGAGCAGCGGAAGAAATACGTGGAACCCTATGCGCGGGGCGAAGCGAAAAGCGCCATGGCGATCTCGGAGCCGGGAGCGGGCGGCGATCCATCCGGCATGATCACCAAGGCCGAGATGGTCGGCAACGAGTGGGTGATCAACGGGCGCAAGATCTGGGTGTCACGCGTTCCCGAGGCGGATTTCATGATCCTCATGGCGCGCGTCGGCAACGGCAAGAAGCACGAGGGGATCACGGCGTTCGTCGTCGAGAAGGGGACGTCCGGTTTCGAGATCGCACGCGAGATCCCGATGCTCGGCGGCCACCGCACCTACGAGCTCGTCTTCGAGAACATGCGGCTCCCGGCCGACGCCATCCTAGGCAAGGTGGGCGACGGGTTCGCGCCGATGCAGCTCCGGCTCAACGTGCGGCGCCTGCAGATCGGCGCCTGGGCGATAGGATTGTCGCGGCGGGCGCTGGACATGATGTGCAGCCATGTCAAGCAACGTACGACGTTCGGGGCGCTTCTAGCCGACAGGCAGGCGATCCAGTGGTGGATCGCCGACGCCGCAACGAAGATCCATGCCTGCCGTCTGATGGTGCATGACGCCGCTGCCAAGCTCGACAGGGGCGAGGACGTGCGTCAGGCGGCGTCGATGATCAAGGTGTTCGCGACCGAGATGGCGACCGAGGTGATCGACAACGCCATGCAGTCGTTCGGCGCCATGGGTGTCACCAAGGAGCTGCCGCTGCAGTTGATGGCGCAGAAGGTGCGCGTGATGCGCGTCTACGAGGGCCCGACCGAGGTGCATCGCGCCACGATCGCCCGTCGGATTCTGGCGGCGGTGAAGTGATCGGCGATCTGCCTCAAGCCGGCAACAACCCCATCTCGCGCACGAGATCGGGGTTGTCGTCGACGGACTCCATGTCCTGCGTGGTGACGCGCCGCAGGTCGCGCTTGTGCTTGTGGTCCTCGAAGGGCCTTCCGCGATGCAGTGTGCACCGGTTGTCCCAGATGACGAGGTCGCCCGCCTGCCATTTGTGCGCGTAGGTGAAGCGCTCGCGGGTCGCGTGCTCCATGAGATCGCGGATAAGGAGCCGGCCTTCCGGCATCGGCCAGCCGTCGATGTGAGAGGCATGGGAGCCAAGATAGAGCGTCTTTCGCTTCGAGCCCGGGTGCGTGCGCACCAGCGGATGGCGCACATCGGGGAGCGGTGCGCGCTCGGCGTCTGTATAGTCGGTATGGCCAAGTTGGCCGCGCGAGTGGAAGATCGAGTGTACGGCGACGAGGCCGTCGATCTGGGCCTTCGTGGCGCCGTCGAGATCGTCGTAGGCAGCGCGTAGATCTGCGAACTCGGTGTCGCCGCCCTTCGGCGGGACGACATGCGCGTAGAGCATCGAAAGCGCCCCGGAGATCGGCCGGAACGATGCGTCCGAGTGCCAGAGCTGGTTGCCCAATGCATCGAGCCGGCGGTGGTCCTCACGCCCACGAAAGTCGTTCTTCACGTCGAGATTGGATATGTCCGCCAGCTCGGCATGTTTCAGCCTTCGCTCGACGCGATGGTTGCGCGGCGCTGCGATATTGCCGAACCGGCGCCCGAGCGCGAGCAACTGGTCGTCGTCGAGCGACTGGCCGTGAAAGACCAGGACGGCGTAGCGATTGATCGCATCGTCGACACGGTCGCGGGTCGGGTCGTCAAGACGCGACAGGTCCACACCGTCGATCTCGGCGGCAAACAGCGGGTGAAGTTGGCGGACGCTCAATGCCATGGTCCCATCCTCCGGCAGCGGCGGCTCCCCGCCGTCTCGCTCGCCCCAAGACTGCCCAACGCCCTCGTGGCACGCCAGTGTTTTCGCAGTGTCGCCCGTTGACAGAATGCGTCCGGGCAGCCTCTCTGGCGCCGGGCACCGGTGAGGAGAAACGGATGCGGATCGCCACCTGGAACATCAACGGCGTCAAGGCGCGGCTCGAGTCGCTGCTCACGTGGCTGCGGTCTGCGGAGCCCGACGTCGTCTGCCTGCAGGAGATCAAGAGCATCGACGAGAACTTTCCGTCGCTCGAAATCGAGTCGCTCGGCTATAACGTCGCCGTTCACGGGCAGAAGGGGTTCAACGGGGTCGCCATCCTGTCGAAGCATCCGCTGGAGGACGTGCGTCGCGGGCTGCCGGGCGACGATGAAGACGTGCAGGCCCGCTACATCGAAGCCGTTGTGGCAGGCGGCGAGCGTATCGTTCGCGTAGGCGGCCTCTATCTGCCAAACGGCAACCCAGTCGGAACGGAAAAGTTCAGCTACAAGCTCGCCTGGCTCGAGCGGCTCGAGGCCCACGCGCGCGCGCTTCTGGCGCTCGAGGAGCCGCTCGTTCTCTGCGGGGATTACAACATTATCCCGGAGCCGCAGGACGCCAAGACACCCGAGAACTGGGTCGAAGATGCGCTCTTTCAAGCAGAGTCGCGGCGCGCGTGGCGGCGGTTGCTGGCCCTCGGGCTGACGGATGCGATCCGCGCCGTCTCGCCTGGGCCGGGCGTCTACACGTTCTGGGACTATCAGGCTGGCGCCTGGCAGAAGGACAACGGAATCCGCATCGATCACCTTCTGCTTTCGCCCACTGCTGCCGATGTCCTCGTCGATGCGGGTGTAGACCGCACGCCGCGCGGCTGGGAGAAGCCTTCGGACCACACGCCAGCGTGGGTGGAGCTGCAGATCTAGCTCGGTCGGGACGAAGCCAAACGGCTAGCGACGATTGCCGCCGCGATCGTAGGCGCCAACCCCCATGATGCCACCCTGGAGCACTTGCGGGCTCGGCGAGGCGATCGCATTCCGAGCGACTGGCGTTTCAGCCCTGCTCTCGCGTGGCAGTGCGGGCAAAGGGGAGCCATCCGAGCAGGTGCGCAGAGGCCTGGGCGTCAGGCCGATCGATTCCTGCGGCTCCGTGCCAGGTTGGGGCGAGTACCGCTGTCGATAGGAGGCGATAAGACCTTCCGAAGCGCGTCGAACGCCGGCCGACATGCCGCAGAAGATGCTCTGGTAGATATCCTCGATCCAAATCCGCTCGTGAGCGGGAGCGTTCTCGACGGCAAGCGTTATCAGCGCCAGAGCCCGACGCTCGTCGTGTGGCAGGCCGCCCTTCGCGCGCCAGTAGAGATCGGCCAAGTAAGCCTGTGCGCCAGCATGCCCCCGCTGGGCCAGTGTCGAGAGGCGGCTCGTCGCCTGGCGGTGATTGATCTCGACGCCCTCGCCCGTGATGTAGAGTTTGGCGAGCTCGAATTGGGCGTCCTCGTCGCGGAAGAAGGTGGCTGCTTCCTGAAGATAGCCTGCTGCCCGCTCGGCGTTCGGTTTGAGCCCGATGGCGGGGATCCCTCGCAATACGTATTGGGCGAGGGCCGTCAATGATTTGCCTACATAGCGGGCCCGAGGATCGTCATCGACGTCGATGCGGGCGGAATGCTCGGTCACGATGCGACTGTAAAGCTCGTAGGCAAGGGGGTGGTTGGTGAAGGGACCGGCGGGATCGGCATAGAGCCGCGCGAGATAGTAGCGGCCGAGGAGGGAACCGCGATCACCGGCGTATCTAAGAGCTTGCTCGGCCAAGGTGAACATGCCGCCACGATAGGCGTTGATGCCCTGATTGACCGCGGCTTCGGGTGAGACAAACTTCAGGGTGTCGCGCGCCTCGACGCGCGCGGCGGATGCTCCGAGAAGCAATCCGAGGCCCACCGTGATCCGCGCGGCGACCCTATGGTATTGGTTCACTGACAACTTCAGCCTTTCCGCCAGGCCCGCACATCTTCTGATGCGCGCTCGCTCCACCTGGTCAGTCTCCAATGTCCGAAACCACTCTGCCCTCGCCCGGATCTGACGCTGCATCGCCGCCGACAAGAGATGCCGCGTACACGGCCCTCACTCTCGTCAATAGCCAGCTCAAGCGATGCCTGCACTGGCTGAAGCGCTCCAGGTCTTCCGGAGTTCCGGTCGTCGTTTCACCCTCTCATTCTGCCACCCCGCCGACCATTTATGGCCAGCCAGACTAGGCTTTTCAAGAGCTTGCATCATTCACCTGCGACGAGAGTAGCGCCCCGCGGCCGCTAACCTGTCGCAAGTCCGTTTCGAGGGTGAGATTGGAACTCGTTTGTGGCTCAAAAGAGGCGTCAAGAAACAACAACGTTGCCATCCGGCAACACTCCGAGCACCACTTGACCGCCGGCCTCCAATTCACACACGCAAGGCAGTCAGCAAGGTCGGATTGACGTAGGCAACCAGAGCCGCTGCACCAACGGCGAAGAGACAGAGCCCGACCAGTGCAACCGGACTTCGACCGATCCGCTTCAGGACCGATGCGACACCAGCCATCAATGCCGGAAGGATGAAAGCCGCCGCGACCACGGCAGGCACCAAGTGCGAGCGGACCGGGAACATCTGCGAGCTGCCAGCCATGGCCGCCGGCGCCACTGTCACGAAGCAGATCGCCATTGCGCAGACGAAACCACCCCTAGGCCACGCTGGACGCATGTCACTCTCCCTACGCGGTACCCGGGCGATGGGGCTCCTGCCGGTGCCGCCAGTGCCCGTGGTTCTGACGTAGAAGGACAACGCGGCTTGGCAAAGGCGCCAATGGGGCGTTCTTCGGGCGCAGTGCCGTGAGCACTTTTCGCGGAGGTCTGCTGGGTCAGCCCAGCAGAGCGATCGGCACAGAGACGTGTTTCAGGTCAATCCACTGCACCGATGGGAGGATCCGACAGCTCGCCCGCAAGGACCTCGGCGACGTGGCGCGCTTTGACGGGGGCGCCGTCGCGCCGAAGCTTGCCCGACATGTTCAGGAGGCAACCGAGGTCCCCGGCCAGCACGAGATCGGCATTCGATTCGCAAATGTTCGCGCACTTCTTCTCGACCATGGCATTCGAGACATCGCCGTACTTGACCGAGAATGTGCCTCCAAAGCCGCAGCAGACCTCGCAATCCGCCATCTCGACCAGTTCGAGCCCTTCAACGCTGGCGAGCAACGTGCGTGGCTGATCCTTGATATTCAGCTCCCGCAGGCCTGAACAGCTATCGTGATAGGTGGCGCGGGCAATGAGGGTTTGACCAACGCCAGTCATGCCTCTCACATCGACGAGGAACGAGATCAGCTCGTGCACTTTGCCAGCGAAAGCTTCGGCGCGCGGGCGCCATGCAGCGTCATCGGACAGTAGCCGCGGGTAATGTGCCTTCAGCATCCCCGCGCACGAGCCGGAAGGCGCGACGACGTAATCGTAGCCTTCGCACGCCGCGATTGTCTGTTGCGCAAGCGCCTTGGAGGTCGGCCTGTCTCCCGAGTTGTAGGCGGGCTGCCCGCAGCACGTTTGCCCGACTGGAACCTCGACAATACACCCCGCCTGCTCCAGCAGCTTCACCGCCGCAAAACCTACGGACGGCCGCATCAGATCGACGAGGCACGTCACGAAAAGCGCAACGCGGGGCGGATTGGCATCTGCAGTCATGGACGAGGTCTCTGATTGGCGCGGGCCTTCGCGTTCCATCGCATGCGCCTCCCTCGAACGCAAACGGGCGACTGCGCCAGGCCAGTCTCACTTCCCGATCGGTCGCGGCGCCGGCCCGTCGGAGAGCGTGCGCATGTAGGCCAGCAGCGCGGCAAGCTTGTCAGGGTCGGCGACCCCTGCGAACGCCATCTTTGTTCCCGGTACGGCTATGCGCGGATTGTTGAGATACGCGGCGAGCTCTTCCTCACTCCATATGCCGCCTCTTGCGCGCAGAGCGAGCGAGTACTCGAAATCGAGCCGCGCCGCCTTGGAGGCGCCAACCACTCCCCAGAGGTTCGGCCCAATCCTCGCACCTGCGCCCGGA
Organism: Hyphomicrobiaceae bacterium; assembly: GCA_041397805.1. Taxonomy (GTDB): domain Bacteria; phylum Pseudomonadota; class Alphaproteobacteria; order Rhizobiales; family Hyphomicrobiaceae. The sequence continues at coordinate 162,617 of JAWKWD010000007.1, forward strand.
TCGGCAAAATGGCAGACACTGCAGATCCTGAAGAGGCGTCGCCCGTCCTCGACATTCGCTGTGGCGATGCGAGCAACGACGGATGCGACGTCGAGCTGTTGTCTCCGGGAAGCCGACTGGCCAGATGGGTTCCCTTCAACTCGAGGCGGCAGGGCCGATGGCGGCCGAGGCCCGGTTTCGTTGCGGCTATGACGATGCGAAGGCTGCTCGCTTTCAGAGGAGGCGGCCGCCTTCGGGCCGGGCCCGGCACGCTCGCCCGCCTGCCTGGTCTGCTCGGCGAGCCTGGCGTGGCGGCCGGTCCAGGACACCACCAGCCAGGAGCCGATCGCGAGAATCGCCACGAGCGGCACGGCGACAAGCAACCAGCGCCATCCGGATGGCAAGGGCGGAGCGTCAGGGGCATCAAGGTCGCCTCTTCCCATCGTGTCGCCCTCGTCCGCGCCTTTCAAGAATCGCTCGGGCTTCGGCAGCGCAACGGCGGCCTCATAGAAGCCGCCGCCCCACAAAGCCTCGATCAGCCCCTTGTCAGGGCAACAGTATTATCGACCCCGTGGTCTTGCGGGCCTCCAGGTCGATGTGCGCCTGGGCGGCGTCCTTGAGCGCATAGGTGTGGTTGACGTTGATCTTGACCGCACCCTTCGAGACAACGTCGAAGAGGTCGTTTGCCGTCTCCACGAGGTCGGCCCGCGTCGCGGTGTAGGCCGCAAGCGACGGCCGGGTCACGAACAGCGAGCCTTTGGCCGCGAGGATGCCAGGGTTGATCGCCTCAATCGGTCCGGAGGCATTGCCGAACGTCACGAACATGCCGCGCGGCTTCAGGCAATCCAGAGAGGCCGGATAGGTGTCTTTGCCGATCGAATCGTAGACGACGTCGCAGAGCTTGCCGCCGGTGATTTCCTTGACCTTCGCGACGAAGTCCGTGTCCTTCTTGTAGTCGATGCAATGCGCCGCCCCGTGATCGAGGGCGAGCTTGCACTTCTCGGGTCCGCCGGCCGTGCCAATCAGCGTGCCACCCAGGTGCTTGACCCACTGGCAGGCGATCAAGCCGACGCCGCCCGCGGCTGCATGCCAAAGGCACGTCGTCCCGGGCCCCACGTTGTAGGTCTTGCGGACCAGGTAACGCACCGTCATGCCCTGCAGCATCATGGCCGCAGCCGTCTTGTAGTCGATGCCGTCGGGCATCTTGACGACGCGGTCTGCAGGGATCAGCCGCTCGCTCGCGTACCCGCCCGCAGGACCGGCATAGGCGACCCGATCGCCGACCTTGAGATCCGACACCCCCGAGCCAACGGCTGTCACCTCGCCGGCCCCCTCCATACCCGGAACGAACGGCGACGACGGTTGCGGGTAGAGGCCTGTGCGGAGGTAGACATCGATATAGTTGACGCCGATGGCGTGCTGCTTCAGGCGGATCTCGCCCGCCCCCGGGGCGCCGACGTCGACCTCCTCATACTTCAGGGACTCGGGGCCACCTGTCTTGTGAACGCGAATCGCATATGCCATCGGGCACTCCCTGGGTTTACGCGCGCCAGCGCCCGATCGTTGGTGAAGGGGCGAGCGAGCAGAATTCGACGCGGCTTGGTTCCTCGGCAGCAAGACTGCTGTGGCGTTGAAGAAGAGCGTTGCCACTATGCCACGACAAGGCCGGTCGCAAAGCCGCCACAGCTCCGCCATCGGTTGCTTCTATGCCGTCGCTCAGCACGGCACAAGAGCACAGTCGGCGCGAGCTGGTAGCACTGGATCGCGGCCAGCCGGCATCTTTCAGGGAAACGAGCGGCGGGACGCACGCATCGTCGGGGGCGGGAATGGGTTTCGGTAAGGTTTCTGCGGGAGTGACGGCGTCACTCTGCAGCGTTGCCATCGGGCTCGTCCTCGCGGGATGCGCGAACGCTCCGGCACCGGCGATCGGAACATGGACCGAGGGCCGTTGTGTCGATGACAGCCCCAACTGCATCAAGGCACGCCAGGCAGAACTGCGGGTTATCCTTTCGGACCGGCAACACAAATGGGTGCATCACCCGCCTACGGCCGACTCCTATGCCGGCGGCGTCAGGCTGTTTGCCTTCAAGACACGAAAGAGAGAGCTGACCTGCGCGGAACTCTCCGTCGGGCACAAGGAGGCGGAAGCCGGCCCTGCCGTTCTGCGTGGACCGGCCGGGAAGCATCTCACGCCGGCCCAGATCTCGCGCGGCGCGATGCTTTCCTCGGAAGTCTCTCGGGAATTGCAGGGCGAGCTGCGCCGTCGCTGCCGCCGATGACGAGACAATGGCGCGCCATTGCAGCCTTTCTGCCTCTCCGTGAAAAGCCCAATTGACAACGATGCTGCACTTCGGGCCCTTGCTCAGCAGTCGCAGCCTGGATCACACCCTCATGAGCTTCGATACCCTCGTCCCCGCGATCATGACGTTCATCAAAGAGCATCGTGAGTGGGCCGGACCCATCGTGCTTCTCCTGGCGTTCGGGGAATCGCTTGCGTTCGTTTCTCTCGTCTTGCCGTTCTGGGGCATACTCGTCGCCATTGGCACGATCGTTGGGGCAACGGGCGGCTCGGACTTCTGGTACGTGCTCGTCTGCGCGGCGGTCGGAGCGGCCCTTGGGGACTGGCTATCCTACTGGCTCGGCTATCACTACCACGAGTCAATTGCCCGGATGTGGCCGTTCACAAGGTATCCCGACCTGCTTCCCCAAGGGCATACCTTCTTCGAGAAGTGGGGGGCGGGTGCGATCTGGCTCGGGCGCTTCACTGGGCCACTTCGTGCCTCTGTGCCGATCATCGCGGGCACCGTCCGCATGCCATCCTTGTCGTTCCAGATCGCGAACTGGGGCTCAGCGTTCCTGTGGGCTTACGTTCTGATGCAGTTCGGTGACGTCCTGGGACAGATCTGGCAGGCCATACACCGTCACGTCGGGACGTGAGCCGGATCGGCGGAGGGACGCCGGGGGGAGCCGATGACATTCGAGCTCGCGTGGCAGGCGGTTATGGAGACGGTAAAGGCAAACATCGCCTACGCCGAGCCGCTGGTGTTCTTCCTGGGCCTCGCTGAAGGCATCCCCGGACTTTCATTGCTGGTGCCGTCGAGTGCGCTCTTCGTTGCCATCGGCACCGCCCATGGGAGCGCGGGAGGCGCGTTCTGGCAGCTATGGCTCGCTGCGGCGGCGGGGGCCGTGATGGGGGATTGCATCACCTACAGTCTCGGGCGCCTCACTCGGCACGACGTCGAGCGGCTCAGCTATTTTGCCGTACATCCGAATGCTCTCGCAGCAGGCCACGCTGCGTTCGAACGCTGGGGCCCGCTGGCGGTGCTGCTAGGGAAGTTCACAGGCTTCGCTCGACCGTTCATCCCCGTTGTTGCGGGCATCGTAACGATGCCCTGGCCGCTCTTCCTTGCCTCGAGCACAATCTCCTCGCTCGCCTGGGCAGGCGTATTCCTCGCGCCCGGCTACGGGATGAAGTGGCTGCTCGACTGAGCCACGAGCGGCTCCCGTATTGCGGATCGTCCGGTTTGAAGCCATGTCTTCAGCAGAACAGAGGACAGGAATTGCGTATGGCGAGCCCGGCGACGCACCTCAGTGGCAAACCGCGCCCGGACAGCCTCTATCCTCCGGGTGTCCCAGGCCCCGCAGCACCCCTCCCGGTGTGGCGGTTCCTGCCGACGTTTCTCAACAATCCGCTGCGGACGCTGCCCGCCGGGGTCTATCACGAGCCGATCCTGGCGCCGCCAGGGCTGAAGGGCCGAATGGCGTGGGTGATGGCTCCGCAGCTCGTCGAACAGATCCTGCTCGAGGAGCACGAGACCTTCCCAAAGTCGCCGATCGAGCAGCGGATCTTCGCCTCCGTGCTTGGCGACGGAATCCTTACCGCGGAAGGACAGAGCTGGCGCTGGCAACGTCGGATCGTGGCGCCGCTCTTCCGCCACCAGGAGATCGTTGCGCTCGTTCCGGACATGTCTCGAGTAGCTGAGAAATGGGTGCGGACCTATGGCAATACCCCGTCCGGCAGTGTGCGGGCGATCGACCAGGATATGACGGACGCGACTTTCGACGTTCTGGCGGCGACGCTCTTTGCCGGCGCGACGGAGGTCGAGCAAAGCGCGCTCAAGGAGCACATCGGCGCCTATCTCGGCCATACGAGCTGGGACGTGGCGTTCGAGCTTCTGCAGATCCCGACCTGGGTCTGGCATCCCGCCAAGCCCTTCATGCGGCGGCATGCCCGCGCGCTGCAGGCGACGGTGTCCCGTGTGCTCGAGCGGGAGCGCGCCAAGGGCTTTCCTGGTGGCGGGCTGATGGCGAAGCTCGGGATGGCGCGAGATCCGCAAAGCGGTGAGCCCATGAGTGATGCCTTGGTGCGCAGCAACCTGCTAACGTTCGCCGCGGCCGGCCACGAGACCACGGCGAAGGCTCTCACATGGTCGCTTTATCTTCTCGCGCGCGCCGCCGATTGGCAGGACCGTGTTGCCGCCGAGGTACGCAGCCTTGCGGGGGACGGGCCCATCGCAGCCGATCATCTCGACCGCCTGGACGTGACGCGGAGAGTGCTCAAAGAGGCGATGCGGCTCTATCCACCGGCCCCCGTGATGGGTCGGATGGCCGCGAGCGCGGTGACGGTCGGCGGACATCGCTTCGAGGCAGGCACCGTCATGGTGATCCCGGTCTGGGCGATCCACCGGCATCACAGTTTATGGGAAGACCCTGAGCGTTTTGATCCCGACCGTTTCCTGGCCGAACGGGAGGCGCACATGCACCGCGCCCAATTCATTCCGTTCGGCTTCGGGCCGCGCACCTGCATCGGTATGGGCTTTGCCATGCTGGAGGCCTTGGTGCTTCTCGCCTCGCTGGTGCGCCATGTGCGCTTCGAGTGGGACGGCCGCCACCGGCCCGAACCGGTAAGCCGTGTCACACTTAGGGCTCGTGGGGGCATGCCGCTGAGAATTGCGCCTCGGTGAGCGGAGCCGAAGACGGGCTTGTGGAAGAGGCGATTTCAGACTAGGGAACGGCGCAACAGACCGACATGAGGGAGTCTCAGATGGCGTCCGCCCCTGGATCGCGCTCGGCGCGCAACGTCGAAAAGCTGAAGCGGAAGGCCAAGCGCAAGCCGGAGCCAAAGATCGCAACGAGCAGCGTCGGCGTCACGCTGGGCGCCCGCCAGCGCTCGAAAAAGGCGGCCAACAAGCGGCGCGGTGCGGCAAAGGCCGGCGCCGCGGCGTGATATGCCGCGTGTGATGTGAGATCGAGGCCCGCCGCTCCGACCGAGTCGCGGGCCGTTTTCGTTGGGAGAGCGGCTTGGAGACGCTGTCGGTCACGCGGGGGGCAGGCTATCGCCCGTCAGCGATCGGCCCGGCCGCACGCCTCAAGCGAGGCCGATGCGACAGAAGCAGCCTCGGTCCCTCCGCGCCGCCTAGAACGCCGGCCCGAACTTGTTCGAGCGGGGGAAGCCTTTGGGGACGATGCGACCAGCTTGGGCGCGCTCGCCTACCCACTCCTTCAAGTCGCCCCAGCCGAGCGTGTAGGTGCGCCCGGCGGCATCCAGCCAGGTGAGGCCGTCCGACTTCGCAAAGACGCGGACATCGGAGAGTGCACCATCCTTGAAGCGCTGCAGGTAGACGCCCTTTCCGCGCGCCAGCTCGTTGACCTCGGCGAGCGCGAAGACGAGCAGCTTGCGATTATCACCGACGGTCGCAACCTGGTCGCCATTGGCCGGCACACAGACGCGGGCTTCGTACGGCGCCTCGACGTTGAGGATCTGCTTACCCTTCCTGGTCGAGGCGACGACCTCATCCTCGGCGACGACGAATCCATGCCCCGAGGTTGATGCGACAATCAGCTTGCGGCCGGGCTGGTAGACGAACATCTCGACGAAGTCGGCCGTCTCCTCGATGTCGACCGAGATGCGCAACGGCTCGCCATGGCCACGGCCGCCCGGCAACTGACTGGCGTCGAGGGTGTAGAATTTGCCGTTGGTGGCAAACACCAGCACCTTGTCCGTGGTCGAGGCCTTGATGGCGCGTTTCAGGCCGTCGCCCTGCTTGAAATCGACCTTCGCTAGATCGTCCTGATGCCCCTTAAGGGCGCGGATCCAGCCCTTTTCGGAAAGGACAATGGTTATCGGCTCCTTCTCGACCAGCATCTGCTCGAGGTCGACGTCGACACTCGGCGCATCCTCGGCCGTGCTCCGGCGCTTGCCGAGCTCGGTCTTCTTCGACCAGCGCTCGCGGACCCCGCGGATCTCGCCCGAAATCGCTTCCCACTGGCGGTCCTCGTCGGCCACCAAGCCCTTGAGGTCGCGCTGCTCGCCGGTCAACTTGTCGTGCTCGGCCCGGATCTCCTGCTCCTCGAGCCTCGAGAGCGAGCGCAGACGCAGATTGAGAATGGCCTCAGCCTGGACGTCCGTCAGGCCGAACTTATCCATCAGCTTCTGCTTCGGCTCCTCCTCGAAGCGCACGATGCGGATCACCTCGTCGATGTTGAGGTAGGCGATCAGGTAGCCGGCGAGCACCTCGAGGCGATGGGCGATCTTCTGCAGGCGGTGCTCGGTCCGCCGGATCAGCACCTCCTGACGGTGCTCGAGCCAGAGTTGCATGACCTCCTTGAGGCCGAGCACGGCCGGAATCTGTCCTGCCGTCAGCACGTTCATGTTGAGGCCGAACTTGATCTCGAGCTCGGTCAGCTTGAACAGGCTCTCCATCAGGACGACCGGGTCGACCGTGCGTGCGCGTGGCTCGAGAATGAGGCGAATATCCTCTGCCGACTCGTCACGCATATCGCCGAGGAGCGGGAGCTTCTTCTCCTGGATCAGCTCGGCGATCTTCTCGACCAGTGCGCTCTTGCGCACCTGGTAGGGAATCTCCGTGACGACGATCTGATAGCCGCCGCGCCCGGTCTCCTCGCGATGCCACCTCGCACGCAGTCGGAAACTGCCGCGGCCCGTCCGGTAGGCCTCGGTCATGCTTTCCTTCGGCTCGACGAGGATACCGCCGGTCGGGAAGTCCGGGCCCTGGACGAAGTCCATGAGCTTCTCGATGCCCGCGCCCTTGTGCTTGATCAGGTAGAGCAGCGCCTGGCAGATCTCGTCCACGTTGTGCGGCGGGATGTTGGTCGCCATGCCCACGGCGATTCCCGATGCGCCATTGGCGAGAAGATTCGGAAACGCGGCCGGCAGCACGACCGGCTCGTCCTCCCGCTCGTCGTAGTTCGGGCGGAAATCGACGGCGTCCTCGTCGATGCCCTCGAGCAAGGCCTCGGCCACACTGGTCAGCCGGGCCTCTGTGTAGCGCTGGGCGGCAGGATTATCGCCATCGATATTGCCGAAGTTCCCCTGCCCGTCGATCAGCGGATAGCGCGAGGCGAAATCCTGGGCGAGGCGCACCATCGCATCGTAGATCGCCTGATCCCCGTGGGGATGCAGCTTACCCATGGTGTCGCCGACGACGCGGGCAGACTTCATGTATGCCGCGGTCGGTACAAGACCCAGCTCGCGCATCGCATAGACGATGCGCCGATGGACCGGCTTCAAACCGTCGCGCACGTCGGGCAGCGCGCGATCCATGATCGTCTTCAGCGCATAGGCGAGATAGCGCTCCTCGAGCGCCTGCTTCAGAGGAACGGGCTCGATGGGGCCAGGGCCGGGAAGAATCGGTTTGTCGCTCATGGCGGCTCGTTAACGCCTCGCGCAGCACCTCTCAAGTCGGGCGGACCGGTTGTACCAGCGCCGCAGCGTCACACCATTGCCTCTTGCGCTCGGCGAGGGCCGGCGACACCATCCGTTCAGATCACGCCTGTGCCGGGAGCATCGCATGAAGTTCGGATGGCTGACGCTCGCTCACTCCCCCTCGCCGGAGCTGGACCAGGCGGGAATTTTCGAACAGCTCGAGCAAGCGACCCAGGCCGAGGCTCTCGGCTTCGACGGGGTGTGGCTGACTGAGCACAATTTCACGGGAGAAAGCGTCTACTGCGATCCGATCCCGTTCGCAGCGGCGCTGGCGATGAAGACCAGCCGCATCCGGATCGGGTTCGCCGTCATCCAGATGACGCTGCGGCATCCTGTGCGGCTCGCCACACAACTGGCGTTGCTCGACAACCTCTGCAATGGCCGCCTGGACGTCGGTGTCGGACGCGGCACGATCTTCAACGAGTACGAGTTCCTCGGCTACGGGCTCAGGAGCGACGACGCACGTGAGAGGATGTCCGAAGCGCTCGACGTGATGACGCGGTGCTGGACGGGCACGCCGTTCGTGCACGAAGGGCGATACTTCAAGGCACGTGTTCCCGAGCTGCGCCCAGCACCGGTGCAGAAGCCGCACCCTCCTCTCTGGCACAGCGCGGCTTCGCCCGGCTCGTTCAAGACCTGCGGTGAGAAGGGCGTCCCGCTGATGACGCTCAGGCTGCCGGTCGCGCAAATCGGAAGCCGGCTCGGGCAATACGCCGAAGGCCTCGCGATGAGTGGGCTCAGCGAGGCCGCGCAGAAGGCGCTGGTACGGGACGCCGCCATCTGGCGCTGGGTTTATGTCGGCGAGAGCCGTGCCGAAGCCGAAGACAGCCTATCGGCGGCGTTGCTCGAGACACGACGGCACATGGTACATGCCCGCGAGGAGCTGAACCCGCCCGATTTCGAGGTCGATCCCAATTTGCTCAATCCCTGGTCCGACCCTCACGTCTCCGAGGAGGACGGCCTCAAATTCGCCCTCGCTTCGGGAGCCCTGATCGGGACCGATGCCGACGTCGCCGAGCAGGTGGCCGCCATCCGGGATGCGGGCTGCGGACATCTCCTTTGCCAAATGAGCTTCGGCTACCTGGGGCACGAAAAGATCGTGGGCTCGATGCGTCGTTTCTCGGAGCGGATCATCCCAAGGTTCCGCTAGCAGAGCCGGCACGCACCGCTGACTATTCGACGGTTCGGAAGCTCTCCGCGATCTTCTGGAGTTCAGGCATCAACTTGGCATCGCTGCCAGCCGGAAGCTGCCCGACGATACGATAGTAGCCCCCGGCCGGGGGCAAGATCAGAACCTGATAGAGAGCGACCTCGCCGCCGCCATCCTTGTCCTGGGCCTTGGCCGTGATCTCCACCGCCGGAAGGCCAGCGATCTTGATTTGCTTGCGCTCGAGAACTTTCGTGCCGGTCAGTCCGGGAAGGCCTGCGATCAGTGCCTCCGCCTGGGTGTCGCCATCGACCACGGGGCGTAAGTCGAGCGACGGCGCGACGATAAGGAGGGCCTGCTTCGCGGCGGAACCGGGAGCCTCGAACTTGCCATCGAGCGTATAGGCCTTCGCGGTGCCTAGAATCTCTCCGGCTGGCTTGAAGGGACCGAGATAGCCGAGTCGAAAGACGTCGCGAGCGGGCGGAGCTGCTGCCGCGATCATGGCACTTTGCAGCATGCGCTCGATGTCTGCGGCTTGGACGGCTCCGCTTTCAAGCGACACCTTCTGGACGTTTGCCGTCACGAGGGCGGTGACATCGTGATCGCGGAACGCAACGAGAAACTTGGCAACGGGGCCCTGCGCGCTGGCCTGCTCGCCGCGCATGAACAGGTAGGGGCGCTGGCGATCCAGCTTGCCGGCCGCTGCCTTCATGATGCCCTTCTTGGCGAGGGCTTCGGCCGTCAATCCGTTGGCGAGCTGCTCATAGGCCTCACCCGGCATCTCAAGGACGACCAGGGACACGCCCGCGCTTTCGTTGACGAACCCTGTGAATAGGCGCGCCGGCTTGTAGCTGTCGGGCAGGTCCATGACCACGCGGCTTGCCGGTGCCTGTTGCATACGGGCAGCCGCCTCGGCACACATACCGAACGCAGCGGCGCACAGCGCCAACATCACGCCTGCCATTGCCTTTCCTGGCCGCATAGCGTCCTCTCGCCGATTGTTGGTCTCGTTCGAACGATTTCGACAGAAGGCTCATGATGCGGCCAATTTGCGGCATTCGCCGCGCGGCCCCGGCGTGGCATGAGCGTCTTCTTCCAGAAGGCTTGCAGGACCGGGCGAAATGGCAACAGTCGATATACTCCGAATTGCCCAAATCCTGCGCGAGGTTGCCGCGGAGGAGATCCTGCCGCGCTGGCGCAATCTTGCTGCAGGCGATGTCCAGCGGAAATCGCATGCCGGTGATCTCGTCACGGTGGCAGATCACGCGGCAGAAGTCGCGCTGGCTGCACGGCTCACTGGCGCCCTGCCCGGCTCGAACGTCATCGGCGAGGAAGCCGTGGCGGCCGATCCGACCGTGCTCGAGCTCTTTCACAGGCCCGAGCCCGTCTGGGTCATCGATCCGATCGACGGTACGCGCAAGTTCGCCGAAGGGCAGACGACCTTTGACGTCATGGTGGCGCTCGTCGTCGGGGAGCGACCCGTGGCGGGCTGGATTTATGCTCCGGCCGAGGATGTCCTCTATCTGGGTGAGGCAGGCGGCGGTGCCGAGCGGCGGGCGGCCGAAAACAGCGGGGCAATCCGGGCGCCGCGCCACCTCGCGCTCTCGAACCTGGAGGGCGTGCTCGGCTCGGGTGCATTTACCAGCCGAGGGCTGGCAGATCCCTCCGGGGTCGAAGCCCGGTTCAGGGGGTATGTGCGCCCGACCTGCGCCGGGCACAACTACGGACGCCTGTTCGACGGGACGAGCCAGTTCCTCATCAACTTCTCCACTCATCCCTGGGACCATCTGCCGGGGCTCGCGATCGCCGCGGCCGCCGGTTTTCATGCCGCTCGTCACGACGGTGCGCCCTTCGATCCGCTGGACCGTCTCGGAGGCGTGCTCGTTGCGCCCGATGTCGAGACATGGCAGGCGATCCACGCGCTTCTGCTCCGGGCCGACGGGCATTGATGGGCCCGCCCGAGGAGGACAGCGCCTGCCGGCAATGGAGCCACCTATGAACAGATCCCTATTGGACACCGTCGCCGGTTTCATGGCCGAAGTCGCAGAGCGCGAGGTGATGCCGCGCTGGCGCAACCTCGGATCGGGCGACATCGCAGAGAAGACCGGACCGGACGATCTGGTGACGATTGCCGACAAGGCCGCCGAGGCGGCACTCACCGGGAAGCTCACGCGGTTTCTTCCTGGTTCGACCGTTGTCGGGGAGGAAGCGGTAGCGGCAGACGCCACCGTCCTGCAACGGCTCCGGGGCAGTGGCCCCGTCTGGGTGGTCGATCCAATCGACGGCACGCAGGCTTTCGCTTCAGGCGAGCCGGATTTCACGCTGATGGTGGCTCTGGTCGAGGACGGTCGCGCCAAGGCGGGCTGGATCTTCGCGCCGGCGCTCCAACTCCTTGCCTGCGGCGGCTCTGGGCTGGGGGTCTGGCACGGCCGGTCGGCACACGAAGCCACCGCGATCTCGCGACCCGACGTGCCCGCGACCGTCTCGGGCATGGTGGGCCTTCTCGGCAAGCGCAACATCACGGAGGCGCGACGCGCCGAGTTGCAGGCCAAGCAAGCTCATTTCAGGGCACTCGACGGCGTCACGTTCGCGGGCCTCGACTATATGCGGCTCGCGCGGGGAGAGGCGCATTTCGCACTCTACAGCAAATGCGAGCCGTGGGACCATCTGCCCGGCCTCGCCATCGTCGGAGCCCTGGGCTTCGTTCACGCCCGCCACGACGGGACAGCCTACGAGCCGCAATCGCCCCAGGGTGGGCTGCTCATTGCGCCGGACGAGGAGAGCCTCGACGAGATCCGGAGCATCCTGTTGGGGTGAGCTTCCGCAGTGCCCGAGCCGCCAAGGGACCGGCCGCGCAGCACACCAAAGGGCAGCGGCAGCCAGCGAGGACAAGGCCCAAGGAGAACACGATCCGTGCCCGGTGCCACAGACCTTCCCGTGCTCGAGGTGCTGCCAGGCCTCAAGGCGGCGCTCGCCGGGGGCACGTCGGCGGTGCTCGTGGCGCCGCCGGGGGCGGGCAAAACCACGGGGGTTCCGGCGGCTCTGCTCGACGAGCCTTGGCTCGGCGGAACCAAGATCCTGGTGCTCGAGCCGCGCCGGCTTGCTGCGCGTGCTGCCGCGGAGCGCATGGCCGAGCTGCGTGGCGAACGTGTGGGCGAGACGGTCGGCATTCGTGCTCGGCTCGACACGCGGGTGTCGCCGCGAACGCGCATCGAGGTGGTGACCGAGGGGGTGTTCACGCGCCTCATCCTGGATGACCCGGGACTCGACGGCGTCGGGCTCGTCATTTTCGACGAGTTTCACGAGCGCTCTCTCGATGCCGACCTGGGCTTGGCGCTGGCGCTCGACGCGCGCGGCGGGTTGCGCGAGGACCTGCGCCTCCTCGTCATGTCAGCGACGCTCGACGGAGCGCGCGTCGCCGCACTGCTGGGCGACGCGGTCCCAGTGATCCGATCGGAGGGGCGGGCTTTTCCGGTCGAGACGCGCTACGTCGGTCGGCCTGCTGAACGGATGGGCATCGCTGACGCCGTGGCAGAAACCGTTCGGCGGGCGCTCGCAGACGAGCCGGGCTCTGTGCTGGCGTTCCTGCCGGGCCAGGGTGAGATCCGACGCACAGCGGAGAGGCTTGCCGAGGCCGTACGCGACCCGTGCGTCGACATTGTCGCGCTTTACGGAAGCCTGGATGGCAAGGCCCAGCGCGCGGCCATCCAGCCAGCTCGCGCAGGCCGTCGCAAGGTGGTGCTGGCGACAGCTATCGCGCAAACGTCGATCACGATCGAGGGGGTGCGCGTCGTGGTGGACTGCGGCCTCGAACGGGTGCCACGCTATGACGCCGGCGCCGGCGTGACGCGGCTCGAAACGGTGCGGACCTCAAGGGCGACCGCGGACCAGCGCAAGGGCCGCGCAGGACGCACGGAGCCCGGCGTGTGCTACCGTCTATGGGCCGAACCCGAAACGCAAGGGCTCGTCGCCTTCACCCAGCCCGAAATCCTCTCGGCCGATCTTACGCCGCTGCTCCTCGACTGCGCGGCCTGGGGCGTCACTGACCCGAGCGACCTGATGTGGCTCGACCCGCCGCCCGCAGGTGCCGTTGCCGCCGCCCGGCAGGAGCTCGAAGAGCTGGGTGCACTCGAAAGCGACGGCCGCTTGTCCGACACCGGACGGGGCCTTCGAGAGCTGCCGATCGCTCCTCGCCTGGCGGCCATGGTGCTCGCGTCCGTCTCCCTAGGGGCGGCCGAGGATTCCGCCATGATCGCCGCCATCCTGTCCGAACGCGGGGTGGGTGGCAGCTCGATCGATCTCGACGATCGCCTCGTCGCTCTTCGCAGCGAGAAGAGCAGCCGGGCGGATTCCGTGAGGCGAATGGCCGGCGAATGGGCGCGAATTTCGCGCCGACTGGTCAGCGCGGCGGGCGATCATGGTCGGACAGGACCGCCTTCAACGGCGGCGCTGCTCGCCCTGGCATTTCCCGGCCGGATCGCGAAGGCACGTGGGAACCGAGGCACGTTCCTCCTCGCCAATGGACGCGCAGGGTTGGTCGATCTAGCGAGTCCGCTGGCGGGGGCCGATTTTCTCGTCGTTGCTGAAATGGCGGGCGTGGCTTCAGGGGCGCGAATTCTTCTCGCTGCCCGGCTCGACGAGCGAGAGTTGGACAGCGTTGCGTCGCGTCGGATCGAGAGCAGCACATCGATCGTCTTCGACACCGGCTCCGCTGCGCTCCGGGCTCGAAGCGAGAGGCGCCTCGGTGCGATCGTACTAGCAGCCGAGCCGCGGCCCGTGCCGGGCGACGAGGCATCGGCGCGCCTGCTCGCCGAGGGCATCGCAGGCCTCGGCATCGATCGGCTGCCCTGGAACCGTGCCCAACGACAGCTTCGAGATCGCGTCGCGTTTGTGCGGGGGGCGCTTGCCGACGCGGACAAAGGCCAATGGCCTGACCTTTCGGACGAAGCGCTCGCGCGCACGGTGCAGGATTGGCTCGTCCCTTTCATCGTGGGAGCGACGCGACTTTCCGACATCGACCCTGGACATCTCGGTCAAGCGCTCGATGCCCTGATCGGTTGGGTGGCAAAGGAACGGCTCGAGCGGGAGGCCCCCACCCATTTCGTGGCCCCGACGGGCAACCGCCATCCGATCGACTACGAGAGCGAAGGGGCGCCGGTCGTCGCCTGCCGCGTGCAGGAGCTGTTCGGCCTGAAATCACACCCCGCGATTGCCGGAGGCCGACGGCCCTTGACGCTGCATCTGCTGTCCCCGGCGGGCCGTCCGGTGCAGATCACGAGGGACCTGCCCGGCTTCTGGGCCGGATCCTGGCGCGACGTGAAAATCGAGATGAAGGGCCGCTATCCGAAGCACGTCTGGCCCGACGATCCCGCCAATGCCGCGCCAACGGCGCGCGCCAAGCCGCGGGGCACCTGAAAGGTCAAGCGACCTGGGCGACAGCGGCGACATAGACGAGATAGAGAGCGAGCAGGAGGCCGCCGCGCCAACGCCCGATGCGGCCGGTTGCTGCAGGGAACGAGATGGCGACCGCTGCAAGGCCGACGATCAGAGTTGGGGCTGAGGCCGCAATCGGCACACGGATCGGATGCAGCGTTGCCGCAATACCCAGAATGAACAGGCCATTGTAGATGTTCGAGCCGAGGACGGTGCCCAGGCCCACCTCATCGTGCCCCTTGATGCGGGAGACGATCGAGGTGGCAAGCTCAGGCATCGACGTGCCAATAGAGACGATCACGGCGCCAATCAGGAACTGACTGAGCCCGAGGGCCTGCGCAATGCTCTCCGCCCCCGAGACAATGAGCTCTCCTGCCGCGATGAGCAGGGCCAATCCCACGAGGCTGAACGAGATCGCATGTCGGGGGTGGGTCTCGCCGAGCACCTCGCCGACCGCGCTCCGCTGACGGCGCACTTCACTTACCACGGCAGCAAACCAAGCCGCGAAGACCCCGAGCAGGACCGTCCCGTCAAGTCGGGAAAGCTCGCCGTCCCAGAGGAGAACGCCGAGCAGCACCGGCAGCACGAGAGCGACCGGAAAATCCCGCCGGACGCTAGAGCGAGCGGCATACAGCGGGGCGATGAGGAGGGTTGAGCCGAGGATGACTGCGACGTTGACGACATTACTTCCAAGTGCATCGCCGAGGCTGATCTCGGGGTGGCCCGACAGCGCCGAAGTGACTGCTACGGTGAGCTCCGGGCTCGATGTCGCGAACGCCGCCACGGTCGCGGCGATGATGCCCGGCGACAACCTGGCCCATTCTGCGAGGCCGACGGTACCCCTGACGAACAATTCCCCGCCCATGCCGGCGCAAGCCAAGCCGAGAAGAAGTGCGCCATACGCTAGCCACATGCGAGCCTCGTCCAGGATCGTGCCTTCACGCGCGACCAACCTAGCCGTTGCCGGGGCGGGCGGACCAGGCGATGGCCGCCAGGCTCAAGGCGGATAGCACGAGCACGATAGCCGGGCCTCCGGGGACGTCCGCGGCCATCGAGAGCCCGAGACCCGCCGCTGCCCCGACACTGCCGACAACCGCGGCCAGGAGGACCATACTCTCCGGCGTCGACACAAACGGCCGGGCGGCGGCGGCCGGCATCACAAGGAATGAAACGATCAGCAGGACTCCGACGATCTTCATGGCGATGGCGACGGTCAAGGCCAGGACTGCGATCAAGGCCGCCTCGGCGTAGGCGACGGGCAGGCCCTCGGCCGCGGCAAGCTCCTCGTGCACAGCGACGGCGACGAGGGTGCGCCAGAGCATGGCGATGATGGAAAGGACGACGAGGCCGCCGAGGCCAAGCCAAACGAGATCGCGCCCGCTCACGGCGAGCACGTCGCCGAACAGGTAGCCCATCAGGTCGAGGCGCTGCCCGGACAGCGTTGAGGCAGCGACAACGCCACCGGCGAGGGCTGCGTGCGAAAGAATGCCGAGCAGGCTATCGGATGGCACAAGGCGCTGGCGTCCGAGCCCGAGCAAGAGCGTGCCGATCAGCAGCGAGACGAGCACGACCCCAAGCGTCAAGTCGATCCCGAGCGCGAGCCCCAGTGCCACACCCAGGAGGCCGCCGTGTGCGATCGTTCCACCGAAGTAGGACATGCGGCGCCAGACGACGAGGCAACCCAGCGGTGCCGCGACGAGCCCGACGCCGACTGCTGCAATGAGCGCTCTCGCGAGAAACGGCTCAAGCACGGCGATGTGCCCCCTCGCCGCTGCCATCCTCCGGCAGCGGCTCGCCGCCGAGCGCATGGGCATGGTTGTGATGGTGCTGGTAGATGCCGAAGGCGCGAGCCGCATCACCAAAAAGGCGCACGTACTCGGGGTGCTGCGCCACCGTCTCGGGCACACCATGGCAGCAAACGTGACGATTGACGCAGAGGACGCGATCGCTTTGCGCCATCACGACATGGAGGTCGTGGCTGACGAGCAGCACGCCAAGACCGCGCTGCTGCCGGAGCCGCCCGATCAGAGCATACAGGTCGGCCTCGCCCAGATGGTCGACGCCGCTCGCCGGCTCATCGAGGACCAGCAACTGCGGATCGCGCACAAGGGCGCGGGCGAGCACAACGCGCTGTAGCTCACCTCCCGACAACTGGACGAGCTGGCGATCAGCCACATGGGCAGCGCCGACCTCGTCAAGCACCTGGCGCGCGCGATCGGACGCAACACGGGCGCCCAATGTCAGGAACCTTGCAACCGTCATAGGGATGGCGGCATCCCGATCAAAGCGCTGCGGGACATAGCCGATCATCAATCCCGGTTTTCGGACGACCTTCCCTGCGTCGGGTCGCTCAAGGCCGAGGAGGACGCGCACGAGGGATGTCTTGCCTGCCCCATTCGGTCCGATCAGCGTGACGATCTCGCCTGCCGACACGTCGATATCGACGCCGTCCAGGATTTTGCGCCCGCCGCGCGCGAGGGTGAGGCCGCAGGCCGAAATAAGGGCCGCCTCAGGCCGGGCTCCTGCATGAAGATGGCTTGTTGCTCTTTCGCACGCATGTCCGTGGTCGTGGCCGTGATGCGGGGCCAGCGCGGGAATGGCGGGACCGCCCGAAGAGGTGCTCATGATGAACGACCGTGGCACTCCTTGCAGGCCCCCGAAACTTCGACGAGAGCCTGAGACATGCGGAAGCCGGCGGCGCCGGCTGCATCGGCTATCCCCTCGAAGACCGCGCTGCCCGCAACTTCGGCCACGGCGCCACACTGCTCGCATGCGAGCACGATCTGGCGACGGTTGGCCGGGTGCGCGGCATGGCAGGCGAAGTAAGCGTTGCGACTTTCGAGGCGGTGCACCAGACCTGCCACGACGAGCGTGTCCAATGCACGATAGACCGAGATCGGGGCGAGACGTCGCCCACCCTTCCGGGCAAGCCGATCCAGGACATCGTAGGCCCCCACGGCCCTGTGCGAGCTGGCAACCTCCTCCAGAACGCGACGGCGGAGCTCGGTGAGGCGCATCCCATTTCGCTCGAATATCGTCTCGGCTCGTGCGATCACGCCCGCAAGGCAAGGCGCATGATCGTGGCCGGGATCCGGGAAACCGGGGACGGTCGGCGTTCGATTCATGGTCATGGTTCTTCCTGCGCGCGAGCGCGGAGCCGGTTGCCGGTCGCCGGACGACCGTTGCGTTAGCTTATAACATAACCAGCTGGGGGCCTGCACGCGGTGCCGTACGCGCTTTGCGTCTTTTCGCCAATTTGTCGTGATGTTGATGGATTTGACGCCGGGCTCTCACACCGAGACATAGCCGGACCCCGCACCCAAGGAGATCGAGTGGTCGCTCAATGACCCCCACCAATGCGTACATCATTTCCGCACGGCGCTCCGCAGTGGGGCGTCTCGGCGGGCTCCATCGCAACCGCAGGCTCGAGGATCTGGCTGCGCCCGTGATCATTCAGGCTCTGGAAGACGGCAAGATCGAACCGTCGCGCGTGGAGTTGCTGGTGCTCGGTAACACCTCGGCCGGCAGCAATCCGGCGAGGCTGATTTCGATCGTAGCCGGACTGCCGGACCATTGTGTCACCCTGACCATCGACCGCCATGCGGCGTCGGGCCTGGAAGCCATCACGACGGCCGTACAACGTGTTCGCGGCGGAGAGGCCGATATCGCCGTCGCGGGCGGCGCGGAGGCACTTTCCACTGCGCCATGGCGCCTGGCCAAGCCCCGAACCCTGGTTCACATGCCGCGCTTCATCGGGCTCGCCCAGGCGGACCAGGGCGACAGCGGGGAGCACGTCGTCGTGGAGGCGGCCGAGGCGCTTGCGGCCCGTATGGACATCACGCGCAGCCAGCAGGACGAATACGCAATCACAAGCCATATCCGCGCTACGCTGGCACGGGATGCCCGGCGGCTCGTGCGCGAGATCGTGCCACTCAAAGCCAAACCCGAGGAAAGCCGGGACGAGTTGGTCGACGAACCCGATATCGATGACATGGAGGCCTACCCGCCGATCCTTGGGGATGGCACCATTACTGCGGGCAACACCAGCCTGCCGGCTGACGCTTCGGCATTCACAGTCATCGTCTCCGAGCGCGTCTACGAGCAGCTTGGTCGACCGCCGGCGTGCGTGGTGGAGGACCACGTGTCCATCGGCGTCGCGCCATCGGCCGATCTCGAGGCGCCGGTCGTTGCCACGCGCCTGCTGGCCGAAAGGCCGGGATGCCCGGCCCTTGATGCCATCAAAGCGGTCGAGCTGGCAGAGGCCTCGGCCGTTCAGGCCCTGGCCTTCAAGGCCATGCTGGGTCTTTCCGACGAGGCGCTCAATCCGGACGGCGGTCAGATTGCTCGAGGCCAACCCGGTGGCGCGGCGAGCGCCGTGCTCGCCGTGCGCCTCTTCACGCGACTTGTCCGCGACGATGCTGCGCCATCGGGGCTGCGAGGCATTGCCGTAAGCGGCGCTTCCGGGGGGCAGGGCCTAGCGGTGCGCTTTCGACGGGTGTGACGACAAAGGCGATCGACCGCGATTGGAGCGCCCAGTGGTGCTCGGCGCCTCACTCCTCGCGGAAGACACGCTCGCGCCTCTCATGACGCTCCTGGGCCTCGATCGACAGCGTGGCAATGGGCCGTGCGTCCAGGCGCTTCAGGCTGATCGGCTCGCCTGTTTCCTCGCAGTAGCCGTAAGTGCCTTCCTCGATTCGGGCGAGGGCGGCATCGATCTTCGAGATCAACTTCCGCTGGCGGTCGCGAGCGCGCAGCTCAAGCGCACGATCCGTTTCGAACGTCGCCCGATCTGCAACGTCGGCATGCTGGGCGCTGTCCTCGTGCAGCCCTTGGAGGGTCTCACGATTCTGGCGCACGATCTCGTCTTTCCATGCGAGCAGCTTATTGCGGAAGTACAGCCGCTGGCGCTCATTCATGAAGGGCTCGGTTTCGGTCGGCCTGTAACCGTTCGGAAGGTTCGGGGCTGTGGCAGCGCTAGCTCCAGCCTCACCCGACCTGGGTCCGCTCTTGATCGTGTCTATGCCCTTCACTTTCTCACCCCCTGATCGGCTGCTCACCGCGATCGTCGCGACCGGGCTCGCTAGCTTCTGTTGGCGCAGCGGAGCCCTCGTCTTCTTGGTGTCCGCTTTGCTGCTGCGACCAACGTCAGCACCTCTTTTCTTCGTCGTCTCACCGGCGGCTTTCTCGAGCGCCCGGATGCCGGCGATCTGCATTGCCGGATCGGATCGGCGTGACGGGCTCGTGCGTCCGGACGCGCCCATCGCTGCGAGCGACTGATGGGCGATTGCCGCCCCCTCTCGGATCGTACCGCTCGCAGAGCGGCCTCCGCGGCTTGCCTCTGTCCGGCTCGCCTTTGACGCAGCGGATCCAGACGAATGACCAGCCTCGCTGGCACGGGCCGTCTGCTTGACAGCCAATTCGGGCTTGGATTGGGCCCGAGCGTGGGCAGACTTGGGCGTCCTCTTGAGCTTTGCAGTCGCGCCGAACGACCTGGCGTCTTCCTTTCCTGACGACGAACGGCTGACCGTCGATTGTGACTTCCGGGCCGCGGTGTTCCTCGATGCGTTCTTCGATACACCGGCCGAGGCTGTTCTCGATTTGGCTTGGGACTTCTTCCGGGACGACATGTCACCCCTTATTTGGATCGATAAAG
This sequence comes from Hyphomicrobiaceae bacterium, assembly GCA_041397805.1. Lineage (GTDB taxonomy): Bacteria > Pseudomonadota > Alphaproteobacteria > Rhizobiales > Hyphomicrobiaceae. Next base: position 182,555 of record JAWKWD010000007.1, read on the forward strand.
CAGCGGGCGGCCGCGCACATATGATCGAGAGTCGATGTGGAGGCAGCTATTTAAGTGTCTGTAATTGCGAGTCAAGAAAAACCACAGGTGATTGCGGTCTTGGTAACCGGGCAGACGTCCTCGAGATACGGAGGGGGCCGCTATCGGCTGCGAGAACCTCCCTTGCGACTCCACTATAGCGTGTAGCCCAGTCCGAAGGGGGAGGTGGGAGCCAAAGTACCGCCCTCCGCCGTCGGATCGGGCTGGTAGGGGCTCGCCGTCGCCCAGCTTCGCGTGAAGCCAAATCGGATCTCACGCCAAGCTCAGGCTCTCCAAGATGCTCCGCTTCGGGACGTGCACGGCGCCGTCACCAGGGAGATTGGTCGGGCAGGACCAGCGATATGCGCGAGGTGCGCCGCCGCCTGCCTTGGCTAAACGATTGTCGCCTTGTTTCTGTGCATCATGTTCCACGGGCCGACAGGCATCGGTGAAGCTGCTTGATGCGGTTGCCGCCAGAACCTAAGCTCAAGGCGTTTGTGCCCGCCCGCCGAGAGAGGTTCCGCACTCCCATGAAATTCACAGGCTCGAAGTCCTATGTCGCGACGGACGACCTCAAGGTCGCGGTCAATGCGGCGATCACCCTCGAGCGGCCACTCCTGATCAAGGGCGAGCCGGGCACGGGAAAGACGGTTCTTGCCGTCGAAGTCGCCAAGGCCCTCGGTGCACCGCTGATCGAATGGCACATCAAATCGACGACCAAGGCGCAACAGGGACTCTACGAGTACGACGCCGTTTCGCGCCTGCGTGACAGCCAGCTCGGCGACGAGCGGGTGAAGGACATCCGGAACTACATCAAGCGCGGCAAGCTCTGGGAGGCCTTCACCTCCGACGAGCGGCCGGTGCTTCTGATCGACGAGATCGACAAGGCAGACATCGAGTTCCCAAACGATCTCCTCCAGGAGCTCGATCGGATGGAGTTCTTCGTCTACGAGCTCAACGAGACGGTGAAGGCCCGTCGCCGACCGATCGTGATGATCACCTCGAACAACGAGAAGGAGCTGCCGGACGCGTTTCTGCGCCGTTGCTTCTTCCATTACATCAAGTTCCCCGACCCCGAGACCATGAAGGCCATCGTCGAGGTGCATTTCCCAGGCCTCAAGGGCATGCTGGTGTCGGAGGCGCTCAAGATCTTCTTCGACATGCGCGAGGTTCCTGGCATCAAGAAGAAGCCTTCGACGTCCGAGCTGCTCGACTGGCTGAAGCTCCTCATGAACGAGGATATCGGGCCCGAGATCCTGAAAGAGCGCGATCCGAAGAAACTCATCCCGCCGCTGCATGGTGCGCTGCTCAAGAACGAGCAGGACGTGCACCTCTTTGAGCGCCTCGCGTTCATGGCCAAGCGGCAGCCGGCCGGTAGCCAGGGCTGAGGTTTATATCTCCCTGCCCCCGGCCTTTGGTGGACGGGCCGGGTTCTGGGATATGGCGCACGGGCTCGCGGCGGCGCGGCACAGAAAGCCGCCAGAGGCTGCGCGGGCGCAGCGAATAGCCTTGGGCGTGGCGAGCCGCCAGCTCGCCCATGCGGCGCCGAGCTTGCGCGCCTCGGCTTGCCAGCGCATCAGGGCCTGCCGGCGGGCCACAGCCTCGCTCAGTCTGTCGCTGCCGTCAGCCACGATAGGACCGCGGCAGTATCGTACGGAGGCCTGGGCCGAACCGGCGCCGCCCAACGACGCCATCCCAAGCGTGAGCGCAAAGCCAGCCATCGTGACAAGCGATGCCTTTCTACGGAATTCGCGCATCCGGTGCTCCCATCGATCGGAGTGCACGAGCATCGCCCGGCCGGGATGCGCTCGGCAAGGCCGCACCGTCGATCCGCCCGATGCAGCACAGACGGTAGGGCAAGGACGTCGCGATTGGCCAGGCGTGCATGAACGCCGGTGAACCGCTCGGGGGACGCGGAAGCGCAAGATTGCCACATGCTTTCTCGTCGGGGTTGGAGCGGGATCAACAGGCAAAGAATCGGGCGCGCCAGGGACCGCTCGTCTTCCGGCGACCGATACCCTAAACATCGAGCCATCGGGACAGTCGGGGGAGACGCGACATGCCATGGTCTGCGAGCGCATGGGTCAGTACCGAACGGGCCGGGACCCGATCCACGGCCCTGTCAGGTGTGGAGACGGCTTCGACGCTCCTCGCGGCCGCTGCGCTCGCCATTGCAGCCTGGCCGCTGCTGATGACCACACCGGAGCAGGCCGGCTCAGGCGCGCCGGGCGCTCGCACGTCGGCAGCTCAGGACATCGCGACGGCCGAGACCCTAGTTGCAGGATATGGCGGCATCACGCACACGCACGCGAGTGATGTGCATTTCAGCAAGCCCGGCGTCACGGACCTGACGGCGCATCAGCTCCAGTGGATCGGCCGCCCCTTCAAGAGCCCAATCTACTACGGGGTGCGCGCCATGCACTGGCCGGCCATGAGCCGGCTCGGCGGAATGATCGATTTCACACATGCCAAGGCGATTTCCGTCCGCGAGCAGAACGCGCGCTTCACCGGTACGCGCAATGGAAAGCCCGCAGATGCGACGGCCAAGGTGGGCGACACGTTTCGGCACCTCGAGTTCAGCCATGGCCACAATATGCTGACGCTGAATGGACTCTTGAGCCTCGGCCGCCTGACGCCGATCCTTCGGCCCTACTTCGGTGGTGGGTTCGGTGTCTCGCTGCCCCATACCGAGGTGCAGTTCCGCGACGAAACCAAGCGAACGTACGAGTATCAGATCACGGGTCCCGTCGGGCAGATGGTGGCCGGGCTCGAGGTTCGCCTCCCGCATGCCTCTCTACTCTTCGAGTACAAGTTCTCGCTCGCGCCTTATTGGGCTCCGCTCTCGGCCCGCGACGGCTCGAAGGGCAACGCCTTCATCGACTACTGGGTGCAAATCAGCCGCTGGGTGCGTGGCGAGGCGCCAGAAGCCGGAACTCTGACAACAACTCTCGCCACCCATCACGGACTCGTGGCCGTTGGATACCGGCACGCGTCTGCGCCGGCCGTCGCGCCCTGAAGTCGCGAGAGGGCCTGCCTCAGGTTGCGACCTCAGTCTGGTGGTCCGCAAAGCCCGCCACGCCGGTGCCGGCCTTGCGACACTCCTTGTACCATTCGGACATGAACTCGAGGAACACGCGAAGCTTCGGGAGCAAGTGCCGATTGCTCGGGTAGACTGCCCAGATCGCAGAATCCCAGCCGGCATCGAACTGCGGCAGGATCTGCTCGAGGTCGCCATCTGCGAGAGCGTCTGCGACGCGCGCGTGCGCAATCTTCAGGATGCCGAGCCCCTCGACAGCGGCGTGGCGCAAGAGCTCACCATTATCCGAGCGAAGCCTCGCCTTGATCCGAACGTCGGTCGGATCGTCACCGATCTTGAATGTCCATTGCTGCTCGTCGCCGAGAACGAGGCAGGCGTGATCGCCCGCGAGGTCCTCCGGCGTCCGCGGCACGCCGTGCTGTGCCAGATAGTTCGGCGACGCGACGATGACCTGCGGATATGGAGCCAGGCGCTTGGCTATGAGGCTTGAATCAGAGAGGTGCCGCGTGCGGATGGCCACATCGTAGCCGCTGTCGGGGAAGGTGACGACACGGTCGGTCAAGTCGATGTGAACCTCGATGCCCGGATACGTCTTCATGAACGCGCAGATCGCGGGCGCGATGACGCCCCGCCCGAGGCTGTTCGGGGCCGAGATGCGAAGGCGACCGCGCGGGCGAAGGACATTCGCGTTCACGGTTTCGAGCGTGAATTCGAGGCGGTCCAGAACCGGCTCAAGGCCGGCGAGGAGCTTCTCCCCTTCCTCGGTCATGCTTATCGAGCGTGTCGTGCGATCGAAGAGGCGAACCGACAGCTCCGCCTCTAGGGCCTGCAGGCGCTTCGAGATCGTGCCGGCGCTCAAGTCGAACTCGGCACCGACCGCGGACAGATTCTGCAGGCGTGCGACACGCGCGAAGATCTTCAGATCCTGGATGTCCATGTGTACCAATTGCTCCTGGCACGGGCAGACGAAACCCGCCACCGCTAACGCCGGACGCCGCTGAACTGAGCCTCGGGATAACGCCGATGCAGCGACAGGCGCCCATCTCCTGCTCGCGCTACGCTTCTCCGAGCGCCGGGCTCTGCAACGCTCCGCTTCAGCACTGGACGGCCAGTGCTGGCGAAGCATTGACGCGTGGCTACGCAACGCAGCGGCGGCAGACTTCCAACCGCCTTAGCACGATGGCCGCGATTCCGGCAGGCTCACGCCGGAGAATGGTTGCCAGCGCGGCACGTCGAGAGACTTAACGAAGGGAGCCGGCCGAATCCGTCGCTGGGAAGGCCCGAACGCCTTCTCCGCGCCCGCCTTGCGAGCCTCCAATTCAGAAGCGCCTGAGCAAGCGATCGATATAATCGAGCTCGAGCTGAGGCCGAGCCGGCTCTCCCAACCGGCGACGCAGCTCTTCCAAGATCTCCCTGGCGCGTTGAACGTCGATTTCGTCCGGCACCTTAACCGACGTTCCGAGGTCAGGCCCCTCGGTCCGCTGCGGTCGTCCCAGAGGATCGAGAGGGGCATCCCCGCCGGGACCCTGACCGAACTGACGCAGTTGCCGCATCATCTGCTCGGCCATCTGCTGGGCCCCCTGGCGCAGCTGCTCCAAGGCCTGCTGCTCGGCGCGGGTTGCGCCATCGAGATCGTTCTCGCGTAGCGCCCGCTCCGCCTCCTGCATCGAACGCTCCGCGCCCTCGAGTTGCTGAGGCGACGGCATGCCGTTGCGTTGCAGCTGCCTCTGCAGCTCGGCAAGCCGATCGCGCAATTGCGCCTGACGGTCGCCTAGGCCCTGGCCGGGGTTGAGCCCCTGCTGGCCCTGCCCGCGCTCTCCCTGCCGACCCTGCTGTCCTTGGCGGCCTCGCTGACCTTGCTGCCCTTGCTGACCCTGCTGCCCTTGCTGACCGAACTGGCGGCCTTGCCGGCCTTGCTGGCCTTGCTGACCGTTCTGCGGCTCACCAGACTGTTGATTGCGGCCCTGGCCGCGGCTGAAGGTGTCGTCCAGGAGCTGCTGCTGTTTGCCGATGATGTCGCCAAACTGGTCCATCATTTGGCGCATCTGCTGGTTGCCCTGGCCCTGCCCTTGTGCCATGCGACCGCTCTGCAGCTGCTCCAATAGATCGCGCAACTGGCTCAGCATCTGCTGGGCCTGGTCCCGCGAGCCTTGGCGAGCCATGTTCTCGATGTCGCGCATCATGCGCTCGAGATCCTGCTGCCGGATGACGTTGTTCGGCGAGAGATTGCGCGGAAACTCCATCGGCTGGTTCTGCGCCTGACGCTGAAGCTGCTCCATGAAATTGTTGAGCGCCTGGCGGAGCTGGTTCATGAGGCGCTGGATCTCCTCATCCGACGCGCCGTCCTGGAGCGCCTTGGACAGCTCCTCCTGCGCCTCACGAAGCGCTCTTTCGGCATCCGAGAGGTCGCCGTCCTCAAGTCGGAGGGCGACATGCCAGAGCTGATCGACGACGCTCTTCATGCCGGCCCGGGAATGGTCACGCTTCAGGCGCCAGTATGCCGAGCGCAGTCCCAGATAGGCGCGACGGTCCTTGATGAAGCCTTCCGGCTCGAGCGCGATCGAATCCAGGGCGAACGCCACGCGCTCACGGTTGCGAGGATCTTCGACGAGGTACCGTCGCTGCTCGACCACGGCCTTGGCGATGGGGTTGAGGAAGCGACGTTGGGGAAGAATGATCTCGACCGGCTCGCTGCGCCCCACCTGGCCAGCGTGGTCCTTGGCCGAGAGCGTCAGTCGAACGCGGGAGCCGGCCCAAGGATGGGCCGTCAGCTCATGGTAGCTGAAGGCCTCGCCTTCCTTGGCGTTAGCGCGGGGCAGGCGAAGCGTCAAAGCCGGAGGGCGCTCGAGGGGCGGGCGTGGCCCCTTGTTCGCCTTGGGGCGGGCCCAACTCGTCGCCGGATCGCCGGGCTGCGGCTTGGCGCGCGTGATGCGCCCTTCCGCCGAGACGACGCCGTAATCATCCGCGACCCTGTAGGTGAGCTTCAGCGAGCCGCGGGGGAGCCGCTGCGGCTCCTTCGTGAGAGCAATGGTCGGTGGCTTGTCGGGAATGACGCGAAACGTCCAGGGCGGCGCCGCGCGACCTAGGACACGAACGCTCGCCGATTGCTTGAGCTCGACCTTGGCTTCGGCAACGTCACTCCGCAGGGCTGCGGGTTGATTTGGGTTGTGGTCGGTCCGGCTGGCGCCCGCAGGGCTCTCCGGCTTCACCTCGATACGCTCGACAGGTCCGCCCTGAGGGGTAATCTCTAGGGTGAAGCCTTGCGTTCCGGTTCCGCTTCCGCGCACGACGAGCTGGCTGCGCTGCGGGACCTCGATTTCCCCTTTGTCGTTGGCCGCAGGCAGAGGCTGCGGACCGGAGCGGGCACCATCCGCAAGGATGAGCGGCGCTAGACCGGTATAGGCCGGCGGCGTCACCCAGGCGTCGAGGCGGGCATCGATAGCAAGTGCCGGCGGCCCCAATCGCAGGGCGGCGCGAAGCCGATCCGCCGCGCTGTCGCCCACGATCCAGACCATCAGGCCGACAGCCATCAGAACGAGAGCACGCAGAGCAAACGGATCGATGCGATCCGTTCTGGCTTCGGGAGCGCCGACGCGGAGACGGGCAAGCTGACGGGCGATGCGAGCGCGATGCTCGGCCCAAAGAGCCTGGGTGGCTGGGCTCGACGCCGAGGCCGTGAGGTGGTCCTCGTAGCTCGAGGCCGGCCGGTGCGGCACGCCCGAGGTACGCTCGATCCGGCGGATTGCCTCGTCACGCGTCGCGAAAGGCGTCCGCGCGATCCATACCAGGATGCCCAGCGCGGCCAGTGCAAACACAATCAGCGCTGAAATGTGCACCGCCTCCGGGAGGGCAGACCATAGCCCTCCCAGCGAGACAACGACGAACAGTCCGATGAGACCGACAAGAGCCCATAGCCGTGGCCAGACCCGCTCGAAAAGAAGGGCGAGACGGCTCAGCCGGACTTTCCGCTCGAAGGCGCCATCGGGGGCGGGCTCGGCCGCTCGCGTCATCATCGTCATAGACGATTCCTTAGCACTCGCCCCGCATGTTAACAAAGGACACGCCGGCTTCCCCTCCGACGGTCACTAGCGGTCGACTATCGCACGCCCGCCCCATTTTGACGAGCCCCAACCCATTCAGCGTGCCCCTGCCGAGGTCATTCTGCACGCGCGATCTTGGCCGCACACTTGGGCCGAAACGCGGCATGAGATCCGTGCGCCCCAGCTTAGTTGCATCCACACGCCACTCTAGTCGGAATAGCGGCCAACGGCTACCATCTGGCACCCATCAGGGCCTCGGCGGCGCTTGCCGTAACTGCACCGGGAGCGAATGTGTCCGCTCGCGCGAGGTCCCATGCATCACGGAACTGGGGATGGTCGGTGCCGGTCAAGAGCTCCCCGGGCCTCAGGAAGCGATAGATCTCGGCGAAGCTCACGACGCGATCCAGCGCGGCGCGGCGCATGAAGTGACGCGGGCTGAGGTCGGCCGGGTGGTCAACCCCAGCGGCAGCCACGAGCTCGGCCAGGGCCTTGACCGTCTCCCGGTGGAAATTGGCGACCCGCTGAGCCTTGTCGGGCACCACGATGGCACGGCTGCGCGTCGGGTCGCTACTCGTCACCCCGGTCGGGCAGAGGCCGGTGTGGCAGGTCTGGGCCTGAATGCAGCCGACGGCGAACATGAAGCCGCGAGCCGCATTGCACCAGTCTGCGCCGAGTGCCATTGCCCGCGCCATGTCGAAGCCGGTGACGATCTTGCCCGAGGCGCCGACCCGGATCTTGTCACGCAGTCCCGCGCCCACCAGCGCCGAGTGGACGAACGCCAGACCATCGCGGAGCGGCATGCCCAGGTGGTCCATGAACTCGAGGGGGGCCGCGCCCGTGCCGCCCTCCTTGCCGTCGACCACTATGAAATCGGGCAGATTGCCGGACTCGAGCATCGCCTTGACCATCGCGAGGAACTCCCAAGGGTGGCCGATGCAGAGCTTGAAGCCCGCTGGCTTGCCACCCGAGAGGCGGCGCATCTCGGCGATGAACTGCATCATCTCGATGGGCGTCGAGAAGGCCGAATGGCGCGCGGGTGATACGCAATCCTCGCCCTCCGGGATACCGCGGATGCGTGAGATCTCAGGCGTCACCTTGGCGGCGGGAAGCACACCGCCATGACCTGGCTTGGCGCCCTGGCTGAGCTTCAGCTCGACCATCTTGATCTGGGGATTGCGAGCGACGTTGGCAAAGCGCTCGGGCGAGAAGGTGCCGTCGGGGTTGCGGGCGCCGAAATAGCCTGAGCCCAGCTCCCAGACGATATCACCGCCGAACTCGGCGTGATGCGGGGTGAAGCCGCCTTCGCCGGTGTCATGGGCGAAGTTGCCGAGCTTGGCGCCGCGATTGAGGGCGCGCACGGCGTTGGCGGAAAGAGAGCCGTAGCTCATGGCCGAGATATTCAGCACCGACGCGTCGTAAGGCTGCGTGCAGGCATCGCCGCCGATTGTGATGCGAAACGGTGCGGCTGCCACCGGGCGTGGCGCGACCGAGTGATGAAGCCATTCGTAGCGCGTCTCGTAGACATCAAATTGCGTACCGAAGGGCCGCTTATCGAGCTCGAGCTTGGCGCGCTGATAGACGACCGCTCGCTGGTCGCGGCTGAAGGGCGAGCCATCCTTGTCCGTCTCGAAGAAATACTGGCGCATCTCGGGCCGGATCTCCTCGAATAGGAAGCGCAGGTGGCCGATAATCGGGTAGTTGCGCAGGATCGCATGCCGCTTCTGCAGGAGGTCGCGCAGGCCAAGCGCCGCGAGGGCGGCCGATCCGAGCAAGGGGAGGCCGATGATCCATCCGACATTCGGGCCGAGCACGACAACGAGCGTGAGGACGACGGTCAGGACCGCGGCAGCCGTCAAAAGCAGGTAACGCGGCGTCATCGCCAAAGTCAGCAGTCGCATCGATCGTCAATCCTCCCCAAGCCGCTCCCCCCTCTCGGCGCCCGCTCTTCGGGCCACGCTGTCGGCTGGCGCGCCTAGAGCCAATCCGGCAAGCGGTCCTGCCCGATCAGATCCTCCCAGGTCTGGCGCGGACGGACGACGGCGTAATGACTGCCCTTGACGAGCACCTCGGCCACGAGCCGTCGCGAGTTATAGGTGGACGACATCGCGGCCCCATAGGCACCGGCGGTCATGAAGGCGACGAGGTCACCCGGCGCGAGTGCTGTCAGGTCGCGTGCTTCGGCGAATGTATCGCTCGTCTCGCAGATGGGACCGACCACGTCGTAGCTGCGGCGTGGGGCGTCGGCGGGGGGATGGCTTATCGGCCAGATGTCGTGGAATGCATCGTACATGGCCGGCCGGATCAGGTCGTTCATCGCGGCGTCGACCACAACGAAAGTCTTCTGGGCCCGCCGATTGAGATGGACGACACGCGCGAGGAGGATACCGGCGTTGCCGACGATAATGCGGCCGGGCTCGAAGCCGAGCTCGACGTCGAGGCCGTGGAACGTGTTCCGCACCAGCGCCGCATACGACTGGATGAGGTCGGGACCGTGCGAGATCGCTTCGTTCATCTCGTAGGGGATGCCGAGCCCGCCACCGAGATCGAGGCGCGAGACGCGATAGCCCTTTTCTCGCAATCGCAATGCCGTTGCCCGCATGCGTCCGAATGCGGCGCCCAGGTCGTGAAGGGCGCGGATCTGGCTCCCGATATGCACCGCGAGGCCTTCGACGCGAACCCCGGGAAGCTTCGCGGCCACGCCATACAGGCGCTCCGCCTCCTCAATGCTCACGCCGAACTTGTTGTCGGCGGAGCCGGTCGTGATCTTTGCGTGCCCCCCTGCCCCGACATCCGGATTGATGCGGAAGACGGCCGCCTGCTCGCGCCCCTGGGCGGTCGCGACGCGAGATAGGGCAAGCAGCTCACCCTCGGTCTCGACGTTGACCTGGTAGATGCCGGCCTCGACGGCGAACGCCAGCTCGTCGTCGGTCTTGCCCACGCCAGAGAAGACGATGCGGCTCGCCGGAATGCCGGCTGCCAGCGCCTTGCGGATCTCGCCCTCCGAGACGGTATCGGCGCCGGCGCCCAGACCTCCGAGAAGCTTCAGGACCGCGAGGTTCGGGTTCGCCTTCATGGCGTAGAAGACGTGCGCGTCGAGGCCGAACAGAGCGTCGGCGAAGGCGCGGTAATGACGCTCGATGGTAGCCGCCGAGTAGACATAGACCGGTGTTCCGACCTCGTCGGCGATCTTGGCGAGGCTCACGTCCTCGGCATGGAGCGTTCCGGCCCTGTAAGTGAAGTGATGCATCGGCGTCCCGGCATTTTGCGCGCCGGTCCTGATCCGGCAGAGTTCGCGATGACACTAAGGCTGTTCGCGCCGGGCCGCTACCGCAGATGGCCGCGGTCGGCTCGCCCTCGTCGGCATCCCGCAGCATGAGAAAAAATTGTTTGCCTCTCGGGTCGGGCTGGCGCCACCTCGGGCGTCCTCGGGAGGTGCGAGCCACGGAGATATCCCGCGATGCAGTACGCAATCCTCTGCTACCATGATGAAAAGGTCGTCTGTGCCTGGTCCAGGGAAGAGGACGAGGCGGTGATGGAGAAGCTCGCGGCCATCAACCAGCGGCTCGCCCGCGAAGGCAAGCTCGGGCCGGTCGCCCGACTCTTGCCGACCACGGCTGCAACGACGCTCCGCAAAGACAGGGATCCGCCACTGGTCCTGGACGGGCCGTTCGCCGAGACGAAGGAGCAGCTGCTCGGGTTCTACATCGTCGAAGCCGCCTCGCTCGAGGACGTGCTGGCGATCGCGCGCGAGCTCGGCCAGGCCAATCCGGGCGGGGCCTACGAGATCCGCCCGGTGGGATACTTCGTTGATGGGAGCCAGGCGGGGTGACCGACCGATCGTGGATGAGCAGCGTGCTGACCGCGGCGCGACCGAAGGCGGTGGCGGCACTTCTGCGTTACTTCCGGGATCTCGACCTCGCTGAGGAAGCGTTTCAGGAAGCCTGCCTGAAGGCGCTTGCAACCTGGCCGAGAAACGGACCGCCACGCGATCCGGCGGCGTGGCTGATCATGGTGGCTCGAAACTCGGGGATCGATCACGCGCGCCGGTCTCGGCGCCATACGCCGCTCCCAGACGACGATGTCTCCATCTCGGACCTCTCGGACCAGGAAGGTCCGACCGTGGAGCGGATCGATGCGGCGGACTACCGCGACGACATACTGCGCCTGATGTTCATCTGCTGCCATGACGAATTGCCTGCAACGCAGCAGATCGCGCTCGCGCTCCGCATCGTCTCCGGGCTTTCGGTCGCGCAAATCGCTCGCGCCTTTCTCGTGAGCGACGCCGCCATGGAGCAACGGATCACGCGCGCCAAGGCCCGAGTGGCAAAGGCAGCCCAATCGTTCGAGACGCCAGGGCCTGCCGAACGCGCCCGACGCCAGGCGGCGGTGGCGGCGATGATTTACCTCGTCTTCAACGAGGGATATTCCGCGGCGAGCGTCGAGACGGCTGAAAAAGGGGCGCTCGCAGACGAGGCCATCCGTCTTGCCCGCCTTCTCCTGCAGCTCTTCCCAGCCGAGCCCGAGGTGATGGGGTTGCTCGCGCTGCTTCTTCTACAGCACGCACGGGCGCCCGCCCGCCTCGACGCGAATGGAGATGCCGTGCTGCTCGATCGACAGGACCGCAAGCTCTGGCGCCGGCCCCTCATCGACGAGGGCTTGGCGCTGGTCGACAAGGCCATGCGGCACAACCGTCCCGGGCCCTATCAGGTGCAGGCTGCCATAGCCGCCCTGCATTCGCGCGCACCGACTGCAGACGAGACGGACTGGCCGCAGATCGAGCTGCTTTACGGCGCGCTCGAACGATTGGCACCTTCGCCGGTCATCACGCTCAACCGCGCAGTGGCCGTCGCCAAGACGAAGGGACCGGGGGCGGCACTCGCGATGATCGAGGCGCTCTCGGGGCCACTTGCCAATTATTTCTATTTCCATGGCGCCCGCGGGAGCTTCCTCGCCGAAGCGGGGCGCAATGCCGAGGCGCGGGAGGCTTTCGGGCGCGCGATTGCGCTCGCCCGTTCACCTGCGGAAGCGGCCCACATTCGGCGCGAACTCGACAGGCTGTCCGAGGCGGGACGACCTGCGGCCGCAATTCGCGAGTGAAGAATTCGGCGCGGGCTTGTCGGAGTCGAGCCAGCGCGAACGTCATCCATGGGAAAGCCCGGCGGACCAGACCGCCGTGTACGCCAATCGGAGGAAGCAATGCTTACCGTCCTCACCTATCTCGCGGCAGCGGTCGCTCTGGCGCTCGTTACGCTGCTCGTCCTGGCCGCGCGCCGGCCGGACAAGTTCGCATACGCGCGCTCAACGATCATCGATGCGCCGGCGGAGCGGATCTTCCCGCTCATTGCCGATCCAGTCGCGTTCAACGCCTGGAACCCGTTCAACGAGGACCCCTCGATCAGCGGCAGCTACAGCGGTCCGGAGCGGGGCCCTGGCGCCCGCTATACGTTCGGGAGCAAAAAGGCGGGGACTGGCTACACCGAGATCGTCGAGGAGCAGGCGCCGAGGCTGCTCGTGGTCAGGCTCGTCATGACCAAGCCGATTGCCGGCGACAACCGCGTGGAGTTCAGACTGGAGCCGGCAGGAGAAGGCACGCGCGTCACCTGGGCGATGTCGGGCCCCGTCAGTTTCACGGGCAAAGTGATCAACCAAGTCATCGACTGCGAGCGCATGTGCGGAGACCAGTTCACGCGAGGCCTGGCGAAGCTCAAATCGCTCGCAGAACGGGAAACGCAAGCGGCTTGAGGCTCCGTCGCGCTTCAGCGTCCTCTCCACCTTTACCGGGAGCTGCCGATGCCCCGCGTGGTCTTCACGCCCAACATCCAGCGGCACGTCGCATGTCCTGAGACGACCGTTCCGGGGCGGACAGTGCGAGAGGTGCTGGAGAACGTCTTTGCCGGGAACCCACGGGCGCGTGCCTATGTGCTCGACGACCAGTCCGCGCTGCGGCGGCACATGTCGATCTTCCTCGACGGCGCGCTCATTCGCGACCGTGCGGGCCTGACTGACCCGGTCGGCGAAGACAGCACGGTTTACATCTTCCAAGCGCTCTCCGGCGGCTGACCCTTCAGGAGGTTCTGACCATGAGTGACACGCTGCTCGTCTCCACCCGCAAGGGCCTCTTCACGATCATGCGCGGCACGGGCGGCTGGCGCATCGCCGGTGCCGATTTCCTCGGCGACAACGTCTCGCTCGCGCTGGCGGACCCGAGGGATGGTTGCCGATATGCCGCCCTCGATCACGGGCATTTCGGCGTGAAGATGCATCGCGCCTCTCCCAACGGTGCGTGGGAAGAGATCGCCACACCTGCCTACCCTGAAAAGCCGGCTGGGCATGAGGAGCTCGACATGTGGGGCCGGCCGCTGCCGTGGTCGACCGTGCGCATCTGGGCTCTGGAAACGGGCGGGGCGGACGAGCCGGGCGTCATTTGGTGCGGGACGATCCCCGGCGGCCTCTTCCGCACGCGCGACAACGGCTCGAGCTGGGAGATGATGCGCGCGCTCTGGGACCATCCCCTGCGATCGAAATGGATGGGTGGCGGGGCAGACCTGCCGGGCCTGCACTCGATCGTCGTCGATCCCCGTGACAGCCGACGCGTCTTTGTTGCGGTGTCCACTGGTGGGATCTGGTTCAGCGCGGATGGCGGTGCGAGCTGGAACCAGAGGGGGGAAGGCATGCGGGCCGACCATGTGCCTCCGGAGCTGACGCATGCCCCCATCGCCCAGGACGTGCATTGCCTGGTGCAGTGTCCTTCCGCACCCGATCGCTTCTGGGTGCAGCACCACAACGGCATCTTCGTCTCGTCCGACGAGGCACGCACGTTCACCGAGATCCGGGAGGCCGGGCCCTCGGTGTTCGGCTTTCCGGCCAGGGTGCATCCCAGGGAGCCCGATACGGCTTGGTTCGTTCCGGAAATCAAGGACGAGAAGCGCATTCCGGTCGGCGGGCGGCTCTGCGTCACGCGAACACGCGACGGAGGGCGCACGTTCGAGACGCTTTCGCGCGGTCTGCCCCAGGAGTACGCCTACGACGTCGTCTACCGCCATGCGCTGGCGCTCGATGCGACTGGCCAGCGGCTCGCGATGGGCTCGACAACGGGCGGCCTGTGGGTGAGCGAGGACCAGGGCGACAGCTGGTCGATGGTCTCCCACACCCTGCCGCCCGTCTATGCTGTGCGGTTCGCCTGATCGGCACGGTCACGCCGTATGAAAGCCCGGCAGCGGCGGCAAACCGGGGGAGCGGACGCCCAGCACCTTGAAACGCGACCCCATGCCTTCCGGCGCCATAAGGCGGGCGACGGCCATCTCAATCTCGCCCGCGCGGGCGGGATTGGCCGACATGAGGCGCGACGCGCGCTCGGCGATACCCAGCGCACCGAGAAATTCGCCCTGCGTGGACAGACGCTCGACTTGGAACCCAGCGTCCGTGAAGGCCCGGGCCGCGGCTTCGAAATCGACATGGGCTGTCAGATCGGCTTTGCCCGGGGCCTCGAATACGGGCTCGGCCGCGTGACGACGTACGGCCTGCAAGGTATCGCCAAGACCGGTCGCCTCGTGGCCGTAGTCAATGAACAGCGCGGCGACGGGCTCTCGCGCCCCTATCCGAGCCAAAGCGCCGGCGATGGGGCTCAGATCGCGAAGCTCGACAAGGGCGCCCACCGGCGCGTGGGCAGCGACCGCGGGAAGCGGTGACAGCCAAGGCTCGCGTGCAACGGAAAATGATAGACGGTCTTCGGCATCGAGCACCACGGTGCGCTCTCTCCATCCGTCGGCGGTGCGGACAACCTGCGTGATGGGCAGGACATCGAACAGCTCGTTGGCGAGGAGGATCGACGGGGCTGGCACGAGGTCTCCGATGTCATCGACCCATTGCACATCCAGACCGGTCCGCCCCAGCGCTGTTCTTTGCATCTCGCGCAGCACCGGGCTCGGCTCGACGAGAACGATGCGGACGGCTGCTGCGAAACCAGCAATACGACCCAGCGCCCGAAGCGCGTCTGCCATCATCGTACCGCGGCCGGGACCAAGCTCGACGAGCTGGAACGGCGACGGCGCTCCCATCGCTTGCCATGCCACGGCTGACCAGAGACCGAGCAGCTCGCCGAAGGTCTGGCTGATCTCGGGAGCGGTTATGAAGTCGGCTGCTCCGCCGATCGCGGGGCGCGTCCGGTAGTATCCGTGCTCGGGATCGGTAAGGCAGGCGTCCATGAAGGCACGGACAGTGATAGGCCCGCCCTCTGCGATGCGCCGCGTCAACGCCTTGGCGAGGGGGGTCGAGGGTGCGGGCGTCATGACGCTTGCGCCGTCGGGCGCGAGACGAACCACATGGCGAATATGCCGACCAACACCATGGGCACGGAGTACGCCATGCCCGACGTGAGAAAGCGCGAGCCGAGAAGACCGCTGTAGTCCTCCTTGAAGATCTCGCAGACGATGCGGAAGGCCCCGTAGCCGGTGAGGAATGCTGCGCCCGTGAAGCCTGGGGTCTTGAGCGAGTCGCGATGGTGAGTCAGCCAGCGCAGAACGAGGAAAAGAACCAGGCCCTCGAGCAGCGCCTCGTAAAGCTGTACGGGATGGCGCGGCAAGGGCCCTGCGCCGGGGAACACCATCGCCCAGGGCACATCGCTGATGCGGCCGATCACCTCGGCATTGATGAAGTTTGCGGTGCGGCCGAAAAAGAGGCCGAATGGAACGGCGGCCGCGGCGATGTCCATGACCGAGAGGGGGCTCACGCCGCGCAAGCGTGCAAAGAGCCACATCGCAGCAATGCTGCCGACAAGGCCGCCATGAAAGGCCATGCCGCCCTGCCAGATCTTCAGGATCTCGAGTGGGTGGCTGAAATAATAGCCCGGCTCGTATAGGAGGATGTGGCCGAGGCGGCCCCCGACGATGACGCCGATCGCGATCCAGGCGAAGAGGTCATCAGCGACGTCTGAGGGTAGTGGGGGACGGTTGGCCTGCCAGAGCCTGTCGGTCGACAGCAGACGGCGAATGTAGAGCCAGCCGAGCAGAAGGCCCGCGACGTAGGCGAGCCCGTACCACTTGATCGAAACGGGGCCGATCGAGATCGCCACCGGATCGATTGCCGGATAGCGGATTGCAAGCATGCTCATCAGCGCCTCGTCATGTTTCCAGCTAGCGGGCCGAGCCACTCCGCCCCGCCCCAGCCGCAGCTACCGCGTTGCTCGGCGAGGCGGCCGCGCGTGTCAAGGCTGGTGGCTCGTGAGACTTGAATGGATGTGCCCCCCTGCCCATAGTCCGGTCGAAGAAGGAAGCGGCGCACCAACGAGAGCACAGACACGATGACACAGACGAGCAACCGCGTATTCGACGAACTCGCAAGGCTGATGACAGACGCCGCAGGGGCCGCGCAAGGCGCGCGGCGCGAAATCGAGACGGTCGTGCGATCGCAGGCCGAGCGAATGCTCAGGGACATGGACGTTGTGACGCGTGAGGACTTCGAGGCCGTGAAGGCCATGGCGCGCAGGGCTCGAGAGGAAAACGAAGCACTGTCAAAACGGCTCGAGCAGCTCGAGGCCGAGGTGCGAGCGCTGAAAGGCGCCTAGGCGCGGCGGCATGCGGCGTCACGGGCAACCGCGCGTCCTGCGGCATACGACATCGGCCGTGCCGCGAGCCGGCCACAATCGATCCCCGGCTCATCCACAGCTCATGCACAGGCGCCCAATCCACGCACGCCCCAAAGCAGCCGATTCCAGGGCCTTTCGGCTTGTGCTCCGATTGGCGGTGGAGAAGAGGCCGGTTGCCTTGCGACTCGTGCCCCCGTCCGCTTAGGTCTCGCTCGACCCGAGGCCGCCGCCGCCAGAAGCGGGCGTTGCGCGAGAGGAGTGGAAGCACCGATGGCAACTGCCAAAGCCGGACACGGTCACGCGAGTAATCCCGTCGATCTCGTCGAGCAGGTTGCCTCGGTGCACGACTGGCCTCTCGAGCGGACGCACGAGGACGAGTTGACGATGACCATCGCCGGGACCTGGGCGGACTACCATGTCTCGCTCAACTGGCGTGGTGATCTCGAGAGCCTGCACATCGCCTGCGCATTCGACTTCAAGGTGCCCGACGCACGCCTCAGCGAGATCTATCGGCTGGTCGCCCAGATCAACGAGCAGCTTTGGCTTGGCCACTTCGACATCTGGGCGTCCGAGGGGCTCATCATGTACCGCCACGGCCTGATGTTGAACGGTGCGGCGGCGAACCTCCCACAATGCGAAGCCTTGCTGAGGACCGCGCTCGAAGCCTGCGAGCGCTATTATCAGGCGTTCCAATTTGTCGTCTGGGCGGGCAAAGATTCGCGCCACGCGCTCGCCTCGGCCATGTTCGAAACCGAGGGGCGGGCCTAAGCGTCGCGGGGGGCTCCTGCAGCGCTGTCAGATTCAGCGTTCAGGCGTTCTCGGCCTCACGCGAGTCGGAGCCGCCCCGCTGTCGGCTTTCGACAAGGGCTTTCAGCTTGCGCTGGCCCTCGGGCGTCACCATGCCGGCCGACAGGATGATCTTGGCGGCGTCCTCGATTGTCATGTCGATAGCTGTGACCTTCCGGCGCGGCACGAAGACGGTGAAGCCGGACGGCGGCATCAAGTGCGTCGGCATGAAGACCGAGATCAAGTCATCCTCTGGTGCAACGGCCCCAATCGGAGGCGCGACGGCGCCCGTTATGAATACCAGCGCGTAGATCCCCGGTGACGGAAACTCCATCACCGCCACCTTCTGGAAAGCCTGCTCGGGCCCCGTCGCAGACACGACCGATTCGAATAATTGCTTCGTGCCGCGATAGAGGTTCCGCACGATCGGCATGCCATCCAGCATGCGCTCGCCCGCGTTGATGAGCGTGCGTCCAATCAGGTTTGCAGCAAGCGCGCCGATCAGCACGAGTCCAATGAAGGCGAACAACAGACCTGCCCCTGGGACCGGAAAAGGCAGGTAGGTATCCGGGTTGTAGATCCGCGGGATGTACGGCTTTACCCAATTGTCGACCAAATGAATGAGCGACCAGGTGATGTAGACGGTGATCGTCAGCGGTCCAACGACGACGAGGCCGGTCAGGAAGTAATAGCGAAGCTTGGCCCCAAGGGACGGACGGGGTGTCGTCGGTGTCGCCCCGGCCTCCGGCACGCCATGGCGGGCACCCCGCCTTATCGCGTGCGCCTCCAAGCGGGCTCGACGCCGGCGCGCACGCCGGTCGGCCTTCGACTCGTCTTCCTCCATCCCGACACTCCAGGCGATGTGCCCGTGGAACCGGCCGCACACCCCTCAGACAGGCTCTCTTGCGACCTATCTAGCACGACAAACTCTGGTTTGTGCTTCTTCGTCTGCCATCTGGACGGCAGAAGAGCTTTGCCTACGTGGCAACGGATCGCCGGCCTCGACCTCGATGCCCCCACCACCGGATGCCGGCAACCTGGCATTCACCCCCGGCCATCGCGCATGCCACCGCTCAGCGTCGCCAGCGCCTAATGGTCGAGCACCATGCAGTCCATTCGCCGGTCACGAAGAGCTGCGCAGACCGACAGGGCCTGCGTGGGCTCGGGGAACGCGCCGATCCGCACGCGATAGAACCGCCCCATATTGCCGTAGACGTCCTCGACGATCTCGAATGTTCGCGAGCCAACGAGCGCAGCTTCCTCGGTACGAACCCTGTCTGCCATTTCCTGGGCCTCGGCCTTGGTGCGCACCGCAGCTAGCTGAAGCTTGTACATGCCGTCGGTCGAGATCGCCGGCGGAGCCGGCTTGACCGGCGCCATCATGGCCGCCGTGCGAACCGGAGCCGTCGCTGCCGCCGCTGGACGGATGGCAGGAGCCGAGGAAATACGCTGGGGCTCCGAACTGCTCGTAGCCGGCCTTCTCGGAGCCGCCTCCGAAGAAGATACGGCCGCCGTCGTCGTGGGGGTCGCCTCTGACGATCCGGATTGGCTTCCGCCAAAAAGACTCGAAAAGAAACCGCCGATGCCGGAGCCCGCCGATTTTGCCTCCGCCGCGGCCTGGGGCGGCGCTGGCGCCGGTCGTGCGGCGGCAGACCATGCTTGCTCCCCTGGCCTAGCCGAAGGAAGGCTCGCCACCTCAGACCTCGGCGCGCGAACCGCCCCGGTGGTTATTGCGTCGTCCCCAACCCGTTCGGCGCGTGCCGGCGCGAGAGGGGCCGACTTGACGGCGCTGCTCCAGGCCGGCGCGGGGGTGGACGGCTTCTGGATCGGGGCTGCGACGGCGGTCCGCATGGGCTGAGGTGGCGCCGTGACGGCGGGCGCGGCTGGCGGTGCGGACTGGCGGACGACAGGTGCAGCGGCCGCGAGACCGCCCTGCTGCATGGCCTTCGACCGCGCCGCGGATGCGACCTCCCGCTCGTGGCCTGCAAGACCGCCCTTCAGCCAGAGAGCGCTCTCGAGATCGGCGATCGCCTCGGCTGGCCGGTTCTGGCGCAGGTAGGCTTCGCCGCGAATGGCAAGTGCGCGTGCGGTGCTCCGCGCGTCCTTGCTATCGGACATGAGGACCGAATTGGCGAGCTGCTGGGCCGCGTCGAACTTCCCTTCATCGAGCGCGCGTCTCGCCCGATCAAGTGAAGCCTCGGCATCCCTGCTTCCCTTGCTGCCGTTATCGGACGCCGCTTTCCCGGCCGACTTTTGCTTCGAGGCCTGCTTGGCCTCCACGACCGTTGGTAACGCGGCTCCGAGCCCCAGCATTGCCACGGCCATGACTACCGTGCGGACGATGCGCATCATGGCTCCCCCTGCTTGATTCGCGCTGTCTCCCTCGGGTGCAGCGTATTCATGATAGTGCGAATGCGGCAAGCACGGGACGAACAGCAAATCCGCCGCAGAGCAAAACCTCAGATAAAGCCTTGCGAATCGCACTACTCGACGGTGACGGACTTGGCGAGGTTGCGTGGTTGGTCGACGTCGGTGCCCATCAGCACGGCCGTATGGTAGGCGATCAGCTGCATCGGCAGCGCGTAGACGAGCGGGCTGACGAACGGGTGCACCTGGGGCATGCGCAGATGGGCAGCCACCGGGCAGCCTATGGTTTCGGGATCGGCGTTGGAGACCAGCACGATCCTGCCTCCGCGCGCAGCCACCTCCTGCATATTCGAGATGGTCTTCTCAAACAGATCGTCTTCCGGTGCGACCACCACGACGGGCACGTTCTCGTCGATCAGTGCAATTGGTCCGTGCTTCATCTCACCGGCGGCATAGCCTTCGGCGTGGATATAGGAGATTTCCTTGAGCTTGAGGGCGCCCTCGAGTGCGATCGGGAACGACAGGCCCCGACCGAGATAGAGCACGTCACGGGCTTTCGACATCCAATGCGCGAGATCGTCGTAGCGCCGCTCGTCGCGCAACAGCGTGGTCAGGTGCCGCGGAACTTCGACCAGGGCTTGCACGAGCTCACGCTCACGCTCGACCGTCAGATGGCCGCGGGCGCGTGCCAGGGCCAGGGCAAGGCAGGCGAGAGCAGAAAGCTGGCAGGTGAAGGCCTTGGTGGAAGCAACGCCGATTTCGGGGCCTGCGAGCGTCGGCAGCACGACATCGCTTTCGCGTGCAATCGTGGAGGTGTGGACGTTGACGACGGAGGCGATTCGCTGGCCCGCCGCCTTGCAGTAGCGCAGTGTCGCGAGCGTATCGGCAGTTTCCCCCGACTGCGAGACGAACACAGCAAGTCCGCCTTCCGGCAACGGCGCCTCCCGGTAGCGCAATTCCGACGCGAAATCGATCTCCACCGGGAGCCGCGCGAAACGCTCTATCCAATACTTCGCGACGAGCCCCGCATAGTAGGCCGTTCCGCATGCCGACACCGTCACGCGCGAGATCTTGGCGAGATCGACCCCGAGATCGGGAAAGCGGACTTGGCCCGACGCCATGTCGATGTAGTTGGTCAGCGTATGGCTGATCACTTCCGCCTGCTCGTGGATCTCCTTCAACATGAAGTGGCGATGGTTGCCCTTGTCGATCAGAAAGCCGGAGGCTTGGCTGGTGACCATCGGCCGGTCGACACGGCGGCCTTGTCGATCTCGGATCTCCACGCCCTCGCGCCTCACGATCGCCCAGTCGCCTTCGTCGAGATAGGTGATCCGGTCGGTGAACGGAGCCAGCGCGATGGCGTCCGAGCCAAGGTACATCTGACCCTCGCCGTGGCCGACGGCCAAGGGACTACCTTCCCGGGCCCCGATCATGAGGTTGTCATGGCCCGCGAAAATAATGGCCAGGGCGAAGGCGCCGCGAAGGCGCTTCAGAGCGTTGCCTGTCGCCGCGATCGGGTCTGCGCCCTTCTTCATCTCATAGGTGATGAGATGGGCAATGACCTCCGTGTCCGTATCAGACGCAAATACGGCGCCCGCGCGTGTCAGCTCGTCCCGGAGCTCGCGGAAATTCTCGATGATCCCGTTATGGACGACCGAGACGTTCTCGGACATGTGGGGATGCGCATTGCGCTCGCTCGGGGCCCCGTGCGTCGCCCAGCGCGTATGCCCTATGCCGGCAAGCCCCGTGAGCGGCTCACGACCGAGTCGCTCGCTCAGGTTGCGGAGCTTGCCTTCAGCCCGGCGTCGTTCGAGATGCCCGTTCTCCACCGTTGCAACGCCAGCCGAGTCATAGCCGCGATATTCGAGTCGGCGTAGCGCGTCGACCAGATCGAGCGCGACAGGCTTGGAGCCTAGAATTCCCACAATCCCGCACATTTTCGAACCTTTCGATCATGCCGCGGGCATGTCCAGCCGTATGCCTTCCTGCCGCGTCGTTCACCTTGGCCCGCTTGGCCTGCGCTCCGAGGACGCGCGTTTCGCCGTCCCACGCCGCGCCAGTGCATGCAAGAAATCGACCAAGTCAACACGCATTCGCTCAGGATCGCTTCGTCCGGTGCCTCCGGCGCGTGGAAGCCAGCTTTTGTGCAGTCGGTCGAGTCGCTCAAGACACGTTCGGTTACACGACCTTACGACGCCGTCGCGCGCATTTCGGAGCTAGCCCGCAGCCCTTCCCGACTTGCGGCGTTCCATCATGGTGCGGAATTTTGCCGCCCACCCCGGCCGTTCGGCCTGCTCGGGCCTGGTGATTGCCAGCGCATTCGCCGACACATCCTTTGTCACGACGCTGCCGGAGGCTACGTAGGCGCCCTCTCCCACTTTTACGGGGGCGACGAGGGACGAATTCGAGCCGACGAACGCGCCGGCTCCGATCACCGTCTCGTGCTTGAAATAGCCGTCGTAGTTGCAGAAGATCGTGCCGGCTCCGATGTTGGCGGCCGCTCCAACCCTGCCGTCGCCGATGTAGGCGAGGTGATTGGCCTTGGCGCCGCCTTCCATCTTGGCGTTTTTCACCTCGACGAAGTTGCCGATGTGCACGTCGGGGCCGATGTCGGCTCCGGGCCGCAACCGCGCAAAGGGACCAATTTCGGCGCCGGCCCGGATCACGATGCCGGCGCGGCTCTTCTGGTCGAAGCCCTGGATGTGGGTGTTGGCCTTGATGATGACGCCATCCTCCACGGTCACTCCGGGGCCGAAGAACACGTTGGGCTCGATGAGGACGTCCTGACCGATCCGGGTGTCGTAACTGAACCAGACCGTTTCTGGAGCGATCAGCGTGGCGCCGGACAGCATGACCTCTCGCCGCCGGGCCTCCTGCCAGATGGCCTCGGCCGCGGCGAGCTGATCGCGCGAGTTGACGCCCAAGACCTCGCGCTCGGGGCACTCGACAGCCGCGGCACGAAGGCCGTCCTTACGCGCAATTTCGACCGCATCGGTCAGATAGTACTCACCCTTGGCGTTGGTGTTGGTTATCCGATCGAGAATCGAAAGCAGATTCGGGCTACGGAAGGCCATGACACCCGAGTTGCAGAACCCAACCGAGCGCTCGCCCTCGCTCGCGTCTTTTTCCTCACGGATGGCAATGAGGTTGCCGGCGCCATCGGTCAACAGTCGACCGTAGCCGGTTGGGTCGGCCGGGCGGAAGCCGAGAACAGCTACTGCTGCGCCATCGTCCAGAGCAGCGCGAAGGGCTTTCAGCGTCTTACCCGTAATCAGGGGGGTATCGCCATAGAGGACCATCACATCGCCGGTGTGGCGCTCGATCAGTCGACGCGCAGAGAGCACGGCATGTCCCGTGCCGAGCTGCTCCTCCTGGACGAAAACCTCAAGGTCGTCGACCTCGGAGCGGGCTTCGCGAGCCACGCGCTCCATGCCGGGCCCAACCACGAGGGCTGAGGCGCCGGCCCCTGCCGCCCGCGCCGCATGGAGCACGTGGGATACCATCGGCCGGCCTGCGATGGGGTGAAGAACCTTCGGCAAGGCGGACTTCATCCTCGTGCCCTTGCCCGCGGCAAGCACCACGGTCAGCAGCGATTGCATGCTGCTCTCTCTCCCCTTCGATGAGGCCGCACCCACCCACCACGCCGGACTCGGGGCGTACGGTTTGCGTCAGACGTCGTGCATATAACACACGTGGCTGGGCGCGCGAGAACGTTCGACGGAAGCCCACAACTTCCGGCAGCTATGGCGCGGGTGCCGAAGGCCCGGACAACAAAAGCCTCGCCGTCAAAGCTGACTCGCGTTGAAGGTGTCGCACTGATTGATCTGCGCCGTCTCGAGGCCGCGCCGGAACCAGCGCACGCGCTGGGCCGAGGAGCCGTGCGTGAACGCATCCGGAACGACCCTGCCCGTCTGCTGGCGCTGGATCATGTCGTCTCCAATGGCCTGGGCGGCGTTGAGGCCTTCCTCGATGTCGCCGGGCTGGAGGCGGTTCTTCACCTGGTGGTTGAGCGCGGCCCAGACACCGGCGAGGCAATCGGCCTGTAGCTCCATTCGGACCTGAATCTGGTTGGCATCACGTTCAGAGCGCGCCTGCTGCTTGGCAATCTGGACCTTCTCGGCAATGCCGAGGAGGGTCTGGACGTGGTGCCCGACCTCGTGTGCAATGACGTAGGCCTGCGCGAAGTCACCAGGGGCCCGGAAGCGGCGCTTCAGCTCCTCGTAGAAGGCGAGGTCGATGTAGATCTTGCGATCCAGTGGACAATAAAATGGGCCCATCGCGGCCTGTCCTGTCCCGCACGCCGTCGGATAAGCGCCTGAGAAGACAACAAGCTTCGGCTCCTGGTACTTCCGGCCGAACGACTGGAACACGCGGTTCCACACGTCCTCCGTGTCGGCAAGGACGCGCCCGACGAACTTCTTCATCTCGTCCTGGCTCGGGTCGACGGACTGCCCGCGCGGCACTTCGAACGGATTGCGGCCCGAAGTCTGCGTGCCCGGATCGATGCGCGGGAACTGCGGGATTTGAATCCCGCCACCACCGCCTCCGCGGAGAATATCCAGCGGATTCACACCGAAAAACAGCATGAGCGCGCCGATAATGAGCAGCGTCGTGAGACTGAAGCCGCCGCGCCCGCCGCCCATCGGGATGGGAATGCGCATACCGCCCCGCCCGAACGGCGAGCCGCCGCTTTCGCCGCGCCGGTCCTCGAGGTTGCTGCTTTCCCGATCGCTATCGTCGTAGCGCATGGCGCCCACCTTCAGTTTGCCGCTGACGCCGAACAATTCGCCGTTCGTTCGCGCGCCGTTCGTGGCCGAATTCAGCACGGGGGCAGCCGCCACACAAGTGGTAAGCGCGCGCCTGAAACCGGGCGGTCAGCGATCCCGAACGAAACGCGGCTCCCGCACTCGGCGGGAGCCACAAGACTGCAGATCCAATACCCAGGACAATCGGGATGCGCTCACTCGCCGGCCCGCTTCACCTCACCCGACGCCTTCTGGATCTCGCCCTTTGCCTCCTGAGCAAGCCATCGCTCGAGCGCCACGAAAACGCAGATGTCGGCCTAAGGTTCCTCAATCCGGGGACTTGGCGGCTATTGCTTTCGGCTCCGGCTTCGCCTTGGAGCGCCCTTGCGGCTTGATGAGCGACTTTACGTTTCGCGACGCTACGACTTCGCCATCGTTCGCAAACGCCTCGTGATTCCGCTCGATGTCTTTCAACTCGTAGAGATAGTTGACCATCAGGCCGTGGGCCTCCCTGAGCCCCTTCTCCGATACGTCGCCCAGCCAGTTTATGCGCTCTAGCCGCGCGCCGTTTCCGAGATGGAAGCGCGCCACCGGATCGATGGGCCTGCTGTCATGGCTGCGTGCCTGCAGGAAATAGTGGGCGGCGAGTGCCAGCAGGGTGGGCTTCAAGGCCTCTGCCTCTTCGGGATCGTCGATCCAGCCGGGATCGCTCAGCATCTGCAGCACGACCCGGTCGGCGTCCGTCACCACTCCGGCGCCCTCGTCGGCCACCATGCGGTCGAGCCACCGTGCGAAGGTCGGAACCGGCGAGAGAGTGACAAACGTCTTCAGCTGGGGCTGCTCGCGTGCAAGCTCCTCGACAACCTGCTTGATCAGAAAGTTGCCGAACGAGATGCCGCGCAGGCCTTCCTGACAATTCGAGATGGAATAGAAGACGGCAGTCGTCGGCGCGGTCCTCGCCTCGTTGGCGTGGGGCGGCGGATCACCGATCAGGTTCTGGATGTGGCCGGGCACATCGCGTGTCAGTGCTACCTCGACAAAGATCAGCGGCTCGTCGATCAGGGACGGATGGAAGAAGGCGAAGCAACGACGGTCGGCCGGCTCCAGGCGGCGCCGCAAGTCCTCCCAGCCCTGTATCTCGTGCACGGCCTCGTAGCGAATGATCTTCTCGAGGATCGCGGCCGGCGTTTGCCAGTCGATCCGCCGAAGGACCAGAAAACCGCGGTTGAACCACGACGCGAACAGGTGTGCCATGTCGTCGTCGACTGCGGCGAAGCCGGGCTCGCCCTTCAGTCGCAGGAGGTCGCGGCGCATCGCCACGATCTCGGCGGTGGCTCCCGGAGCCAGGTTGAGGCGACGAAAGAATTCCTGGCGCGGGCTCTCGACAGCGTTGCGCAGATCGATCAAGGCCTGCTCGCCGGGGTTGGAGAGGAATGCCTCGGCCGCCGCCTTGACGGCGGCGGGGTTCGGCTTGAACTCGTCGGCGATGACCCGAAAGAATGGCCTGCGCTCCTCGGGACCCAACGTGCGGTAACGATCCAGAAGCTCGCGCGCGATGGCGACGCCCGAGGCTTCACCGCGGCCCGAAAGAAGTGCCTTGGCAAGGCCCCCGACGTCCTCCTGGGGCGGTCCGCCGAGGGCGCTCGGCAAGTATTGTCGGCCCTGCTCGGCAACCGTGGTCAGCAGGTCCTGCAGAAATGACACGTTGATGGGCATGGGACTATCCGCTGGTTCTGGGGACTGCTGAGCAAGGCCAGGATTTAAGGGGACGAAGGTTCAGCTGCAACAGGCGGGGGAGCTCCTAGCGCCCTGAAGGGCGGCGGCGACCGACGGCAGGACCGGTCGCGGGAAAGCCTCGACCACGCGCTGCCTTCGCGCAATGCTGAGTGGGTACCAAATCCCGATGGAGGAGCCCGATGTCCGAAACCTATGAGATTCTCGCCCTGAAGTATGGCGAGAACACCGCGCGCAAGGCCGCCGATAACTTCATGAACCCGCTGCCCGACGACCATGCCTCGGCCATGCCGATCGACTACTTCGTGTTCGTGATCCGCAATGCCAACCGAACGATCCTGGTCGACACCGGGTTCGATCACAAGGAGGCCACCGCACGCGGTCGCAAGATCACCGTCGAGCCGATCGAGGTCCTGAAACGCATTGGCATCGCGCCCGATTCGATCAAGGAGACGATCATCACGCATCTCCATTTCGACCACGCCGGCACGATGGACCAGTTTGCCAACACGAAGTTCCACCTGCAGGCAGCCGAGATGGCCTACGCCACGGGCCCCTGCATGTGCGAGGCCTCGATGCGCACGCCTTTCACGGCGGACCACGTCTGCCAGATGGTGCGCCACGTCTACTCCGGCCGCGTCCAGTTCCACGATGGCGACGGGCACATCGCGCCCGGCATCTCGGTGCATCACTGCCCCGGCCACTCGAAGGGCATCCAGGCGATCAGAGCCAATACGGCGCACGGACCCGTGGTGCTGGCCTCCGACGTCGTCCACTTCTATGCCAACATCGAGCAGCGCCGGCCGTTCTTCATCACCATCGACCAAGAGGCGACGCTCAAGTCCTACGACCGCCTGCAGGCCATGGCCGGCGGCCAGCTCAAGAACGTGATCCCCGGCCACGACCCGCTGATCCTGAAGCGCTATCCCGCCTGGAAGCCCGAGACCGAGGGCGTGGTGCACAAGCTGGACGCGCCACGGATCGGGTAGGCAGGAAGCGAACGATCTCTGCGAGATGGCTCGAAGGGCACCAGGCCCTTCGAGCCGTTCAAGTAACGGCGGCTGCTGGCGTCATCCGCTCCAGGCAAGGCTTGCGCATCGACGGCGTCAAACCCGTGGCAGGACCTTTTCGGCCGTCAAACGCATCGATTTCTCGACGTGCTCGGGTGCGATGCCGCCGATGTTGTACCAGAGGCAAAACTCGGTCA
>JAWKWD010000008.1:0-210341 GCA_041397805.1 Hyphomicrobiaceae bacterium
CCTTTGACCGCTGGTGCTCTGCAGCGAAGACCTGATCGCTTGCTTTTGGCTGAGCAACGCGGGGCTGCTTGCAGACGGGTTGGATCTCGTTGGCTCGGGTGCATGGGATTGATGCCTGATTTCAAATTCTTCCGCGCGCGGCGCGGACACACCGTTGTTCACCTGCTGCGGACCTGTGGTGACATTCGCTTGTCTGGCGATGACGACGGGCGGGTTCTTGATTGCCGCCAACGTCTCGAGAGTGGCGCGGCACTGGCTCTGTGCCCTGAGCGCCTGCCGCATGTAGATTTCCATCGCTTCCAGATATTGACCGGCATTCGCTGCTGCACGGCGCGCCAGATCGTTGAAGATTGCATCCAGTGTGTTGGCTTGGGCAACCAACATCCGTTCGGCGCCGGTAAGGTCGCCTCCCGTGATTGCAGAAATTTGCCGGTTCAATTCTGCTAAGTTCTCTTGCAGGCCCTCCACAGCCCTCTGTCCCGCGACAGGGGCGAGAAACTGCCGCCCTACGACGGCCGCGCGGAAGCCGGGGTCGTACGCGACGCGCGCCAGCGCTTCCTGCTCCGTCTCGTTCGTTCGTTGCGCGACCCTAAGAGGGGCGGCAGATTTCCTATTCATGCCGATGCCTTTCGGTTCCCTGCGCTACCACGGGCGCGACGCCCAGCGCCAATAGTGCTGCCCGCGCCTGCCTTATCCGCGCAGGGCGCCACTCGGACCAGCATGGAGAATGCAGCCATACTCGGTTCGGCGCCAATCCGAACGGCACTAAGGCTCCCCGCGCTGGGCCTTCCGTGCACCAAAGGCAGGCACCTGCCTCTGAGCGCACAGAATGCCGGTCAAGCCATTCAGAGACGCAGCACTCGAAGGCCTGAGCTTCCGCTGCACTGCGGCTGAAGCCTCCATCAAACTCGAGGATGCCGGCCCGCTCGTCATAGAAGGCGCGCCAGTCATCAGCGTCCCACTGGGCTGCAGCTGACCTAGAATCCTTCGGATTGGCTACGGATAAAGCGGATACTTTGGATACAGGCGGCCGTGCCCGCGTCGGCTTTGTAGCCGTTGTATCCGGAATAGCCGTAGCCGCCTTCCGTGGTGCGGGCGCCCGGATCAGGTCGCGTAAGCTCATAGCCGCCCCCCGATCAGCACCGGGTTCACGTCGATCAATGCGGGGCGCGTTGGGGTCAAACGAACGCGGTCGAGGTCCACAAGCACCTTCAAGGCCGCTTCGAGCCTCTGACGGTCGCGGACGGCCCGTGGCCCGGCTTGCCGGGCGCGGTTGCGCTGTACAGACTGGCAGTGCTCGCTCTGGCACACGTGGATGAGCCAAGCCTCGAGGCGGGCCGCGTCCGCGAGGTCGGCCGGAAGCGCAAGCTCCCCAAAGAAGCGACGCGACTCTGACAGGTGCCATGCAACGATCCGCCCGGCCCTATCGAAGCTCTCCGCCGTTACCTCGAGCCCGTCTGCTGTCGGGTCGGTTGCGTAGGCCTGGAAGAGAGCCGCGAGGCGGGCGGCATTCTCCGCCGCCTTGGAGGCCACATCGCGTACCTCCCGCAATTCTCCTCCCTCACCCAACTCCCTTTCGATGGCATCATGGAAACCTATCCAGCCACGCTTGGCGTCGGGATCAAGGTGAGCCGTTGCAGGCTTCAGCGTTCCATCTTCTTGAATTGGCGCGGGTCGGCTGAGCAGTGCTGCGAGGCGTCTCCGATAGGTTTCGAGGTGCGGCATGGCTCCCGGCTCGCGGTATTCCCGAGTCCCCTGTGTCGATTGCGGTACGGACACGAGGAAACGCGCGAAGAAGCCCGTGCCGCGGGCGAGTTGCCCTCCCGCTTGATGAAGTCCAGTAGAGCCGCGTCCTGAAGTTGGAGCCCACATGTCAGCCGTGCCCCCTCAACGTGAAGGATTGCGAAGTCTTCCGGCCGACAGAATGCTCGCCACCATCCCACAGGACGTTGAGCAGTCCGAGATAGCCCAAAGCCTTGTCCGGCCCCATGGCATGCCCGCCAAACACGACGCCAGCTTCTGACGAGACAAGGCCGGCCGATGGCCAGTCGGAGTGGAGGCACCAGGCCAGGTGCTCGGGAGTCTCGTCACCGAGGACTAGCCGTGGCACGCGCGGCTGAGGTGGCTCGGCTTGCTGCAGCCCGACAATCCGCCTCTTTAGGTCGTCGGATGGCTTTCCCTTCTTTGCCGCCTCCTTGATCGCAGCGCGGACCCTTCGCATTCGGAGGTCCAAGCGGCGTGCGCCGCCCTGAAGGCGTCGATTTCCGGTTTCATCTCGTCGGCCCGCTTCCGCTGCCATTCGCGCAACGGTTCCATGAAGAAACTATCGGCGCGGGTCTTGCGCTCTCCGCTCTCCGCAACCGTCATGAAGAAGAGGGAGACCGGACCACAAAGCTGAGCATCTCTCCGAACGTCGATCAGGTGCTGGCATGTCAAGGAAAGGGCCGAAAGCGAGCAACTTGCCACCAAAGGGAGCGGCGCCCGCATGTAGTTCGTGACTTCCTCAACGGCTTCACGAAGTCCGGGCGGTAAAGCGTCCAGCGGATATGGTTCCAGCTCAATCTTGGAGAAGAGCGGTAGCGGCTGCGGCCAACCTGCGGTGCCGTTGGACCCGGAGCGGGTGCCTTCCCCTTCGCCGGGGGAATGGGCCGCCTCTATCGCCCGGCGAACGGCCTCGGCGCCATGAACGCGCGCCAGATCGTTGAAGTCCTTTCGATCCGGTGCCGGCCCATCGGAGAATTGCGGCACCGCAAGTCGGCCACCGATTGCGCGAGCGGCTTCAACAGCATGGTTGT
This sequence comes from Hyphomicrobiaceae bacterium, assembly GCA_041397805.1. Classification (GTDB taxonomy): domain Bacteria; phylum Pseudomonadota; class Alphaproteobacteria; order Rhizobiales; family Hyphomicrobiaceae. The sequence continues at coordinate 2,796 of JAWKWD010000008.1, forward strand.
CTGGCTCGCCTGTTTTCTTGTCGAGGTCGGCCAGAACCACGATGTCTGCACCGGGATAACATTCGCGCATCTGACGCGCCACGGAGGGAATGTTGCCGTTGGACATTGCCGAGACGCCCAGCGCCCCGGGCACCGCGTGCCGTGCGCTCTGTACCGTGGCGACGCCTTCCCCGATCTGAAATTGCCGACCGGTGCCGTCGCCGTCTGGCAGCGCTTGTGCCGCCCAGTAACCGCCGCCAATGGCGCTACCGGCCTGGAAATGCTTGCGGCCGGCGGGGTCTATCAGCTGCACACTTGATAGCTTCCCCGCGACCTTGATCGGTACCACGGTCAAGTTGCCTTCAAGTGGTTCGCTCTCCCGGACCTTCGGTACGTGGCCGTACACGGCCACGACTTTGTCCATATCGATTTCTCGAAGCGTCTCAGTTGGAGGAACACCCTTGCGTTGGAGGTAGGGATTGTCGGCTGTCGCGGGGCTGGCCATGGACCAGATTGCCATCGCTTTCTTACTTGCCCTATCCGCGCCAGCCGCCTTTGCTGTCCGTGCTTTGGTCTCCTGCTCGGCCCGCTTCCGTGCACGTGCGGCCACCTCCTCCAGGTCGGGCACGCGGTAGGTGCCGTCATCGCGCCAGCCGTTATCCCGAGCCATGCCGTAAAGGCTGGCGATGGTGATGCCGCCACCGGTTTTGAATGATCGCCAGCGAGTGCGGTTTACCTTCGCGTCGTAATTCTCCGCCCGCCGCGACCATTCGTCGAATATTGACCAACCATCTTCGCCGAATTCGGCTTTGATGGCCATTCCGACCTTGAGCCAAGTGGCATTGTCGCGCGAGTAGATATATTCAAGCGCAGATCGTGAGCGCTCCTTTTCATCTGCAGCGGTGCGTTGCCCGAAGCGACCGCAACCGCTATATCCACTTCCGTTTCGCCCGCCAGCGAATGCACGATTGTCAAACCCGGTGCCGCGAGCGCCAGGTTTTCCGTTTGCGTGTTCCATATCTCACCCCCGCCCCGTGTCGGTGGTTGAGCGCCGACTAGTTGACAAAAGCCAAGCGTCAAGGTCTCGCCGTCGGTATCGGATGGCCCTGCCGATACGACAAAAGGCCGGCCCGCCGCCACGCAATCTTAACTTCGCCAACGTGCTCACCGAGCTATCCACGTATTGCGCCGCCGGCTCGGGCGCCATCCACTCCGGCCAAGCCTCTCTCTCTGTGGCGAATCGCGGGGCATGCGCCAGCACGCCCGTGGTCTTTGGTTCAGGCATTTCCAGGCCTCGCATGACGTCCGGAGGAACGCGCCGGACTCGCGAGGCAAACATCAGCTAGCGGGCTACACGTTAAAAGTGCCCTGAATTTCCGTACCGTCAGAAAGTTATACGATAATCTCTAAGGCATTTTCGTACTGTCGGGGCGGAACAAAATCCGAAATATAGGCTCTTCGAACATGACCGCTCCCATGAGATCGTTCGCTTTCAACTTCACCTTAGCTTGCTCGAGACGTGAGCGGAGGTACGTCATCTGTTCCTGCGGCGTAGTGCCGAAGCTCTGAAGGAGGCGCAGGTATCGGGAATACAAAGTACGATGACTTTGTCCCTTCCAATCGCTCGACCGGCGTTTCACAAGAAGAGTACATGCTCGGCTCTGCGTTATCGACTGGCACAGTGCCAACTCTTCTATGTCGTTTGCCAAAGAGAAATTGTCGTTCGGCGTAGATCCATGCGGGCGGCCCGCCCGACGTGGAAGTGCCTCAACGACGGCGAAGCCGGGTACGAGATCGAGCGCCATCGCGAATGCGAGTGTGGGCCAGTCATTCTCCTTGTCCGGGGACAGACCGTAGTGACTGAAGAGTAACAGGAATTTGCGGGCCCGGGCAGCCTTAATCCGATCGTTTCGGCCTTGCTTCCCACCCGGTTGGAGAAGCGCTAAAGGACTGATCGGTTCGCAAATGGGTTGCTGCAGTTCCCGGCAGAAATTTCTCCCAAGTAATTTGTCGCCGCCTGTGACGCGACCTTCCCTCGGTTTCGGACCCTTCATCTCGCCAACCCTATACGTTTGTCCGTGATGACGTTTTCTACTTCTTGCTTGTCGTCGCGCGGGGGCAGGAGTGCTGCGGCAAGGCTCGATCCAATCGTGTTTGTGGCCTTGCGGAGCGGATCGTTATCGAGGTGTGCATAGCGCTCGGTTGTCCGACTGTCCGCGTGACCCAATAGTTTGCCAATAATCGGGAGTCCGAGCCCACTTCCGGCGCCAATGCTGGCGTAGGTATGGCGAAGGTCGTGAAGACGGACGCCTTTCAGCCCGGCATGGCGCACCACCACTTGCCAGGGCCGCTTAAGGTCCGCCCGTGGCGCGTCGGAACTTTCGCCTGCGATGACATAAGCACCGACGCAAGGAAGTTCGGAGAGGATGGCTAGGGCCGGAGCGTTCAAGATGATGGTCTTGCGACCGGTTTTGCTGTCGGGTAGCAGCAGCAGCCCGCGATCGAAGTCCACCTGTTCCCACCGCAAATGAAGGATTTCGCGAAGTCTCGCCCCCGTGAAGATCAATAGCCGCAAGGCCGCTGCCGCATGCGGGCCGATAATAGTGCGCCGATTGTTCCTCGGAGTGTGCTTGGCGGTTGGACGCGTTGTGTCAATGTCCCATGCAACGCCGATTGTCTCCGCCGCCCGGATTGCTGCGCCAATGCGCATAAGTTCATCAACCGAAAGGAACCGCTCTCTCCGGCTCTCTGGAAACTTCTCAATGCGGTGCGCAGGATTGGTGCCCTCTGGGACCAGCCCGCGACGACATGCGAAACCGTAGATGCCGCTAACAATTCCCAGCATGCGATTCGCTTGTACGTGGGTGTGCTTCCATTTGAGGTGCAGACGGGCGATGTCACTTCGCGTAATTGCCTCTGCTCGAACAGTGCCAAGTTCAGGCAGGACGATCCGATCGATGATGTCGCTATAATGTGCTGCTGTCCTGGGTTTGCGCTTGGCGCGGGCGTGCTCGTCAAGAAAGGCGCGGGCGACATCGGCCAATGTCGGAGCGTTTCGCAGTTCGATCTTGTCGCGTGCCGGATCTTTTCCCAACCGCACCCGCGCCAACTCGGTCCGAGCCGTGCGCCGTGCCTCGTCTGGAGTCAGCGTCATCGCGCTTCCAAGAGTTAGTCGCCTCTTGGCTGTTCGCCGGCCGCCTCCCTCCGGTCTGTATTCTACGACCCAAGACTTGGCTCCGCTCGGGAACACGCGGAGACCGAACCCCTTCAATTCGTCATCGAAGACAGTGTAGCGCTGGGCCTTGGGCTCGGCTTTGTCCACTTCGCGCTTCGTCAATCTGGGCATGCCCCCTCCGTCCCGCCCAGCCCGCAATCGACGAAGGGCGGAGTGCTAGGTCGCCACCGGGTCGCCACGCGAACCACAACCTCGGGGCAACGCTGGGAAACGGCATAGTTCTTGAATCATTGAATTACAAGAGCTTTGTCCGCATGATCCACCGCTAGGCAATGCTGGGAAACTGGCGCCATCTATCTGGGGGACTGGGGGTCGCGAGTTCGAATCTCGCCGCTCCGACCACTCACATCAGAGCTTCGAGCAATCCAGAACGCGTTTCGGGTCGATTGCCCAATCCGCCGGCAAATGCGTCCGCAATCCTCTCAGCGGGCAAGAGCAATCGGCGATGCTGCCACGTGCGAGCAGTTGGCGCGCAGCAATCTCCGGTGCTGCGGCGCCTTCGGATTGCGGATTGGCCAAGCCAAGAATTTCGGCATAGCCTGACGATCTCGGTCGCAATGCCGCGAGGAGGAGCATCGTGGCGAAGACTAAGCGCCAAATGCATCTGGCCGTGTTTTGGCTCGGCACCGGCAATCACATCGCCGGCTGGCGCATGCCGGGGGCCTTCGACAGCAACTGCAGCTGGCCGATCGCGGAGGCGGGTGCAAAGATCGCGGAGCGGGGCAAGTTCGACCTTTTCTTCCTGGCCGATAGCCTGGTGTCCGCGGGCAACGACCATCCCTCGATGCAATCGCGGCTCGAGCCGACGACCACGATTGCGGCGCTCAGTCTAATGGCGAAAAAAATCGGCTTCGGCTGCACGGTGTCGACCACCTTCAGCGACCCGTTCAGTACCGCGCGCGTGTTCCAGTCGCTGGCGCATCTCACCAGCAGTCGCATCGCCTGGAACATCGTCACCACGAACGCGCCCGAGGCCTATCTCAACTTCAGCCGTGACGCCAACACCGAGCACGACGAGCGCTACCGGATCGCCGAGGAGTTCGTCGACGTGGTTCGTGGTCTGTGGCGCGGCTGGGATGCCGATGCCGTGGTGCGCGATCGCGCCAGCGGGGTCTTCGCCGATCGCGCCAGGATCCGACCGCTCGAGCACAAGGGGCGCTATTTCAAGGTCAAGGGACCGCTCAACGTCGAGCGCCCCCCGCACGGCGACCCGCTGCTGATCCAGGCCGGTGGCTCGGAGCAGGGCCAGGATCTCTCGGCGCGCACCGCCGATATCGTGTTCTCCGTCGTCAGCGGCGACAAGGACGAGGCAAAGGCCGCCTACGACAACCTCAAGGCACGTATGGCCCGCTTCGGTCGCGAGCCGGACGAGCTGAAGCTGCTGCCGGGCGTGATGCCGATCATCGGTCGGACAGAGGCAGAAGCAAAAGCACAGCTGGACCGGCTTCAAAGCTGGGTGTCGCCGACGACAGCGCTGCGCATGGTGTCGCTGCGGCTCGGCTATGACATCACCAAGCACGACCTCGACGGGCCGGTGCCCGAGTTGCCGGCCGACGCCAACAGCCAGTCGTTCGCACGGACCTTGTTCGCCAAAGCCCGACGCGAGAACCTGACGCTCCGCGATCTCTACAATATCGCCGCGGCAGCGCGCGGCCACTGGGTGATCTGGGGCACGCCGATACGCATCGCCGATACGCTGCAGGAGTGGTTCGAGGCCGGACTCGCCGACGGCTTCATGATCCAGCCGGCCTATTTCCCAGGCGCCTTCGACGACTTCGTCGACCTGGTCGTGCCGGAACTGCAGCGCCGTGGCTTGTTTCGCCGCGACTATTCCGGCGCCACCTTGCGCGATCACCTGCGGCAGTCAGACGGTTAGACCACGCTCGGCGTGGCGGCGGCAGGCGGCTACCTAGCGGCGGGCGGAACCCGGACACGTGAGTGCGACCAGGTTACCGATGCCGGTCGCCTCGTCGAGGTGGCGGCACTCGGCGACGAGGTCGGCGTATTGCTCGTCACCGATGGCGGCGACGGTGCCGATCGGCGCCAGCCGCCGCGCCAACTCGTCGAAGGGCATGATGAACTCCCGCCCGGTGGCCTGCAGCGTGTGAGCGATGCCGTCGCGGGTGAAGATCGTCACGCGTGGAGAAAACAGCGGCTGCGTGTGCGAAGGAATGACCCGAACGCGCTGCATCATTGCGTCGAGGCCCGGCGGATCAGCCTCGCCGACCTTCTGGGCGACATTCTTGGTCACGGGGAACCCCCCGGAGAGGATGGCGTAGGCCGCATAATAGTGCGGCTGCTCGGGGCCGGGCTCGAGATCGGTTCGCTTGGAAGGAAACGCCGGGCTCGGATATTGGGTTTCGAGCCAGTTGACGACGCACTCCACCCGCTCGACATCCGCGGCAGAGATCTTGTCACGCCTGCAAAGGGCCGCCGTCACATCGACGTGGGCAATGTTGTACCCCGCCGTCGAATAAATGCGGTAGAGCGTCTCGAGGAAGAACCATTTCTCGCCGAGTTGTGTAGCAATCGCAGCAAGATCGGCGGTGCGTGCGCCAGTGAAACTATGGCTCAGGCGGCCTTCCCTGTTGCCAAGATAGGCATAATAGAACCCTGCCTCGCCCTCGAAGACTGTCTCGCCGCCCGGCACGCCCTGTCGCGCCAGACCGACGGCGAGGAGAGCATTGCGCACGGCCGCACCTTCGCGCACGGAGCGACCGCCGCTTCGCGCGCCTTCGAGATTGCCGGAGGCCAGGTTGACACATTGGGCCAGTGCACCGTGCACTTGATCTGCGCTCAGACCCATGATCTTGGAGATGGCTGCTGCTGCGCCAAATATGCTGAACAGGGCACCCGAGTGGAACCCGCGCGCCAGGATGGCCGGTACGAAATCGGCGGCGAGGCGCTCCATCACCTCGTATCCGGCAACCACTCCGGTCAGGAACTCGCGTCCGGTGCATCGCGTGGCCTCGGCGGCCATCAGCGCGGCAGGGATAACGGCACAATTCGGGTGCCCGACCATGCGGAACGTGTCCCACTTGCCACCGGCGAAGATCATCTCGGCATTGATGAAGGCTGCACCGGCGCGCGAGAAGCGTCGCCCGTCGACAAGTGCCGTGATCGTACCGGCGGCGCCCTGCTCGTCGTCCTCCACGAGGCGGATCGCCTGCTTCGTCTCAGGGAAACCGTGGCCAAGGAGAGACGAGGATAGCGCCTGCAGAGTGACACCGCGTGCGCGGTCGACCACTTCAGCAGGGAGGTCTGCGAATGTCAGGCCTGCGACCCAATTCGACAGGCGGCGATTGATACTTTCCGTTGGCATTCGCACTCCTCCGACCGGAGCCGCAGGCGAGGCCCGAGCGGGCGAGACCGGGCCTCGACCGATCCGTGCTCAGTAGAAAATGCCCGGCGTCGACCCGCCATCGACGGCGATGCTCTGGCCCGTGATCGCGGATGCTTGAGGCGAGGCCAGGAACAGCACCATGGGTGCGATGTCGGACGGCTCGACGATGCGACCGATCGGGAAGTCGGCGGCGTACCTCGCCTCTGCCTCGGCCTCGCTGACACCAAGCTGCTTCGCCAGTGCGGCACGGCGAGCCGGATAGCGGTCGGTCTTGGTGAAGGGAGGATGGACGACGTTGGCCGTGATGCCCTGCGGCGCGACCGACGTGCTGAACTGCTTGACGAAAGCCGTCAGCGCCGAGTTGCCGAGCGCGCTCGGCAGTGCAGTCGGGCCGGCGTGCCGCAATGCCGTGCCGCCGATGCAGATAACGCGGCCGCGCTTGGACTTCCGCAAATGCGGCAGAGCGGCCCGGCAGCAGCGCATGTAGGCGAGTGTCTTGCCATTGAGACGTTCCATCAATCCGTCGTCGTCCAGCGTCTCGATGTTGCCGCTCACTGACGTCGAGGCATTGTTGACGAGGACATCGAGCCCCCCGAAGGCATTGATCGGCGCTGCGACCGCGTCCGAGCATCCCGCGGCGGTGAACAGATCGACGGCCACGGCCTTCGCTTTGACCCCCTTCGCGGCGATCTTCCCCTCTGCCTCTGCGAGGGCCGCCTTGTCGCGACCGCAGATGGCGACATTCGCCCCCTCCTCTGCGAACGCCAGCGCGATGGCGAGGCCGATGCCTCGATTGCCGCCCGTGACCAGGACGGATCTACCCTTCAGATCGAGGTCCATGCATCGCGTCCCTTCTTTGCTATCCCTTCGGGATATTCAGCCTGCTCTTTGCCGCCACTCGTGCCGACCGGCGCAATCACGGCGACGGGTAGGGGGTCATAATCCCGCCTTCGTCCGGCCTCAGTGGAAACCGCCGATGCCGACATCGTGGGAAACGACGACCCCAAGCCCCGCCTCGCGAACATGGTCGAGCGACAAGGCGAGATCGTCAAGTCGACGGAGCGATCGGCCGCTCTTCGGTGCGGCCAGATGACTGCCCGACCTGCCCGCTCCCCCTCACCGCGGCTCGTTCCGTAGAACCCGATGGCTATTCATCAAAGCCGACGAACCTGGCAATCTGCGCGACTGACTCGCGATGTGCCTTGACCTTGTTGGCGGAGAAATCGTCGTCGGGATAGCCCATGGCTATGCACGTCATGATCACTTCGTTCGCGGGTATGCCAGCCTCCTCGCGGACGATCTCGGACCGCATGATGCCCTGCCCGTTGATGACGGTACCGAGGCCGCGGTCCCAGGCAGCCAGGCATATGCCATAGCTCAGCGCGCCGAGGTCGAAGTGCACCACCGCACCCGGGTCGAGCTCCCTGTCGTAAGTCAGCACCATCGACACGGGTGCATCGAATTGCCGGAAGCCGCGCATCACCCAATCCTGGCGCATCGCCTTGTCCTCGCGGGCGATGCCCATCGCCGCAAACAGCTGCTTGGCAATTTCCACCTGGCGGTGCCGATGCACTCCCTGGTATTCGCCGTGCGTGACGATGTCCCGGTTGACCTTGCCACCGGCCGACATCACCTCGGTGTTGCGGCGGCGTACGCGCTCGAGCGGCTCACCGGTCAGGACATGAACGTGCCAGGGCTGAGTGTTCATCGAAGATGGCGCGCCGACGGCGACAGCCAGGATCTCTTCGATGAGGGCGCGCGGCACCGGCTGCTTCTTGTAGCCGCGCACACTGCGTCGCGAACGCACCAGTTGCTCGAAGTCCATCCCATCCCTCCCTCTCGCGCGGCGATCAGCCCGGCATGATGACGACGCGGCCGCAGACGGCCAATCACACAATTGCCGCAGGCCGGCGAAGTCTCATGCTGGCGCAAAGACACGGTCAGTCTGCTTTGGACTCACGGGACGTGCGGAGCCGCGACGTCCACCTCCGATAGGCATCCATGATCCTGAAGGACATGCCGCCCTTGCCTCGTGAAACCGCCGCCGTCACAGTGGGCAAGAACCATCTGGAGCCGTGCCATGACTTCCCCCGAACTTCATGATCTCACGTTGGCCGAGGCTTCCCGCTTGATCTCGGCTCGCGAGCTGTCGCCTGTCGAGTACACGGAGGCTCTGCTGGCACGCACCGAAATGCTCGAGCCACAGCTCAACGCCTTCATCACCCGCACGCCGGACGCCGCCCGAGCGGCGGCCCGTGCAGCCGAGTCGGAGATCATGCATGGCAACTGGCGGGGGCCGCTCCACGGCATTCCGTTCGCCGTCAAGGACATCTACGACACGGCCGGTGTGTTGACGTCTGGCCATTCGCGCACCTGCATGGACCGCATCCCCGACACCGACGCGACAACGATCGGCCGCTTGAAGTCGGCCGGTGCGGTGTTGACAGGAAAGCTTGCGACGCACGAGTTCGCGCATGGCGGGCCATCTTTCGATCTACCTTGGCCGCCGGCACGCAATCCCTGGAACACGGCACACTTCACCGGAGGCTCGTCGTCAGGCTCGGGCGCCGCACTGGCTGCCCGCCTGGTGCCAGCAAGTCTTGGTTCAGATACGGGCGGTTCCATCCGAGGCCCGGCGGGCCTGTGCGGCATCGCGGGGCTGAAGCCGACCTACGGCCTTGTCAGCCGCAGCGGTGTGCTGCCGAACTCCTATTCCTATGATCACTGTGGCCCGATGGCGCGAACCTCGCAGGATTGCGCCCTCCTGTTGGAGGCCATCGCCGGTCACGATCCCACGGATCCGGCTTCTTCCCCTCGCCCCGCGGGGAATTTCGCTCAAGGTATCGATTTAGGTATCAAGGGTTTGCGCATCGGAGTGGTCCGGCACTTCTGGGAGAAGGATCTGCCGGTCAACGAGGAGGTGTCGAGCGCGCTGGAGCAGGCACTCGTGGTTTTGCGAGAGCTTGGCGCAGTGATCGAGACCGCGACCATGCGCCCTCTGCACGAGTACTCCGACGTCAAGATCGTAATGGCAGAGACGGAATTGTTCTCGCTGCATTTGGGCGAGCTCATCGCGCGGGCGGGCGATTTCGGCCAAGACTTTCGCGCCCGCAGCCTTGCTGCCTGCTTGTTCACCGCCGAGGATTATGTGCGGGCAAGCCGCGAGCGACGCGTGATGGTGAGCGAAATGCAGCCGCACTATCATCGCTTCGACCTGCTCGTCACGGCGAACTCGACGCCGGCACCACGCCTGGATGCGCACGATCCGCTTGCCTTCTGGAAGCGGCCGAGCTTCACGGCCCCATTCAATTGCACCGGAGGCCCGGCACTGGCGCTACCCTGCGGGTTCTCGAAGCAGGGTTTGCCCCTGTCTCTGCAGATCGCAGGCCGTCCTCATGAAGATGCCCTCGTTCTCAGGGCAGGCCACGCATACGAGATGGCGACAGGGTTCTTCAAACGTGCGCCTGAACTCCAACCGCATCAGCCCCCAGCCAAGCTGAACCCGAAGCCTTGGTGCCCAGACACCGGCGCTATCGAGCCCGGCGTGCGGGCATTCGCCGAGACGGCAGCCAAGCGGGCCGGCCTGCGCCTGACAGACCAGCAGTCGGAAGAGCTGGTCGCGGTTGCGCCCTGGGCTCTTGCGATGGCGCAACGCCTGCGCCGGAACCACTTGCGCACGGCCGAGGTGTCATCGATCTTCGATCCCACTCGGTGAGCTCGCACCCTCCGGCCCTGGCGTGACGTGCAGGTAGAAGCGCGAGTCTCCGACTTGTGCTTGCTGCTCGAGACGAAACAGTGTGCGCAGATGCACCTCGTCCGGGCCGTCATAGATGCGCATGGCTCGGGCCGACGTGTAGGCTTCGGCGGCGGGTGCATCGTCGGTCACGCCCATGGCACCGAAAATCTGGACGGCGCGATCAGCCACGCTCGAGAAGGTGCGCGCGACCGCGACCTTGATCATCGATATTTCGGACCGTGCGCGATCGAGCCCGCCCTGGTCCAGTAGCCACGCCGTCTTGTAGACCAGAAGCCGTGCCTGCTCGACTTCTATCCGCGAGAGAGCGATGTAGTCCTGGATGTTGGCATATTCGGCCACCGTTCGGCCGAAAGCCTTCCGCTCCATTGCTCGATCTCTCATAAGCTGGATCAGGACCTCGCACTGACCGAGGCTGCGCATGCAGTGGTGGACGCGCGCCGGCCCGAGCCGAGCCTGGCCGACCGCAAAGCCCATACCCTCCTCTCCCAGCAGATTGCTCGCAGGAACACGCACGTCCTCCAGCACCAATTCGACAGGAGCGCCGGAACTCTCGCTGCGTCCGAAGATCGGAAGTTTCCGGACGACCCGCACGCCGGGCGTATCGCGAGGCACCAGAACGACCGAGTGGCGGCCGCTCGCTCCACCTCCATCGTCAGTCACGCCCATGACGAGCAGCAGCGTGCAGTCAGGATGCGCGCCGCCCGATGCAAACCACTTGCGTCCCGTGAGGACGTAGTCCCCCCCGTCGCGACGAATGCGAGTCCGAATGTTCCGCGCATCGGAAGAGGCGACATCCGGTTCAGTCATCGCGAAGGCGGACATGCGGCGTCCCTCGAGCAGCGGCATCAGCCACGTCTCCTTCTGCTCCGCGGTGCCATAGCGCAGCAGAATCTCCATGTTGGGGACGTTCGGCGCATTGCAGTTGAAAACAATCGGCGCCCACTGTAGCCGCCCCATGATCCCGGCCAGCGGCGCGAACTCGAGATTGCTGAGGCGGGTGCCGGGCATGTCTTCCGGAAGCGCGGGTAGGCCGAGGTTCCAAAGGCCGATCGCCCGTGCCTCGCCTCTCAGATCGTCGAGAAAGGCGGGCCAGCGCTCGCTCTGGCACATATGTGTGCGCCAGTCGCGGTTCATCGGCAGGATGCGCTCACGGAAGAAGCGCTCCATGGTGTCCTGCAGCGCGAGGCTTCTCTCCGTGAAGGCGAAGTCCATGTCCCAAACTCTCACTCTTGATTGGTCTGATGCTCTCGTCCGATCAGCACAGCGTCGAGAGCGACCGCACCGCTGCCTCGTGTGCGCACGAGAAACGGATTTATATCGAGCGAGACGAGCGCCGGTGCACCGGCTGCAAGCCGCGACAGCGCAGCAAGCGCATCGGCGAGGGCTTCGACGTCCGCAGGCGGCGCGCCACGCACCCCTTCCAGCACCCGCGCGCCGCGTATCTCACGGATCATGGCCAGGGCCTCGGCCCGATCGAAGGGAGCGGCCCTGAACGAGACGTCCTTCAGCACCTCAACGAGAACGCCACCGAGCCCGAACATGACGACCGGGCCGAACGCGGGGTCCTGCTGCACGCCGAGAATGCACTCGACACCGCCGGAGATCATCGGCGCGACAAGCACGCCGTCGATCTTGGCGCCGGCCACATGCCGGCCGGCGTTTGCCATGATCTCGTCGAAGGCGGAGCGCACCGCTGCTTCGTCACGCAGCCCGAGACGCACGCCCCCGATATCGGATTTGTGCAGAATGTCGCGCGAGACGACCTTCACCACCACTGGAGCGCTGATTTTGCGCGCGGCGGCCGCGGCTTCGTCGGCTGTCGCGCAAAGCGTCGTCTCGACAACTGGAACACCCGCGCATGCCAGCGCTGCCAGCGCCTCGACCTCGTTCGCAGGACCTTCGGGAATTTCTGGCAGCCGACCCGGACGATCGCCTTCATCATCGCGACGCATTCCCGCCGCGTCGGCCTGCGCTGCGGCCAGCCGGGCGATGCCGGCGAGCGCGCGTATCATGCGGCTCGGATCCTCGAAAGCCATGCATCCCGAGGCCTCCAGCGCTGCACGCAGCTCCGGACGGAAGACGGAGCAGAATGCCACCGGCAGGCGCGGATAGCGCGACCGGATATGCTTCGCCAGGCCCAGCATGTGAGCCCCGCGCTCGGCCGAAAGCCCGGAGGCAGCGTTAAACGTCGCCAGCATGTCGTAGCACCCGGTGCCGAGCATGATGTCGAGCGCGCGGTCGAGAAGCGTCTCGTCGTTGGCGACCTGGCCCGTGATGTCGAGGGGGTTGCGGGTCGCGGCGAAGGGCACGAGACGTCGGATGCCGGCCTGCGCCTCAGCCGGCATCTCAGTGACGGCGAGCCCGTGTTCGACAGCGTCGTCCGCCATCAGCACACCGACACCGCCCGAGACCGTGAGCAGGCCGATGTTGCCTCCCTTCGGCAGGCCCGCAACGGCGGCGGCGTAGCCGACGTCGAAGAACTCCTCGACCGTCCGCGCGCGATAAGCGCCACACTGGCGCAGGACCGCATCGTAGACCGCATCCTCGCCAGCGAGTGCCGCGGTATGGGACGCTGCCGCATGCGCCCCGATCTCAGTGCGCCCGACCTTCGTCACGATGACGGGCTTGCCGGCCGCGCGCGCCATTTCGAGGGCGGCCATCAAGCGGCGGCCGTCCTTCGCACCCTCGATGTAAGCCAATATGACCTTTGTTTCGGCGTCCCCGGCGAGCCAGGCAATGCAATCTGCGACATCGACGTCAGATTCATTACCGCTGGCAACCCACTTCGATAGACCGAGACCGCGCTCGCGCGCGAGCGTGTAGGCAAAGGCACCGAAGGCGCCGCTCTGACTGACGATTGCGATATTGCCAGGGCGTGCCTGCCCCATTGCGATGACGGGTGAGAAGCTCGCGTAGACGCCGGCCGAGACGTTGACGAGCCCCATACAGTTGGGGCCGAGGACGCGCATGCCCGTATCGAGCGCGATGTCGACGATGCGTTGTTGCGCCGCCCGTCCCGCCGCATCCACCTCCGCGAATCCCGACGAGAACACGATCAGGCTGCGCACACCCTTCGCAGCCGCCTCCTCGACCGCCGGCAGCACCAGCGCCGCCGGCACGGACAGGATTGCGAGGTCTACCGCCTCTGGCAGCGCCGACACCGAGGGATAGGCTTTCAGTCCCTGGATCTCGGCGGACTTCGGATTTACCGGCAGCACCGCCCCGCCGAACCCGAGGCGCTTCAGGTAATCGACCGGGCGGCCGCCGATCTTGGCGGCGTCCGCCGACGCTCCCACCACCGCGACGGACGTCGGCTTGAACAGCGGATCGAGCGAGGCGGTGTCGATGGTCCGGCGCATGGCGCTACTTCGCCTCCGGCGGAACGAGGGACGGATCGATCTTCAGGCCGATCTCCCGATAATACCTGAGTGCCCCCTTGTGCAGCGGTGCATTCATCTGCAGGAGCGCGGTTTCCTTCGTGATCTCCTTTAGGAACGGTGCTGCCGCGTGGATGTCTTTGATGTTCTCGAAGATCGTCTTGGTGATTTTGTAGATCATCTCCTCGTCCATCTCGGTACGCGTCGAGAGCCCGATCCACGAGCCGACAGCCTTCACCGAGCTGTCGTTCACCTGGTTCTTTCCGTACGTGCCCGGGGCGATCTCCATGATGGTGCGGCCTGGCAAACTGAGCGTCTTCTTCATGGCCGGAGCCGAGAAAGCCTTTTCCGGGATGGTGATGAGCCGAATCTTATCGAGGAGCGCAAACTGCGCGACCATCGGGCTCGGCAGCTCCGTCGGGAAGATGGCGATATCCACCTGCTTATCCTGGAAAGCCTGCTGGCCGGAATTCCAGTCCAGCCTCACCTGCTGGTAGTCTACGTTCGCCTTGTAGCCCGTCGCCCCTTCGATGATCGCGAGTGCCACGACCGTCGCTGCGCCCCCCGGCGGGCCGATGAACGCCTTCTTCCCCTTCATGTCGGCCAGCTCTTTGATGCCCGAGCTTTCGTAGACGATGATGTGATAGGGACCGAGCGGGTAGTTCAGAATGCTCCGGACGTGTTTTTTGAATTTTTCCGGCGCATCAGCCATGTCCTTGAACATGGCGGTCTTGGACGACATGAAATAATTGATGGACGGAGCGGACGTGAAAAGATCCACGTTGCCCCGCGTGGCGTCGAGCGTCGAGCGTGTCGCGGCGGCGCCCGTCGTGATGTTGATCTGCACCGGCAGGTGCTTCTGCAGCACAGACTGCATCGCCGTCATGAAAATGAAGCCTGTGCTTCCCGGCGCTCCCGTCTGAGCGCGGAGATTGGTCGTCTGCCCGACAGCACCCGATCCCAATCCGGCGAGCGTCAGCGCGGCCAGCGCCACCCGCCCCAGCCATTTCCCTGCCATGCCTTATGCCTCCCGTTCCTCGACAGTTGTTGTCGCCGTTGGGCCAGTGCCGCCGGCCACCCGGTGCCCGATCCATGCCGCGACCGAAAGCGCGATGCCGGCGGCGGCAACCGGAACGATGTCGGCCAGCGCGAGCGCTCCGCCAACGAGCCTCAATGCGACCTCTCCCTTGCCGAGTGGGCGTCGGTCATAGCCGGCAAGCGCAGATGTGATCGAAAGCGTCGCGGCCGTCATCCGCAACAAGCCCCACACCAGCTCGCCCCAGTCGAATTGCACGACCAGCAGCAGGGACGGCGAATAGACGAACACGAAGGGCAGCACGTATTTGATGAGCGCGAGCCGCGTGCCGACCACTGCCACGGTCACGGGATTGGCCCCTGCGATCGGGGCCGCGGCCATCGCCGCCATCGCGACCGGCGGAGTCAGGTGCGAGATGATCCCGTAATAGAAAACGAACATGTGGATGGCGAGCAACGGCACGCCAAGCTTCGTCATGGCCGGCCCCATCACCAGAACGATGATGAGGTAGGACGGCAGCGTCGGCAGCCCGGTACCGAGAACGATGCAGGCGAGCGCCGTCATGATCAGGCCGAGCATCAGCGACTGCCCGGTCACGGAGAGCACCGCCTGGGCAAAAGCGAGTCCGAGCCCCGTGAGGTTCAACCCCGCGATCACGATGCCGATCGCCCCGACCGCGACCAGGATCCGCGCGCAGTTCACCCCGCCCCGTGCCAGCGCATCGACGAGCACGGCTGGATTGGCGCGCACCTCCTTGTTGATGAAGCCAAGGCCGAGCGCCGCCGTCGTGGCGAAAAATCCTGCCATGGCCGGCGAGCGACCCGCCAACATCACTCCGATGATGATGATAATCGGCACGGCGAACATCAAGGCGTGCAACCAATCCTCGCGCTCGAGGCGCGGCATCTCATCGGGCGTGAGCGGCCGGATGCCGAGCTTCTTCGCCTCGAAATAGACCGCGATGAACAGCGAGCCGTAGTAGATCAGCGCGGGGATCAGCGCCGCGACGCAAATGGTCAGGTATGAGAAGCCGGTGAGCTGAGCCATGAGGAAAGCGGCAGCCCCCATCACAGGCGGCATGATCTGGCCGCCGGACGACGCTGCAGCCTCGACCGCCCCGGCGAACGCCGGCTTGAAGCCTTGCCGCTTGATCAGGGGGATGGTGAACGTGCCGGTTCCGACGACATTGGCGACGACGCTGCCGGAGATCGTCCCGAAGAGCCCGCTCGCCACGATGGCGGCATGGGCCGAGCCGCCCGGCACACGGCCGACCGCCGCCAAAGAAAGCCGGATCAGCGCATTGCCTGCGCCTGTCGCCTCGAGCACGACGCCGAACACGATGTAGATGAACAGAACCTCGAGCAGGATCGCGACCGGCATGCCGAACACGCCCTGGAAGCCGTACCACATGCCCTGCATCGCCTGATCCAGCGAAAACCCCGCATGCCCGAGGAAAGACGGCAACTTCTGCCCGAAAAGGCAGTAGGCCAGGATCGCCGCGGCAAAGCCGGCGAGGCCCCAGCCGAATTCGCGGCGAGAGATCTCGATCAGCGCCACCACCGCGCCGAGTGCCATGAGCTGGTCGCTCCGCTCGAAGTCGACGAGCATGTTCTCGGCGTTCTCGCCGTAAACGAGAAAGCGCCAGATGCCGAGCGCGACGAGCAGGAAGAGCAGAATGTCGAGGAGCCAGCTCAGCGGGTGGCGCGGCCCACGGGTGGAGCGGACGGCAGCCCAATGCAGCATTGCTGCGGCGACCGCGAAGAGGGTGACGATCGGCCGATGATAGACTGGGTCGAAGACACCGAAATAGGCGGTGAAGAGCGATTGCAAAGCGATGCCCAAGCCGATCGCAAGCGCGAAGCGCTGCAAGAGTGTGCTGGCCACCATCCGCGGCTCTCCCTGTCCACCGCTCCCGCTTCGCTTGAGGCTAACGACGATGATGCGATCACCTCGGCTGGTTCGTGTCAATGACGCTGAACTGCTGCATTGCGGCGGATGAGACTGCCCCTTCGCGCAACGGTTCCTCTTGGCGCCGTCGCCGAACCATGCCTAGCATCGAGCACGATAGGACTGACGGAGGATGAGGCGCATGACCGCCTTCAAGGGCCGTATCGGCCGCACGGTTACCGAGTCTGTTCCGCATTGGCCGGAGCTTCCGCGCCCGCGCCATGAAGCGCCGAACGTGCTCGTCATCCTGTTCGACGATCTGGGTTTTTCCCACCTTGGCTGCTACGGATCGACCATCGACACCCCGAGCATCGACCGGCTCGCGGCGGGCGGCTTGCGCTATTCGAACTTTCACACGACGGCGCTCTGCTCGCCGACGCGCGCAGCTCTTCTCACAGGCCGCAATCACCACACCGTCGGGATGCGCGGGCTGGCGAATTGGAACACCGGCTTTCCCAACTGCACGGGCTCGATCAGCAAGAGCGCAGCCACCATGGCCGAAGTCCTGGCTCCTGAAGGCTATGCCACCTTTGCAGTCGGGAAATGGCACTTGACGCCGATCGAGCAGACATCACCTGCCGGCCCGTTCGATCAATGGCCGTTGGCACGCGGGTTTGACCGTTATTACGGCTTTCTCGAGGGTGAGACCGATCAATGGCACCCCGACCTATACTGCGACAACCATCCGATCCCCACGCCAAGGACACCCGAGCAAGGCTACCACCTGTCCGAGGATCTGGTGGATCAGGCCATCCAGATGGTGCGCAGTCAGAAATCCGCCGTTCCCGCGAAGCCGTTCTTCCTTTACGTCGCCTTCGGCGCCACGCACGCCCCGCATCAGGCCCCGCAACGCTACATCGACAAGTATCGCGGTAAATTCGATGCCGGCTGGGATGCCGTGCGTCAGCATTGGTACGAGCGACAGCTCGAGCTCGGCATCATTCCTCCGGGAACACTACTCGCCCCACGTAACCCCGGTGTGAAAGCCTGGGAAGAGCTTACCGCAGACGAGAAGACACTGGCCGTGCGCCTGCAGGAGGCGTTCGCAGGATTCCTCGAGCATACCGACGAGCAGATCGGCCGCCTCATCACATTCCTCGGCGAGATTGGGGAGCTCGAAAATACTCTGGTTCTGCTCATGTCAGACAACGGGGCGAGCCAGGAGGGCGGGCCTCTCGGCATGGTCGACTACTCGCGCTACTTCAACGGAAGACCCGAGCGCCTCGAGGAAAGCATGGCGCGGCTCGGCGACATCGGCACACCCATGGGGTTCAACAATTACCCCTGGGGCTGGGCCCAGGCAGGCAACACACCGGGCAAACGATACAAGCAAAACACCCATGGCGGAGGCATTCGGGATCCGCTGATCGCCCATTGGCCAAAAGGTATCGTCGACAAGGGCGGCATTCGCCATCAGTTCCATCACGTGACTGATATCGCCCCGACCATTCTCGAGGTGTGCGGCATCGCCATGCCGGACACGGTGAAAGGCCACCCGCAGATGTCGGTTGCCGGCACGAGCCTCGCCTATTCGTTCCCCCCCGAGACGGCGACGGAGCCGACGCGCAAGCACGTCCAATATTTCGAGATGTTCGGCCATCGCGGCATCTGGGCCGGCGGATGGAAGGCCGTCGCCTACCATGAGCCAGACACGCCATTCGAGGCGGACAGTTGGGAGCTCTATCACCTCGACGAGGATTTCTCCGAGTGCCGTGATCTCGCCAAGGAGAAGCCGGAGAAACTGCGCGAGATGATCGACCTGTGGTGGGCCGAGGCGGGCCGCAACGGCGTCCTGCCGCTCGACGACCGCCGGGCCGAACTCTGGCGCGCGACGCCCAAGGCAACGGACCCGAGAAGCCGGGCGCGCTATGTCTATCGGCCGCCCGTCGACGAGATCCGCCTTCCGGTATCCCCCGCCCTCTTCAATCGGACTTTTCACATCACCGCCGACATCGAGCGCGCTGATGCCTCGGCCGAAGGATGCATCCTGTCTCTCGGCGATGGCCGCAGCGGGTTCGCTCTCTATGTGCGAAAGAATCGGCTTGTCTTCGAGTACAATCTGTGGAGCCGGCATCTGAAGGCGATCTCGGCGAGCGAGCTCCCGGCCGGCCGGATCACGGTTGGGGGTGGTATCGAGCGGCTCGGCAGGGTCGGGCGCGGCTTCGTGTCGATCGCAGCCGCGGAGTGCGGATCGGTCGACATTCCGTTTCTCATCCGGCGGCATTCCGGCGGAAATCTCAATATCGGGCGGGACGAGGGCATTCCCGTTTCCGACGATTATGCCGTGCCGTTTACGTTTACCGGAAAGATCCACCAGGTGGTGCTAGATCTGCCACCGCAAAAATCGAAGGAGGCGCGCGAGGCAGCGCGCGACGAGGCACGCGCCGACCTCGCCCGGCAGTAGCCAGCGATCGCAGTCGGGCCAGATCGAGAGGAATGGCGGTGGCAGGGCGGAAAGCAGGTTGCGGCTGTGCCCCCGAGAGGGACGACACGAAGGCCCGCGCGACTTCGAAGGACACCGCGGGCGTATTCGAGGCGATCCCAACTTCCGCTCCTCGCCTGCGGTACGGCGAAGAGCGGCAGGAGATGGCGCTGATCCCGGCGGGGACATTCCTGATGGGATGCCAGCGGCGCGAAGGCCATCGCGCTGATGGAGAATGGCCGGTCCGCAACGTCTACCTCGATGCCTTTCTCATCGACCGGTGCGCGGTGACGAATGAACGTTTTGCACGCTTCGTTTCCGAGACGGGCTATGTCACCGAGGCAGAACAGATCGGCTGGTCTTTCGTTTTCGCCGGACTTCTTCCGGACGATTTCGAGGAAACGCGGGGCATCGCCGCCGCGCCCTGGTGGCGGCAGGTGATGGCTGCCGATTGGCAACATCCCGAAGGACCGCATTCGGACATCTCGGAGCGCTCGGCGCATCCCGTCGTGCACGTCTCGCACAGTGACGCCCTCGCATTTTGCGCCTGGGCCGGGAAGCGCCTGCCGACGGAGGCCGAATGGGAGAAGGCGGCACGCGGAGGCTTGGCGGGCGCGCGCTTCCCTTGGGGCGACGAGGAAACACCAGGCGACCAGCATCGCTGCAACGTATGGCAGGGACGGTTTCCCGATCTCAACACGCAGGCCGATGGGTTCTATGGGACTGCCCCTGCCGACGCCTTCGCGCCGAACGGTTTCGGCCTCCACAACATGGCGGGCAACGCCTGGGAGTGGTGTGCGGACTGGTTCACGCGCGACCGGGGGCTGCGGCTCGGCGGCGAAGAGGGCGTAGTTCACAATCCATCAGGCCCGGCCACGGGCGAACTGCGTGCCATGCGCGGCGGCAGCTATCTCTGCCATCCGTCCTATTGCTGGCGCTATCGCTGCGCCGCCCGGTCGGCAGCCAGTCCGGACAGCGCCAGTGGACACATGGGCTTTCGGTGCGTCTCCGACCTCGCCTCGCACTGAACACGCAGGCAGCGTATGGCGGACGGCTTCCTGGTATCGAGAAACGGAAAGCTGACGCGGCGCGGCCAGATGTCCGATACGACGTCGGCAGCATCTTGCTGTTCCGGACTGCCCGTGTCCACGCGCAGTCCGGCCTCTGCGTCAGACGCTGGCACTGCAGCGAACGGGATCGCGGGCGCATCACGCACGGGCAGTCGGCCTTGGCAGCCAGCCGCGCCGGTTCAGGATGCCTCGCGAGCCTGAGATGGCTCGGCCGTCGAGGGAGACGGCGGCGCCAACCGGTAGCCGACGCCGAGCTCGGTCGTCAGAAGGCGGGGTCGCGCGGGGTCCTCCTCGATCTTCTGACGCGTCTTGCGCACGAGAATGCGCAGATAATGAGCAGCATCGGCGTGGGCTGCGCCCCAGATCTCCCGCAGCAGGTGCTGGTGGGTGACGACCTTGCCCCAGTGCTGGGCAAGGATCTCAAGAAGACGGTACTCCTTCGGGGTCATCTGGACCGGCTTGCCAGCCACCTGGATGCGGCGGTGCGCCAGGTCAATGCTGAGCGGCCCGACGGTCACGACGGGCTGCAGTGCCGCTCCGGGCGCCTTGCGCCTGAGAGCCGCACGGGCGCGCGCCAAAAGCTCGGCCATGCCGAACGGCTTTACGACGTAGTCGTCGGCACCGAGGTCGAGAACGCGTACCTTCTCGCTCTCGTGGAAGCGCACCGAAAGCACGATGATCGGGACGGTCGACCAGGCTCGCAGGCGCTCTATGACGTAGGTGCCGTCGTGGTCGGGGAGGCCGAGATCCACGACGACGAGGTCGAATGGCTTCAGCGTAGCGAGCTTGACGCCCGCCTGGGCGGTTTCCGCCTCATCGACGTCGAGGCCGTCGAGTTCAAAGCCGGCGCGCAGGAAGCGCCGCATCTGCGGCTCGTCCTCGACGATCAAAACGGTCTGTCTCGGGTTACTCATCATTGCCGCCCAGCAGCTCCATTTCTTCCGGCGTTGCAGCCGGGAGCTCGATCGTCACGCAGGTGCCCTGCCGATCGGTGCGCGGGGCAGCTGCGATACGGCCCTTCGATGCGGCCAGAAACGCGTTTGCGATCCACAGACCGAGCCCCGTGCCCCGCGTCGAAGCCCGCGCGCGACTGCCGCGATAGAACTTCTCAAAGATGCGCGGGGCCTCGTCGGCTGTAAGACCCGGCCCCTCGTCGACGACGGCGAAGCGGACAAGGCCCCGGTCGGATCGCGTGGTGATTTGGATCACGCCGCCCGGATCTGAATAGCGGGCTGCATTGTCGAGGACGAGCCCGAGCGCCGCGCTCGCCAGCGCCGCGTCGGCTCTCACGAGTGGCAAATCCGGCGGACAATCGAGCACAATCTCGTGGTCGGCAAGCTCGCGCCGATGGGACTGGAGCGCCGCGTTCACGAGATCCGCCGGATCGATCCAGGCAAGATCGGGCTTGAGCTGGGCACCGGACAAGGCCGCAGCGTCGAGCATCTTCTGGATGTCGAGATTAAGGCGTTCGGCCTCGCCGACGATGATCTGGGTAAGGGTGCGCAGGCGCTCGTCGCCGGAGACGGCGGGCGTCTGGGCAAGCACCGAGGCCGAGCCCAGAATGGAGGCCAGTGGCGTGCGTAGCGCATGCGAGGCCGATCCAATGATCGCCTCGCGCAGGCTTTCGGAGCGGCGACGGAGCTCGGCATCCGCCACCGTCGTCGCCAGATCGAGGCGCTCGAGCGTGGCAGCGGCCTCCTCCAGGAGAATATCGACACTCGCGCGGAGCTGGTCCAGGTCGGGGACCGTGCCAGGATCGAGCTCGACCACCAGCACGCCCGGGCGATGCGTGTTGCGCGAGAACGGCCGCAGCAGCCATTTGCGTGCATCGGAAGGCTCGGTGACAAGCATGCCTCCGTCGAGCTTCTCGCCTTCGGCCAGTCGCATGACAGCCTTCCCGACACCCTCCGGAAGCGATGCCAGATCCCCGGCTGTATCGGCACGATGACCTTCGGCCTCGAACGTGACGACCGAGACCGGCCGGCCGACGAGCGCACTCGCGTGTTCCTTGACGGCCGCGAGGATTTCTTCAGGGCCGGGGGAAGCGGCAAGCTTGCGCGAAAACGCGTAGAGCATCTCCAGCTGCCGATAGTTGCGGGCGGCGATGCCGGCATTGTTGCGGGCGGTGGCCGAAAGGTGGCTCGTGATCGCTGCGACGACGATGAACATGGCGAGTGCCACCGCGTCATCGGGGCTGAGGACACGCAGACTGTAGAGCGGGGGATAGAAGAAATAAGCGGATGCGGCCGTGCCACCGAAGGCGGCAGCGAGGGCGGCAATCAGCCCGAGGCGCGTCGCCGCGACGATGACGGGAATGAGAAAGAGGATATGTACCGTCTTCACGCCAAGCGCGCCCTGCACGACGAGCGCAGCGGGTGCGAAAGCGATCGTCATCAGGATGCCGACGCCGGCATGGAGCACGTATCGCGACCACGGCTCGGAGGGCGAGGCCCCCCTCAGAAGGGCTTCAACGTCGCGGTCGATCGATATGTCGTTCATGAGCGCTCGCCGATGCCGGGCCAATCGCACGGAGGCGCGCCCAAGTGTTTTTTCTAGCATGTCTGCAGGCGGGCGGCATGTGGCATCCGCGGCCGAGCCGTCAAGATGCCGACTGCCTCCCTGCAGGCGCGACCGCTGTTGGCACACATAGGCTCGCTCGCGTAACGTCTTGCCGGTTCATTCACAGGAGGGAGCGATCATGGCGACGGCGGCAGGTGGTGGGTCATTGAGCCAGCTGGAGGCGAAAATCACCGGCTGGCTCGCCGAGCAGAAGCCGCAGATGCTCCGCCTTCTCGAGGACGTGGTGAACATCGACAGCGGCAGCTACGACAAGGCGGGCGTCGATGCGGTCGGCCACCGCTTCGTCAGCTTCTTCGAGAGCGAGGGGCTGCTGGTCGACATCGAGCGGCACGAAGCCTATGGCGATGCCATCCACATTCGCCTCGACGATATGCCCACAAATGAAAAGCCCGTCGTGCTGATGGGCCATCGTGACACGGTATTTCCGAAGGGGGAGGCGGCGCGGCGGCCATTCCGCATCGAGAACGGGCTCGCGTATGGCCCGGGGGTCGCCGACATGAAGGGCGGGCTGGTCCTCAACGCCTTCGTGCTTGCGGCCTTCAAACGGTTCGGAGGCAACCCGGTGCCGCTCGCCGGACTGATAACATCGGACGAGGAGATCGCTTCGCCCGCGTGCCGCAGCGTCATCGAGCGGGTGGCGAAGGATGCGCGCTGCGTTCTCAACTCGGAGCCAGGGCGGCCGTCCGGCAACGTGGTGACAGGTCGCAAGGGCGGAGTCTTCATGAAGATGGAGGTGTTCGGGAGGGCCGCGCATTCCGGCGGCAATTTCGAGAAAGGCATCTCGGCCATCGGTGAGATCGCGCACAAGATCGTGGCGCTGCATGCTCTGACCGACTTGAAACGCGGGATCACGGTGAATGTGGGCCTGGTCAGCGGCGGGCAGTCGGTCAACACGACGGCCCCTCACGCCGAAGGCCGGATCGATCTCCGTTACGTCCAGCCAAGCGACAGAGCCTATGCGCTCGATATGATCGATCGGATCATCGACACGGCAACAGTCCCGGGGACGACGGCAAGGCTCGAAATCCTGGGCGAGTTCCTGCCGCTGACGAAGCCGGCCGGCAGCGAGGAACTCTTCCAGACCTATGTCGAGGCGGCCGCCACAGCCGGCCTGACGGTCGGGGGCGAATTCTCGGGCGGATGCGCGGATTCAGGCTTCACCACGTCGGTCGGCTGCCCCACGATCTGCGCGACGGGGCCCGTGGGGGCCAACGCTCACACACCGGAGGAGCAGATGGACGTCGAAAGCCTCGTTCCCCGCGCGCAGGCGATGGCCCTCGCCATTCTGCGCATGCCACCGGCCCGCTGAAGCGCGAAACTTATCCCCAGGGTGCCGGTCGCGTGTAGCATCGTCGCGAGCTTGCTGACCAGGACCCGGATCCGAGGAGAACGCTGCCATGTCGACCGCTGCCGAACGGCTACCCGCGAACGCCTCGCTGGCGGAAGCGCTGGACGCGGCCCGTGCGCACTATACGGCCGCCAATCCGCAAAGCCTTGAATTGCACAGCCGGGCAGAGCGCTCGCTCCCCGGCGGCAACACGCGGACGGTGTTGTTCTACGGCCCCTTCCCGTTGCGCTTCGCCGGCGGCGACGGCTGCCACCTCACCGACGTCGACGGGCATGGGTATGTCGATTTCCTCGCCGAATACACGGCCGGGATGTTCGGCCACTCGCACCCGGCGATCCGGAGAGCGATCGAGCGGGCCCTCGATTTCGGGGTCAACATCGGCGGCCACACCGAGCTCGAAGTACGCCTCGCCGAGGTCGTCAGTGCCCGGTTTCCGTCGATGGAGCGGGTCCGCTTCACGAACTCCGGTACCGAGGGCAACCTGATGGCCATCTCGCTGGCCCGCGCCTTCACGAAGCGCCACAAGGTGCTGGTTTTCACCGGCGGTTATCATGGGGGCGTTCTCTATTTCCGAAAGGGCGGATCGCCAGTCAATGCGCCCTTTCCCGTGTTGGTTGCGCACTACAACAATATCGAAAGCGTGCGCTCGCTCGTGGCAGCCGACGCCGAAGACCTTGCATGCATCATCGTCGAGCCGATGATGGGCTCGACGGGCTGCATACCCGCTACGCCCGAGTTCATCGCCGGACTGCGCCAGGTTGCCGATGAGACCGGCGCGCTGCTGATTTTCGACGAGGTCATGACGTCGCGTCTCGCTCCCGGCGGACTGCAGAGCCTGCTCGACGTCAAGCCGGACCTGACGACACTCGGGAAATATGTCGGAGGCGGCATGTCATTCGGCGCCTTCGGCGGCCGCGCCGATGTGATGGCCTTGTTCGATCCGCAACGACCGGACGGGCTTCCGCACGCGGGGACGTTCAACAACAACACGTTGACCATGAGTGCCGGGCTCGCCGCGCTAACCGAGGTCGCCACTCCGGACGCGATCACGCGGCTCAACGCGCGGGGGGACCGCCTGCGCCAACGGCTCAACGAGATCGCCGCTCTCGGCGCAGCGCGCATGCAGTTCACGGGTCGCGGCTCGATGATCGCGGTACATTTCCGCAATGGCGCCATACGCAACGAGGCCGACGCGGAAGCGGGAAACCAAGATCTCAAAGAGTTGTTCTTTTTCGACCTTCTGGATCGCGGCGTGTACATGGCGCGACGCGGGATGATCGTCCTTTCTCTTGCTCAGGACGAGGCCGCATTTGCCCGCTTGGAGGGCGCCGTAGAAGATTTCGTGCGGCTCCGGAAGCGGTTCCTCGCTTGACAGCGCGTTGTATCGTCCCACGCGAAAAACAGCTTCAACGCCGGGCTGACAAGTCGTGAGCGGTCGAGTGACGGCAGTTGTGCTGTTGCGCCGCACAATAGTTTGTTGCAATGCATCATGGTGGTGCCTATCTTTTTAGGGATCCGAGAAGCACCCCGTTCACGAGTATTGGACATGTCGAACAAAAAGCCGAAGCATAAGACCCTCTTGGAGCTCGAGCCCAGCGATTGCCGCTGGCCGGTTGGCGACCCGCGTCACGACGGCTTCCACTTCTGTGGGGCCCAGCAGGTCCTTGGCCGGCCCTACTGCATCGAGCATTGGCCGATGTCTTTCGTCCCGGGCAAGGGACGGCAAGGCTCGTCGGCGGCACAGAGCACCCCTGCGTCGGCGCCCGCGCTTACCGCACCTGATCGCAAGGCGGCCTGAAGGCTGGTTCCCCGCGCTTCCCACCTGAGGAAATGCGGGGACGACGTATGCGCAGGGTTGCATAATCACAGATAGTCGGGCACCCCCTTAGGCTCAAATCTCACTCCGAGCCGGGAGGGCGGTCCATGCAGAGCGGTAGACGGCAGCGCGTTGTCTTGATCCACGCCGTGCAGGTGGCGATGGCGCCCATCGAGCAGGCATTCCAGCGGCTGTGGCCCGATCCCGAACGCGTGAACATTCTCGACGATTCGCTTTCGGTGGACCGGGGCCAATCACGGGACCTCACACCGGCGATGTTCGACCGGTTCCAGCGGCTCGGAGCCTACGCCCGCGACATTGGCGCAGATGGGATCCTGTTCACGTGCTCGGCGTTCGGCGAGGCGATCGATGCTGTCGCACGCGCGCATCCCATGCCCGTGCTGAAACCCAACGAAGCCATGTTCGAGGATGCCCTCGAGCGGGGTAGCACGATCGGTCTCATCGCTACTTTCGAGCGATCCGTACCAATGCTCGAAGCCGAGATGCGGGACATGGCTGCGTCCAGAGGGCGCGCGGTGACACTGCATGCCGTCTGCGAGCCCGAAGCCATGCGTGCGCTGCAAGCCGGCAACCCGGAACAACACAATGCCTTGATGGCGCAGGCCGCAACCCGGCTGCCTGCCTGCGATGCGGTCCTGCTCGCGCAATTCTCGACTTCGATCGCCCAGGAGGCAGTCGCGGCGCGGGTCTCATCGGCTGTTCTCACCAGCCCGGGCAGCGCCGTCACGAAGATGAAGGGCGCGTTGATGCGCTGAGCAGCCGGCGGCTGGCTGCGATATTCGTCTGGCGTCATCAAATCGCCACGATGTCGCTTTGCAAGCCATCGGGAGGGGGCATCGGAGGGGACGCCGCGGGAATCTGGTCGCGAGAAGGCTCTCGACCTGCGGGGTGTGGCCACGGGGGATGTGACGCGTGACTTCGCCAGAAAGTCTGAGGCGCGCTCAACGGACGCGCGTTATTCCGGCCAAACCCGTTGCAATCTGGGACCGGCGGGAGTTGCTGATCATCGGCCTGCCGACGGCCTTGCTTTTCGGCATTCTCCTCTGGTTTCTGATTCAGCTGATACATCCGGCCCCACCGCGCGTGATCACCATCGCGACCGGGGGGGTACACGGCGCCTACTACGGTTTCGGGCAACGATATGCCGAGGCTCTCAGGCGGTCGGGCATCGCGCTGAGAGTGAAACCGACAAGCGGCTCGATCGAGAACTTGGGTCTGCTCAAGTCTCCACAACCGGGGGTCGACCTTGCCCTGATGCAAGGGGGCATCGTTTCGGCTGTGCCTGTGCAGGGCCTCATCTCCCTAGGGCGTGCGTTCATCGAGCCGCTCTGGGTGTTCTACAAGTCCGACAAAACAGTCGACAAACTGCATCAGCTCAAGGGATGGCGCATCGGGATCGGCCCGGAAGGGAGCGGCACGCGCCACCTCGCACTCAGCCTGCTGCGGGCCAACGAGCTTGGAGAGACGTCGACACGCTTGTCTCCGGCTACCGGCAAAGCCGCCGCGGATGCACTGCGCGCAGGCGATCTCGACGCCGTGTTTCTGGCCATGGCACCAGAGTCACCCGTTATACGGGAGTTGATGCACGACCCCGGCATCAAGCTCATGAACTTCGCGCAGGCGGAAGCCTATACTCGGCAACTCCCCTATCTGAAGCGCATCATCGTTCCACAGGGGGCGTTCGACCTCGCGCGCAACCTTCCGGCGTCCGATGTCGCCTTGGTAGCGCCAGTGGCTGCTGTCGTGGCCAAGGAAGGCCTCCATCCGGCGCTGATCGGGCTGATCATCGACGCCATGAAGGAGGTGCACGGCAAGGGTGGCATGTTCCACCGCTTCGGGGAGTTTCCGCAGGCAGTCGATCCCGAAGTGGAGGTTACCGCGGACGTGGAGCGCTACTACAAGGCCGGCCCGGCCTTTCTCAAGCGGTTCCTGCCGTTTTGGCTGGCGACGTTCATCGAGCGCATGCTGGTACTGGCAGTGCCCGTGGCGGGTCTTCTGATCCCGCTGGTCCGAGTGCTGCCCGTTGTCTACAAGTGGCGCGTCAACCGGCGGTTGCTTTACTGGTACGCGCGCCTCAAGGTGCTGGAAAGCCAATTGTCGGCCGATCCCAGCGGCGTCTCCCTGCCGCACCAGCGCAGCGAAATCGAGCGGATCGACACGGCGGTCAGTGCGATTCCAGTGCCACTCGGCTTCTCCGAGGAATACTATAACCTGCGCAGTGCCATCTCCCTCGTCCGGCAGCGTGTTCTGGCGCATGCGACGCGCGTTCACCCCAATCTGACGTGAGGCTGGCTTCGAAGCCCCTCCAACTGGCAGCGTCGGGCGCGCGCGCCGCTTGCATCGGCCATAGCCTTGGCGCGTGTCCTGGGGCGGCAAAGCGGTTGCGCTCGCTCTCGTGAGTGCCCTATGACACCCCGGCCATCATCGCGAGTGGGCTCGAGGAAGACGCATGTTCAAGAAGATCCTGATCGCCAATCGTGGCGAGATCGCCTGCCGGGTCATCAAGACCGCCCGAAAGATGGGGATCAGGACCGTTGCCGTCTATTCGGACGCCGACCGCGATGCCCTCCACGTCGAGATGGCCGACGAGGCGGTGCACATCGGGCCTGCGCCTGCCGCCCAATCGTACCTCGTCATCGAGAAGATCGTTGAGGCCTGCAAGGCGACCGGAGCGGAAGCCGTGCACCCGGGCTACGGCTTTCTCTCGGAGCGGGAAGCGTTCCCCGTCGCTCTTGCCAAGGCGGGCATTGTCTTCATCGGCCCGAATCCGGGCGCCATTGCCGCCATGGGCGACAAGATCGAGTCCAAGAAGGCCGCATCCAAGGCGAAGGTTTCGACCGTGCCGGGCTTCCTCGGCGAGATTTCCGATGCAAAGCATGCGGTTCGGATCGCCGCGGAGATCGGCTATCCGGTGATGATCAAGGCTTCAGCCGGCGGCGGCGGCAAAGGCATGCGCATCGCCTATTCCGAGAAGGAGTGCGAGGAAGGTTTCGGCCTCGCCCGCTCGGAGGCGAAATCGTCGTTCGGCGATGACCGGGTCTTCATCGAAAAATTCATTGAGAATCCGCGCCACATCGAGATCCAGGTGCTCGGCGACAAGCACGGGAACTGCATCTATCTCGGCGAGCGCGAGTGCTCGATCCAGCGGCGCAACCAGAAGGTCATCGAGGAGGCGCCGTCGCCACTGCTCGACGAGGCGACGCGGCGCGCCATGGGAGAGCAGGCCGTGGCCCTCGCCAAGGCCGTCGGCTACGACTCCGCAGGAACCGTGGAATTCGTCGCGGGACAGGACCGCTCGTTCTACTTCCTCGAGATGAACACACGGCTGCAGGTCGAGCATCCCGTCACGGAGCTGGTCACCGGAATCGATCTCGTCGAGCAGATGATCCGGGTGGCTGCCGGCGAGAAGCTCGCTTTCGCCCAGTCCGACATCAAGCTCGAAGGCTGGGCCGTCGAGAGCCGCATTTACGCTGAGGACCCATATCGCAACTTCCTGCCCTCGATTGGACGCCTCGTGCGCTACCGGCCGCCGCGTGAAGGCTCGGCGAGCGGCCTTACGATCCGCAACGATACGGGCGTCACGGAGGGCGGCGAGATCTCGATGTTCTACGACCCGATGATCGCAAAGCTCGTCACCCACGCACCGACCCGCGCGGAAGCCATCGACCTCCAGGCCGAGGCGCTCGATGCCTTCCATATCGACGGCATCCAGCACAACATACCGTTCCTCACCGCCTTGATGCAGAGCCCGCGCTGGCGCGAGGGCCGTCTATCGACCGGGTTTATCGCCGAAGAGTACCCTTCAGGCTTCGTGCCGCGCGCCCCCAGCCGGGCGGAACTCGAGACGCTGGCCATGGTCGCCGGCGCGATCGACAATCTGCACAACGGGCGCCGTCGCCAGATCAGCCAGCAGATCGACGGAACACCCGTTCGCTTCGCGCAGAAGCGCGTCGTGCGACTTGGCGAGATGGAGGTGCCCCTCGAGGTCTCTCCGGTGAGCGAACAATCCTACAACGTCACTCTGCCCGAAGCGGGCGACGCCGACGGGCAGCCGATCGAAGTCGTCTCGACCTGGTGGCCGGGCCAGTCGGTGTGGACGGGCCGTGTCGGAGATCGCGAGCTGTCGGTGCAAGTGAAACCGCTGCTCAATGGTTATGAGCTCGCCTGGCGCGGCATCCGTTCGCAAGCCTTCGTCTACACCGAGCGAGAGGCCGCGCTCTTTGCCTTGATGCCGGAGAAGATCGCAGCAGATACCTCGAAGCTGCTGCTTTGCCCCATGCCGGGCCTGGTAAAGGCGATCCACGTCACGGCCGGACAAGACGTCAAAGCCGGCGACGCACTCGCGGTGGTCGAGGCTATGAAGATGGAGAACATCCTCAGGGCAGAGCGCGACGGGCTCGTCAAGGTGATCAACGCCAAAGCCGGCGACAGCCTTGCCGTGGATGCGGTGATCATGGAATTTGCGTGAGGGCGAAGACCTTTCCGCGACTATCCACGTCCATGGCTCCTGAGATGTATTGCGTTGCTGCGTGATCAGAACCAATGATCAGCTGTGCTGTGTTCGCAGTGGGGAATTGCCTTGGCTGGCCAAACCCAAATCGTTCTGCAATGGCTCGATACCCACGGTCCAAGCTTTGGTACTTGGAGGCTTTTCCGCATGGAGAATGCGCTACGTTCAAGGGGTAAGGGTTTGTTTCGTGTCGATGGGCATGATCGAGGAAGTGGGACGACAAACATATTTCTCATCGCTCATGACGATGCGGTAGAATTAAGCATCGAAACGTCACTCCGCCTGCTCGAGAACGGAACGCTGAAGAGGGGCATGCGGATTGGACGCGCCGTATATCATGACGAAGGACGCAAAGATTGGCATTATCAGCCGGTCTTTCCGCCAAGCCTGACGGAGTTTGAGATCATGTACCAAGGCACGCCTGCGCCATGATCGCGCTCTTCTTCGAGGTCACTCCGAAGGCAGGCGAGGAAAGCCGGTATCTCGACATTGCCGGCAGCCTCAGGCCGGCACTCGAAGCCTCCGGCGGTGTACTGTTTCTCGACCGCTACAAGAGCCATGCGCGTCCGCGCACGCTGCTTTCGCACCAGATCTGGGCGGACGAAGCCTCGCTCGCGCGCTGGCGGGCCAATGGTCAGCACCATGCGGCGCAATCGACCGGTCGAGATCAGGTTTTCGACGACTATCGCCTGCGCGTCGGCCCGGTGATTGCCGAGGGTGGCGAGGGTCGCGGCGTCGTGCCCCAGATGGAAGGCATCGCGTACAACGATCCGCTGCTGACGCCCGAGCGTTTCGTGATCGTGGTGCGCAGCCACACACGGCCGGTCGCAGCAGGCGACGACGGCGAAATCTATGAGAGCCTTTACCGTCCCAACGAGTTCGCCTGGGTCGGCACGGTCGAGGACAGGCAGCGCGGCTACGACGCCTTGGGAAAAATTGCTGTCGACGCGTCCGTCAGCACCGCGCAGCTCTGCCTGGTCAGCCGTGACTACAGCCTGCACGACCGCCGGGAGGCGCCGCAATATTTTCCCGATGCGCGCCGGGATTGAGTGGCGTTCTCGGGCGGCCCTCTCGCATGCTCCGAGAGTGCGCAGACACGCTCATCCCTCGACCCGACGTGCGGCAGGCGCAGCCAGTCCGAATGCCCACCCATCGAATGCCGAAAGCCCCCGGCTCCGAGCTCGCCATAGGCTTGCCGCAGCCGGGGTTGCACCAAGAGCCGGGCCTATGCCTTGGCCGCGCGGTTCTTGGCGAGCCAGTGCTCGACAAGGTCAACCGTCTCGTCCAGGGCCGCGAGCTTCTCGCCGCGCTGCGCCGCGATCTGCTTCACGAGAAGGTCGACACGCTCGATGTTGGGTGCACCCGCCGCGAGAGCACGTGCCGCCGACGAGGGGCTGCCGAGCGACAGCGCCGCGTTGGCGTATTTGTCGAACGGCACCAGGTCCTTCGGGTCGGCGCCGAGGCCGACGCAGAGCTTGACCACCCAGTCGTAGACCCTGCGGCTCGTGTCGATGTCGGAATGCACGGCTTCCTTGATCGGGCGCATGCCGTCTTTGCCGACGCAGCGGTAGTTGCCCGCGATCAACATGGCCCACTTGGCCAGCGGAACGAAGATGCTGTCGTGCACCTTGAGCTTCACCGGCACCTCGAGCGCCTTGCCGTCGGCCTCGAAGCGGGCCGCCTCGACGTCGGCCTCGAGGTCCTTGAGGATTTGCGTGTGCTCCGGATTGTCGAAGCGGGCCGACTTGAAGTTAGTCGGCAAGCGTACCTGCAGCACGTTGACCGGCTCCTCAGGCGGACGGAAGGCCTGCGGATCAGGGCTACAGAGCGTCATCAGCTTCGGATCGAACGCGTCCCACACGGAAGCGTCGGCGAAGCACGCCCTGAGGCCCGACGTGTCGAGCCCTGGAATGCGCTTCAGATATGGCAGCGGCGGCATGTTCATGATGGACATGCAGGGGCGACCGGACTTGGCGACCTTCTCGGTCAGCTCGCGGACGCCCGGAGAGCGATACTGCGGCTCCTGCATGGCCAGCACGATCAAATCGAACTTGGCGGGATCGACATCGGTCGTCCCTGCGGCGCCTAGCTTTCCGGGAAGCTTCTTCGAGTTGATCTCGACGAGACCCTCGCGACCCTTGATCGGCATGCGCACGATGGCGCCGTTGGCATTGAAGGCCTGAACCTCGGCCGGGAGACAGACCATGGTAGCGTCATGGCCACCCATGGCGAGCTTGGTGCCAAGCAGCGAGCCGTATGACGCGCCGAGAATAAGGACGTTGTGCTTGTTCGCCATTGCGACCCCTTGAAAGCGTGACGGAAAGCGTTCGATGGAAGGACGTATGGTCCATGCTAGTGCCTGATGGGCGGCGAGGGAAGCGCGGGCGGACGATCGTGCCGCGCGTTGCCTCGATCAGGGCTTCTGCCGCCAGACCTCGTGCTTCGCTTTCGCCTCCTCCGTTAGGCCCAGCGCCATGAAGCGGTAGGCGTCAACCCAGGAGGCGTCGTCGATGTTCGGGATGTCGAGGCCTCGATTGAGGCTCTCCTTGGCGAGTTGGGCCGCAAGTGGCGGCTGGGCTGCGATCTGGGTTGCCGCCTGCAGGGCCGTCGGCATCAGCTCATCGTGCGGCACGAGCCATTGAGCAAGCCCGATCCGGTAGGCTTCGGCCGCGTCGAGGGGAAAGCCCATGGCGAGCTTCATCGCGTGGCCCTTGCCGACCCACCGAGCTAGGCGCACCGAACCGCCGTAGGCGGGGATGATACCGAGCGAGACCTGCGGCTGGCGCCACTCGGCGCGCGCCGAGGCAACGATCAGATCGCAGCAGTAGGTGAGAATGCAACCGATGCCGATGGCATAGCCATTGACCGCCGCGACGAGCGGCTTTGGAAACTGGTCCAGGCGACGCACAGTGAACGTCCGCCACTTCGGCAGCTCGGCAAAGAAATCGGCCATGGTGTCGATGGTATGGGTGGCGGGGTCCTTCAAGTCAGCGCCCGCAGAGAAGGCACGGCCCGCCTCGTCGCCGGTGATGATCACACAACGGACCGTATCGTCCATCTCGAGGCGGTCCAGCTCGCGGGCGAGGCCCTCGGAAAAGTCCGCGCCCCAGCAGTTTCGTGCTGCGGGCCGGCTCAACCTCAGAACTCCCACGGCGCCGTGCTGGGCATAGAGAACCGGCATGGCCTTCCTCCTCTTTCCTCGCTCTCTCGATGAAGCTGCTTCAGTTGGATGGGGCTGGCAATGCTTCCTCGACAACTCCTTTCGGGACTTGTTGACGGCCGGATAACGTGATTATTCTCCGCCCGCCTTCGCCGGATGCCCGGCGTCAACTCTTGCCATCCCGTCGAGCCCGCTTTGACCGACTAGCATGACATCGAGCAGACCTCGCCGCGTGCCGGCGATGATCTGTGCTGTTTGCTGCCCGTGGCGGTCCTCCGGTCGACGCGCGATACGTCTTTTCCTTTGGCAGCTCCTCTATCTGGCAGCCGGCAGCGCCGCCTCGGCCGGCAAAATGGTGGCATGGGCCCCCGACGCGGTGCCACCGCTCAATCTCATCACGCTCGAGAGCGAGCGGATCGATCTTGCCGAAGCCCGGCAGGGGCTGGTCCTGGTTCACTTCTTCGCTACGTGGTGCGAGCCCTGTCGCGGAGAGCTTCATCAGCTCGATTTGCTCGCCCAGCGCTTCCAGGGTCGCGCGCTACGCATCCTGCTGGTCGATGTCGCCGAGCCGCCTCACCGGCTGAGACGCTACTTCTCCACCAATCCTGTGCGCTTTCCCGTCCTGCTCGACACTGATCGGGCGGCGACAAAGGCGTGGGGCGTCGAAGCACTTCCCACCACGTTCGTCGTTTCTGCCGGACGTTGTCCGCTCTGGCGCGTGAATGGAGAACACGACTGGTCCCAGCCCGCCGGCTTCGCGTCGTTCGAGAGCGCACTCAGGCACGCGGAAGCTCGAACGAGAGACCCTTCTTCCAATCCCTGTCAACCTCCTGGAGACGACCGATGACGCCGACCCGTCGCGACACGCTTAAGCTCGGAGCGGGCGCCCTGCTTTCCGCGAGCCTGCCCTGGCCTTCAGAGGCTGGTGCGAGCGATAGCATTTTTGCGCCGAAGCCGGGCAAGTGGCGCAGCTTTGAGCTGACGACGACGGTCGAGGTGACAGCTCCGGCAGGGCCGACCCAGATCTGGATACCGGTGCCGGGTTTTGCTGCTGACGACTGGATGAAGCCCGGCGACACGACCTGGAGAACGGCTAGCGGAGCAGCAGCGCTATTGCGAGATTCGCGGGCGGACGCTGCCCTCGTCCACGCCAAGTGGCCTGCCGGCACGCAAGCCTCCATCGTCGTCACGAGCCGTTTTTCGACACGGGATCGGGCAGTCGCGCTTTCGGAAAAACGCGATCCCGTGCAGCTCACACCGGAGCAACGCAGGCGATACACGGCCCCGACCTCGCTCAAACCCCTCGACGGCATCGTGAGAGAGACGGCTGAGAAAATCGTCAGCGGGTCAACCAGCGAATTGGAGAAGGCACGCCGCATCTACGAGTGGATCGTCGACAACACATTCCGTGATCCCAAGACACGCGGCTGCGGGACCGGCGACATCGCATCCATGCTCAAGACAGGCAATCTCAGTGGCAAGTGTGCCGATCTCAACGCTCTCTACGTCGGGCTCGCCCGCGCGGCCGGCCTACCGGCGCGTGACCTCTATGGGCTACGCGTGGCGCCGTCGGCCTTCGGATACAAGAGCCTGGGCGCCAACAGCCCGGTCGTGACGAAGGCTCAACATTGCCGGGCGGAGGTTTTCCTGACCGGCATCGGATGGCTCCCGGTCGATCCCGCCGACGTGCGCAAAGTGGTGCTCGAAGAGCCACCGGGTCGCCTTGCTCTGACCGATGCCAAGGTGGCTGCCGCGCGGGCATCCCTGTTCGGATCGTGGGAGACGAACTGGGTGGCGTTCAACGACGGAGAAGACGTGGCGCTACCCGGTCTCATGGGAACGCCCGAACCCTTCCTGATGTATCCGCAGGGGCAAACTGCCGATGGGCGCCTCGATCCGCTCGATCCAGATGCCTTCAAATACACGATCGGCGTCCGCGAAATCGCGACTTAAGCCGACGCGCCTATCGGCGCACATCGCGCTCCGCGCCGGCACGCGTCATGCGGTCTGCCTCGCGGAGCGCTTCCACCACTTCGGCATCGGTTACCTGGTGGAAATCGCGGTAGGACTGGCCGACGGCGTAAAACGGCTCGGGCATGCGGAGACACACGACATCGTCGACAACGTGGCGAAGCTCCTCGACCGTATCGGCCGGCGCAACGGGAATGGCCAGCACGAGGCGGCGCGGCGACTTTCGCCGCAAAGCCGCCAATGCGGCCCGCATGGTGGTTCCGGTGGCGATCCCATCATCGACCACAACGACTGTACGCCCGTCCAGGCTGGCGCGAACGCGGCCTCCCTCATATGCCGCACGGCGCCGCTCGATCTCGGCAAGCTCGCGCCTGGAGGCCGCTTCGATGTCGCCTTCGTCAAGGCCCGCTGCGCGCATCACGTCTCGGTTGTACACAAGCTCGGGAGCGCCGCCATCAACGACTGCAGCGGCCGCCAACTCCGGTTGAATGGGCACCCCGATCTTGCGGACCATGACGAGTTCGAGTGGCGCGTGAAGCGCGCGGGCAATTTCCAGAGCGACAGGAAGCCCGCCCCGCGGAAGCGCGAGGATCACTGGATTCTCGAGTTCGAGCTCGGCAAGTCTTGCGCCAAGCTGTCGACCCGCTTCAGTGCGGTCTGGAAAAGGCGACATAGCCTCGGTCCTGGAGAGCGGAGAAGGGCTGCTGCGTATCAAGACGCCACCTGCCTCGCCGTTGCTTGCTTGCCATCAAGCGACCCCTTGGCGGCAAGGCGATTGCCCCGAGACGAGACGATGGACCAGCCTCCCGCGGGCCAGTCGAAAGGAAGCGACAAGGGCAAACGCACAGGGGCGCCTCACTTCCCGCGCGCCTGCCGCGCCTGAGTGCGTCGGACGTCCTCTCGATCACTCGCACTGGGCCGATCCTTCTCAGGCGCTCGGACGAGCGACGGCCCCTGCCTGGGCGGGTGACTTTCCGCCGTGCTCGCGTCTGTCCGGTCACTCACCGGAGAATAACGGTCGGCCACGGGCTGGCGATGTGCCGCCCGTTCGGTGCTGACGAGATTCGTCACGTCACTGTCGAAGCGCCAGAATGCCTTGCGCGCCCAAGATGCCATGGCCGTCTCCTTGCGGTGGGTGCCGCCGGCAGGAGGCCTCGTAGCGGCCACACTGTCGACATCGAAAGAATCGCACGTCACGCGACGGCAACGCTCGGCGTGCGGGGCGGTTCCCGGGCCGCTTGCCGAGACAGTCTCCGAGTTGCTGTCAGGCGTCGCGATGGGCCGCGATCAGAATGTCGAGCTGGGCCCGGGTCCGATCCGGCGACGGAAAGTCCGCTTCGATCCACCAGCGCTCGAGGTCCGACAAAAGCGCACCGATCGACGGGCCAGGCTCCAGACCTCGCGCGACGAGATCGCGGCCCGCTACCGGCAGGCGGGGCGGCTGCCAGGACCGGGCGGTATCGCGGAGACGCGTTGCTTCCCCGGCACGCTCAGGCGCAATTGCACGAAGCGCGAGGGCCAGGCGCCGGGCGGTGTCACGACCCTTCCGGTAGACAATCGCTCGTGCACGGCGCTCGTCGACATGG
The DNA here is from genome assembly GCA_041397805.1 of Hyphomicrobiaceae bacterium. Taxonomy (GTDB): domain Bacteria; phylum Pseudomonadota; class Alphaproteobacteria; order Rhizobiales; family Hyphomicrobiaceae. The sequence goes on from JAWKWD010000008.1 coordinate 39,954, forward strand.
CCGATGGCGACTATCGCTTCGCGGTCGATCACGAGAAGGGCCGTTCGCTCCTCGTTCGACAAGCGGAGCCGGTCGGCAATACGTTCGATATCGTCGTCGGTAGCGATGGCGAGGGCCGAGAGACGCAGCATCGCATCGGCCTCTTCGTCAGCGTCCCTTTCCGCGTCGACCAGGCTCGCCATCACATCGGGACGAGGTGCGACGCCAAGAAGGGCCGGTAGGAGGCCGATGTCCTCCATCGCACGCACAGCGGCGACCGAGCCGGGTGCCACGAGCAGCTTGACGAGCTCGGCGCGAATGCGCTCGGCCGACAGCCGCGCAATGCCCTGGACGCCACGAGCGCAGGCAGCCATGGCGGCACGGTCCGGCTCTCCGGCGGCATAAGATGCGTGAAACCGGAAAAAACGCAGAATGCGGAGATAATCTTCTGCGATGCGCTGGTCGGCATCGCCAATGAAGCGCACGCGCCGCGCGATCAGGTCCGCGTACCCCCCGACGAAATCGTAAAGGCGACCGTCGCCGTCGCAATAGAGCGCATTCATGGTGAAGTCGCGCCGCTCGGCGTCCTCGGCCCAGCTTTCCGTGAAGGCAATGGTGGCGCGCCGCCCATCGGTCGCTATGTCGCGCCGCAGCGTCGTCACCTCGATCGGCTTATGATCCGAAATCACAGTTACGGTGCCATGGTCGAGGCCGGTCGGTACAGTCGAAAGACCCGCCGCCTTGCAGGCCCGTGTCACGGCGTCTGGTGTAGCGGGCGTTGCGATGTCCAGATCGCTGACAGGGAGGCTCATCAGCGTATTGCGGACTGAACCACCTACGATACGGCCTTCGTAGCCGGCGGCACGCAACGCTCCCAGCACGGCCTGCGTCGAAGACTGAGCAAGCCAGGCAGCGCCGGCGAGCGAGGGCAGAGGGGTTGCTGGCGTGTTCGCGTCACTCGTCATCGGATCCCGCTCGAGACAGCGAAGCGCTTCCAGATCCGCCGTCCGGCTACTTGATGCGACCCGGCTCGATACGTCCATCCTTCATCGAAGGCGGCACATACACCTGGCCAGGTCTGCCACGTGTGTTCGACCCGTAGAAAGCCAGCACGCCGACGACGAGCACCGATCCCGCAAGCATCAGCCAAGCCAGCGGGGCCTCGTCCAGAATGCCCCGGCGAGCGTCACCCCGTGTAACGGCCACGTAAATGACGTAGACGACCGTCGGCAACAGAAACAACAAAATGTTCTCGATGACGATGCGGATCATCCGACGAACAACCTCTGGTGCATGTTCTTGATCATGCCAGCCGTTGCGCCCCAGATGTAGCGCTCACCATAGGGCATCGCATAATAGTGGCGCTGGCGCCCGCGCCAGTCGCGGGTGTGCTTCTCGTGGTTGGCCTCGTCCATGAGAAAAGCGAGTGGCACCTCGAACACTTCATCGACCTCGCGCGGATCGGGCCTCAGTTCGAAACCAGGGCGGATGATCGCCACGACCGGTGCCACGGTGAAGCCCGTTCCCGTCCTATAGCCATCGAGAAAGCCGAGCGGCTCGACAAAGCTCGGATCGAGCCCGATCTCCTCGACGCTCTCGCGCAGAGCCGCACCGATGGGGCCGTCGTCGTCCGCTTCAACCTTGCCACCGGGAAAGGAGATCTGGCCCGCGTGCGTCGGCAGCGTGTGGGTCCGCTGTGTCAGCAAGACTGTAAGTTCCTCGCGCACAACGATGCCGAAGAGCACAGCCGCGGGACGCGCCGGCGGCATGGCGGCAAAATCGGCCAGAAGCTCAGGGTTCAGGTCCCAGTCGCCGCGGCCCCAGGCCTTGCCTGTGCGCGGATCGAATACGGCCTCCGACGGCTCGCGATCGAGGCGCTCGGATGCGAGATCGCGGAAGCCCGCTTCGGTCAGGCGCGGGTCGCCTGCTCGCATCATGCCGCTCATCACCTTGTCCGTCCCTTGGTTGCGCGCTCTGCCGGACCATACCCGGGTCGAGGGCGCCTCGATTGTAGATAGCGCGATTGGCATGTCGCGGACAATCTAGGCCGCGCCGGCCTCCTCTCGACCGAGGCCTACTGACAATACTGCTCGAGCGTCCAACTCGTCACCCGGCAGCCTTTCGGGCCGCATTCGCGGTGCGGTATGCGCCGGTAGCTGCAATAGCTCTGGTTCATGGGGGGGCCCGCGAAACCTTCGAAGCCGCGCTCGGGCGTCCTCGTGCGGCGCCTTTCATAGAAGGTGTAGCCGTCACCCCGGCGCCAGACCGGCCACGGCTCGCGCGGCTCGCCCGACGCCTGGAGAGGAAACGAGACGGGGGCAAGGACGGCCAGAGTGAGAGCACATAGAAAGGACTTCAGCTGCATCTGCAATCTCCTGCCCCGGATTATGCGACGGGTTCGGACCGGGGCGCTGCAATCGCTCGCTGGGCCTCTATGAACATGTACGGCCCCGAGTTGGCGCCGGCCTCGAGGGCTTGGCTTCCGATCGGAGCAAGTCTCTCTCCCCGACCTGCCCTGGTGCAAGTCCATTGGCGCAGACCGACGTGGCCCGCTAAGCTTGCAGGAGAACTTACCAACTCATCAGGTCGGGAAGGCGTCATGCGCTGCGAGGTCGTCGCCATCGGTACCGAGCTCCTGCTCGGGGTCATCGTCGATTCAAACTCTTCGTGGATTGGCGAGCAACTGGCGCTCGCCGGGATCGACTCACTTTATCAAACCAAGGTGGGCGACAACTTCGGTCGCATGGAGGCCGTGATCCGGCAGGCGCTCGAGCGCAGCGATGCCGTGATCTGCTGCGGCGGGCTGGGTCCAACGCAGGACGACATCACGCGCGAGGTGATCGCGAAAGTGATGGGAGTCGAGCTGAGGCGCGACGACGCCATCGCATCGGAGATCCGCCGGCGATTCGAGGTGCGCGGGCGCTCGATGTCGGCCAACAATCTACGTCAGGCCGACATCCCCGAGGGCGCTCACCCAATACCGGAAATGCCAGGTACGGCGCCAGGCCTCGTATGCCCGGTCGGCGACAAGGTGATCTACGCAGTGCCGGGCGTGCCGAGCGAGATGAAGGAGATGGTTGCGGGCACGGTGCTTCCGGATCTGAGGCGCCGCATGGGGGCCTCGGCCGTGATCCGCAGCCGGACGCTGCGCACCTGGGGGCTGTCGGAGTCCGGCATCGACGAGATGCTCACGGAACGCATGGCCGAGCTCGACCGGCTCGGCAATCCAACCATCGCCTTCAACGCCAGCGGCATAGAGGGCATCAAGGTCCGCGTCACGGCGAAGTGCGACGACGAGGCGACGGCGCTGCGTATTCTCGATGCCGAAGAAAAGATTCTGCGCGCCATTCTCGGAGAGGCCGTTTTCGGGATCGATGACGAATCCATGGAACTCGTCGTCCTCAATGCACTCAGGGAGCGCGGGCTGACGCTCGCCGCCTCGGAAGCGATCACGGGTGGCATTCTGTCGTCCCGTATGAGCGCGATCGACATGGGGTTGACCACATTCAAGGGCGCCCTGATCCGGCCCGATCGCGATCCGGTCGAGCCGCCGCCTTTGTCGCCGGAAGCACGCAGCGTACGCGAGGCCATGGCCGCCCGAGACGCCTTCGGCGCTGACGTCGGGCTCGCGGTGGTAGCGGCCGACCGCGACGAGGGGGCACGACCGGGAACCGTGTTCATCACTGCCATGTTCCGCGATAGTCCCCATGCCGACATGACGGTGCTTCCGGGCGACCGACGTCGCATGCGCGAGTACGGCGTGATCAGCGCGCTGAATTTCCTGAGGAAAATACTCGGCGCCTGAGCCATGTGGCCGTTCAATCTCGGCAACCCAGGACCGTCAGCACCACGCGGATTGACAGGCCCGCCGTCAGAGCATAATTTGCGCGCGATTTTCCCAGGGATCTCGTGTCATGCAGCCTTTGCGCCCTCGATCGGGCGCAGGCGGTAGTTTTCGGCTTCGAGGTCTGCAACCGTCCGGGGTTCACATGAAAGTCCGCAACTCTCTGAAGTCGCTGCGCGGCCGTCACCGCGACAACCGCGTGGTGCGTCGCAAGGGCCGCGTATTCGTGATCAACAAGACAAACCGCCGGTTCAAAGCCCGGCAAGGTTGATCCTGCAATCCCAATTTCCTGGCTTGCTGTTCGAGCAGGCGCCTCTCGAAGCGAGACGGCGCCTTTTCGGCGTTTTGACGCCATGATCTTGCGGCATTAGATTTGGGCCATGAAACGATCCAGCCTCAAGCATGCTCGTGTTCCCGCCCTCATGCTGGCCATCGCCTTTGCTTTCGCAACGGTCAACGGTGGTCGAGCGCTTGCCCAGGATCCGACCTTACCGAGGTCTGGTGCCCCTGTGGGCGAGCCGTCGCCCAACGAACAGCAGGGTCCGGCGCAACCGAAACAGGGGTTACCGAAGCCGGTCTTGCCAAAGGCGCGGCCTGATGGCGCGAGATCGCTCGACAAGCTCCCACAAACGGCCGAGGAAAAGAGACGCCAGCTGTCCGATCTCTATGCGCAACTTTCGGCGGCCGAGGATGAGAAGGCTGCCGCCAAATTCGCGGCCAGTATAGAACGGCTCTGGCGGCTTTCCGGCAGTGACACCGTAAATCTGCTGATCGGCCGCGCTGCCAAGGTCGCCAAGACGCGGAACACTCTCGCCGAGAAGCTGCTCGACCGGGCCGTCACACTTGCACCCGACTACACTGAAGGCTTCAGCCAGCGCGCGTTCTATTTCTATTCGCAAAACAATTTGACGGCCGCGCTCGGCGATCTCCGGCGCGTTCTCGCGCTCGATCCCAACCATTTCAAGGCGCTCGAGGGGCTCGTCCAGATCTGGCGCGATACTGGCAACAAGAAGGCCGCCTACGAGGTCTTGAAGCGCCTGCTCGAGGTTCATCCCTTTGCGCCGGGTGCGCAACAGGCCTTCGACGAACTCAAGGTGGAAGTCGAGGGTCGCGGCATCTGACCCGGCCGTTTGCTCGGCCGAATGCGCCGCAACCTCGCGTAAAGGGTTACGGGAAGTCGCGCGGGTTGAACTCGTTCAAGAGCGGCTCGTCGCGGCAATAGCGCGCAATGTTCTCGAGAAAAAGCTCGTCCCAGCGCCCACGCACGCCGCTTCCGGCAAACGACGTATGAGAGGTGAGCCGGACCTTGGGGTGGGTCCAAAGGGGGTTGCCGGCCGGCAGCGGCTCCTCGTGAAAGACATCGAGGACTGCGGTGGCAAGGCGCCCCTCATCGAGAGCCCGGATCATCGCGGCGTCGTCGATCAAGGCACCGCGCGCGATATTGACCAAGATCGTGCCGCTCTTCAGCATGCTAAAGAAGGCGCTTCCCGCAAAGCCACGGGTCTCCGCGTTCAAAGGACACGCGAGCACGATGACGTCCGCCGCCGGCGCCAACTGCGGCAGATCCGACAGCGTGCCTGCCTCGTCGACCAGCTCCGACGTCTCGGGGGAACGTCGTACAACGCTTGTCCTCGCTCCGAAGGCCTTTGCACGCTTTGCAATCTCGCGACCGATAGGACCGAAGCCGACGATGAGCCACGATGTGCCGGCGACTTCTCGATAGGGCGTAATCTTCCACTCGCGCGCTGCCTGTAGCCGGCGCTGCTCCTCAATCGGCTGAAACACGGCGAGCACCTGTCCCAGCACGTACTCGGAGATGGCGACAGCCTGGGCGCTGGAATTCGAAATGCGCGTGCCTTTGCTCGCAAGACGCTTGTAGAAGGGATGATCGAGCCCAGCGTTGTACGTTTGCAGCACCTTGGCGCCCTTCAGCGCGAGGACCAGGTTGAAGGCATCCTCCTGCGTCCCATCGGCGTTCAAGTCCGACGAGAGCCAGACATAGTCCACCGCGACGTCCTCCGGGGCAGAGATCTTCCCGTCCCGGGTGACCCGGCCACTCTTGTTAAACGTCGCAAAGTCGAGGTCGAGATGGAGAGCGCGCAAGCGATCGCCGATGCGCGCGAGCGCTCTTTCGTGCAAGAGCAAAGAGACTGGCATTAGCGGCTCCTGGAAGTGGAGCATTCAGCGTAAGGGGTCGTGCCGCCAGATGCGAGACTTTCCCAGCGCCGGCGCCACTATTTGGGAGCCGTCTCCGGCGGATCCCCAAGGCGGATGGTCCACTCGCGCGCGTCGTTGGTGTCGACCTCCATGAAACCGGCGCGCTTGTGGCCCCGTTTCTCGCAGTCGGCGTTGCCCTCGATCACGAAAGCCTTGTCGTCGGTGCACATCACCGTCGGGCCGGCCCATTCGCCGCCCCGGTCGTAGTCGACGGCGTGAAGATAGTAGAAGCGGCTTGTCAGCTTGCCCTTCAGGAGCGTCTCGCAGCTTTCACCGGCGATCGTCCACCAGCCCTCCGTCGCCCAGCCACTTCCGGCCTGATAACCGAGCGCGACGCCCACGCGTCCGGTCGTCGAGTTGCAGATCCTCAAATCCGCATACGCCGGCGCTGCCATGAGGAAGAGGCAAACGGCAGCGATGAGCAGACGGAAAGACATCGGATCAGGCATCTGGATCGACGAGGATCGCTCTGAAGTCGTTGACGTTGGTGTGAGTCGGCCCGCGTGTCACCAGCGCATCGAGGGATTGGAAAAACGACGTGGCATCATTGTTGTCGAGGGCGTTCACGGCATCCATGTGGCGGGCCTTCGCCGCGGCTACCGTGTCTCCCGTGACTACGGCGCCTGCCGGATCGGTGACGAGCCCGTCGCCGCCATCGATACCGTCTGTGTCGGCCGCAAGCGCGGCGATCCCGCGGGTCCCGGCAAGCGCTATGGCGAGCGCCAGTGCATATTCCTGGCTGCGGCCCCCACGACCTGTCCGGTTGCGCACAGTGACCTCAAGCTCGCCGCCCGAAAGGATGGCGACCCGTTCTCCGCGCCCGCGGGCCTCGATTGCCATGTTCGCGTGCTCGGCCGCGACGTCTCGCGCCTCACCCGTTACCCTGTCGCCCAGATCGATGACGCGATAGCCGTGTCCACGGGCAAGTGCAGCCGCGCGATCAAGTGCCATGCGCGGCGTCGCTATTATGCGGTATTCGGCACGCTCGAACGCCGCATCGCCCGGCTTCGGCGTCTCGTTGGCGCTGTCCTCGAGCGCGCGGCGGACGGCAGTCGGCACCTCCAGTCCGAGAGCTTCCATGCGCGGCCCCCGGCGGTCGAGCACAGCCAGCGCGTCCGCGAGGGTCGATGGATCCGGGACGGTCGGGCCGGAGCCGATCGTTGCGGGATCGTCTCCCGCGACATCCGAAATGGCAAGCGTGAGGATGCGTCCTGCCCGCGCAGCCGCAGCCGCAAGGCGCCCGCCCTTGATCCGCGACAAGTGACGGCGGACCACGTTCATTTCGTGGATATCCGCACCGGATTTGAGCAGCCCCCGCGTGAGGGCGGTCTTGGTTGCAAGGTCGATCCCGGCTGGTGCTGCCCAAAGCGATGAGGCGCCCCCCGAGAGCAGTACGAGAAGGATGTCGCCCTCGCGAGCGGAAGCGGCCAGAGCATGGGCGCGGCCCGCCGCGACCTCGCTCGCCGCATCGGGTGTCGGGTGGCGCGCTTCGGCAAGGGCCAAGTGCTCGGGGGTATCGTCGGCCAGAGTGGCAACGTAACCGTGGGGAGGTGTAAGGCAGCCGGCGACCTGACCTATCGTCCCGGCCTCCAAGTAGTGCCGCTCGGTCACAATGGCCATCGACGCGGCGGCCTTGCCCGCCCCGACGACGACGATACGTCCATCGGGCGGGACGGGCGGAAGATGCGCCCGAAGGCAATCTGCGGGATGTGCCGCGTGAACGGCCCCTTCGTACAACTCGCTCAAAACCTTCAGGCGATCGTTTGTCATTTCAGAGCGGCTCCTTTCAGGGGCAGAGCGGCATCCCTCACGATCGCTTTGCTCACCAGCCCAATGAACCTATAGTCCGAAGCCTCGAGAAGGACGAGCCCAGCCCGATGGTCCAAATTCCTGCAATCGACGCACCGAGCCACCGGGTGGTTCCGGGCAGCGCCAACCGCGGCCTCGTCATTCTCTGCGACCACGCCTCGAATGCGATCCCTGCAGAGTACGGAACGCTCGGCCTGGACCCGGCTCAGCTCAAGCGCCACATCGCCTACGACATCGGCGCCGAGGCCGTGGTTCTGGAAGTCGCGCGGCGTCTCGGAGCGCCTGCCGTTCTCAGCCGTTATTCGCGTCTGCTGATTGATCCCAACCGCGGGGACGACGATCCGACGCTGATCATGCGCCTTTCCGACGGAGCGGTCGTCCCCGGCAACCGTCACCTGCAGAGCGAGGAACGCCGCCAACGGACGGAGCGGTTCTGGAGGCCCTATCATGCTGCAATCAACGATGTGATCGAACGTTGTATAGAGGCGGGCGCGCCGCCAGCCGTCCTCTCGGTGCACAGCTTCACCGAGAGCTGGAAGGGGCAACCGAGGCCATGGCACGTCGGGATCCTGTGGGAGCACGACCGACGGCTGGCCGTGCCGTTGCTGGAGGCATTCCAGGCCGAGGGTGACCTCATTGTCGGCGAAAACCAGCCCTACCCCGGCAGCTACGAGGGCGACACCTGCTGGCAACATGGGGTGAAGCGCGGGCTAGCCTGGGCGATCGTGGAAATCAGGCAGGACCTCATCCGGGATGCAGCCGGGCAGGCGCGATGGGGCGAGCGTTTGGCGCGAATCGTTGAAAGCCTCACTCCGAGACCCGATCTTCATCTCGACGGACAGACGACAAAAGGCCAAGACAGCCCTGGAGAGAGCTCCATGCCCCTAACCGACCGCTTCGATGAAAAGACCCAAACCGAGCTCGAGGCCGCCGCATTCCGCCGGCTGGTCGACCATCTACGCCAACGAACCGACGTGCAGAACATCGATCTTATGAACCTTGCGGGCTTCTGCAGGAATTGTCTTTCCAACTGGTACCAAGAGGCTGCCAGCAAGAAGGGCCAACAGATCGGCAAGGACGAAGCGCGCGAGATCATCTACGGCATGCCCTACAAGGAGTGGCAGTCGAAGCACCAGACCGAGGCGACGCCCGATAAGCTGGCCGCGTTCGAGGTCAATCGTCCCAAGGATCATTGACGCTCTGCCAGGCTCTTGCCTACCAGGCCCCTTCGCCGCACGGATTGGCGACCGATAGCCGATCGCGGTGCGAGGGGCTTTTGTCATTGCCAGATCAGCCGCCCGTTTCCCGAAAGCCCATCTCGACTTCTTCGTCGCTTCTGCGCGATGCGAAAATAGTACCGAACATTTCTTCCAGCCCCCCGCACGGCAATCTTTTTCTCTTTCGCGTGCCCGTCGGATGAGCGACGATGCCGGAGAAGTAGGCACGTCTGGTTGGCCGTGACCGGCTATGGTTCAGCCAATCGAGTTCGAGTTTCACGGTTGAGGCCTCGTCGTTCTGGAGATTTCGGCCTTGGCTCCAGAGGTGGGGTCAAATGCCTGGATGGGGTGACACATGCGTCTGTTGGCGGCGACTCTCGCGACAGAGACGAACACGTTCTCGCCGCTTCCGACGAGCCTGGACTCCTATCGGGAAGTGGTATTCCTACGCCCCGGAGATCATCCGGACGACGCGCCAAGGATGTGCACCGCACCGCTATTCGTCGCCCGTCGCCGCGCGGCAAAGGATGGTTTCACTCTCATAGAGGGCAGCTGCTTTGCAGCAAGTCCGGCGGGCACCACCAATCGCCGCGATTACGAAGCGATGCGCGACGAAATCCTGGGACAGGTGCAGGCAGCACTACCGCTCGACGGCGTGCTGCTCGGACTCCACGGGGCCATGGTCGCCCATGGCTACGATGATGTCGAAGGCGACATTCTGGAGCGCGTTCGCGCCATCGTCGGACCGAAATGCGTGATAGGCGTCGAGCTCGATCCGCATTGCCATCTGACGCGCAAGCGCGTTTCGCTCGCCGACATCATCATCACATACAAGGAGTTCCCGCATACCGACGTGGTCGAACGGGCGGAAGAAGTGCTCGATCTGGTTCTCGCCACGATCCGGGGTGACATAAAGCCGGTGATGAGTGTCTACGACTGCAGGCAGATCGCCAGCTACCCGACGACGCTCCCTCTGATGCGCAACTTCGTCGACCGCATCATGGCTATGGAGAAGCGTGACGGCATTCTTTCGATTTCCATTGCGCACTGCTTTCCCTACGCCGACGTGCCCGAGCTCTCGACACGGGTTCTGGTTATCTCCGACGGTAATAAGAAGAGAGGTGAGACCCTCGCCGCGCAGCTCGGCGAAGAGTTGGTCGGAATGCGGGGCAAGACGGCGCCCGACTATCTCGACGTCGCGAACGGGGTCGCCGCGGGGATGGCGGCCAACGAGACGCCAGTGGTTCTGGCCGAGCCTGCCGACAATGCGGGGGGCGGCGCGCCAACCGACAATACGACGATCATTCGTGAGCTTCTCGCACGCGGGGCGACGAACGCCGCGGTCGCACCGATCTGGGACCCGATCGCAGTGCGCCTCTGCTTCGATGCCGGGCTCGGGGCGAAGTTCCCTCTGCGCTTCGGCGGCAAGACAGGGCCGCAATCCGGGCAGCCCATCGACGCCATGGTCGAGGTCACTGCTCTCGTCAAAGACGCATGGCAGAGCTTCGGTCCCACGCAGGTACCTCTCGGCGACTGCGCAGCGATCCGTGTCGGTGGTGTCGAAATCGTGCTCATCACAAAACGCACGCAGGCACTCGGCCTCGAGCTTTTCTCCAACGTCGGGATCGATCCACTGACCAAGGGTATCCTGGTGGTAAAGTCGACCAATCACTTCATGGCCGCCTTCGGTCCCATCGCCAAGCGCGTGCTCTACGTCGACAGCGACGCACCGCTGAGCCGTGACTACCGCAAGATCCCCTACACGAAAGTCGAACGCCCGATTTGGCCCCTCGACGAGGAGACACGGCCGGGACTGATCATCTAACGTCACGTCAAGACGAACAAAGGGAGATAGGACGAACCATGTCCACAATCAGAAAGTCAGGCGCTCGCTTTGCTGCAGCGCTCGCAATCGCCGTGCTCACGACAGTCACGGCACACGCCGAGCCGAAAACGCTGAAGGTGACGATGCATGCCGACGTGCGCACGCTCGACCCATTCTGGACGACGCAGACGATCGCCGGCATCCATGGCCTGATGGTCTACGACACGCTTTTCTCGAGCGATGCCAATCTGAAACCGCAGCCTCAGATGGTCGACAAGTGGACCGTGAGCGACGACCGCAAGGTCTACACCTTCACGCTCCGAGACGGCCTCAAGTTCCATGACGGCAGTCCGGTCACTTCGAAGGACGTGGTCGCCTCGATGAACCGCTGGGGCAAGCGCGACGGCGCCGGCAAGCAGCTGATGGCCTACACGGCCTCCATCGAGGCAAAGGACGACAAGACGTTCGTGTGGTCTCTGAAGGAGCCCTACGGCCTTCTGATCGACACGCTCGCGAAAACCGGGACGAGCATCCCTTTCGTGATGCGCGAGAAGGAGGCGATGGTCGATCCTTTCAAGCAGATCGACGAGGTCGTCGGCTCCGGTCCGTTCAAATTCAAGCGCGACGAGTGGGTACCTGGCTCTAAAACGGTCTACGTCAAGAACACCGATTACGTGCCGCGAAAGGAGCCGGCTTCGGGCCATGCGGGCGGCAAGGTCGTGAAGGTCGATCGCGTCGAGTTCATCTGGCTCTCCGACCCGCAAACGGCGCAGGCCGCGCTGGTCGCCGGCGAGATCGACTACCTCGAGAACCCGGCGCCCGATTTCCTGCCCATTCTCGAATCCACACCTGGCATCAAGATCGAGGCCCATCCGGCAACGGGCACGATGGGCATTCTCCAGCTCAATCACCTGCATCCGCCTTTCAACAACGTAAAGGCGCGGCAGGCGATGCTGCACATCATCAATCCGGCCGACTTCCTCAACACAATTGCGGCGGACCCGAAGCTGCAGACGCTGTGCTACTCCTACTTCGGCTGCGGCGTCGAGATGGAGACGGACGCGGGGTCCGAGCCGTACAAGGCGGCAAAGGACTACAAGAAGGCCGAAGCGCTGTTCAAGGAGGCAGGCTACAAGGGCGAGCCGATCACGATCCTCCACGCCACCGACCACCAGTACATCAATCCTTCAAACCTGGTGATGATCCAGCAGCTCAGGAAGGCGGGTTTCCTGAAGCTCGACGTGCAAGCGATGGACTGGGGCTCCGTGGTTGCGCGGCGGGCGAAGAAGGACCCTCCGGCCCAAGGCGGCTGGAACATCTTCATCACTGGCACAACGGTGCTCACCTCTTCCAGCCCGATCACGCACACGTCGATCGGCATGGGGTGCGAAAAAGCGTGGTTCGGCTGGCCCTGCGATTCCAAGTTCGAGGAGCTGCGCAAGGCATGGGCCTTCGCGCCGGACATCGCAACACGCAAGAAGATCGCCGTGGATCTATCGAAGCGGGCTTACGAGCAGGTGCCTTACATCTCGTTCGCGCAGTGGCGCAATCCAGTTGCCTACCGCTCCGACAAGATCAGCGGTGTCCTCTCGGTGCCGTCCGTTCCGCCAATGTGGAACATCGAGAAGAAGTAGCGGCGCGTCCGGGCTGTATCCGGCGGCGGCTCTTGGCCGCCTAGCCAGGACTTCCGGCCCGGACCTCGTTCCAACTCGAGCAACGGGCGCGCCATGGCCGCATACATTCTGCGCCGTCTCGCTGCCACGATACCCGTCATGATCGTGGTGGCACTCTTCGTGTTTTTCCTGTTGCACCTCACGCCGGGAGACCCGGCTGCCGTGATCGCAGGTGACGAAGCCTCGCCGGCCGAGATCGAGGGTGTCAGAAAGAAGCTGGGTCTCGACCGGCCGATCTGGGAGCAGTTCGGACTCTACGTCTGGAACCTGATGCACGGGGATCTCGGGACTTCGATCTTCTCCAATCTGCCGGTTCTCACCCTGGTCAAGCAGCGGCTTGAGCCTTCGCTCGTGCTCGCCATTGCAACCATCACCGTCGCGGTTGCGCTCGCAATTCCGATGGGCGTCATCGCCGCATCGCGAGCCCGCTCGGCCGTCGACCGCGTGGTGATGGGCTTTTCCGTCCTCGGTTTCGCCGTACCGGTGTTCCTTGTCGGATATCTGCTGATCTATGTGTTCGCCATCAAGCTCAGGTGGCTGCCCGTGCAGGGCTACCAGCCGCTTTCGGGCGGCATCGGCGGGACACTCAGATCGATCGCGCTCCCTGCGATCGCGCTCGGCATGACCTACATGGCGCTGATCGCGCGTATCACTCGGGCGAGCATGCTGGAGGTGCTTTCGGAGGACTACATTCGAACTGCACGGGCCAAGGGCGTCGCGCGTTCCAGCATACTTCTGCGCCACGCGCTCAAGAACGCGGCGGTGCCGATCGTAACCGTCATCGGGATTGGCTTCGCGCTTTTGATATCTGGCGTGGTGATCACCGAGACCGTGTTCAACATTCCCGGCCTCGGACGATTGACGGTCGATGCAATCCTCAAGCGCGATTACCCGATCATACAGGGCCTCATCATCCTGTTCGCGGGCGTCAAGGTGCTGGTGAACCTGCTGATCGACATCAGCTACACCTTCTTCGATCCGCGCATCCGGCAATAGGGTAGCTCATCATGGTCAGCACTGCCGACGCCCTCGCAGCAGCCACAACGGCCCAGCCGACGCCGGAGTTGTGGGCCTGGACCAAGCGTCACAAGACGATCGTAGCCGGTCTCCTCATCCTATTCGCTCTCGCCGCAATCGCCATCGGAGCGCCATGGCTGGCCGGCGATCCTCTGCAGTTCGAACCGACGAACCGACTCAAGACACCCTCGGGAACTTTCTGGTTCGGCACCGACCAGTTCGGCCGAGATGTGTACAGCCGCGTGATCCATGGCACGCGAATATCGCTCGTCGTTGGTCTTTGCGTGGCGGCACTGGCTACGGCGACGGGGCTCGCCATCGGCGTCGTCTGCGGCTACTACAAGCGCGCCGACGCTATCATCATGCGCGTGATGGACGGCATGATGGCCATCCCAGCGATCCTGCTTGCGATCGCCCTGATCACGCTGATGAAGGCAAGTCTCTTCATCGTCATCGTTGCGATCACCGTACCGGAAATCCCGAGGGTCGTGCGCCTTGTCCGCAGCGTCGTTCTCGCCGTGCGGGCCCGGCCATTCATCGACGCGGCCATTGCGAGCGGTACGCGCAACGGCCGGATCATGGTTCGGCATATCCTCCCGAACACGGTGGCGCCTCTCGTCGTGCAGGCGACCTACGTTTGCGCCTCGGCTATTCTCACGGAGGCTGGCCTGTCATTTCTCGGTGCCGGCACGCCACCCGAGATTCCGAGCTGGGGCAATGTCATCTCGCTCGGTCGGACGTTCTTCCAGATCGCGCCGTGGATCATCTTCTTTCCGGGCATTTTCCTCGCCGTGACTGTGCTTGCAATCAACCTCGTGGGGGACGGCTTGCGCGACATGCTCGACCCGCGCATCGCGCGACGAATGTGAGGCCGGCATGACAGCAACGGACGAGCGACAGCATCCGGTCGCGACAAGGCAGACCAATGCCGATCCAATTCTCTCGATCAAGTCTCTCGAGACGCATTTCTTCACGCGCGAGGGCATCGTCCGCGCCGTCGACGGCGTCTCGTTCGATCTGGGGCGGGGCGAGACGCTGTGCATCGTGGGCGAATCCGGCTGCGGCAAGAGCGTGACAGCTCTTTCGGTTCTCGGGCTCATTCCACCGGATGCAGGCCGTATCGTCGGTGGCTCGATCATGTTCGAGGGGCGCGAGCTCACGACGCTCGGCGAGGCTGAGATGCGGCGCATTCGCGGCAACCAGATCTCGATGATTTTCCAGGAGCCGATGACCTCTCTCAATCCCGTCTACACCGTCGGTCAACAGATCGCGGAGACAGTCCAGATCCATCAAAAGCTCGGCCGCAGTGCCGCCTGGGAGCGTGCCGTCGAGATGCTCGCGCTTGTGCGTATCGCCGATCCGAGGCGTCGTGCGAGTGAATACCCCCATCAGCTCTCCGGAGGCATGCGTCAGCGCGTTATGATCGCCATCGCGCTCGCCTGCAATCCGCAGGTGCTCATTGCTGATGAGCCCACGACCGCGCTCGACGTCACGATCCAGGCGCAAATCCTGAACCTAATGCTCGAATTGAAGGATCGTCTCGGAACGTCGATCATTCTCATAACGCACGACCTCGGCGTCGTTGCCGAGATCGCCGAGCGGGTCATTGTGATGTATGCGGGCCGCACGGCCGAGCAGGCGTCCGTCGCCGACCTGCTACTTCGGCCGCAGCATCCCTACACGCGAGGATTGATCGGCTCGATTCCGCGGCGGCGCGCGCAAAGCCAGGCAAAGACGATCCGTGGGCGGCTGCAAGAGATCGAAGGGCTCGTACCCTCGCTACGCGAACCGATCCCGGGCTGTGCGTTCGCGCCTCGCTGCGGCCTTGCCGGCGAGCGCTGCACCCTCGAACGGCCTCCCCTCGAGGCGCGAACGAAAGGCCATCTCGCGGCATGTTGGGAGACTATGCACGGAGCCCGTCGGACATGACATCTTCGGACGAGGCCAAAGCTGCCGCGCCAAACGCGCCCGTGTCGCAGCGCGATGCCGTTCTTTCGGTCCGGCAACTCAAGAAGTACTTCCCCGTTCACCGTGGTGTGCTCGCGCGGATCGTCGCGCAGGTAAAGGCTGTCGACGGGGTCTCGTTCGATGTGCGTCGGGGCGAGGCGCTCTGCCTCGTCGGCGAATCGGGGTGTGGAAAATCGACGGTCGCTCGCTCGATCGCGCGCCTGGAAGAGCCTACCTCCGGTACAATCCTGCTCGACGGAGTCGACATTACGCGGCTCGACCAGAACGCGATCAGGCCATACCGGCGCCAGATGCAGATGATTTTCCAGGATCCGTATTCGTCCCTCAATCCGCGGCTTTCGGCTGGCGAGATCGTCGGCGAGCCTCTCAGCAACTACGGCCTTGCCGCAGGGGCGGAGCTCGAGCACAAGGTGGCTCAGCTCTTCGAGCGCGTCGGCTTGCGTCCGGACGCCATGCAGAAGTTTCCCCACGAGTTCTCAGGTGGCCAGAGACAGCGCCTTGGAATTGCTCGAGCGCTTGCGCTCAACCCAAGTCTCATCCTCGCCGACGAGCCGCTTTCGGCGCTCGATGTCTCAGTGCAGGCGCAGGTCTTGAACCTCCTTATCGACCTGCAGGACGAGTTACAGCTCGCCTACCTTTTCGTATCGCACGACCTCGCGGTCGTCGAACACATCGGGCACCGGATCGCGGTCATGTATCTCGGCCGGATCGTCGAGCTCGCAGATAACGCCGATCTCTTTTCGCATCCCCTGCATCCCTACACGGAGGCGCTTCTCGCGGCAGCACCCACTCCAGAGCCAGGTCGCGAGCGAAAGCGGGTGATCCTCGAAGGGGACGTGCCGAGTCCCGTCGCACCTCCCTCGGGATGTCACTTCCACACGCGCTGCCCTTACGCGACGGCCGCGTGCTGTGAGATCGATCCGCCGCTGATCGAGGTTACGCCCGGACACCACGTCGCCTGCCTCCTCCGCCCTGCCGGCGGGGACCAGGCGCCATTGACGCCTTCCCGGTAACATCGGCTGGCGACGCGCGTTCCTCCGCGCGCCGCATGGGCAGTGGATCAGACGATGCTGGGCGCGTGTGTCACGATCGATTTCAGCGCCGGAACCGGCGTCTCGAGGCGCTTGATGTCGGGTCGCGGACGAGCCAGGTCGATGTTTCCAGCAAATGCGCTCTGCATGGCGGCTCCGGCCGCAAGCACGCGTTGATCGCCACGGAACGGACCGACGATCTGGAGACCGAATGGCAGCCCCAAGTCGTCGGTGCCGCATGGCAGCGACATCGCTGGATTCGTCGTCAAAGTGATGAACCAGCTCATGGCGAGCCAATGATAGTAGGTGTTGAGCTTCTTGCCCGCGATCTCGTCCGTGTAAAGGCGCTCCCAGGGAAAGGGTGACACGGTGACGGCCGGCGACAAGATCAGATCGACCTGGTCGAACGCCGATTGGAACCGCCGGAATATTCGTGTCTGCTCGGCGTGTGCCCACGCGACATCGGCGAGCGACATCTTCGCGCCGAGCTCGTAGTTGGCTCGGACGTTGGGGCCCAATAGATCGCGGTTCTTCTCATAGTCGTCGCGATAGCGCGCAACGAAGCTTATGGCGCGGATGACGTCAAAGCAGCGCTCCGCCTCGCCGAAGTCGAGGCTGATCGGATCGCAGCTCTTGAAGTGATGACGCATCGCCGAGATCTTGCGATGGAAGGCCGCTTTGATCGATGGATCGACGATGCCGGTTCCCAGGTCCTCGCTCCAGCCAACGCGCAGGCTCCCGAGGTCCACAGGCCGGGGCTCGCGGAACGCTGCACCCTCGAGCGGAAAAGACAGCGGATCGCTAGGATCGGCACCGACCTGACTGGCGAACATCAAGCAGGCGTCCTCGACCGTTCGTCCCATGGGGCCGAGCACCGAGATCGGCGTCCAGCCGAGTTGCCGGCGCTCTGCAGGAACCATCCCGGGCGATGGTCTGAAGCCTACGATGCCGCAGAACGCGGCCGGGATGCGGAGTGAACCACCCGTGTCGGAGCCGGTGCAGATCGGGAGGAGATCGGCAGCGAGCGCCGCTGCCGAGCCGCCCGACGAGCCACCACAGGTCCTCATCGGATCAAAGGGATTTCCAGTCGCGCCCCACACGGGATTACGGGTATTGGCGCCAGCGCCAAACTCCGGCGTGTTCGTCTTGCCAACCATGATGGCACCGGCTCGCCTCAGCCGCGCCACCATGACACCGTCGGTCTCGGGCACGAAATCCTTGAACAGAGGCGACCCGAAGGTCGTAAGCACGCCTTCGGTATGCTCGAGATCCTTGACGCCAAACGGCAGCCCGTGAAGCGGACCCAGGTCTGCGCCGGAAAGCACAGCAGCTTCGGCTGCCTTGGCTTCCCGTCGCGCACGGTCGTAACACGTGGCGGTGACCGCATTGATGGCCGGGTTGAGCTTCTCGATGCGTCCGACGAAGGCCTCGAGAACCTCGACCGGAGAAAGCTCCTTCGACCTCATTCGACGAGTGAGTTCGACGGCGGAAAGCGAGACGATAGCGGTCGCGTCGGTCATGCGGGGCTCCGGGTGGCACTGGATTCCAGGTGAAGGGCAATGTCGCTTGGCGCGCCCGCTAGGACAGATCAAGCGGAAAGATGGGTCGCCTGACATGCTTGAACGGCAGCTTACTGATGTCGTTCGACGTGATGCCATTACCCTCGTCGACGATCAGCACCTCGCCGGCGATCGGCTGGTAGGCCGCCCGGAAGTGCTGCATGGACTTCACGGCCAGCACGGAACGCTGTTTTGGATCAATACCCAGCGATGAGAAGAATGTGAGGCAGTAGTTCTGGTAGCGCTTCGAGGCTAGTACGATCTCGACCCCGCCGATCTTGAAGACGGCCGAGGGACCCATGTCGACCGCCACGCCGTTCTGCATCGGTCCCTCGATGCGGAAGCGCCCGTCGGTGAGCGCCATCACGGTGCCTTCGGCCTCGATCGTGGGGCCGAACAGCGGATCGATCTTACCGCCAACGGCCAAGCGAAGCTTTGCACCCAGGCCTGCCTTGTGGCACGCGGCTGCGGCCTCGGGATCGCAGATCGCGGAGACGGCGGCGTTCTCGAGCCCGGCGTCGATCATGGCCGTGACCAAGCCCATGGAGTCCGAATAACCGCCGCCACCGGGATTGTCAGCGTAGTCGGCGATCACGACCGGGGCCCCGAGCTTTCCCTTCTCTTTGGCGATGCCGACGGCTTCGGCGGCCATGAGCGGCTTCAGAGAGCTCCGGTGGCGCGTCTCCCATGCGTACGTCATGATGCTGGTCGCCATGTCGCGATAGCGCGGATCATGCCCCTCGCCGACGACGAGCGCCGATGGGCCGACGTCGGGTATATCTGCCTTCGCGAAACCTGCCAGAACCGAGACCGAGTGAACGCCTGGCTCCTTCATCATGCCGCCGGCCATGGCCAATGCCTCAGTCATCGGGCCCGGTGTCGTTGTTCGCCCATGGTCGAGGCCGTCGATCATCGTGCCCTGGGCGAGGGTCACAGTTGGATGGATCTCACCCGCGAGCGTCCGGGCGATCAGATCTGCGCACTCGACCGCAATTTCGTAGGTGTCGACGTGGGGGTATGTGCGGTAGCTCACAATCGCATCGGCATGGTGCGCCATGGCGTGGGTAACATTGGCGTGCAGGTCGAGCGTCACTCCGATCGGCACGCTCCACCCCACTTTCTGTCTTATCGCCCGCAACAAGCTGCCTTCGCCATCTGGCGTATGCTCGCAGACCATTGCGCCATGTAATTGCAGAAGGACCGCGTCGACAGGGCCATGCTTGTCCAGCGTGTCGAGCATGTGGCCGGCAAAAGTGTCGAAGGCTTCTTTGGTGACGAGCCCCGACGGTGTGGCGTCTCCCACGATGGAGAGAACCGGCTGCCACCCATACCGCTGGCAGGCATCCAGGAACGCAGCAATCTCGGTCTTCGTGCCTCGATAAGCAGCCGCAATGGCATCGCCGATATGAAGGCTCCGTGAGCGATAGGCGTCGAGGCCGGTCAATAGCCGAGAGAACGTATTGGTCTCATGCTTGAAGCCGCCGATCAGCACCTTGCGCGCCATCACGCCCATTCCTTGTCCAAACTCCGAGGAATGGAGATGGTGCCACGAGCAAACCAGCCAGGCTAGCGAGACATCGAGGCGCGGTCCTGCCACCCAAGCCCCCCTTGATTCGAAAATTTCGAGGGGGACGCCGACTGTGACATGCTATCGATCGCGCCTCGCCGAGACGACTGACGAGACGCCTAGCGACGCAGACCCTCGAGCTCCTCTTTGACCCAGTCCATCACCTGCTTCGGACTCGAGCCCTGCACCATGCGAGCGACCATCGAAGGTATGAGGTAGCGACCCCAGATCTGGACGGCGATCTCGGGTGGCGCCTGGGAGCCGACGATGTAGTACTCAGCCTCGTGATGCGGTCGCACTGGATAGTTATAAACGGTCCCCCTCGGCGGCTCGATCTCGCTCCACACGGGCAGGTTCGCCATCGACAAGAACGGGGGGATGTCGTAGCCGGCAGCCGGCACGCTCAGCTTTTGCACAATCTCGCGCTGACTGAGATGGAGCAGCAGGTCCTTGGCGGCGGGCTGGTTCTGCGCCCACTGCCATATGCCCCAAAAGTAGGGGCGGTGCGGAACCAGACGACCCATCTTGCCTTTCGGGTTCGGGAAATGCCAGCAATCTGCTGCGATCTCCGGCTTGTCACGCTTGGCCACCGCCCAGGCACTCGGTGGGTTCCAGATTGCTGCCGCCGAGTCGGAAATCAGAGCGCGGTTGTTTGCCGCGTCGTCGTAGCTGATGGTCTCCCGCGGCAGGAACGGAATCAGTCGCTTCACATAGTCGAGGCACTCGCCCATGGCGTCGCTGTCGACAGTAATGTTTCCCTTGCCATCAACCAGGTGAGCGCCGAACGCGCCGAAAGTCGCTCCCCAAGTCTGGTTCGCGTCCGTGCTGTTCGAGCCGCACCCGAGCGCGAACGGCTTGCCGTTCTTGTGACAGGCCTCGGCGATCTTGAGCTGCTTGTCGTAGGTCCACTCATCCGCGCCTTTCGTCTTGACGTCCTTCGCCGGATACCACTCGGTGACGTCCTCGTTGGCAAACTTCTTGAAGAGTGAAATGCGTGCGACCATCGGCAGCGGCGCGGTTCCCCACGACATGGGGACGCCGTGCCACTTGCCGCCAGACGTTCCCAGATACTCGACAGCCTTGCTGACAGGTCCGTACTTCTTGAAAAGCGGATCCATCACGTCGTTCACGGGGACCAGCTTGTCGCTGTACTGGTGAGCGTTCCACTGATCGAACGCGAGGATGTCGTGGCCTGAGCGCGCCTGCGCCTCCGCGGCCTGCGTCAGCACCATCTTGTTGCCTGCAGACGCAATGAAATCGACCTTTACCTCGACCTTGTTCTTCTGCGCCCACTCGTCGATGACACCTTGCAGGACAGGGTTGGCAGCCTTCACCCAATGATCCCAAATGCCGAGGGCCAGCTTCCCGGCTGCACCAGCGGTGCTGACGTGGACGAGCGGGAGCGTGGCAGCTCCAGCAGCCCCAGCGGTCAACTTCATGGCAGTGCGACGGGTTATCGATCTTGCCTTCGGCATAGCCTGGCCTCCCTGGCTGCTTCTCTCGACGTGAAGCTCCTTGCAGTGTTTATGCTTCGATTTTCACCGATGCGTCCTTGTCAAATCACCCGCCCGGACTGCGGATCAATCAGGTGCATGTTGTTCATGTCGGCGAGCAGGCCGAATGGCTTTCCCGGCGTAGCATCGGCGTTCGGATCGACGCGCGCGCACATGGGCTCGCCCGCGACCAGGAAGTGGACCATGGTTTCCATGCCCATCGGCTCAACGACTCTCACATCGACCGTCATGGGCGATGTGCCGGGCTTCGCATTCTCGCGTACCTCGGTCAGATGCTCGGGCCGGATCCCTAGCAGCATCGGCTTGTCGCGGTATTCGGCATAGCGCGTGGCGCGCGCGGGCGGCACGGGAAGCGAGATGGCGTCTTCCACGCGGGCCGTAAGGCCGGCACCGTTCTGCTCCAGGCGGCACGGCATGAAATTCATCGCAGGAGAGCCGATGAAGCCAGCGACGAAGCGCGTAGCCGGATTGTGATAGAGGTCCTGCGGCCTCCCAACCTGCTCGATGATACCGTTGTTCATGACGACAACCCGGTCGGCCAACGTCATGGCCTCGACCTGATCATGGGTCACGTAAACCGTGGTCGTGTTGACCTTCTGGTGGACCTGCTTGATCTCGGTACGCATCTGCACGCGCAATTTCGCATCGAGGTTCGATAGCGGCTCGTCGAACAGAAACACTCGCGGGTTTCGCACGATCGCACGCCCCATGGCGACGCGCTGGCGCTGGCCTCCGGAGAGCGCCTTCGGCTTCCTGTCGAGCAGCGTGGAGATGTCCAGGATGCGCGCTGCCTCGTCCACTCTGCGTCTGATCTCCTCGTTCGGAAGTCGGCGCAACTTCAGCCCGAACGCCATGTTCTCGAAAACGCTCATGTGCGGATAGAGGGCGTAGTTCTGGAAGACCATCGCGATATCGCGGTCACGCGGTGGTATGTCGTTGACCACCTTATTGCCGATGACGATATCGCCAGAGCTGATCTCCTCAAGCCCAGCGACCATACGCAGCGTCGTTGATTTTCCGCAGCCCGAAGGCCCGACCAGGACCACGAACTCGTGATCCTGAATGTCGAGATCGATACCTTTGACCGCCTGCACGCCGCCATCGTAGATCTTGTATACTTTCCGGATCGAGACCTGTGCCATTCGGGATCCATTCCGCTGCCGCCTGAGGCGGCCTCTTGCTGTCAACCTTTGGTCGCGCCGGCTGTCAGGCCGGAGATGTAGTAATCCATCAGGAATGCGTAGATGATGACTGGCGGCAGCGAGGCAATCAGCGATCCCGCCATGATCTTGCCCCACTGGAAGACGTCACCGCGGATCAGCTCGGTCACAATTCCTACCGTGAGCACCATCTGATCCGCGCTGTATAGAAACGCCAGTGGATAGAGAAACTGGCCCCAACTCACCGTGAAGGCGAAGATCGTGGCGGCGATGATGCCTGGCATGGCGACAGGAATGAAGATCTTCCAGAGCATCTGCATGTAGGTGGCGCCATCGATCAGCGCCGCCTCGTCGAGCTCCTTCGGGATCGAGCTGAAATAGCCGATCATGATCCAAGTGCAGAACGGGACGGTCAGCGTCGGGTAGAGAATGATCAAGGACCATGTACTGTTCATCAGACCGAGCGCACCGACGATCTGGAACATTGGAATGAACAACAAGCTCTCCGGCACCAGGTACGTGAGAAAGACGCCCGTCGCCAATGCTGCGCTACCCCAGAAGCGCATGCGCGAGAGTGCAAACGCTGCGAGAACCGAGATCACCATGCTGAGGACGACAACAACGACTGTGATCTTGACCGAGTTGAAGAAGAAGGCGCGGAAGCTTTCGGAGGCCAGCAGCTCACGAAAATTGTCGAGGGTAGGATGCTGCACGAGCCAGGGGCTGCCCTCGCGCGAAGAGATCTCGGCCGATGTCTTGAGACTCGTGATGATCGTGTAGACCGGTGGGATGAGGAACAGCAAAACGAAGAAAATCAGCGCAACATAACTTCCCCACAGTGCCCACAGGCGCTGGCGTCGCAGACTGCCGCCTTTCACGTCGTCAAGTGTCTCTTCCGGCACCGTCGCGCTGGTCGTGGTCATGGCTAGATGCCTTCCTTGGTCCGGCGATTGACGCCTCTAAGGATGAAGTAGGCAAAGATCGCGAGGATCGGCAGCATGAACAGGCTTACCGCTGCACCAAGCGGGATATCCCCTGACTGGATGCCGACCTGGAAGGCATAGGTCGAGAAGAGATGCGTCTGATCCTGGGGCCCGCCGTTGGTAAGAATGCGAACGATGTCGAAATTGGCGAACGTCAGGATCAAGCTGAAGAGAATAGTGATGGCTATGATGTTGCGCATCATTGGCAGCGTAACATGCAGAAGCTTTTGTACGGCCGTCGCCCCGTCGATCGCGGCCGCCTCATAGAGCTGCTCCGGCACCGATTTCAAAGCTGCCAGGTACATGATCATGAAGAATGGCGCCCCGATCCATACATTGACCAGGATTACGGAGAAGCGCGCCCACCACGTCTCGCCGAGCCAAGGAACAGACGGGAATCCGAACACGTTGAGAACCCAGTTGAATGCCGAGTAGGACGGGTCGAACAGCCACCACCAGGTGAGCGTCGACATGGCGGCAGGAATTACCCACGGCAGTAGAAGGAGGCCGCGCCAAATGCGCTGTGTCTTGGAGGGAATATTGTGCATCAGGTGGGCGAGGATGAAGCCAATCAGCGCCTTCAGAATTACGGCAGCGACGGCAAAAAATACGGTCTGGAATATGACCATGCGGAACGTGCTGCGCTTCAGAAGAAACGTATAATTATCGATGCCAACAAACGACGTCATCCGCTTGCTCAGCATGGACAGATAGATCGAGTAGACGGATGGCCAGACGACCAGCCCAACGATCACTGCGATCAACGGAAGCGTCATCAGGAACGCTACTGTCGAACGTCGCTGCGCCAACAGCTTCAAGCTTCGAGGACGCTCGACCTCTATGGCCTGCGGCGTCTCACGCGACTGCGGGGCGAAGGTATCCTGCGCCATGCCGGCCAGCCCTTCTGTGTTCGTATCGCTCCCAGTAACCCGCTTGAGAATATGATTTGCGGGCCGCCGCTCGTTGGTCGAGCGTGTAATTTGACAACGAGAGTAAGTCGAAAACCTCGAGCTGCGCAATGGCTGTTGTGAAGCGGTCTCGCAAAAGGCGATTCTCGACTCACCGGCTCTGGCCATTTCTCCATCGCGGAGCGATGCGTCGTGCGCCAAGCAATGGTGTCGGGTCCCGCATGCACGAACATCACGCCGATCCGGCCATCCCGCCAACGTTGCACCGCACCAATCCAATGCCGCCCGGCGAAATTTCATGCGGCACGGTTGCGTTCGACGGTGCTGCTCTCAATCCGGTCTACTCGGTCGGCGTGCAGCTCACAGACGTGCTGTGCAAGACTGTAAACCTTGACCATCGGGAAGCTACCGCACGTGCAGCCGAAGTGCTGAGCCTATCTCGTCGAACGGCTGGCGGGAGTAGCCCATCAGCTTGCAGGCCTTGGAGACGTTGTCGAGGTTGCTCGCCGGCCCGGGCAACGACAGCTTGCGCCGTGCTCGCCTCTCGGTGATCGTGGTCATGGCGTCTGCCTGTGAGAAAGGGCAATGTCTCAGCGACACAATCCTACCTCAGCCGGCAGCGGCACGGCCGAAGCTTGCGACTCTTGACGGTCGCCGCCAACGCCTCGACTGTCAGGTAATGGCGGTCTAAGCGCAGACTGCCGATGCCGGACGCTCAACAAGGGTCCGGGCGTCGGCCGCGCGGCTGCGGTGCATGGGACGGCATTTGGAGCGGGCGATCGGGATCGAACCGACGACATTCAGCTTGGGAAGCTGACGTTCTACCACTGAACTACACCCGCCAAATCAATAGCTTAACGGATTTCCGGGCCGCAAGCTTGATCGCGCACTGGAGCCGCTTGCAACGCCCTCGACGCACCTCTTGCCACAAGCCATCGAGACGGGTCAAGGCAGCGAGCGTAATTTCGGCGACTCGAGCAATCGCCGTAGTGCACACGCCCCAGGCTCAACCAGTCTTTTGTTCTCGCGCCGGGCGCAAGCGCCGTCGCGATGGACAGTCTCGCAGCCCAATGGAAAAGATCGGTCAATACAGGACGAGAAGGGCGAGGACACTCAAGGCTGCCCCAGGCCGCCCTGACGCTCGATGAAGGCAACGATCTCGTCAATACCGGTGCCGGACCTAATGGAGGTCATTACGAAGGGTCTATCGCCCCGCATTCGCCTGGCGTCCCTCTCCATGACGCCGAGGTCGGCGCCGACGTGAGGGGCGAGATCGGTCTTGTTGATGACCAGCAAATCGGATCGCGTGATACCGGGGCCGCCCTTGCGCGGTATCTTCTCTCCCTGTGCAACATCGATCACGTAGATGGTCAGGTCGGCAAGCTCCGGCGAGAACGTGGCAGCGAGGTTGTCACCGCCGGATTCGAGCAGGACCAAGTCGAGCCCCGGCAGCTTCTTTCGCATGGTATCGATGGCGGCGAGATTTATCGAGCAGTCCTCCCGGATCGCCGTGTGCGGGCAGCCGCCCGTCTCGACACCCATGATCCTCTCCAGCGGCAACGCCTGCATTCGCATGAGGATCTCGGCATCCTCCTTCGTGTAAATGTCGTTCGTGATCGCGCAGATGTCATAGCGATCGCGAAAGGCCCGACAGAGTGCGGCCGTCAGCGTCGTCTTGCCTGAGCCTACAGGTCCGCCGATTCCGACGCGCAAGGGGCCATGGGCGCTTGTGCCACTGGTTCGTCTCATGATCGAAAAAGCCTCGAATACTGCATTTCATGGGCGAGGGAAGCGAGGTCGGAGCGCAGAGTCGCACTACCGAGATCATCGAGCGTGGCATCCGCTGCTTTTCGCGATTCCACGGCCATGGCTCGCATGAGAGCGGCGACAACACGTTGCCCATCCGTCTGACCAACGACAGACAGACGTATGGCTGCTGAAATCAGATTGGTCACGAAGCTCATGGCGAAGGGCTGCAGAACCCCGGCCAGCGACATGTCGTGGGCAGCCGTTCCGGTACCTACCGCCACGGGATAGGCGACTTCGCCCGCCAATTTTCCGGCCAGGGTCGCGAGCTTCTCGGTGGGCCAGGCAGCGCAAAGCGTCGAGAGGAATGCCCGGCCCTGGGTCAGCGTCTCGAGGCGGCGCTCTGACGAAGGCTGTAGCGCAATTGCCAATTCGTTGGTGCGAAGCAGCTCGCGAACGTCCTCGGCAATGGCGGCGCGCCAACAATGGGCCAGCACGATCAAATCGTTTCTCAGTGAGCCGAGCTCAATCAGATCCGTGAGCCAAAGTGTGAGGGTTTCCCTGTCGTGCACCCATCCTCGCTCGACGGCAAGCTCAAGACCGTGGCTGTAGGCGAAGGCACCGACCGGAAAAGATGGCGAAAGCCAGATCAGGAGGCGAGGATCGATCGAGGACAAGTCCGCGCTTTCGTGAACGCGCTCGCTTGCGTCTGGCGCCGAGACGCGGGGGCGCCGCGCAATCTGCGTGCCGCCACTCCACTGCACATGTAAGCCACGATCCACGCCAGGCTTGAGAAAGGGACCTGTCACTTCTTGCCGGACCCTTGGTGTTCGTGCCCGTGATCATGGCCGTGATGGTGATGGTGTCCATGGTCGTGGGCATGATGGTGATGATCGTGCTGGTCGATTGCGTGGTGATGTCCTGACTGCAAAGGCCCCTTGCCGCCGTAGGCACCACCTTCAGGCTCGAAAGGGCGGCGCACCTCGTGGACGTGGCCGCCCAAACCGCGGACCATCTCAGACAGCACATGATCCGGCTTGATATAAATGGCGTCGAGCGCGATCTCGGCTGGCGTGTGGCGGTTGCCGATGTGCCAGGCAATTCGCGCGAGGCCGAGCCGATCGCGGCAGTGGATCTGCAATAGGTCCTCGGGAGCTGCCTGCACCTTGATCAAGGTACCATTCGACAGCTCGAGCGCGTCGCCGTGCTCGAGGTAGGTCGCCTCGGCCAGATCGAGCAGGAAACTCTGACCGCCGTCAGTCTGCATGGCGATGCGGCGGCGGTAGCGCGCCTCGCGGTCAAGCGTGACGGTATCGATAATGGTCTTTTCGCCGACATCGGCGCGACGCATGACGGAGGTGGCTCGAAGCATACCCGGCCTTTCAGAACAGGAAGTAGCGTTGTGTCATGGGTAGCACCTTGGCTGGCTCGCAGACCAGCAACTCGCCATCGGCTCGCACTTCGTAGGTTTCGGGATCGATTTCGATGTTCGGGCAGGAGTCGTTCAATACCATGCTCTTCTTCGAAATGCCCCCGCGTGTGTTTTCGACAGCAATCAGCCGCTTCGCGAGCCCGAGCTTGCCACCCAATCCACTGGCAACGGCTGCCTTGCTCGTGAAGGTCACCGAGGTTGCAGTCCTGGCGCCCGCGAAGGCACCGAACATGGGGCGATAGTGCACAGGCTGCGGTGTCGGGATCGAGGCGTTGGGATCGCCCATGGGCGCGGCCGCGATGACCCCGCCTTTCAGTACCATGTCGGGCTTCACGCCGAAGAAGGCCGGCGACCACAGAACGAGATCTCCGAGCTTCCCGGCCTCGATGGATCCGATATGGCGGGAGACGCCGTGTGCGATGGCGGGATTGATGGTGTACTTGGCGATGTAGCGGCGCGCCCGGAAGTTGTCGTTTCCCTGGCCCTGATCCTCAGGCAACGCTCCTCGCTGCACCTTCATTTTATGCGCCGTCTGCCAGGTGCGGATGATGACCTCCCCGATACGGCCCATGGCCTGGCTGTCGGACGACATCATCGAAAGCGCGCCGATGTCGTGCAGGATGTCCTCGGCAGCAATCGTTTCCTTTCGGATCCTGCTTTCCGCGAAGGCCAAGTCTTCGGGAATTTTCGGGGAGAGGTGATGGCACACCATGAGCATGTCGAGATGCTCGTCTATGGTGTTTACCGTGAAGGGGCGCGTCGGATTGGTGGATGAGGGCAAGACATTCGGCAGGCCCGCCACCTTCATGATGTCCGGTGCGTGACCGCCGCCGGCGCCTTCCGTGTGAAAAGCATGGATGGTGCGGCCCTTGAAAGCCGCGATCGTGTCCTCGACGAAACCCGATTCGTTCAGCGTATCGGAGTGCAGCATCACCTGGACGTCGTAGTCGTCGCCGACAGAAAGGCAGCAATCGATCGCTGCAGGCGTCGTGCCCCAGTCCTCATGCAGCTTGAGAGCGCAGGCTCCGCCTTCGACCATCTCGATCAATGCGCCCGGGAGAGACGCGTTGCCCTTGCCCGAGATGCCGATATTCATCGGGAATGCGTCGATGGCGCGCAGCATCATGCCGATGTGCCACGGGCCTGGCGTGCACGTCGTCGCGAGCGTTCCGTGCGCTGGACCGGTACCACCCCCAAGCATGGTGGTCAGGCCCGCCATAAGGGCTTCCTCGATCTGTTGCGGGCAAATGAAGTGGATGTGGGCGTCGAAGCCGCCGGCAGTGAGGATCTTTCCTTCCCCGGCGATGATCTCGGTGCCCGGACCGATCACGATGTCCACCCCGGGCTGGATATCGGGATTGCCAGCCTTGCCGATCCCGGCAATCAGGCCGTCCTTCAGCGCTACGTCCGCCTTGAATATGCCGGCGACGGCATCAAGGATCAGTGCATTGGTAATGACAGTGTCGACAGCACCCTGGGCGCGCGTGCGCTGCGACTGTCCCATGCCGTCGCGGATGACCTTACCGCCACCGAACTTCACCTCGTCGCCATAAGTGGTGAGGTCACGTTCGACCTCGATCAGGAGATCGGTGTCGGCGAGGCGCACCTTGTCGCCGGTCGTCGGCCCGAACATCTGGGCGTAGGCCGCACGGGAGATCTTTCTCGGCATTGTCGGTCCCTCCAGGACTCAGGAATTCGCCTGCTCGCGCCAAGCGGCGGTGCGGAGCCTTTCGGGCAGGAGTGCCGTCGGCGTATCGCCGAGACCGCCCGCATCGATCGTGTCGAACCATCGATCGCGGGCGCCTTCAGGGAGCTTTCCGCCGCACCAAGGGCAATGGTCAATCAAGAGGTAGCCTGGCCCTCCGTCTCGAATTGGAATGCCGTACTCGCCGAATATCTCATGAAACACGAGCGGCACATCGGGACACTCGAACGGATCAGAGTGGAGGTCGCAAGACAGCTCGAGAGACATGGCCATCGTCTCACAACAGTGCCGTACGGCCGCAGATGGTGGTTGCCAGTCGTAATCGAGAGGCAACCAGAGAACACGCCGGCCGGCGAAAAGAGATGAGGCCATCACAGCCTTCCCATCACCGCCTGACGGAAGCCGTAGATCATGCGAGTGCCGGCTACCTCGACGAGTTGAACCTCGCGCGATTGACCCGGCTCGAATCGCACCGCCGTGCCGGCCGGAATATCCAGGCGGAATCCTCGCGCACGATCACGATCGAACTGTAGCGCGGGGTTTGCCTCGAAGAAGTGATAGTGACTTCCGACCTGGATCGGCCGGTCTCCGGAGTTCGTAACCGATAGTGTCAGCGCGGCACGTCCGAGGTTCAGCTCAATCTCGCCTTCGCGGGTGATGATTTCGCCTGGTATCATCTCTACCTCCTAGCTCGCCATAGCCAGGGCGATACCGCCGACTGCAGCCGCTCCTCCAACCACGCGGCCTATCTTGTCGCCGGTCACCGGACCGAGGAGACGCATGAGGCCAAAACCAGTCGCGGCGCCTATCGCATGAAGCACTGCGGTCGAAATGGCGAAACCTGCGGCGAAGTCGACGAGTCCGGCCGCCCCCGCCTCGCCCGCATGCGCAAATCCGTGGAACAGCGCAAAAAACGCGACGATCGCCATGCCGGCCGACGTCGGCACGCGAACCGCGATGGCTGTCAGAAGACCAAGCACCACGACGGAGGCCAGAATTGTCGGCTCGATGAAGGGAAGAGAAGCGCCGGCAAGCGCGGCGCCATATCCGACCGCCATGGCCCCGACAAACGCAAGCGGCACGCGCCAGACGGCATTTCCTCCAAGTAAGGCGGCCCAAAGCCCGACAGTGAGCATCGCGAGGGTGTGGTCCGCACCCGTGAACGGATGGGAAAGTCCTGACATCAGCGAGCCATGGGCGCCAGAGGCGATGTGGGCATGGCCTGGCGTCGCCGTGACGGTCAGCGCAGCGAGAGCAAGGGCGAACTTCTTCATCGTCATCGACACTCCGGTTGGGAAAACTCAACGGATCGGGTTATGGACCGTCACTAGCTTCGTTCCGTCAGGAAACGTCGCCTCGACCTGCACATCGTGGATCATCTCGGCGACGCCTTCCATCACTTGTGCGCGGGTCAAGATCTGGCCACCGGCCGACATCAGCTCGGACACGCTCCTGCCATCTCGGGCGCCTTCCACCACGACATCAGTTATCAGCGCGATCGCCTCAGGATGATTGAGCTTGACGCCGCGCTCCAGCCGGCGCCGAGCGACGATCGCAGCCATCGCAACCAGCAGCTTGTCCTTCTCGCGTGGCGTAAGGTTCATGGCCCCGCATTTCCTCTCTCTCTCGTCAGGTTGCCCAGACGCGCGGAAGTGCGCGGCCGGACAGAACTGGAATGGCGCGCGTGAGCGCCGCAATCAAGTCGCCTGGTCTGCGTGCGAGAACACGGCCTGCCAGGATGCCATGCCAGGCACTGACACCCGTCTCACAGGTATCACATTCCAAGGCGCTTCTGAGGGGCTCGACCTGATCGGTTGCATCGGGCGAGACGGCGAGGACGAGAGCGGAGGCGCGAGCACCGCCCGCGACGGCGAGACGACCAAGCACCTCGCCTAGCTCTCCCGACAGACGAGCCGCCTCGGCGTACAGCAGCTCCCCTTGGCGACGAACGCGCCACTGGTCGTTCAGACTCGCAGGCGCTGAGCCCTCGCCGCTCTCCGGCCGGCCGAACGTGACGATCTCGACCATTACGAGGCGACTGTCAGGAGCCAGGTCGATCTCAATCCGGCGCTCGAGGCGGGCGCCTGCGTAAAGGATGGTCTGCTGGGGAAGCCAGTCGAGGCGAGCGGCAGGCTCGAGGACAATTCGTACGTCGAGACGGGAGGCGGCACCGTCGGAACGGTAGATGCGCTCGCCCGACGAGGTCGTGTGCACGACGTCCGCGCCAGGGCCGAGCTCGTAGACGGTCTCCACCCGATCGCCACCAACAACTCCACCGCCCGTGTTGACGTGCAGAGCTTCGAGGTGCGGGCCGAATGTCGTGGGGCGCGCCAACCTATATCCGCCACGCTCGACTACGCTCGCGACGGCTGTACTGCTGCCATCGCTCAGGAATCGGGCGTGAACGCCACCCGAAACGCGGACAGGAGCCAGCGCCTCGGGGAGCGTCCGATCCTTACTCTCAGACCGAGAGATGGCGCCTGACATCGCTCTCCACCATAGAGGCGCGGCTTCCCGCGAGAACGACCTGACCACGATCCATGACGACGTAGGTGTCGGCCAGATCGCGCGCAAACTCGAAATACTGCTCGACCAGCAGAATGGCCATGTCGCCGCGCTTGCGCAACGCATCGATCGCTCTGCCGATATCCTTGATGATAGACGGCTGGATACCTTCGGTGGGCTCGTCCAAAACGATGAGCTTCGGGCGCATCGTCAGGGCGCGCGCGATGGCGAGTTGCTGCTGCTGACCGCCCGAAAGGTCCCCGCCGCGTCGACGCAGCATGGATTTCAGGACGGGGAACAGCTCGAACACATAGTCAGGGATGCTGCGATCGCTCCGCTTCAGAGGAGCAAAGCCGGTCTCGATATTCTCCCTTACCGAAAGCAGCGGAAAGATCTCGCGGCCTTGGGGGACGAACGCGATACCTCGGCGTGCGCGCTCGTGAGCTGGCAGTGCGGCAATGTCCTCTCCTTGCCACACTATGCGCCCCTTGCTCGGCCTCTGCTGACCGCAGATCGCCCGCAAGAGGCTCGTCTTGCCGACACCATTCCGGCCAAGAACACATGTAACCGCTCCAGCCGTCGCGGCGACGGAAACGCCCCGGAGCGCCTGAGCTGCGCCATAGTGAAGGTCGAGATCAGATACCTTCAGCATACAATTTTCCTCGAACGCGCAGCCACAATACGGGATTGGGCGGCTTCGCGCCCGAGAACGCGCAAGGCCGGCCTGGAGTGCGTTGCCATCACCTTCGGCGACGGGCCTCGTGGCCCGACCTTCGTTGCGACGATCCGTTTCCGAGCCCACTTCGTGGCATCGATCGGTAACCGTCTTTTGCGTCGAACCGGCTGGTGTGGCGGAAGCATGCGGTCCCCTTCTGTCTCAGCGCCCCAAATAAACCTCGACAACACGCTCGTTTGCAGACACGTCGTCGATCGAACCCTCGGCCAGCACGGAGCCTTCGTGGAGGCAGGTCACCTTTACGCCGAGTGCGCGCACAAAGCTCATGTCGTGCTCGACAACGATCACGGAATGAGTGCGCGCGATCTCACGCAGGAGATGAGCGGTCGTTTCAGTCTCCGCATCGGTCATGCCGGCGACCGGCTCATCGACGAGCAAGAGCTTTGGATCCTGTGCCAACAACATACCAATCTCCAGCCACTGCTTCTGACCATGGCTGAGACCGCCCGCGAGACAATCGCGCAGATCGACCAGCTTCACGGTCTCGAGCACCTCGTCGATCCTCTCCGACGGCATGCGATTTCGAAGACCGAAGAGCGAGGAAAGCGGGTCGCGCGGCCCCTTCAACGCAAGGAGAATATTGTCAGAAACGGTATGGCCCTCGAAGACGGTTGGCTTCTGGAACTTGCGGCCGATGCCGAGCTCGGCGATCTCGGCCTCGTCCTCCTGTGTCAGGTCGATGCGGCCATCGAGCAGGACCACGCCCGCGTCCGGTCGGGTCTTGCCGGTGATGACGTCCATCATCGTGGTCTTGCCGGCGCCGTTGGGTCCGATGATGGCTCGCATCTCGCCATGCTCGAGCACTAGCGACAACTCGTTCAGCGCCTTGAAGCCGTCGAACGCTACTGAGACGCCATCGAGGTAGAGGAGAGCGTTCGTGACGGGCGCTCCGGATCCGATCACATCAAGCATCGAGGCTACTCCGCGGGCTCGGCGAGGGCATGGCCATTGTCACGGCTGATCTTGTCTCGGCGAGCGGCCAGGAAATCCTCAAGAGTTCCAACGATGCCTTTGGGCAGTGCGAGCGTGACGAGCACGAAGAGCCCGCCCAGAACGAAAAGCCAATAGGCAGCGAGCGCGCCGGTTGTGAAGACGGTCTTCAGGAAGTTGACGACGAAGGCGCCGACCGCCGCACCGACGAGCGTGCCTCGTCCCCCGACAGCGACCCAGATCACCGCCTCGATCGAGTTTGCGGGAGCGAACTCGGACGGATTGATGATACCGACCTGCGGCACGTAGAGCGCACCGGCCAGCCCGGCGAGCATGGCCGAGAGTGTGAAGACGACGAGCTTGTAGTTTTCGACCCGATAGCCAAGAAACCGCGTGCGGCTTTCTGCATCGCGAATGCCGACAAGAACCTTGCCGAAGGCGGACGTGACGAGCATGCGGGCCAGAAGGAAAGCGACAGCAAGGAGGCAAACCGAGAGTGCGAAAAGAGTTGCTCGAGTGCCTGGCGCCTGCACAGAGAACCCTACGATCTCCTTGAAGTCGGTCAGCCCGTTGTTTCCACCGAAGCCCATGTCGTTCCGAAAGAACGCCAGCATCAATGCATAAGTCAGAGCTTGCGTGATGATCGAAAGATAGACGCCGGCAACCCGACTGCGGAATGCCAGCCACCCAAATGCGAAGGCGAGGACGCCAGGCACCACCACGATCATGACGAGGGCATACGGAAACGACCCGAAGCCGTACCAGAATAGAGGCAGCTCCTTCCAATTCAGGAACACCATGAAATCGGGGAGCACGGGATGAGCGTAAACCCCTCGCGTTCCGATCTGGCGCATCAGGTACATGCCCATGGCGTAACCGCCGAGCGCGAAGAAAGCTCCATGGCCAAGGCTCAGGATGCCGCAATATCCCCAGACAAGATCGAGTGCCATGGCGAGAACGGCGAAGCAGACGTATTTGCCAAGAAGAGAAACGACGTAGGTCGGCACGTGAAGCGGGGATGTCGGCGGAAGCAAGAGGTTGAGCGCCGGAACCGCAAACAAGACTAGCGCGAGAAAGGCCAAGAAGTACGCCGCGCGCCTGTCGAGGCTATCGATGAGCAGTTTCGTGATCATGCTTCGACCGCCCGTCCCTTGAGAGCAAAGAGGCCGCGCGGCCGCTTCTGGATGAAGAGGATGAGGAGCACGAGAATGAAGATTTTGGCGAGAACAGCTCCTGCAACCGGCTCCAGGATCTTGTTCGCAATACCAAGGGCAAACGCGGAGACGAATGTGCCCCACAAGTTTCCGACGCCGCCGAAGACAACGACCATGAAACTGTCGACGATGTAGGACTGGCCGAGGTTGGGGGAGACGTTGTCGATCTGGGAGAGGGCGACGCCAGCAATTCCGGCGATGCCCGAGCCAAGCCCGAACGTTAGCGCGTCAACACGCGCCGCCCTGATGCCCATAGACCCCGCCATTCGGCGATTCTGCGTGACAGCGCGCATCTCCAGGCCAAGCCGGGTCGCGCGCAGGACCAACTGAAGTCCGGCAAAGACCACGAGAGTGAAAACGATGATCCAAAGGCGCCCCCAGGTGATCGATACGCCCATGACCTCGAAGCCGCCGGACATGTAGCTCGGATTGCCGACCTCGCGATTGGTTGGGCCGAAAGCGGTCCGGACGGCCTGCTGAAGGGCAAGGCTCACCCCCCAGGTGGCGAGCAAGGTTTCAAGCGGGCGACCGTAAAGAAAGCGAATGATACCGCGCTCGATGGCTATCCCCACGAGACCGGTGAATGCGAAGGCAAGCGGAATTGCTATCGGCAACGAGAGGTCGAAGGCCGCGGGCGCCCAAGATCGGAACGCCTCCTGAACCACGAATGTCGTGTAAGCACCGAGCATCACCATTTCGCCGTGTGCCATGTTGATGACGCCCATCACACCGAACGTGATCGCCAGACCGATGGCCGCGAGCAGAAGCACGGAGCCAAGCGACAAGCCGTAGATGACGTTCTGTACGCCCGCTAGAAGACGGCGCTGATGCTCGATACGGGTGATTGCAGTCTCGAGCATGGATCTCAACTCGGCCTCCTTGGCGACGGAAAGCGACTTATTGAGGAGGCCCAGCGTGTCTATATCGGTGAAGCGACCGAGATCGGAGACTGCAGAAAGCTTGTCGCCGAGAGCAGCATCGGCGGTGGACAACAGGATCGCGGCGCGCGCCTTGCTCAATGCCGCTTTTACAGCGGCGTCCTTCTCGCGCGCGATCGCCCTATCGACAGCTGCGAGGTCGGACGGTTTTCGCGCCTTGAAGACGGCATCGGCCGCCTCGATGCGCTTGGCGCGGTCCGGCGACGACAGCGCCAAGGATCCGAGAGCGGCGTCGATCATGCCACGCAAGCGATTATTGATTCTTACGGCAGAGAAACCTGCTGCCGGCCCTACAATTGGAACGAGGCCGCGCGCATCGAGAAGCTTGCCGCTCGCGTCCCTGATCGCCACCAGACCGGACTCGGTGTTCACCAGAAGGCGCCTTTCGCTCAATGCCTCGAGAATGCTTGCTGCCTCCGGCGCGCCGGAGGCAGCTATTTCTTCTACGGCCTTGGCTGTTTCGGTAAAGCTCGAAGCCTGCAGTCGCTTCAACCCAGCTTCCAGTCCCTCGGCGCGGGCAGCAGACGAGGCGACGGCAATCGCCAAGCCGACAACCGCCGCTGCAAATGCCATCCGGACCGTCCGGCACATTTTGATGAGCACTTGCATGGCCCCCTTGCTCCCCCTCAGTTCCACTCCCCCATCGAGATGGGGCGAGTGGAACGCTCTTTTCCCTTCAAGTGCGCCGCGTCAGCTTCCGCACTTGCCCGTTTTCGTATTGAAGTTTCCGCACTTCTTGCCGACCCAATCAGACACCAGATCCTTCGAGCCTGGCAGGAAGTCCGACCAGGCGTCGCCGGGGACGAGGCCCTTGGTCTGCCAGACGACGTCGAACTGGCCGTCCTCGCGGATCTCACCGATGAGCACAGGCTTGGTGATGTGGTGGTTCGGAAGCATCTTCGAGACACCGCCGGTGAGGTTCGGCACCTCGACGCCGACGATCGCATCGATGACCTTGTCGGGCTCGACCGATTTGGCCTTCTCGACGGCCTTTACCCACATGTTGAAGCCGATCACATGCGCTTCCATCGGATCGTTGGTGACGCGCTTCGGATTCTTGGTGAACGCTTTCCACTTAGCGATGAACTCGTCGTTGGCCGGGTCCTTCACCGACTGGAAGTAGTTCCAGGCCGCTAGGTGGCCGATGAGGTTCTTGGTGTCGACCCCGGCGAGCTCCTCCTCGCCGACCGAGAACGCAACGACGGGGATGTCGGTCGCTTTCACTCCCTTGTTGGCAAGCTCCTTGTAGAATGGGACGTTGGCGTCGCCGTTGATGGTCGAGACGACGGCAGTCTTCTTGCCAGCCGATCCGAACTTGACGATGTCCGCGACGATGGTCTGCCAGTCGGAATGCCCGAAAGGCGTGTAGTTGATCATGATGTCCTCCTTCGCCACGCCTTTGGCGAGGAGGTAGGCCTCGAGGATCTTGTTGGTGGTGCGCGGGTAAACGTAGTCGGTGCCGGCGAGCACCCAGCGCTTCACCTCACCTCCATCCTTCGACATGAGGTAGTCGACGGCAGGAATCGCCTGCTGGTTCGGAGCGGCGCCTGTGT
Source organism: Hyphomicrobiaceae bacterium (assembly GCA_041397805.1). Taxonomy (GTDB): domain Bacteria; phylum Pseudomonadota; class Alphaproteobacteria; order Rhizobiales; family Hyphomicrobiaceae. Next base: position 76,984 of record JAWKWD010000008.1, read on the forward strand.
AAAAGACGTTGCGCTCAGACTCCTCGCCCTCGTACTGCACCGGGTAGAAGAGGATGTTGTTGAGCTCTTTGAAGACCGGAAGAACGGACTTTCGTGAAACGCTCGTCCAGCAGCCAAACACGGCCGCAACTTTCTTCTGCGAGATCAACTCGCGGGCCTTTTCGGCAAAGAGGGGCCAGTTGGAGGCCGGATCGACAACGACCGCCTCAAGCTTCTTTCCGAGGAGACCACCCTTCTTGTTCTGCTCTTCAATGAGCATCAGCATAACGTCCTTCAAGGTCGTCTCGCTGATGGCCATGGTTCCCGAGAGGGAGTGAAGCACGCCCACTTTGATGGTGTCCTGGGCAAAGGCGGCAGGGCCGCCCAGCGCCAATGACGCAATCAGGGCGGCTCCCCCGAGTACCCGGCGCCTGGTTATCGACATCAAGTCCTCCGACAGCACAGTTGCTACCGGAAGGCCCCATTGCAGCCGTTGTGCCAGATCGGTGCTTGCTGCCCGAAATTGGGTGTAAGATATTGGCACAGGCTGTAAAAATCTCGATTTCCACGCACATACCAGGATTGTCATCTTAACGCGCATTGCTGGACCCGACCAAAGGATCGGCATTCTTCAGCCTGGAAAACAGGCACGCCTAATTTCTGCGCAAACCAGCTTGCCTCGCGATGCATCAACATTCGTTCGTGGTGCGCACGCGGACGACGCAGGTGAAGTCAACGAGGCGCCCCGTAACACAATTTATGGTTGTTATCTGTTTTTTAAGCAATTTTAGATTGAATAATTCGCATCGGATGGGCGCCAGCCAAATCCGCCGGGGCGGAGTCCATTCCAGGTGCTCGGTACCGGGGTCCTTGCATAGTTGGAGTTGTGTCTTGCGTACTCCCTTTTCCGCGGCGCCCGCCGCGAAGGCCGATGCCGGGTGCCCGCCGCCCGCCTCCCAGCCAACGGTACTGGCATCGGCCTCAAATCCGACGAGGACATTAGCAGTCTCAGCAGCAGCCCTCGGCATCGCATGGTCGATGCTGCCCGCGGTAGCGAGCGCGCAATTCATCTGCTCGCAGTACGGAGGTATCGGCCTGGGCGGCGACGCGAGCGCGGCGGGGTCTCTCTCCACTGCCTGCGGCCCCTCCGCGAGCGCCATCAATACGGGGACTTCGGCCTTTGGTGCGCAGTCTCTGGCGCTCGGAGCGAACTCGAGCTCATTCGGAAATCTCGCCCTTGGCCGCGGGGACAATGCCACCGCCGTCGGCGCCGCGGCGCAGGCCCAATCCGGTAATTCGACGGCAATTGGCGCCTCGTCAGGCGCCTGGCAAGCCAATGGGGTGGCCCTCGGCGCGGGCACGCTCTCCGACGCTATCAATGGGACCGCCCTTGGCACCGCGGCACAAGCCACGGCAACGAACGCCACTTCAGTGGGTTCATCTTCCTTCGCCCAGGGTATCAATTCGACAGCGATCGGCTACACGTCTTCCGCTGCAGGAGAAAATTCAACGGCGGTCGGGCGCGCCGCGCGAAGCTCGGGCGCCAACGCGTCAGCGTTCGGTGGCGCGGCCCGGGCGACTGCGGCCCAAGCGACGGCTCTCGGAGCCTCGACAATGGCGAGCGCCAGCGGTGCAATCGCCGTCGGCGCGTCGGCGTCAGCCGAAGGTGAGAATGCCGCCGCTTTCGGTTTCGGCGCCTCTGCGACTGGGGTTTCGGCACTTGCGATCGGAACGGGCGCAGCATCAGCTCACGACAATGCCGTGGCTCTCGGTGCTGGCGCCACGACGACGCGCGCAAACCAGCAGATGTTCGGCACTGGCGGTAGCACCTACACATTCGCAGGCGTCGCCTCGGCTGCGAGCGCATCGGCGCAATCCGGCAACTTGGCTCTCGTGACCACCGATGCAGCTGGAAACCTGGCGAGCGACGGCGGCTCGACCTTCAATCGAGTCGCCGCGAACGAAGCCGCCATCTCCAGCCTCGACGTCCGAGTGACGAGCACGGAAGGGCAGATAGCAACGAACACGAGCAACATCGCAAACAACACTAATAACATTGCGATCAACCGAACTGACATCAACACCCTGCAAGGGCAGATAAGCACGACAGCGGGCCAGGTCGCGACGAACACGAGCGACATCGCCACCAACAAGGCCAATATCGCGACGAACACCACCAACATCACGCAAAACACAACGAATATCGCCGCGAACAGGACGGACATCACGAGCCTGCAGGGGCGGATGACCACGACCGAGGGCCAGGTCGCGACGAACACGGGCGACATCGCCACCAACAAGGCCAACATCGCGACGAACAGCACGGCCATTGCGAGCTTGACGACGACGACTCAGGATCACGAGCAGCGGATCGGAATGCTCGAAAGCCACTTCGACGCCTACGCCAGCCAGATCCAGGCTCTGGATAGCCGAATGGGACGCGTCGAGCAGCGGACCGAAATGGCGCTGGAAGGGGTAGCTGTCGCGCTGTCATTGGCCGATCCGGCGCTCACGGCCGGCGACAGTTTCGCCATGCGCGTCAATTGGGGCAACTTCGAGGGGCATAGTGCGCTCGGCATCTCGATGCTCGGCGTGCTCGACCGCAATCTATTCGGAGGCGGGGAAACGCTGGCGATCGGAGGGGGGCTGGGCGTCGGGCTTGCCGATGGCTCGATGGGCGGTCGCGTCGGCGTGCAACTGAGCTGGAAATAAGGCAGGGGGAGCGATAGCGACCATGGACCGACAACTCTCGCTTGCGCCCACTTCCGCATCTTCCTCGAAGTCTGGTGCGACCCCTTTACGGCTGCCGGCGCGTCAACGCCCAACTCCGTCGCGGCGACGTCGAGGGGCCCCGACTCTCGCCGCTGCAGTGGCCGCGGCAGCTTCGCTCGGCTTCGCCCTCGTACTCGGCGCAGGAGGTCCAATCGGACAGACCATCGCGCGGTTTGCGCCGAGTCCTGCTGTTCCGCCTGCGGCATCGGCCAGCGAAGCCGCAGTCTACCTCGTGCGCTCTACCCTGATGGCGCTCGACGATGCAAACCGAACCGGCAACTACTCGGTCTTCAGAATGCTGGCCTCCCCGTCTTTCCAGGCGGCCAACAGTCCAGACGGGCTGGCCGAGGCTTTCTCAGTGCACAGGGCGCGCGCGCTGGACCTGAGCGTGGCAGCTCTAAGCCCTCCCGAATGGAGTGCACTGCCCGCCATCGGCCAGGATGGCAGGCTGCGGCTTTCGGGCGCCTATCTGCTTGGCGGGGACCTACTCCGGTTCGCCCTCGCCTACGAGGCGTCGGGCGGCTCCTGGCGGCTTTACGAGATCCGTGTCGGAACCGAGCCGCAACGGGCGACCGGTCGGCAGGCATCAGTACGTTAACGAAGTATCAACCATTCGCATTTACCGATTCGGTAAGACGAGTTCCCGCAAAATGCCACTTTCGTGAGCGATCTTTCTCCGCCTCGCAGAGCGGGCAGTAGTGCGTAAGACGGGGGTCGAACGTAATGAGCTCGAACAGAGCGCGGCGTACCGGCATCGGCCGGGCCGTGGTGCTAATGCTATTTGCTGCGATGGCCATGCTCCCCGTGGAGCCGGCCATATCCCGCCCCGCGAGCGACAGGCTGGACGCAGCGCGGTTGCGCACACGGTTCGTCATCGCACTCGAGCGGACGACACCGTTCGAAGTGTCCGCGTTGAGCCACCCGAATCGCGTTGTGGTCGATCTTCCCGACGTGCGCATCGATCTGCCGCCGCATCCGACGGGAGGAGCGGTCGGGCTGGTACGCGGGTTTCGTGGTGGGCTGGCCGCACCGGGACGGCTCAGGGTGGTGATCGACGTGACAGCGCCGGTCGTGGTCGAGAAGGCCGCTATCGAGCGTGGTGAAAACGGCCGGTCTTCCCATCTGGTGCTCGAAATCGTGCCGCTCAGCGCGCTCAAGCCGGGCCTCGCCAAGAGCTTGGCAAGCACGAAAATCGGCGGGGCGGGGCTGGGCTCCATTCAGCCCCCGCTACCGCGGCCTGCCAAAAAGCCGGCTGAGCGTGCGGCCATGGCATTCCGGCCGACCATCGTGCTCGATCCCGGCCACGGCGGCCACGACAGCGGTGCCCGGCGTGCTGGTACGATCGAGAAGGACGTCGTCCTCGCGTTCTCACTCGTGCTTCGTGATCGCCTCAAGGCGACAGGCCGCTACAATGTTCTCATGACCCGAAACGACGACACGTTTGTCGAACTCGACGCGCGACGCGACTTTGCCGAGCGTCACCGGGCGTCATTATTCATGGCGATCCACGCCGATTACGCTGGCTCGAAAGCCAGCGGCGCGACGATCTATTCGCTCCGCGACCGCGTGGCCAATGAGTTGCAGCGGTCGGCGGCAAGTGAAGTCGCCCGCAACGTGCTTTCAGAGACCGAGTTGCAGGCGATCAAGCGCATCGAAGTTGCTGATACGAACGCGGTGAAGGGCTTTCTCGCCGATCTTGCCCAGCGCGAGGTGGCGGTGACCCACGAGCGCACGAACGTGTTCGCTCGCTCCATCATCGAGTTCATGGGCGACGCGACGCCGATGATGAACAATCCGGATCGCTCGGCGGCGTTTCGTGTGCTGAAGACGGCGAAGGTTCCGTCTGTCCTCGTCGAGCTCGCGTATGTGACCAACAAGCACGACGCAGCCAATCTCAAATCGGACGCTTGGCGGCGAAAGGTCGCCGACTCGCTCGTGACAGCGATCGACAACTACTTCACGCATCAAGTCGCGCGGCTGCCCATGTAAGGCCGACGCGGCTTCAGGGCCAAGTTCAACCGCGTCCGCGATAGGGTTCGACGCCCTGATCGGGCAACCACACGCCCTCCGGGCACGTGCCGGTCTGCCAGAACACGTCGATCGGAATGCCGCCGCGTGGATACCAGTAACCGCCGATCCTCAGGAAGCGGGGGGTTACAATGCCCGCGATGCGCTTTCCAATGGCCACGGTGCAATCTTCGTGGAAAGCGCCGTGATTGCGGAAGGCGGCGAGGAAAAGTTTCAGCGACTTCGACTCGAGCAGCCACTTGTCCGGCACGTAGTCGATGACAAGATGCGCGAAATCCGGCTGTCCCGTAACCGGGCAAAGCGAGGTGAACTCGGGCGCCGTGAAGCGGGCGACGTAGAGGGTATCGGGGTGAGGATTGGGCACTCTGTCGAGCACTGCGGCCTCGGGCCGTTCCGGCGGAGAGACGGATTTCCCAAGCTGCGTCGTGGTGTCAGTTCTTCTGCTCGCCATGGCACCCTCAAGCCGGCTCGATGCCGAGCCGCTCGTCGCGGCGCCTCACCCAAGCGACGAACGGCAGGGACAGCATGACCATCCAAGCCTTGCCCAGAACCTGCCCCGTCAGAAAGTCCAGGCTGCCGAAGGCGAGTTGCAGGAAGAGCATGGAGTCGACGACCAGTCCGACGACACTCGAGGCGAGAACGGCCAGCACGAGCCCCCGCTTCTGCAGAGGCGTGAATACGGCAAGGTCGGCCATTTCGGCGACCAGAAAGGCGGCAGCCGAGGCAACCACCAGCTTGGGGGGAGCGACGAGACCGGAGAGCAGAGCTCCGACAATGATGGCTCCGATCGCCCAACGGACACCGAGCCGGCGTTGCACGAGGTCCCGCAAGACGAGCGCCAGGCCGATGGTGATCACGCCAGAAGGCGCCATCACGCCAGGCGCTACCGGCAAGAGACACGGTCCGCTCGGCACACACTTGGTGCCGACGTTGCCTATCAACCAGTTGGCGGCGGGGATGGTAAGCGCGAACAGGGCCAAGAAGACCAGGCCCTCGCGCAGCCGGCGAGACGGGCTCATGAGATGTATCTCCGATTTGTAGAGCGCAACGAGATGGCGCGCTCCGGACGCAAGTCCGGGTTCAGGAGCCGGTTCAATACGCTATCTCGCGCTTCCGCGCCAGTCCGCCTCCCTCTCGGTAGGCGAACACGCACTGGAGAAGTCTCGAGCCCGCCGGGTTGCGCACGCGCCTGACACTCGGGCATTCTCGGGCCGATCCAATCCATGGAGTGCTCATGCCCGCCCTGCTCTCTGCCGACGCCAAAGGCGTTTACGTCATTGCCGCCACGCCGTTTACCGATACGGGTGCTATCGATTTCGGCTCGATCGACCGGTTGGTCGAGTTCTACCTCGGCTGCGGCGTCGATGGCATGACCATCCTCGGCGTGATGGGCGAGTTCCAGAAGCTTGCAGAAAGCGAGACGATGGAGGTGGCGAAGCGCTTTTTGGCAGCCACCCGCGGCCGCATCCCGGTCGTCGTCGGCGTCTCGAACCCCGGCACCGACCAGCTCGTCAAGCTGGCGGGAGGCGCGATGGAGGCGGGCGCGGCGGGCGTGATGGTGATGCCGATCTCAGGATTGAAGACCGACGAGGCCGTGACGGGATACATGTCGGGCGTTCTGACCGCGCTCGGACGCTCGATCCCGGTTTGCGTGCAGGACTATCCGCAGTTGTCGGGTGTGTGGTTCTCGGCGGCGTGCTTTGCGGGGCTGGTGGATCGCTTCGAGCAGGTCGTCATGTTCAAGCACGAAGAGGCGCCGGGCCTCAGAAAACTGTCCGCCATCCGCAAGCTTTGCGACGGGAAGGAGCGCCGGCACATCTCCATCCTCTGCGGCAATGGCGGCATTCACCTGCCTCAGGAGTACCTACGAGGCGCGGACGGCGCGATGACCGGCTTCGCTTTCCCGGAAATGCTTGTTGAGATGGATCGCTTGTTCCGCGCGGGCAAGCCGGAGGAGGCCGAGGATCTGAACGACCTCTACCTGCCGGTCATTCGCCATGAGCTTCAGCCCGGCATAGGCCTTGCCATCCGCAAGGAAATCCTCAGGCGACGCGGCGCGATTGCCTCGTCTGCGGTGAGAGCGCCGGGGCCGAAGCTCGATCAGTCCGATCTGGCTGAACTCGACCGGCTTCTTGCGCGTCTCGAACGAAAGACCGGCCGGACGCTCAAGCGATAGGAGACAATGTGCGCTGTCCCTGCCGCAAGAAGAGCGAGACCACAGAGTATGCCGAGTGCTGCGGCCCCTTCCATAGGGGCACGCGGGCCGCACCTTCGGCCGAAGCGCTGATGCGATCGCGCTATTCAGCGTTCGCGATGAGAAATGCCCGCTATTTGCTGGCGACCTGGCATCCCTCCACCCGACCGCAGCACGTCGATTTCGTGCCCGAGGAAGAGTGGGTTCAGCTGCGGGTGCTTACGGCGCACGAGAGTGGCGACGAGGCGACGGTCGAGTTCGTTGCACGTTCGCGAAGGGGCGGCCGCGTCGACAGCCTGCACGAAGCTTCGCGTTTCGTGCGCGAAGGAGGCCGGTGGCTCTATGTCGACGGCGTGACGAAATAGCGGAGGCCGCGCCGGGCGCTCAAATGGCGGTATAGCCTCCGTCAATCAAAAGATCCGACCCCGTCATGAAGGCCGACGCATCGCTCGCGAGATAAAGCGCTGCAAGGGCTATCTCGTCCGGCTGGCCGAGGCGACCGATGGGATGCAGAGGCCCCGACATCTCACGCGCCTTCGCCATGTCGCCCCAGCGATACTCGAGGCGCTGCGTCTCGACGGCACCGGGCGACAGTGTGTTGACGCGGATCCTCTCCTTGGCGTGGTCGAGTGCCATGGTCTTGGCGAGTTGGATGAGGGCACCCTTCGTGGCCGTGTAGGCGGCGCGTCCAGCGGCACCCACTCTCCCCATTTGCGAAGCGATATGGATAATCGATCCGCCGCCAGCCGCCGCCATGTGTGGAATCACCGAACGACTGACGAGATAGGCACCAGTCAAGTTGACGGCGAGAACGGCATTCCACCAGTGCGGAGTGACCTCAACTATGGTGCCGGAAGGATCGTGCAACGCAGCGCCGTTGACGAGCACGCGTGGCGGTCCAATCGTCGCGATTGCGGCGGCGACCGCCTCGGCAACGGAGGTTTCACTCGCGACATCGCAGCGGATGGCGATCGCCTTGCCGCCTGCGGTCATGATCTCGGACGCCACGCGGTCCGCTGCGGCAGGGTCGAGGTCCAGGCAAGCGACATGTGCGCCAGCAGCACCGAAGGCCAAGGCGATGGCGCGGCCGATGCCGTTGCCAGAGCCGACCACGATCGCGGGCTTATCGTCGAGGCGGTAGGCTTTCTCGATTGCGGCCATGCCTGTGGTCTCCCTACGGGGCAAATCGCGAGCGGCCTCCGGCCCCTCACACTCCGACGGCCAGGGCCGGCGGCCCAGGCCGCGTCGATCAGGCCACTGCCTCCATCAGCCCCTTCAGGCTCGGGAGCTGCTCGAAGCGCATGATCATGTCGAGCGCAGTCTTGGCCTTGGCGCGGCCAATCACGGGCTCGGCGAGCGCGTTGAACTTGGCGACCAGCTTGGCTTCCTGACCGTCAACGTCCGTCGCCGGAATGCCGACATTGTAGGAGACGCGAACCTCACGTCCGTCATTGAGCTGCATCGTCACGTCGGCCCCATGGCGTGCGCGGCCATCGCGCGGCTCGGGCGCCAGCTTCACCCGCTCACGGATTGCGATGTAGCGCGGATCCTTCGCGTTCTCGTCCGAGTAGGTGCCGAGCGCCGCGGTGTCGGCGCCCGCGAGCGCCATGCCGGCGAGATGCGGCAGCGCGAACTTGATCTCGAGGCCGGTCTTGGGCTCCGGAATGCAGCACACCTTGAGGTGGCCCGGGTCGATGTGCAGCGTCATCAGCTTCACGTCGTCAGGACCGATGTTGTGCTGGCGCTTGAGCTCGCGGATCGCCTCGATCGGCGAATGCGTCAAATAGCACGCCGCGTGGTACTTGAAGAGGTTTTCCTCGACGGCCATCGGCGCCTTTGGATCTGGGCGCACCGGCTCGGCCTTCCAACCGGGAGCCTGCGTCTGCAGGAAGCCCTGGGGCGCCTCGATGGCGTCCGGCCGTGCCGTGAAGCCACGCGCTGCTATGCGTGCCGCGACGAGACCGTTCTGTGCAGCCTTTCCCGCATGGAGGGGCTTCGTCATCGTGCCGAAGTTGATCTTGAGGCCGGCTGCCTCGGATGCGGCGATACCGAGAGCCATGGCGGTGCGCTCTGCATCGAGGCCGAGAAGGTTCGCCGCCGCCGCGGCCGCGCCGAACGTGCCCATGGTGCCCGTCGCGTGGAAACCGTGCTCGTAATGACCGTCACCGCACATGTCGCCGAGGCGGCACTCGACCTCGTAGCCAGCAATGAAGGCGGTGAGCACGTCGCGGCCGCTCTTGCCGAGCATCTCGCCGAGCGCCAGCGCCGACGCTGCGACCGGCACGGTCGGATGTCCGTGCATGAGGCGATTGACGTCATCGTAGTCGAGCGCGTGGGAAACGGCGCCGTTGACGAGAGCTGCGTCGTGGAGGGAGGCTTTCGTGCCCGAGGCGATGATGGTGCAAGGGCCCGACGTCGACGCCTTGAACTCCTCGGCCAAGATCCCGGCGAGCGGCTCCTTCGCGCCGGCGATGGTGACGGCAAACCAGTCGAGCAAGGCATGGCGCGCCCACCGGTCAGCGGAGGTGGTGGCGGCGTTCGACCTGAAACCGGCCGACCAGTTGGCGAGGCCGCGCGTGACCGCTTCCGCGCCGGGCGTTTGCGTCTGGACTTCCATGGGGCACTCCCTCGGGTTTTGGGACGCAACCGTCCGCCCGAGCGGGCATGCCGCGTCCTCTCGCTATTTGTCCGGACGTTAGCACACTGCGCAGCGGTGGGAAGCGGGAGAGACGACCTTTGCCGCGCCGCCCCGCGCTAGCGCAGGTGACAAGCCGCGAAGTGCCCCGGCCCCTTCTCGACCAGCTTCGGTGCCTCGACTTTGCACTGTGGCTGGGCGATGGGGCAGCGCGTGTGGAAATGGCAACCGGAAGGGGGATGAACCGGGCTCGGCACGTCCCCCTCGAGTACGATCTTCTTCCGCTTTATCGAGGGGTCCGGGACAGGGACTGCAGACAGCAGCGCCTCGGTGTAGGGATGGCGCGGCATGGTGAAGATGGTCTTCTTGTCCGCGTACTCGACGATCCGTCCCAAGTACATGACCGCGATCCGATGCGAGATGTGCTCGACGACCGCGAGGTTGTGCGAAATGAACAGGTAGGAGAGGCCGAGATCCTTCTGCAGGTCCATCAAGATGTTGATGACCTGGGCCTGGATCGACACGTCAAGGGCCGAGACCGGCTCGTCGCCGATGATGAGCTTGGGGTTGAGAGCGAGGGCCCTGGCGATACCGATGCGCTGGCGCTGTCCGCCCGAAAACTGGTGCGGAAAGTTGTCCATCTGCTGCGCGCGCAGGCCCACACGTCCGAAGAGCTCCGCAACGCGCTCACGACGCGACGCGCGCGTCCCCTGACCGTGGACCTCCAGCGGCTCCGACACGATCTGACCTGCCGTCATGCGGGGGTCGAGAGACGAGAACGGATCCTGGAAGATGATCTGCATTTCCCGCCGATAGGGCCTGAATTCCTCGCGCGACAGATGCGTGACGTCCTTTCCGTCGATGAGGATCTGACCGTCGGTCGGCTCGATGAGGCGGAGAAGCGTCCGTCCCACCGTGGATTTCCCGCACCCTGACTCGCCAACAAGACCGATGGTCTCGCCCCTGCCAATGGCGAAGCTCACGCCGTCGACGGCATAGACATGACCCACCGTGTGGCGCAGCAAGCCCTTCTTGACAGGAAAGTGCTTCTTCAGATTGCGCACCTCGAGGACAGGCGCCCCTGCGCCGTGGGCATTGGTTGCTGCCGAAGCGCTCGCAGGTGAGGGGCTGGCCGGGGCAATCGGGAGATCGTGCTCGCGCGTCTCAGCCATTGTTGCCTCCGGCGACCTTGTCGGACTTCCAGCAGGCGACCCAATGATCGGGCGCCTTCTCCTCGTAGCTCGGATAATTCTGGCGGCAGTGATCATCGGCCAAAGGGCATCGCGGCGCGAAAACGCACCCCTTCGGGAGTGCGTAGAGTGGCGGCACTATGCCCGGAATCTCCTGCAGGCGCTCGGGGCTCGCATCACCGGCGCCGCGGATCAAGTCGAGGCGCGGGATCGAGGCCATCAGGCCGCGGGTGTAAGGATGTAGAGAGCGCGCAAACAACTCCTCGACAGGAGCTTCCTCCACCTTCCGACCGGCATACATCACAATGACGCGCTGCGCCGTCTCGGCGACGACGCCGAGGTCGTGCGTGATCAGGATGACGGCAGTGCCGAGCTTCTTCTGCAGCTCGACGATGAGGTCGAGGATCTGCGCCTGGATCGTCACGTCTAGAGCGGTGGTCGGCTCGTCCGCGATAAGAACCTTGGGATTGCAGGCGAGCGCAATGGCGATCATCACGCGCTGGCGCATGCCACCCGAAAGCTGGTGCGGATATTCCCTTACGCGCTGCTCCGGCGATGGGATCTTGACGAGACGGAGCATCTCGACGGCCTTTTCCTCGGCCTCCTTCTTGCTCATGCCCTGATGCAGCGTGAGCACCTCGCCGATCTGCGCCCCGATGGTCATGACCGGGTTGAGCGAAGTCATCGGCTCCTGGAAGATCATCGAGATGTCGTTGCCGCGGACCTTGCGCATCTCGGCTTCGCCGAGGGCGAGGAGATCCGTCCCGTCGAGCACGATGCGGCTGCCCTCGAGAATCCGGCCCGGCGGATCCGGCACCAGCCGCATCAGCGACAAAGCGGTGATGCTCTTGCCGCAGCCAGACTCGCCGACGATGGCGAGCGTCTCGCCCCGCACCAATTCGAAAGACACGCCATCGACAGCTTTGACGAGGCCCTGCCGGGTGAAGAAATAGGTCTTGAGATCGGCGACGGAAAGGAGAGGCGCGTCCACGGCCTTCCCGGCGGCGATGTCCTGCTGCGAAGCGGTCCCACCTCGCGCTGTCGCGGTCTCAACGGATGTCACCGTCTCATCTCCTGAAATGTCCAGTCGGCCGGTCGGCTGGCCACGGCGCGCTAGCTGCGCTGTCTCGGGTCGAGGATGTCACGTACGGCATCACCCAGAAGGTTGGTTCCGAACACGGCCAAACTGATTGCAAGGCCGGGGAAAATCACCAGCCATGGCGCCGTGCGGACATACTCGGCGGCCGATTCCGACAGCATGCGGCCCCAGGACGGATGTGGCTCCGGGACGCCGAGCCCCAGGAACGAAAGGGAGGCCTCGGTCAGGATCGCGGAACCGAGCTGTGCGGTGCCTAGCACGATGAGTGGCGCGATGGTGTTCGGAAGGATGTGGCGGAAGGCGATCTTGGTCTCGCCCATGCCGACTGCTTTTGCCGCTTCGACGTACGGCATCTCGCGCAGGGCCAATGTGTTCGAGCGGATGACGCGCGCGACGTGCGGAACTATCGGGATGGAAATCGCGATAATCGTGTTCGTCAGCGACGGGCCGAGCGAGGCGGCCATTAGCAGGGCCATGACCAGCAGGGGCAGGGCCTGCATGATGTCGATGAAGCGCTGCGTGATCAGGTCCAACCAGCCCCCGTAGTAGCCGGACAGGAGCCCGATGATGACACCGAAGAAACAGCCGACCACGGTCGAGCCGATGCCGACCATCAGCGAAATGCGGGCGCCGTAGACAATGCGCGCCCACATATCGCGGCCCATGAAATCGGCGCCAAGAACGTGCTCGCCTCCCGGTGGCGCGAGGGACGTGCGCGGGTTCGTGGAGGTCGGATCAAAGCCGGTGAAAACAGGAGCAAAGACCGCGATTATGACGAAGGCGATCACGATCAAAGCGCCGGCGGCACCGAGCGGATAGCGGCGGACGTAGTAGGCGAAGCGTGACCAGGCGCTGTCGATGTTGGCGCCTGCGCGTTTCAGCTCGGCCTGATGGTCGATGGTTGCCATGGCAGTTCTCCGGCACGAGCCTCAATCGTCGTACTTGATGCGCGGGTCGAGCACGACATAGGCCATGTCGACCAGGAAGTTCACGACAACGGTGACGATCGCGATGAACATCACGAGGTTTTGGACAATCGGGTAGTCACGCCAGCGGATCGCCTCGACCAGGAAGCGAGCTACACCCGGAATGTTGAACACGGTCTCGGTCACGATCAAGCCGCCGATGAGGAAGGCTGCCTCGATGCCGATGATCGTAATCACGGGGAGCACGGCATTGCGAAGTGCGTGGTTGTAGTTGACGGAGTTGTTCGAGGCTCCCTTGGCGCGGGCAGTTCGAATGTAGTCCTGGCGCAGCACCTCGAGCATCGAAGAGCGCGTCAGGCGCATGATCAGTGCCGAAGCACGGAAGCCGACCGCCAGCGCCGGTATGCTCAGCAGCCCGACCTCGTGCCAGATGGTCTCCGGTTTGTCGGTATAAATCGGGATCCAGCCCAGATACTGTACGAATGCCATCAGGATCAGAAGGCCGAGCCAGAACGAAGGCAGAGACAGGCCGCTCAGGCTGAAAACGCGCAAGGCGTAGTCAAGCACGGAGTCCTGTTTGACGGCGGAGATGACACCGAGGGGTACGCCGATCAAAACCGAGAAGAGGAGGGCAAGCCCGGCTAGCTTTGCGGTGACCGGGATGCGCGGCAGGATCTCGTCAAGGGCCGGCTTCTCCGAGACATAGGCGTAGCCGAGGTCGCCGGTCAGCAGCCCCTTAATCCAAGTGGTGTACTGGACGATGATGGGCTGATCGAGGCCGAGCTCCGCCTCGAGGCGTGCCTTGTCGTCCGGGTTCACCATGCCGGCGGCATCGAAGAGGATGTCGCTGATGTTGCCGGGGACGAGACGAAGCATCACAAAAATGAGGATCGACATCCCGAACAGCGTCAGGATCATCAGCAGAAAACGACGGATCAGATAAGCGCCCACCGCTTTCACTCCCTTTGAAGCAGCGTTTCCCGGACACCCCATTCGGGGCCGTTCTTGTCAGGATTCCCGATACGACGGGCTCCTTCTTGCCCATCGCTTCGCGGCGACGAGCGGCTGCAGCGCGAACGATACTCGCGCTGCAGCCTCACTTTCGACTGCCCTGGACTATTTGTCGAGCCAAACGTCCTCGAGACGCCAGTTGCTGTAGATGCTGTTCGCGTGGGTGACAAAGCCCTTCACCCACGGATGGCGGCAGTGGTAGGCCTTGTCGTGGTAGATGATGGGACGCGCGACGTCCTCGTTCAGCATCTCCTCGATCTTCCAGACGAGCTTCTTGCGCTTCTCGACGTCGCTCTCGGCGGACTGCTCGTCGATCAGCTTCTCGACCTCGGGATTGCAGTACTGGGTGTAATTGCGCTCGGACTTGCAGGTGTAATTCTCGACGAAGTTGATGTCGGGATCGTCCGCACCTACGCCGGTCAAATTCATGCCGACGGAGTAATCGCGCCGAGCGACCTTCGCGTGCCACTGCGAGGTATCGACGACCTCCAGCTCGCCCTCGATAAAGATCTTCTTCAGCTGATCGATGAGGATAACAGCGGGATCACGATAGATCGCGATATTGCGGGTCGAGATCTTGACCTTCAGGGGCTTGTCGGCCGAGTAGCCGAGCTCGGTCATGATCTTGCGGGCTTCCTCCTGGTTCTTGGCGACATCTGGCCCGTAGCCGGTCAACTTCTCCAGAACGTCCTTCGGCATGCCCCAAAGGCCTTCTGGACCCGGAAGCATGGCGCCGCCCATCGAGCCTTTTCCCTCGGTCAGGATGTCGATGAAGGCCTTGCGGTCGATGGCAAGCGCCATGGCTTTCCTGATCTTGGGGTTGTCGAAGGGCGCCGCCTTCGAGTTCACGATCAGGTTGCGGCTGACGTATTGGGGATGGATGTCGCAAACGGCATCCGGCGCCTGCGCCTTCACGTCCTTGTATAGCGGGATGGTCACGTCGCTCGAGAACGTCATGTCGAACTCTTTGGCGACGAAAGAGAGCATGCGCGTCGAACGGTTGGGGATGATGCGGAACTCGATCGCATCGACGTGGGGCTTGCCCTTGCGCCAATAGTCAGGGTTCCTGACGAGCTTGATGCTCTCATTGCCCTTGAACTCGACGAACTTGAAGGGCCCGGTTCCGATCGGCTTGGTGCGCATGTCCTTGGCGGACACGTGACACGGATAGATGGGCGAATAGCCGCTCGCGAGCATCATCAGGATGGCGGGCTGCGGCTTTCCCAGTACGAATGTCGCCTCGGTCGGGCCGTTGACCGTCACCTCCTTCACATTGCGATACCAGATTGCGCGGGGGTTCTTCCGCAAGCGGTCCTTGGACTTGCCGAGGAGAAGGTCAAACGTGCACTTGACGTCGGCCGAGGTGAACGGCTTGCCGTCGTGAAACTTGACTCCTTCACGCAGCTTGAAGGTGAGCTTGGTCTTGCTCGCATCCCATGCCCAGCTCGCAGCGAGCTCGGGGACGATCGTCTCCATCGATTGCAGCGGCTTCTGCTGATCGAAGAGCACGAGATTATTGAAGATCGCCATCGCGGGCATTTGAACGGAGACGGTCGACTCCTCGAGGATCGACAGCGACGCGGGATTATCGCGGTGCTGGATCTTGAGGGTGCCGCCGTTCTTCTGGGCCGAGGCCGATCCGGCGGCAGCCAGCGAAACGGCCAGGGCCGCCGCCAGCGTGGATGCAGTTCTCATACGTCCTCCCGAGACAAAGCGGTCCGCACCCTGCTCGCGCTCCCCGCGACCAGCGGAACGGACCGATACTCTATTCGCGACCGCAAGCTATCTTGCCGGATGCAGGCAGGCAACCTCCAACAGACACCGCGGCGCGACCCCACTACTTGTCGAGCCAAACATCCTCGTAGCGCGCACCGTTGTAGATGGAATTATGGTGCGGCACGAGACCTTTGACGTAAGGCTGCCAACACGTTGCGGTGCGCCCATAGAAGATGATGGGGCGCGCAACGTCTGCGATCAACTTGCGCTGAATGTCGAGAACCATCTCGTGGCGTTTCTCCGGATCGAGCTCGCTCGACTGAGCAAAGATCGCTTTCTCGACCTCGGGATTGCAATACTTCGTATAATTACGCTCGGATTTACACGTATAGTTCTCGACGAGGGCCGCGTCCGGGTCATCGACGCCAATGCCGGTAAGGTTCAGGCCGACCGAGTAGTCCTTTCGGGCCACTTTCGCGTGCCAGATCGACGTGTCGACGACCTCGAGCTCGCCTTCGATATGGATCGACTTGAGCTGGTCGATCAGGATGACGGCCGGATCGCGGTAGACGGCGATATTGCGGGTCGACACCGTGACTTTCAGGGGGTTGGATTCGGAGTAGCCCAGCCCTTCCATGATCTTTTTCGCCTCGGCGCGTGATTTCTCGACCTCAGCGCCCGAGCCGTAGCCCGGGATCTTGGCGAGTTGCTCCTTGGTGAACCCCCATTGGCCCTCGGGCGCGGGCAGCATTGCGCCGGCCTTGTCGTTCTTCCCCTCGCTCAGAATGGTGATGAAGGCGTCGCGATCGAGCGCCATATCCATCGCCCGCCGGATCTTCGGACTATCGAAGGGAGGCTTTTCGCTGTTGACGATGAGATTGGTCGAAACATTCGTCGGATGCAGATCGCACACCGCGTTCGGCGCCTTCGCCTTCACGTCCTTGAGCAACGGAACCGTGACATCGGAACCAAAAGTCACGTCCTGATCGCCGGCCTCGAAGGCCAACATGCGCGTCGAGCGGCTAGGGATAATGGTCCATTCGATCGCATCCAGATAGGGCTTGCCCTTCTTGAAATAATCCGGGTTCTTGACGAATTTCATCGTCTCGTTGCGTTTCCATTCGACGAACTTGAACGGGCCGGTGCCGATGGGGGCAGTGCGCATCGTCTGCGCATCGACGTGACACGGGTAAATCGGCGTATAGCCCGAAGCGAGCAGACTGAGGAAGCTCGGTTGCGGCTTCTCGAGCGTGAACGACACCTCCGTCGCGCCATTCGCGGCGACGTCTTTCAAATTGTGATACCAGACGCGGCGCGGGTTCTTACGAAAGCGGTCCTTGGCCTTACCTAGCAGCAAATCGAACGTACACTTGACGTCGGCACTGGAGAAAGGCTTGCCATCGTGCCATTTGACGCCTTCGTGCAACTTGAACGTCAGCTTGGTCTTGTTGTCGTTCCAAGACCAGCTGGTGGCCAGATCCGGCACGATCGTCTTGTCACTGTTGATCGGCTTTTGCTGATCGAACATGACCAGATTGTTGAACACTCCCATGAAGGGTTCGATGACGGAGTTCGTTGCTTCCTCGTGGATTGATCCGGACGGCGCGTTATCGCGGTGGATCATGCGTAGCGTACCGCCCGACTTCTGAGCGAACGCAGGAATGCTGGCTGACGCCGCAGCCGCGACGGCCACGACGGAACACACGACGAAAGATTTCACGATCGCCTTCCTCCCTGGGCTTCTTTTCACCCGGCCTCACGCAGCCGGAGACGGAATGTGGCGGTTTTCCGCCATTCTTTTCGAAAGCGAGCGTAGTCACGAGGCCCGGCCAAATCAACCCTGATTTCGCCCGACCCCGCGCCTCGTGCCAGGAGCAGCCAATAATCCAGGTCCGGAAGCGATCAGTACATGGGGCTCTTCAAGGGGAATTTGTCGAGATAGGGTTGATATTCCGGCTCCACATCGATCCGCATGGTGCCGAGATAGCGAACGACGGCGTTGTAAAATGCCATCGTGATCACGAGGTCGGTCAGACACTCGCTATCGAAACTCGCCTTCAGCTTTTCAAAGGTCGCATCGGAGACGGCAAGATCGCGGGTCATCTCGCGCGCCGCCTCGACGATCAGACGGGCAACGGGCTCGAGGCCGCTCGACTTGCCGTCACATTCGGCGATGAGCCCCCGAATATCATCCTCGCTGACGCCGAAATCCTGGCCGATCTTGACGTGATGAGACCACTCATAAGGGGCCTGGGTGATCCAGCCGACAGCAAGAATTGCAATCTCACGCAGCCGCGGGTCGAGCCGGCTCTTGTGGCGAATGAAGCCACCGAGGCCCTGGAAAGCGCGGGCGGCGTTCGGACTATGTACCATGCACTTGAAAAGCGTGATCTCGCGCTTCAGGAGGTCCTGGTTCTCCGGAGCGAGAGCGGACTTCTCGATGTAGGGCAGGCGGGCCATGAGGTCTCCTCTGGGCTTCTGGGCGGGATACGACGATTGTGGGCCGGTGGGCGCGCGCCCCGCAACCAGCAAGCACGTCTCTCGGTGGGTATTGGCGGGCCGGGCCGGTCCCTCTAGAACGATCGAAGACAATCGCTGCCCGATGGAACTCTCCCAATGACCGACCTGGCCCTCGCCGCAGATTTTGCCCGACCGAACGAGGACGAGTGGCTGAAGCTCGTCGAAAAGGCCATCAAGGGTGGGGACTTCGAGCGGCGGCTGGTTTCACGGACCGCAGACGGCCTCAGGATCGAGCCTCTCTATACGCGACGACACGCGATCAAAGGGCGCGACGAGCTCGCACCGGGCCAGGCGCCACTCGTGCGCGGCACACGGACGCCGGACGGCTCGGGCTGGGACATCCGGCAGATCACGGCAGACACGGATCCTGTCGCGGCCAACACTGCCATTCTCGAGGATCTCGCAGGCGGCGCGACGTCGATCCTCCTCCAGATCGGGGCCCCCGGCACGACTGGCCTTGGATACGAGCAGGGCGTGATGTCGCGAGCGCTGGCCGGCGTGATGCTCGATGTCGCTCCCGTTTCACTCGTCGCGGGCGAATACACACCTGATGCGGCGGGGACCTTGCTCGCCCTCTGGCGAGCGGCCAACGTGAGCGAGACTCGAAGGAGCGGCGCATTCAACTACGATCCGCTCGGCACGCTGGCTGCCACGGGTGCGCTCTATCATCCAGTCCCGAAGGCACTCGATGTCGCGACGGACCTTGTGCGCAGCGCCCTAAGCATGCCTCGCGTCACGGCACTTCGCGCAAACGGTCACATCTGGCACCTCGGCGGCGCGACGGAAGCACAGGAACTCGCGCTGGTGCTGGCTTCTGTGGTGGCCTACCTGCGGGCAGCGGAAGCATCCGGGATCCCCCCCGAGCGGGCACTACCCAAGATCGCGGTAACGCTCGCTGCCGACGCCGACCAATTCCTTACCATCGCAAAGCTCCGAGCGGCACGCCGGCTGGTCTGGCGCCTGGCGCAGGCTTGCGGCTCCGCCGATACGGCTAGCCACGTCATGTTCACGGCCGAGACTTCGTCGCGCATGCTCAGCAAGCGCGATCCGTGGGTGAACATGCTCAGAACAACGATTGCAGCTGCTGCGGCGGCGATGGGTGGCGCGGACGCCATCACGGTCCTGCCTTTCACTTGGGCGCTCGGCCAGCCGGATGCTTTCGCGCGGCGGATCGCCCGCAACACGCATCATGTGCTGCTCGAGGAAGCCGGTCTCGGCCGCGTCGCGGACCCGGCCGGGGGAAGCTGGTACGTTGAGCAGCTCTCGGACGCGCTCGGCAAAGCCGCTTGGGAGGCGTTCCAGGCGATCGAAGGACGGGGCGGTCTGGCGGCAGCTCTTGAGGACGGCAGCGTGCAGGACGACCTCGTCAGATCACAAGCCGAACGCCGAAAGCAGATTGCAACGGGTCACCTTCCTCTTACTGGAACTTCGGCATTTCCACGACTCGGCGACGACGGGGTCACGGTCAAGCCTTGGCCCGAGGCGCCGTCGGCGGCACTCAACGGCGCGACCGTGACTCCTCTCGTTCTGGAGCGCGTCAGCCAACCGTTCGAGGCCTTGCGCGATGAGGCAGACGCCTTCGAGAAGCGTACTGGCGCCAAGCCGCGCGTCTTCCTTGCCGCACTCGGTCCGCTTGGCTTGAATGCGACCCGAGCGACATGGGTCAAAAACTTCCTGGCGGCGGCAGGGATCGAGGGCGTCGGTGGCGAGAGCTATCTCACGTCTGCGGACGCCGGGCAGGGGTTCGCGCAATCAGGTGCACAGATGGCGTGCCTGTGCTCCACCGACGAGATTTACGGCGAGCTCGGCGAGGCGACGGCGGCGTTGCTCAAGACGGCCGGGGCGAAGCGCGTCTATCTCGCCGGGCGGCCGAAGGTGCAAGAGGCGGCTCTCAAGGCCGCGGGGGTCGACGAACTGCTCTATGCGGGGATGGACGCCGTGGCGGCGCTGACAGCCATGCAACAGGCGTTCGTGGACGCGTGAGCGAAGCGACCTGGAGAGGCGACCCCGACGGCCGGATCAGAGGTAAGTTGCAACGATATCGACGCTCGAGCGCTCGCCAACGTCATCGTGGTGCTCAGCCAGGAATCGGCCTGCCGCCGTCCTCCCGATCTCGAACAAGCGCATGATGAACCCCCAATCCGGGTTCAGCTTGCTCCAAGCGCCATGCTTGCGCATTTCGTCGTCATCGCTGATCGCGTGGACGAGCATGCGCTGATAGCGGGCCGTGTCGAGCCGTTCCTCCTCCACGAGGCGCGACACAAAAGCGATGGCCCGCATCTCGCGCATCAGGGAGGAGTTGAACGAGATCTCGTTCATCCGGTCGAAGATTTCCGGTGCCGTGGTCGGTAACCGATCCTGGACGAGCGGATTGATGTGCACGATGATCACATCCCGCGAAGCTCCCTCGTAGATCAGAGGGAAAATGGCCGGGTTTCCCATGAAGCCGCCGTCCCAGTAGTGCTCGCCATCGATCTCGACCGCCTTGAAGACACTGGGCAGGCAGGCGGAGGCCAGCACGGCTTCGGCCGAGAGCTCCGAGTTCTGGAAGACTCTGATCTTGCCGGTCCGCACATTGGTCGCCGACAGAAAGACGCGCGTGGCAAAGGGGCACCCCCGGAGGTGCGCGAAGTCCACGACGTCGACGAGGATATCACGCAGCGGATTCAGATCGAGAGGGTTGAGCTGGTAGGGCGAGAATGTGTGCGTCACCGCCTGGAACAGCAAGTAGGCGGGGGTCAGGTCGAGCGGCCAGCTCGCGTCATCGGCAAAAGGCGTGAGAAGATCGGGACGGAACGGGTTCCACATCTCGCCGGCCTGGCTGACCTTGCGCCAGAACTCCGCCAGCTTGGCGCGCCCCCCTTCCCTGCCTCCTTGCGAAACGCCCCATGCCATCACGACGGCATTCATGGCGCCCGCACTGGTCGCGCTTATGGCGTCGGGAGCGAGACGATCGTCCTCGAGAAGTCTGTCCAGGACGCCCCAGGCGAAGGCACCGTGAACGCCTCCACCCTGAAGAGCAAGGTTCACAGGCTTGCGCGTTCCACGCGCCGCCACCTGCTGCGCCGTGCAGGCCGAGCGGAAACCTCCTTGATGCGGACTTGAGCGCTGCATGAGGCCTCCCGCAAGACATCAGCAGTCCACGACTTCATCGCGTACCGCCATCTCCCGGAGCCTATCGCACGAAGGCGGACACACGAAAATAGGGCGCGCTCGCCCAATCACGCGAAAATGAGGCTCGCCGCACCCCGGGCGGAGCACCGGACATCTCAGCGAGTGAGGATCAATGGTCGATCAGCGGCGGCGCGGAGGTGGCCGACGACCGCCCGGCCCACCGGCACCCGGAGGCGGGGGAGAGCGCGTGTCCTTGTGGCGGAAGTTGATGCGTCCCTTCGAGAGATCATAAGGGGTCATCTCAACCGTGACGCGATCGCCAGCCAGGATGCGGATGCGGTTCTTCTTCATGCGACCCGACGTATAGGCGATCACCTCGTGCCCATTCTCGAGCGTCACACGGCAACGGGCGTCCGGCAGCACTTCCGCCACAACGCCCTCGAACTCGAGCATCTCTTCCTTGGCCATACAGTCTCCACTCCTGCCGCGGCGATACGGGCGGCATCCTGTGCACGCCAGATCCGAAGTCGCCGGACATGATAAATTCAAGAAGCGATAGGAGGTAACCGCTTCACAAGTCCGACCGCGAGGGCGGGCCATCCGATGTTGGCCCTGGCACCGCACTTCGCTTCACATGGCCGGATGAGTGCCGCGCCGGGGCGGCACCTCTCACCCTCTGGGCTCTTGCCGGAGCGCAGTTTAGCGCGGCTCCGGTCAGTCGTCCCGCCCGACGCTCCGCCGAGGCGCAAGCCCCGGCAGGTCTGGCATCAGGTCTTGAGATTGACCGCGGCGCTCTTGCCGTTGC
Organism: Hyphomicrobiaceae bacterium; assembly: GCA_041397805.1. GTDB lineage: Bacteria > Pseudomonadota > Alphaproteobacteria > Rhizobiales > Hyphomicrobiaceae. The sequence goes on from JAWKWD010000008.1 coordinate 98,973, forward strand.
GGCCCTTCTCGATCTCGTACGTGATGCGCTGGCCCTCACGCAGGCCAGTCAGACCGGCGCGCTCCACCGCCGAGATGTGAACGAAGACGTCGTTCCCACCCTCGTCCGGCTGGATAAAGCCGTAGCCCTTCTGCGCGTTGAACCATTTCACGATGCCAGTGGCCATTCTAGTGCTCCAAAGAGGTAACAGGCTCCCGACACTAGCGCCGGAAACCATCAAATCACGCGTTGGAGTGGTAACAAGGTCAGCCACGGTCAGCTGTCGTGTAGTGCGCACCAAAGCGAGTTCGACGGCCGGAATATGATGCGCTTTGACCTGGAACGCAAGACTGTTCCATAAGCAAGGCGACAAAGCGCAGCCCGCGACTGGCGGCGCGCGGCCGACTTTCGTTAGAACGTTTTGTGACAGATCGCGATCCATCGTGCTAGGTATCTCATGGTCGCAGGTCTTCGACGAAATCGACAAATCCGCTGGCCGGTCAACGGGTTCTCCAACCGTCTCAAAGCCATCGCATTAACCTCCTTCGACTACAGAGCATCATGTCCCCCGCCGTGCCTCGAATACCGTCGGTCGACGAAATCCTCCGCCACAGTTTGATCAAGGCTGCAGTCGCCCGGTACGGCCGCCAAGCGGTGCTCGGGGCAGTCCGCTCCTCGCTCGACGATTACCGCGGCCGGGTGAGGACGGGTGGCGAAACCGCTCTCTCGCGGGAAGCCGCCGTATCCTCCATCGCAGCGACCGCCATCGCGGCGCTCGATGCTGCGGAGACGCCGAGCGTGCGACGTGTGTTCAACCTCACCGGCACGGTGCTGCACACCAACCTCGGCCGCGCCGTGGTCGCCGAGGCAGCCGTCGCTGCCGCCGTTCAGGCGATGCGCTATCCGGTGGCGCTCGAGTTCGACGTGGAAAGCGGTGGACGCGGCGAGCGGGACGACGCCATTCGGGGGATCCTTTGCCAGCTGACCGGGGCCCAGGACGCGATTGCCGTCAACAACAACGCGGCCGCCGTCATGCTGGTGCTCAGCACGCTCGCTGCCGGGCGAGAAACGATTGTCTCGCGAGGCGAGCTGATTGAGATCGGGGGAGCATTTCGCATGCCCGACATCATGGCTCGAGCGGGGACACAGCTCGTGGAGGTGGGCACGACGAACAGGACACACCTCAAGGACTATGAAGCAGCGATCGGCCCCGAGACGGCGCTTCTCATGAAGGTACATACGTCGAACTATCTGATCCAGGGGTTCACGGCCGAGGTTGGCGCCGCAAAGCTCGCGCCCGTGGCACAAAACAAGGGCATACCGCTGGTTGACGACCTAGGCTCCGGTACGCTCGTCGATCTGAGCCATTGGGGCCTGAAGCGCGAGCGCACGGTGATGGATGCCCTTCGTGACGGCGCGGATCTCGTGACATTCTCCGGCGACAAGCTACTCGGCGGCGTGCAGGCAGGCTTCATCGTGGGGAGGCGCGATCTCGTCCAGCGCTGCGCGAAGAACCCGATGAAGCGGGCCATGCGCCTCGACAAGATCCGCCTGGCGGCGCTCGAGGCAACGTTGAAGCTCTACCGCGATCCGGACCGACTTCGGGACACGCTGCCGACGCTGCGGCTGCTCACGCGCAGCGGGGCTGAGCTGCAGGACATTGCCGCACGGACGGCCCTGGCCCTGTTCAAGGCTTTGGAGCACCATGGCTTCGGGATCGACACCGTACCGTGCGCCAGCCAAATCGGCTCCGGTGCCCTGCCGCTGGAAACCATTCCCAGTGTGGCACTCTGCATCACTGCGAAGGCGAAACGGCGGGATGCCGGACGCAAAATCGAAGGTCTGGCTGCCGCCTTTCGTGCGCTGGAGATCCCGGTAATCGGGCGCATCGAAAAGGGCGCGCTGATGCTCGACCTCAGATGCCTCGACGACGAAGCCGCCTTCGTCGCCGGCCTCCAGGGCCTCGAGTGCGCCCTTGCCACGGAAAAAGAGGGGCCGGAACCCACGCCCTAATCCGTGCCGACTATTGCGGCACAGTTTCACGCGCCTCTACGCAGGCACTGCCGATCTCCTCGATATGTCGATGATCGGTACCACAGCAGCCACCGAGAATCGTGATGTTCGGAAAGCGTCGCCGTATCGCCTGGTACTGACGGCCTAGCTCGACAGGGTCGTCAGCATCGAGTTCGGCGGCCTCGTTCAACTCCTGATGGCTCCTGCATGAGGCATTTGCTCGCAATCCCCTGATGCGCTGCATCCAGGCGCGCCCGGGCTCGAGTGTCCTGTCGAAGTGGGTCGGGTGTGCGCAATTCAGCATGTAGTAGGCGACACTACCTGCGGTCTGCCTGTCGACCTCGTCGATCGCATCGCCGAGCCCCTGTCCGGTCGGCAGCTTCCCATCGGTCTCGACGGTGAACGAGATGGCGGCTGGAATGCCGGTGCGGGAGGCGGCGTTGGCCATGCCGATCGCTTCCGGCGTATTGGTCATCGTGATCGCCGTGACAAGATCTGCACCTGCGGCGGCAAATGCCGCAACCTGATGACCGTGATAGTCTTCGGCCTCCGCGGCTGTCATGCCCTCTCCGGGAACGTAACCGTCACCGCGCGGTCCGACACAGCCGCTGACGACCATCGGTGTCGCAGGGGCGCGGTGCCGAGCTTCGAGAGCACGCAGGAAGGCGATCGACTCGCAGTTCAGGTCTGCGATGGCCTCCGGCGAATAGCCGAGCCTCGCCCCCCATTCCCGACTGGCGCGCCAGGTTGGGCTTTCGAGCACGAAACCAACTTGCAGACGCCTTGCGATGGCGATGTGGCGCTCGAAGTAATCGGCCAGGAACGAGCGGCCTTTGGTTGTATCGAGAAGGGGGAAAGCGGCGAAGTGCGGCAACTCGATGCCTTCATGGAAGACAAGCGTCGTCTCAAGGCCGCTATCAGTCAAGAATAGCGTGCTCGAGGCGACCTGGGGCAATGCGTTGCTGCGGGCAGGCATGTTCGAGATCTCCGAATCGAATGGATGGCGCGGCAGTCTCTTTCAGCATCAAAGGCGGAAGCCCCGCGGGGGGACGGGGCTTCCGATGGAGGCCGTGCGACTCAGGGGGCGCTGTCGGCTAGGCCTCCGAAGGCAACACCCGAGCGCGGTGCCGAGTCCCTGATCTCGTCGAATGGCGACCGGGGAGCCGACTCGTTCAAGGCATCGAACGGCGAGCGCGGCGCGCTCTCGGAGATCTGGTCGAACACCGACCTGGGCGCCGTGTCGGAAAGAGCAGCAAAGACGCCTTTCGTTGCGTCAGCCGCCGACGCATTTGCGCCGGTCAGCAAAGCAACAGCGAGTCCAGAGCCGGCAATGGCAATCTTCATATTGCGGAACATATCGTTTCTCCTTTTCATATGCTCATGCATCTCAGGTCTAGCGACCGATCAATCGTGACCGACCGCATCCGTCCACCGGGCCAAGCCGCGTTGGGGCGGATTCTTCGAAGTCTGGGTTCGCATCATCGCGCCGGCTTCAGCCCGGCGCTGCCATTGATCCGTTCGCAATTTGGGTTCAAAACGGCCGAGGCGATCTCGCTGCGGTCCAATCCAATGTCGCGCAGCATTCGGTCATCAAGGGCCATCAATTCGGACCGCGCCTTCTTTGCAGCGCGAGCCTCGCGAAACGTTTCAGCCAAGCCGGCCGCGAAATGCGCGATGCGGGCGACGGTGCCTGAGGCGACCGGTTGCTCCGCTAGAACTGTCGAAGTCGTGCTCATGATCATCTCCTCGAATATCGGCATGACGTGGCGGTTGTTTCCGCTTTGTCGGGCGAGCCTTGTTCAATCGGTCCGTCCCGTTCGATGAAGGCACTATCCACGACCTCGGCCGCCGATGCTTGAACCGCGGCGGGAGAGAACATGGAGAATTCCTGGAGATCTGGCCCGACGTACGGATTTCTGATCACAGACCCGTGTTTTGCCGTCGCCGAGTTCAATTCGACGGCCTTCCTGATGCCGCGGCATTTCCGATCGCCGTCCGACAATTTACCATTTCGTTTTGTTTTGACCGACGCGATGCGCAGCACATGGAGCATCTTGGAAGATGCGGGCCGCCGCGTCCTTATCTGATTGTTGGACAGCGGATCGATCGGACAACGCGAGGACGCTTGCCCGCGCCAGTCCAGCCGCCTATTTGTGGCAAAGGCTCGTACCGCTTCGCGCAGGACAGTACGCCTCCTCGCCCATATTCGGCGACGAGACTCTGCTGCCCATCGAGTTCCGATCCAACGCTCGCCAATCGTGACAACGGGCGCTTGGCGGACTTATGGAGAAAGCTTGGAGGATTCCTGAAGACAACGCGCCGATCCTGGCGCTCCAGGCCATCGTGCGAAGGCGGCTCCGATCCCTGCTGGAGGAGCGCCGATGATTTACATTGTCGCTTCGAGGGAGGTCGATACCGAGACCTTCGAGGTGCGTCATAACGGGGAGCGCGTGGCGGTCGAACCACAGGTGTTCGACCTCCTGCTTCTGCTCATCGAGAACCGCGATCGGATCATTACGCGCGACGAGATCGTCGAACGCGTGTGGAAAGGGCGGATCGTCTCCGATGCCGCCATCTCGAGCCGGATCAAGGCCGCCCGCCGTGTGATTGGCGATGACGGCAAGGCTCAGGCCATGATCCGTACGATCCACCGCCGCGGCATCCGTTTCGTCGGCGAAGTCGCCACGCGAGGTGACGATCGCAGCGCAAGACCAGCAGCGTTCCTGGTCGAGAGCAACGCCGACACCACGCCGATGGCGGACGGGATCGGCGACGTCGCGGGCATCGACCTCAGCCTGCCAAAGCGCCCATCCATCGTTGTGCTGCCCTTCAACCTGATTGCTGGGGACGACGACCAGCGCGTGATGTCCGACGCACTCTCGCTCGACATCATGACGGGGCTGGCCCGCACGCGCTGGCTGTTCGTGATCTCGCGGGGCACGGCCTTCAAGTTCCGGGGCACCTCTCAGGACCCTCGGTCGATCGCAAGTCAGCTCGGGGTGCGCTATGCGCTGCAAGGCAATATCCAGTTCCACAACAAGCGCATTCGCGTGCATGTGGCGCTGACGGACGCGGTTCGAGGCGGCGAGGTGTGGGCTGACCACTTCGACCGCTCCCTCGACGACATCTTCCTTGTTCAGGACGAGATTGCGAGCATCGTCGTCGGTACCGTCGAATCCGAAATCGAACAGTCGGAGCGCCAGCGCGCGCTTCTCACGCCGCCGGCGAGCCTCGATTCGTGGAGCGCCTATCATCGCGGCGCCTGGCACATGTTCCAATTCACGACGGAGGGCTACGAGGAGGCGGAGCGCTTGTTCAAGCTCGCCGCGAAGCTCGACCCGGGCGCATCACGGGTGTTCGCCGGGCTTTCTTTCGTCCACTGGCAACGTGCTTTCCTCGAAATCGGGAACGACCGCCAATCGGAGATCGAGCAAGCGACGGAGTTCGCGCGCCAGGCTCAGATGCTCGATCCGCGCGACCCCCAGGGCCATTGGGCGATGGGGCGGTCGTCTCTCCTTCGGCAGGACTTCGACCTCGCCATCGAGCAGATCGAGCAGTCCGTGACGCTGAACCCTAATTTCGCGATCGGTCACTATTCGGTCGCCTTCGCGAAAGCTCTGGCGCGGCAGAACGAGCAGAGTGACGTCTCTGTCGCGCTGGCGCGGCGACTGAGCCCCTATGACCTGATGAGCTTCGCCATGCTGGCGACGCAAGCGCTCAACGCCACGTTGCTCGGCCGGTTCGATGAGGGCGCCCAGATGGCTGACAGGGCCGTGCGGCAGGGGAACGCACACTATCATATCCTCGCCATCGCGGCGTTCTGCAACGCACTTGCCGGCCGGAACGACGTCGCACGGCGCTATCTCGCGCGGTTGGCCGAGGTCCATCCTGGCTATCGCATCGGCGATTATTTGAGGGCGTTTCCCTACAAGGACGCCTTCGTGCGCGAGCTGGTGCGCAGAACCTTCAATCGCCTAGGGCTTTCGGAGTAGCCGCGCACCCACTCTAGACCAGGCGCTCAGCGGCGACTTCGAGCTCGCGGCGAAAATCAGGATGGGCCACGGCAATGAGCGCCTTGGCACGCTCGTGGACGGATCGGCCCTTCAGTTCGGCAATGCCGTGCTCGGTCACGACGACATCTGCGTCACCGCGCGCCGTGGTAACGACGCCGTCGCCGAGACGGGCAACGATGCGCGAGAGGCGACCGTCCTTGGCGGTGGACGGGAGGGCGACGATGCCAATACCGCCCTCGGACAGCTGACAGCCACGCATGAAATCTGCGTGACCGCCGATCATGCCGATGGAGCGACCGCCGGCAGTCTCGGCATTCATCTGGCCGGTGAGATCCACCTCAAGAGCGGTGTTGATACCAATGAAATGCGGGATCGAGGCCATGACGGCGACGTTGTGGGTGTGCGACGGCGAACGGACTCGGAGGCGCTCATTGCGGTGCGCCCAGCGATAGGCGCGATGCGTCCCCAGAACACCTGCCGAGACGGTCAGTCCGGTGTCGACCGGCTTCCTGGCGTTCGTGACAGCGCCTGCCTCGACCAGCGCCACAACGCCGTCGCCGATCGTGCCGGAGTGGATGCCGAGGTCGCGTTTGCCGGCGAGCGCTGCGAGGGCTGCATCCGGGATCACGCCGAGGCCTACCTCGAGCGTCGCGCCATCGGGCACGAGGCGAGCGATGAGCCTGCCAATCTCGCGGTCGATGGCGCCCGGCGGCGGCACCGACATCTCGACTGGTGGATGGGAGACCTCGATCTTGCGGGTTATTCGGGACGGGCTAACCTCGGTATCCCCGTAGGTTATCGGAAGCGCGTCATTGATCTCGGCGATGACGACCCGCGCCGTCGCTACGGCATCAGCGATATAGTCGGCGATGGGCCCGAGGTTAAAGCTTGCACCGTCCGCTGCCAGGGTGGCGAGCGCCACATCCACGCGGAGCGCGCCCGAGCGGATGGCCTTGGGAATGGCCGAATAGTTCATCGGCAGCGCGTCAAGATTGCCGAGGTCCTGGAAGCGGCGGTTGGTTCCTGCGCCGCCGAAAGCGCGGACGGCCACCTTTTCGGAGAAGCGCCGGGCATCGAGCGTCCGGGTCAACGTCAATCCGAGGATGGCGCGACAGGGCGACGGCAGGCGCTCGATCTCGCCATTCAGCCGCTCGAGAAGTGCGATGGGCTCCGACTGCCCCATGCCCCACATGAGCGTGTCGCCCGGCTGGACCAGATCGGCGATCAAGGGGCTGTCGGCGGAACTAGGCGGAGACGTCGTCACAGGTCTATCCCTCGCTCTTTCATCGAAGCCCGGCAGTACGTGACAAGAAAATAGACCGAGACGAGACCTGTCCAGGCGCTCACCGCCGCAATCCAGAGGGTGCCTGATGGAGAGACGCGCGACAGCACGGCCGCAAAGAGGACGGGGGCCGCGGCGTTGACGATGTTCTGTGGCACCGTCAGGAGGCCGATGTAGGTACCGAACTCCTTCACGCCGAACAAGGCGAGGGGCAGCGTGTTGCGGGCGATGGCAAAGAGGCCGTGCCCCAGCCCCATGAAGATGCAGAAGGCAACAGCCGTCGGAAGCGATACCCCGAGCGGTAGCAGCGCCGCAAACGACAGGCTGACGCCAAGGGACGCGCCGAGCGTGGTCGTCAGGATCGAATGGCGACCGCCGCTGATCAGCTCGACCAGGCGGGCCAGGGCCTGGCAAGGGCCGACGATGGCCCAGACGCCGATAGCCTGCGAAGTCGTCAGACCCAAAGCCTTGAAGATGTCGATTACCTGCAGATAGAGACCCCAGGTTATGAGGCCCTCGGTGCACATCCAGATGGCGAGCAGGATGAACGCCTGACGGCGCTGCTCTGGAGAGAGAACACCTTCCGGCGGAAACGTGCTTCCGGCGCGTCCGCGAGCAGGCGATGGTGGAGCTTCCTGACTATTGCCTCGGCGCAACACGAGCCAGTGCATTGGTGCGCAGATGGCCACGTGAAGCAGTGCGAAGACAATGTATGCCTGGCGCCAGCCGACCGTCGAGAGAAGCCACGCATTGAAGGGAAGAAAGATCGTTGAGGTCAGCCCGGAGAGGAGCATCAGGCTGGTGATGGCGGAGCGTGCATTGGGGCCGACGACCTGGACGAGGCCGGGCATGGCCGCATTGCCCAGCATCATGGGGGTGGCAATGCCGACGATGACCCAACCGAACATGTAGCTCGGCAGGTTCCAGGCCCAGGACTGCCACAGCATGGCGAGCCCTGCGACGAACGAGCCGACAACCATGATCGGGCGCGCGCCCAGGCGATCGACGAGCTTGCCGACCCGCGGCGCAACGAGGGCAGACATCAGCAGCATGACCGTAATGCCGCCGAACACCCATTCGCGGGCAAGACCGAGATCGTGGGCGATCGGGCTACCGAAAATCGGCAGGGCGGAAAAGGACGTCCCCCAACCGATGATTTGAGTCGCGCCCAGCCCCGCAACGACCCTGAACGAAGGGCGGCGCGTGGCAGTCGTGATGGCCGTCAACTGGAGCTGCACGCTCGCCCTCGCTCGTTAGTGCCCAGCATGATCCCGTCCCCCGGGCGCCGCCTGCCCGCATGCTCGCACGCCTACAGAGGGTGCGCTACAGGATGCACGCGGCCCGTGCTTGCCCCGCGGTTCCTGACCGGACGCATCCACCACGGTTTTCAAAGCACGCCGGTTGACCGCGGATGACCGGAGGTCGTCAATGCGGCTTTCGTCGCAGGAGCCCGAGGACATGAGTACGCCACCACCACAACCGTTCCGCCTTCATGTCCCGGAGGCGTCGCTCCGGGACCTGGGAGACCGACTGGCCCGCGTCCGCTGGCCGGAGGTGCCGCCCGTTGCGCCCTGGACGACGGGAACGAGCGTCAGCTACATGCAGGAGCTCGTCGCCTACTGGCGTGATCACTTCGACTGGCGCGCTCAAGAAGCCCGGCTGAATGGCTTCCGACAGTTCAAGGTGCCTCTCGCGGGGATCGACCTGCACTTCATTCACGAGGCCGGCAAAGGGCCGGCCCCCATGCCCCTGCTGTTGTCGCACGGTTGGCCCGGATCGGTGTTCGAGTTCATTCGACTCTTGCCGATGCTGACCGATCCGGCGCAATTCGGCGGAGATCCGTCCGATGCCTTCACGGTGATCGCCCCATCGCTTCCGGGCTACACGCTCTCGTTCACGCCAGGGCAGCCGCGGTTCGGCGTGGTGGACATCGCCGATGCCTTCGCAACATTGATGACCGACGTTCTCGGCTACAAGCGCTTCGGGGCGCAGGGAGGCGACTGGGGCGGTTTCATCACCTCGCGGATGGGCTACCAATTCGCCGACAGACTGATTGGCATCCACATCAACCTGCTCGCGGTACGCCGGGATGCCTCGCTCGCGAATCCGACGCCCGAGGAGCGCCGCTTTCTCGACCACCTTGCCCGCTGGCTCAAAGAAGATACCGGATACCAGTGGATCCAAGGGACGCGGCCAACCACGTTGTCGTTCGGCCTGACGGACTCGCCCGCTGGGCTTGCAGCCTGGATCGCCGAGAAGTTCCATCGCTGGACGGACAACGACGGGACGATCGAATCTGCCGTCGATCGCGACCTGATGTTGGCGAACATCATGCTCTATTGGGCCACGGGCGCGATCGGGTCGTCGTTCTGGCCGTACTACGACCGAATGCATTCGCCCTGGCCCATCCCCGAAGGGGGCAAGATCTCAGTGCCGACGGGCTATGCAGAGTTCCCCAAGGAGATCCTGTCGCCGCCGCGCTCGCTCGCGGAGCGGACCTACACCAACATCCAGCGATGGACGCCGCTCGACAAAGGTGGGCATTTCGCCGCGTTGGAGCAGCCTGAGGTGCTAGCGGACGAGATCAGGGCGTTCTTCCGCCCACTCAGGAGAACTGGCTGAGGATACCGGTTCTTTGCCAAGCGCATGCTCCGGCCGAGCTTCTCAGCCTGGCCGGAGGGAAACTTGCCGGGACGACGGGAGTGCGAAGGGCCGTCAGGCCGCAACCGCGGTTTCCGCCTCTTTCTGGAAGCGAAGAAGCGTGAACAGCCCGAAGGGCTTCAACGTGAACCGGCCGGTCAGCTTGAGGTTGTCACAGACCATGACCCGGTCGACGTCAAACACCGGGTGCCAGCCGAGCCGCGTCGCAAACGGCGCCATCCGACGCTCGACCCACCCGCGGACGCCGGACTCCTCACTGAAGTGATTGAGGAGCATCACCTCGCCGCCCGGCTTGCAGACGCGCGTGATCTCGCGCATCACCGCGACCGGGTCCGGCACGACGGTCATCACGTACATGGCGACGACCGTGTCGAAGGTCCCATCCGGAAACTCGAGCGCGGACGCATCCATCTCGTGGAGGCCGCTGACATTGTCGAGGCCTTCAGCGACGACCTTCTGGCGCGCACGCTCGAGCATGTCGGGCGAAATGTCGATGCCGACGATGTCAAGATGGCGCGCGTAATCCGAGAGAGAGAGCCCGGTGCCGACGCCGAGCTCGAGTACGCGGCCGGAACGCGTGTTGATCATGTGGACGGCCTGCCGACGGCCCTCGGTCGTCAAACGGCCGAAGGTGTTGTCATAGACAGGCGCCCACCTGCGATAGGCGTCCAGCACGTTTGCCTCGTCGAGGCGACTGCTGTGGCGCCTCTGGCGCGTGTGCGCCCCCCGACCAAACGGACGCGGCAGCCTCGGGCTGCCATGACGCGTCGACAAGTCCATAATTCCTCCGTCGTCCCACTCAGCAAGTCCCGGCCGGTGCCGACGCACCGCCCACCCCCATTCAACCCGGGGCAATAACACGTTGTTCCGCCACGCCTAACGCTAGCGCCTTGCGCGCCGACGCCTGCCGTAGCGCCTCGGTCCCGAGATTTTCAGCCGAAGCGATCCAGCCGCCGCCGAGGAGCCGAGCACCCGGCGAGCCGTCCGCATAGAGCACACACGCCTGCCCTCGCGCAACGCCGTGCTCACCTTCATCGAGCAAAATTGCGACATGGCCCCGCTCGCAAATGAGCCGCGCGGGGCGAAGCTGCCCCGTAGAGCGCGTGCGCGCATGGACGCATCCGCCATTGCGCACGAACCCTTCTATGGACCCGCCGCCAAGCCAGTTCACATCCGTGAGCTCAATCCGCCTCGAAAGCAACATCTCGCGCGGGCCGACGACCACGCGCCTTGACGCCGGCTCGAGTGCAACGACGTAAAGTGGCTGGCGGGCCGGGATACCAAGCCCTTTTCTCTGGCCTACCGTGAAATGCAGAATGCCGTTGTGCTTGCCAAGAACGCGACCGTCGACGTGCACGATCTCTCCTGGCTCAGCGGCGCCTGGACGCAATCGCTCAATCACTTCGGCATAGCGCCCGCCTGGGACGAAGCATATGTCTTGACTGTCGGCCTTCTCAGCCACGCTCAACCCAGCCGCCAGAGCCAATCGGCGGACAGCAGGCTTGGTGAGCCCACCCAAGGGGAAGCGCAAGAAATCGAGATCGGCGGCCGGGGTCGAGAACAAGAAATAGCTCTGGTCCCGGTCGGAGTCGGCAGCGCGATGAAGCACCGGCCCCGAGGCCTCACGGCGCCACCCCACGTAATGTCCCGTTACAAGAGCCTGCGCTCCGAGCTCTCGCGCTGCGCCAGCCATATCGCCGAACTTGATCCGCTGGTTGCAGAGAACGCAGGGGATAGGCGTTTCGCCCCGAAGATAGCTGTCGGCAAAGGCATCAATAACGGACGATCGGAATCGCCCCTCGTAATCCAGCACGTAATGGGGAATGCCAATCCGATCAGCGACGCGGCGAGCATCGCGGATATCTTCACCGGCACAGCAAGCGCCCTTACGGCCAACCGCATCGCCATGATCGTAGAGCTGCAACGTAATGCCGACGACGTCATAGCCGAGTTGCTTCAGCAATGAAGCTGTCACGGAGCTGTCGACACCACCAGACATCGCAACGACAATTCGGCTTCCCGGCGCCAAGCCCTCGAGGGTCGCGGCGACCGTAGCCAAATCGTCGGATGTTGCCTCAGCGTTCAACATGGCGCTCTGGTCCGGTCGCACCCGGCATCGCTTCGTCCAATCCTAGCAGTCCGCGCAGTCCGCCAGCGGAGCATGCCCCGCGAGCTGCTAGCGCAGCACGCCGCTGCCCACGAATGAGGCACACTAGCGGTCGGTCTGCCCATACCGCAAGCGCCTCCCAGGGCTGGCCCAAATCGCCAGTCTTGCTCCAAGCGGGAGCGCCAGACCAACCAAGAGGCGCGCCACGACATCATCGCGGCGCGCCTCGAACTCGGGATTTCGCTGAAAAAGGCGGCGATTGCAAGGCTTCATTGCGCCTGGCGTGGGCCTATCCGGGCCCGAGGCCCGGGTCCCGCGATCACGGCATCCCTGGATCAGCTCAGAGCTGGACGCGGCCGTGGCTGTGGCTGCGCCATTCGGGCCTGCGATCAGACGGCAGCAACGTATCGCCGCGAGGCTCCGATCGCTCGAGCAGCGGGGAGGTCGGGGGTGCGGTGGAGGATGGACCTCGCGCGGGCCCAGAACCGGCAAGACGCTCGTTGATCAAGTCGCCCAGCATTCGCGCGCCGACAGCCGCCTTCTCCTTGAAGATCGCCCAGTAGTTCTCGGCACTTTCGCACACGCTTGCGTTGCGATCACAGAAGGTCGCAGCGCGGTGCACGGCATACGACGCTGTTTGATACATCTGCGCTTGTTTCGCTGGATCGCTCGGAATCAGCCATATGATCAAAGCAATCCAGAATGCCGATCGTACGAGAAACATGACCGTCACCCCGAAAGAAGCCGCCCCACTGCGGCCTAGCTACCAAGGCTAACCTAGAGTTGCCGACATCTTGCGAATACATGCGTCTCGATTTTGTTAAAATTGCAACGATCGACAGGGCAACCGACCGGGGCGCCGCAGAATTAGACCATGCTCTTCAACGCATTGCGAAAACCGTTCGATTTGTCTGCAGCGGGTAAAGGACGCGTTAAGCAAACCACGCCTATCACGGGCGTGGAGATCCGTGCACGTGGACTGCACGAGCATCCGGTCTGCTAGTCGACATGCATCGGGAGCATTGCGTGCCGCTATCGCCCATGAGTGCGCGTCTTGCGCTCGTCGCCTTTCTCGCGATCTGCGGGAGCGTCGGGACGAACCTGCTCGTCCTTCAAACTCCTGCGATGCAGGCATCCGGCGCCAAGGCGCCACAATGGAAGATGGCGCCGCTAATAGATGCGGACCAACTCGGCCGGAAAGCGTTGGAAGCCCTGATCGGCAGCCACACCGGTATACAAGGCATGCCTGTTGATCAGCGCGAGCGCAGGGAGGAAGGCCATCGCGTTGGCAGCTTTGCCCCGTCCTCGGGGAACTTCGCCCAGATAGCACTGCCCGGAGGGGACCCGGGCCAGGCGCGAAAAGCGACGATCAGGAGCGTTCAGCTCGAGCTCAAAAAGCGCGGCTACGAGCCCGGAACGCCCGATGGCATGCCAGGACTCGTGACGCGAGCGGCTGTGATGGCCTATGAGCACGACCAGGGTCTGCCGCTGACGGCAGAGCCCTCGCCCGAGGTTCTTGCGCACTTGCGACATGGCACCTCGGCACCGGGCGCGGCCATCGGCCTCGAGGCAGGTGCGCCGCGGCCCAAAGGGCATGCGGACGAAGTCATCCGGGCCGTGCAGCAGGGGCTGGGACAGCTCGGCTACCTAGCCTCCCGCCCTGACGGGCTCACCTCGGACGAGACGATCCGCGCGATCCGCGAGTTCGAAATGGATTCGGGCCTGATACCGACGGGGCGAATCTCTGGGCCTTTGATGGCTCGGCTCGCCAAGCAGACCGGCGGCCCGCGCACACAATAGTCACCAGCAGAAGATCGCCGGATACCCGACAACGCCACGGCACACTATCTAACTCTTCGGACGTAGTCAGAGGAGACAGGTGATGCTTATCGGCGTGCCGAAGGAGGTCAAGGTCCACGAGTACAGGGTCGGCATGACGCCGGGCGCCGTTCGGGAAGCCGTCTCGCACGGCCATTCGGTGCTGGTGGAAACCGGAGCCGCAGCGCAACAAGGCATTCCGGATACCGAGTACGAACGAGCCGGTGCACACATCGCGAAAAGTGCGGACGAGGTCTTTGCCGAGGCAGACTTGATCGTGAAAGTGAAGGAGCCGCAGGCAGGCGAATGCCGTCGGCTGCGCGATGGGCAGACGCTCTTCACCTACCTCCATCTGGCTGCGGACACCGAACAGGCGAAAGCCCTCGTAAAATCGGGCGTCACCGCGATCGCCTATGAAACAGTGACCAGCCCGCGGGGAGGACTGCCGCTGCTCGCGCCGATGAGCGAGGTGGCGGGACGCATGGCGGTGCAGGCAGGAGCACACTGCCTGGAGATGGAGCAAGGTGGGCGCGGCGTGCTGCTAGGCGGGGTCGCGGGCGTGCCGGCGGCGCGGGTCACGGTGCTTGGGGGCGGCGTCGCAGGCGTCAACGCGGTGCGCATGGCCATCGGGCTCGAGGCGCGGGTTACCGTGCTCGACATCGACGTTGCCCGGCTGTCGGCCATCGATCAGCAGTTCGGCGCTTGCGTCGATACGGCTTTTTCGACGCGGCAAACGATCGAGGAGCACGTTACAGCCTCCGATCTCGTGATTGGAGCCGTCCTCGTTCCTGGAGCGGCAGCGCCGAAGCTGATTACGCGGGAGATGGTGAGGGCCATGCCGCGCGGATCGGTGGTGGTGGACATCGCAATCGACCAGGGCGGGTGCGCGGAAACCTCGCGGCCGACGACCCACGCCAAACCGACGTTCGTAGACGAAGGCGTCGTTCACTACTGCGTGACCAACATGCCCGGTGCCGTGGCGCGCACCTCCACCTTCGCCTTGAACAACGCGACCCTGCCGTTCGTTCTGGCGATCGCAAACAAGGGCGCAAGGCAAGCTCTCCTGGACGACCCGCATCTGCGTGCCGGGCTCAACGTGCACGCGGGCAAGGTGACCTACCGGGCCGTATCCGAGGCGACGGGGCTTGCCTACACCGACGCCCGGGATGCGCTCGAGGGTTGATGCCGAGACACGAGGGTCCGGCTCGGCCCGGCGGCGCATCAGCTCGAAGGCTCGAGCATCTTGTCCGGACAGGGCAGACGTGGAAGAACGGTGCAAAATCTCGATGCTGCAGGAGCGAACATTTTGGCCAAGGACATGCCCGCCACCGACACGCCGCGCCTGAAGCCCTTCGCGGGCGTCAAGGTCATCGACATCTCGAATTTCCTCGCGGCGCCGATGAGCGCCATGTTCCTCGCCGACTTCGGGGCCGACGTGGTCAAGGTCGAGCGCCCGGGAACTGGTGACGAGGTGCGCTACTGGGGCCGCAACAAGAACGGCGTCGGGCTCTATTATAAGATCCTCGGTCGAGGGAAGAAGTCGGTGACCGCCGACCTGCGGACCCCCTTCGGCGTGGAGGTCGTGAAGCGCCTGGTCAAGGATGCCGACATCCTGGTGGAGAACTACCGTACGGGCACGCTCGAGAAATGGGGAATCGGGCCAGACGTTCTGCACGCCATCAATCCGGGCCTCATCATCGTCCGCGTGACGGGCTTCGGTCAGACCGGCCCATACAAGAACCGGCCAGGGTTCGGCACGCTGGCCGAGGCCTACTCGGGCTTCGTCTACATCAACGGCGAGCCTGACCGTCCGCCACTGCTGCCGGGCTTCGGACTCGCCGATTCGACAACGGGGCTGATGGCGGCGTTCCTCGCCTCGGCTGCGCTTCACGAGAAGCGCCGCTCGGGCAAAGGCCAGGTGATCGACCTCGCCATCTACGAGACGCTCTTCACGCTGCTCGGGCCGCAGGCCATCGATTTCGACCAGCTCGGCCAGATCCAGCATCGCCAGGGCAGCCGGCTACCCTTCACCGCGCCGCGCAACACCTACCAGACCAAGGACGGCAAGTGGGTGTCGATGGCAGGCTCTGCCCAGTCGACCTTCGAGCGCATCTGCGAGGCGCTGGAGGTGCCCGAATTGGTCAAGAACCCGCTCTTCTCCGACAACCGCGTGCGCCTCGACAATGCCAAGGCGCTGGACGTCGAGCTGCAGAACGCCATCGGAAAGCTCGATTTCGAGGACCTGATGAAGCGGTTCCTCGCGATCGACGCGCCGGTCGCACCGGTGAACGACATCTCGCAGATCTTCGCCGACCCGCAGTTCCAGGCTCGCGAGAACATCGCGACCGTGGAGGATGCGGAGCTGGGCGGCCCGGTGCGCATGCAGAACGTGGTCGGCAAGTTCTCGGAGACGCCGGGTGAGATCACGAGTGCCGGACCGAAGCTCGGCCAACACAACCGCGAGATCCTGATCGAACGACTGGGATTCACCGAAGACGAGATCAGGGCGGCGGGGCTGGAGGTTTGACGAGCGCGCCCATCGCGAGGATCGGGACATGCGGCGGCGGGCGCTCTGGGCGGTTATCGGCATTGGCACGGCGGCAGCCGCCGCTGTCGTGGCCTACTGGATGTCGCTCCGAGGCCTGCCAAGGCCGGGCGACATCGCGGAGATCCGGCGAAGCGTCGCGCCGCGCCTCGAAGGGGAACTTCGCGCGGCAGGGCTGGCGCTTGGGAATGCGGTGTTCCTGCGCATTTTCAAGGAGACAAACGAGCTCGAGGTCTGGGTGCGCAAGGACGGGCCCTACCGCAAGTTCCGGACCTATGCGATTTGCGCCTATTCGGGCGCGCTCGGACCGAAATTGAAGGAAGGGGACGGCCAATCGCCAGAGGGCTTCTACCGCGTCAGCTTGGCGTCGCTCAATCCGAAGAGCAGCTATCACCTCTCGTTCAATCTTGGTTTTCCGAATGCTTTCGACCGCGCGCACGGCCGAACCGGAAGCTTTCTGATGGTTCACGGCCGGTGCGTTTCGATCGGCTGCTATGCGATGACGGATCCGACCATCGAGGAAATCTACGTGATGGTCGAGGCCTCATTGCAGGGGGCGAGGGGCAGCATAGTGCCGGTGCATATCTTTCCCTTCCGGATGTCGGCAGAGAACATGCGGCGGCACGCTGCTTCGCCGTGGCTTGCCTTCTGGGAAAACCTGAAAGATGCCTACGATGTCTTCGAAGCAAGCCGAATACCTCCCAAGGTAACGGTCTCTGCCGGTAGATACGTCGCTGCGCGCTAAACAGCCGCCGCATTCAGTACGGCAAGGAGAAGAGATGTCCCTCCGCATTCCCGCAGACGTCACCATCGTCGATGTCGCCGCGCGCGATGGCATTCAGAGCTTTCCACGGGCCGTCGACACCGACACCAAGGTCGCGCTGATCGACCGGTTGTCGCAAACCGGGCTGCCGGTGATCGAAGTGACGGGCTTTGCGCATCCGCGCGTGATCCCGAACCTCAAGGATGCCGAGGAGGTGTGCGCGCGCATCACGCGCAAGCCGGGCGTGGTCTATCGGGGCCTCGTGCCCAATGCCCGCGGCGCGGAGCGCGGCGTCAAGACCGAGCTCGACGAGCTGCTGGGCCTCATCACCGTCTCCGAGGCCTACAACCGGAAGAACCAGAACATGACGCTCGCCGAGGGCGTCGCCGAGGCGATCAGGACGTTCCGCGTGGTCGAGGCCTCGGGCAAACGCTGGGTGATGGCGCTTGGCATGTCCATGTGGTGCCCCTACGAGGGCAAGATTCCGCCGGAGAAAGTGCTCGGTCTGCTCGACCAGTTCCGCAACGCCGGCATGCGCCGCTTCTACCTGGCGGGCAGCCTCGGCATGGAAGATCCGATGCACGTTTCGGAGCTCTTCTCGCGCGCACTCGACCGTTTCAGAGACATCGAGATCGGCTTCCATGTGCACAATCTCGCCGGCACGGGCCTCGCCAACGTGCTGGCCGCGCTCGACGCTGGCGCCTCGTTCATCGAAGGGGCGATCTGCGGCGTCGGCGGCGGTATCGCGATGCCGCACACCATCGCCTCGGTCGGCAATCTCGCGACCGAGGACATCGTGCACATGCTGAACGAGATGGGCGCGGACACGGGCGTCACGACGGAGGAGATCGTCCGCGCCGCCCGCGATTGCGCAAAGCTGCTCGGCATCGAGGCCGGCAGCCACACCGCCCACGTCGGCACCCGCGCCGACGTGATGGAGGGCGCCAGGAAAGCGCCCCGCGAGCATCCGGCGTAGGTCGTGGCGACCGGCTCCGGCCGGACGCCGTTGTTCGGGCCATGCGTCCACCGTTATCGGCAAGCCGGAAGCACGAAGCTCTTCCGACCGGCCACAAGCGCGATCAAAGAGCATGCTGAAATGGCACAATAAAAAGGTCTTTTATATGAAGAAAAACTCGATGCAACCACCTACGGTTGTAAAGTTGCCCGCTTATTCCTACACACGCACCGATTTTCGGACGGTCCGACCTGGATCAAATGGTGATTCTCGACGCGATCCTGACAAGTTGGCAGGACGGCTTGGCAATTCAGCTTAAGATAATTGCACCGACGTCAGAGAGTCAGACGGGCAATCGTAGATTGGTGGATAAGCCAAAAAACGCTCGCTAATTTATGCACATTCGAGCTCGCAAAAAAAAGCCTCCAATGGCGCATTGGTTCTGGAATTCTGCGCGCGCTCGATTTCTTGTATTGCGGGAGGGGCGTAACATGGAAAGTGGCATTGAAGCCACTGAGAAGGCTGTGGCTGAGGTCATCGACCAGGCGTGTTCCTTGATGGCGCAGGCCTGTCACGCGAAAGCGGTCCTAGTGCTCGCTGACAGCGGAAGCCGGAATTGGACCGCTGGTGCGCATGGAATGAAATCGCCAGTAGCACGTTCAAAGCCGAAAAAAAAAGCCCGCCTTCAAAGCATGAGCGAACCGCTGACGGTGGCGGCCAATTTTGCCAATGATCCCGACATTCAACGCGACCAATTTGCTGAGGCGATCCCTTTTGCTCACAACACGCTCCGCATTCCACTCAATGTGAGCGACGGCGGTGGAGCATCGTCGATTTACATTTTCGATCCTTCCAAGCCCATCGTAGGGCTCACGGCAGCCTCTATTCTCAGTACCGCCTCGCTGGTCGAACAGCTGCTGCAAATGCAGGGCCGCACGCAGGAACGCTCGGCAAAACACAAGGCAAGCGCCACGCCGACTGAACCGCAATCTTCGATCGCCCTCCCCCTCGCGACGTTCCTGAACGAGACCTTGCTTCACGCGCGCAAGCTCAAGACTCGCGGCGACGTCAGTTATCTGGCGCTTCGCGCTTGGCGCGCGTCCCTGAAGCCCTATCAGATCAGCGCTCTCAAGGCTTTGAAGGCCGCTCCACCGCGCGAATTCGTCGACCTCATCGCAGGCGAGATGCTCGATGCAGTCAATAAGCTCATCGGCGACGCGCGATTTGACTTTGTCGTCGCTATTCCCTGCAGTCGGTCGGCACCGGAGGCTTGCCTCTCTCAAAAGATCGGCCAGCAGCTGGCGGTGCGTCTTGGAATCCCCTACGAGCCCGCATTGATCACGGAACGGCGAACGGGCGCGTCGCATCCGAAAACAAGTGTGAACCTTCCGCCGATGCGAATGGATCGCAAGCTGAAGGGGCGGTGCCTCCTCGTTGATGACGTCGCCACGTCCGGTGCCCATATCCACCAAGCGGCGACGCTGCTCAAGGAACAGGGGGTGGCGGTCATTTCCTTGGCCTGGATCGGCTGACGCCCCCAAAGCCGCTGGTCGAGCGGCATCGCACCTACAAGACGCTTATGCCGCACCGATCATCAACCCTGGGTTTGCGCCTCAGGATAAAGGCGAACACACTGTCCCTTCGGTCTCGAATGAAAATCGAGGCATTCAGCAGTCCTTGAAATTCGGCTTCCGCTTCTCGACGAAGGCGGTCATCCCTTCCTTCTGATCCTCGGTGGCGAACATCGGATGGAAGGTCCGGCGCTCGTAGAGCAAGCCTTCCCTCAGCGTCGTCTCGTAGGCCCGGTTGACGCTGTCTTTGGTCATCATCAGGATCGGCTGTGACATCGAAGCGATGGTCTCGGCCGTCTTCATCGCCTCCTCGAGGAGCTTGTCGGCGGGTACGATCCTCGAGACGAGACCGCTGCGCTCGGCTTCCGCCGCATCCATCATGCGGCCCGTCAGGCACATCTCCATGGCCTTCGACTTGCCGACGAAGCGCGTCAGACGCTGCGTTCCGCCAGCACCCGGCATGACACCGAGCTTGATCTCGGGCTGGCCGAACCTAGCGGTATCGGCAGCGATGATGAAGTCGCACATCATGGCGAGCTCGCAGCCGCCGCCGAGCGCGAAACCGGCGACCGCCGCAATGACCGGCTTCCGGGTTTCCGAGAC
The DNA here is from genome assembly GCA_041397805.1 of Hyphomicrobiaceae bacterium. Lineage (GTDB taxonomy): Bacteria > Pseudomonadota > Alphaproteobacteria > Rhizobiales > Hyphomicrobiaceae. The sequence continues at coordinate 119,283 of JAWKWD010000008.1, forward strand.
GCGGTGCCACTTGGAGATGAAGTCCTCCTTGTAGGCCTGGATGAACGACTTCGACTGCATCTCCTTGATGTCGGCGCCGGCCGCGAACGACTTCTCGCTACCGGTGATGACCATGCAATTGATGTTCTCGTCGGCCTCGAACGCGTCGAGGGCGGCACCCAGCTCCCCAATGAGCTGAGCGTTGAGCGCGTTGAGCGCCTGGGGACGGTTCAGGCGGATGAGGCCGACGCGGCCCTTGGTTTCCACAATAATGCACTCGTAGCTTGCCATGGGGATCTCCTCGTTGAGCCCGCCGCCAGGGACGGCCGTGTCTGTCCAGCATTGGCTTAGCCCGACGACGGGGCGATGGCTACTGGACGGCAAGAGGCAAGATCACGAACCCGGTCCCCGGGCCCGGCCAGCCGGACGGGGCGTCGCCGGCGGCGAGAGTGGTTTGCCGCCCCGAGACCATCGCAGGATGGCGGGTCCCGTGACGATGGCGAGGCCCATCACCACGAACGCCGCGGACCAGCCGCTGCCTGTATCAGGACCGCCTGCGGCATCGATGGCGAGGCCGACCAGCGAACCACCGGCTGCTGCCATGCCGAAGCCCGCCATGGAGTGGAGCGCCATTGTCGCACCGCGCTGCCCACTGGGCGCGCTGAGCGTCATGCCAGACGTGAGCGCGCCCGAATCGCCCGGGAGGGTGAAAGAATACGCCAGGAGAAGGCCAAGCAAGACGAGCGGCGGAGCCTCGACAAGCGCTGCGATGGAGAAGGCAACGAGAGCCGAGCAGGTCATGACCCCGGCAATGCTGCGATGGCGACCGAAACGCAAGGCACTCTCGTTGCCGAGCACGCTCGCGGGAACCGCCAGCAAGGTTACGGCAACGCTGACGGCGACAGGCGATAGGAGCGCGTCGCCGCCATTGCGGCTCGCCACCCAGGCCCAGAACGCGACGACCCAAGTCCGGAACCCGTAGAGCTCGAAGCAGTGGACGCCGTAGCCGAGAATGAAGCCCAGTGCCGTCCGGTTACGAAAGACGGGCGCGAAACTGGCCCATCGCCGCTCGGCCGGCGGCGGCCAAACGGGCTCGAGCAGCGTGCAGATCACCAGAGTGATCACCGGGGTCGAGCCGGTCACGATGAAGGCCGAGCGCCAGCCCCAAGCGTCGGCGAGAAGCTGGGTGGCGAGGAACGACAAGCCGACGCCCAGCGAAAAGCAGGCCGTGTAGAGTGTGATGCTGCGAGACTGGTCACCCGCTCCGAGCCGGTCGGTCAGAGCGCGCAGACCCGGCATGTAAGCGCCAGCGCAGCCAATGCCGGCTAGGGTCCAAAAAATTGTCGCGGAGAGAAAGCCGTCGGCGAATACGCCAAAAGCCACGGTCGCTGCGGCCATGCTTGCGGAGCCGACCAAGAGCACGAGCCGCGCATCGACCCGGTCGGTCAGCGTCATGAGGACGGGGACGGCGAGCATGTAGCCAAGCGAATAGGCGCCGGCCATGAGGCCGGCCTCGCTCGCAGACAGGCCCCACGCCGGTATGAGGTGCTTCGCCATGACAGCCGGGACAGCCACATGAGAGAGCAGGTTTGCAACCTGGGCCACGCACATCGCTGCAACCAGCCTGCCTTCACGAAGTGCCACGTTCGCATCCGTCGACGATAGGCGCGACCAACGGCGGGCAGCGCGATTTGGGGCCGTCAGTCAGCCAAGGCGCTGGTTCAACTGCAAGCTATTTGTCACAAAACTGTCGCAAAAAACCTGTGACCGGCCTATCCAGTTGCAGACGCGATGCCGGGGCGAGGCCGACGGCGACATCGTCGCGTGCCGTCCCACACTTGCCGCGGGTTATCACGTGAGCCACGGCCACAGCACTGGCGCCGACAAGCCCCCGACGGCCGCAGAGGCGGATCGTGCGTCATTCCATGCCGCACTGACACTCGCACTGACGCTGCCTGGCGACACCCTCCTCTATCTGCTGCTGCCGCTCTATGCCGCTTCGTTCGGCGTCAGCCTGCCCGAGGCCGGACTGCTGCTCGCGGCAAACCGACTGGTGCGGATCGCAGGCTATGGCTGGGTGGGACGCTACTATGCGGCGCATGGCGCGCGGGCTGCAACCGTGCTTGGTGCCTGCGGAGCGCTCGTCGCGACCCTGAGCTATGCCACGTTGTCGGGTGTGTGGGCCTTGCTCGTCGGGCGGCTGATCTGGGGCTTGTCCTATGCGGCGATGAACATCGCCAACCAGGCGCTGCCCACGTCCACAGCGGAGGGCGCTGCGAAACGAAGCGGACGGTCGCGCGCGATCATCGCAATGGGGCCGACGGTGGGCCTCCTGGGCGGTGCGGTGCTCGCGCAGACGTTCGGGCCGCGCAGCGTCTTTCTCGTGCTTGCGGCGATTGCCGCGGTCGCCCCCTTCGTCGCGGCGGGTATTCCCAAGCGGCGAGAGGTGCTGCTCGCGGGCGGGCCTCGCTTCGAGCGCCCCGGTGCGCTCAGCCTCTGGTCATTCGCGATCGGCTTCACGATGGACGGCCTGCTGATGTTCGGCCTCGGTCTGTTGGCCGCCGCGAGCTATCCGCGGGGCGCGGTTCTGGCGGCGGGCGTGGCGATGGCCTTGCGCTACGCAGTGGAGGTGGGGTTCTCGCCAGTGGGCGGGCATCTGGCGCACCGGTTCGGGGCGCGGCGCACTCTCGTGACAGCCTCGCTGGGCGCGGCCCTGGGGCTGGGCCTGCTCTCCGCCGATGGCTGGCTGCTCTGGGTCGCGGTGGTCGCAACGATCGTTCTGAGAGCATTGACAGGCCCGATCGCCGCGCCGCTCGTGGCTGAAGAGTTCCCGGGACCAGAGCGTGTCAGGGCGCTCGCCCGTCAAGCGACGTGGCGCGACATCGGGGCGGGAACGGGGCCATTGGCGGCCGGCTTCCTGTTCCAGGTCGCCTCTCCGCTCGCCATCTACGGCAGCGCCGCCGTCCTCCTCGCAGTGACGAGCCTGATGCTGCTTGGCATGCCTGGGGCGCGCGCGGCTGCGAGCGGGGACACGAGCCCGCGTGGCAAACCATCGAGCTAGCGGGGGGCGGGGACGATCATGCCGACCGACGTCATCCTCGTCGTGCTCGCGGCGGCCCTGCTCCACGCCACGTGGAATGCGATGGCCAAGGGACGCCAGGGAAGCGACCCACTGATCGGGGCGACGGTGATCGCTGCAGGAGCGTCAGTCGTCTCGCTGCTGATGCTGGCGACGATGGGCTTGCCCGCCGCGGCAAGCCTGCCCTACGTGGTTTGCTCGGCGATCATTCACGTCGGCTACTTTCTGTTGCTTGGGCTTTCCTACCGGCTCGCGGACTACTCGGCCATCTACCCACTGATGCGCGGCTCGGCACCGCTGATCACGGCAGCGGGGGGCTTCATTCTGGTCGGCGAGCGGATCGGGGCGAGCGCCCTTTTCGGCATCGCGCTGCTCAGCGGAGGCGTGCTGGGGCTCGGCCTGCATTCGATCGCGCGCGGCGGGCTTTCGCGAGCGGGTCTCGCGGTGGCAGCGGCGAACATCGCGATCATCGTCGCCTATACACTGATCGACGGAGTGGGCGTGCGCCTCTCGGGCAGCGCGGGCGGCTACGTCGCGGCGATGATGCTGCTCTCGGGGCTGCTGCTTCTGCCTGCGGTGGCGTTTCGGCGGCCAGCCGAGCTGGCTGAGCGCCTGTCGAGCCACTGGCGCATCGGTCTGATCGGCGGGGCCATGGTGATGGCCTCTTATGGCGCCGCGCTTTGGGCGATGACCAAAGCACCAATCGGCGCGGTCGCCGCACTTCGCGAGACGTCGGTCCTGTTCGGGGCAGCCATTGCCACGCTGTTCATGGGCGAGCGGCTGAGCGCGGCGCGCGTCGTGTCGACCGTGGCTATTTTCGGGGGCCTCGCCTGTCTGCGCATGACGTGAGGGCCCGCCCGGATCACCACCGGTGCCCGTTCAGCGCTGGCAGCGTGCGCAGTAGAACGTCGATCGTCCCGACTGGATGATCCGACGTACATGGCCGGCACAGCCCGGCGTCCGGCAGGGCTCGCCTTCGCGGCCGTAGGCGGCGAACGAATGCTGGAAGTAGCCAAGCGAGCCATCGGCATGCCGGTAGTCTCGCAACGTGGAGCCGCCGGCGGCAATGGCGGCCTCGAGGACGCTGCGAATGGCGGCGACGAGCTTCTCACAGCGCTCGGTCGGGCTGCCGCTGCGCCGCGCCAGGACTGCCGCTGCGCGAACCGGATTGAGCCCCGCCTGATGCAGAGCCTCGCAGACGTAAATGTTGCCCAGCCCGGCGATTATCCGCTGGTCCATGAGGAAGGCCTTGAGATCGGCCTTTCGGCCGACGGCCCGGCGGGCGAGGAAGGCCGCTGTGAGATCGGGTCCGAGCGGCTCGACACCAAGGTCTTTGAAATGCGGATGCGAGGCAAGTTCCGTCGCCGGGATCAGGCTCATGTATCCGAAGCGCCGGGCGTCGTTATAGGTGACGGTCGCGCCAGCCTCGGTCTCGATAACGACATGGTCGTGCGCCACGTCGCCGCCGGCCACGTGCGTGAACTCACCCAGTTGGCGACCGTTCGCGCCGCCTGACATGGCGATCGTGAAGCGACCAGTCATGCCTAGGTGAACGGCGAGAACCTCGCCGGAGTCGAGGTGCCCGAGAATGTACTTCGCGCGCCTTTCCAAGCGTTGGATCACGCGCCCTTCCAGACGCTCGACGAAGCGCTCAGGCAAGGGAAAGCGCAGGTCCGGGCGGCGCTGCTCCACCCGCCGGAGCCGTGCCCCTGCAAGAACGGGCTCCAGCCCTCGACGCACCGTCTCGACCTCGGGCAACTCGGGCATTGGTCAGATGCCTCGACCGCCGGCGACGTCGACGATGACGCCTGTGGTGTAGGCAGACCGATCCGAGAGCAGCCAAAGAACGGCCTCGGCGACGTCCCCGGCCGTCCCGGCCCGCCCCATGGGCACCGTTCCCATCAAGCGCTCGACGCGGCCCGGCTCGCCAGCGCTGGCGTGGATATCGGTATCGATCAGTCCGGGACGCACAGCGTTGACGCGGACACCCTCGGCGGCCAGCTCCTTGGCCATCCCGATGGTCAGTGTCTCGATCGCACCTTTGGTGGCGCCGTAATCGGTGCACTCGAAGGCGCCGCCGAGCTTGGCTCCCATCGAGGACATGTTCACGATCGCGCCGCCATCGCCGCCGAGCCGCGTGGACATGCGGCGAGCCGCTTCCTGGGCAGCGACGTAGGCCCCCTTGAAGTTCACCGCGATCATCCGGTCGAGCTGAGCCTCGGTGATCTCGACGAAGCGTTTGTGCGGGAACAGGATGCCAGCATTGTTGAAGAACGCGTCGATACGGCCCAGCTCCTTGTCGAGCCGATCGAACATGGCGCGCACCTGTGCGGCCTCGGCGACGTCGGCTTGGATCGCTACCGCACGCCGACCCATGGCGCGGATATCGGCGACGACGGTCTCAGCCGCCGAAGCGCTGCCGTTGTAGTTGATGGCGACGTCGTATCCTCTTTCACCGGCGAGGCGAGCGGTTGCGGCGCCGATGCCCCGTGAGCCGCCGGTGACGAGGAGCGTTCTGGCCATGGGTTTTCTCTCGCTTGAGCGTCATCGTTTCATCGTCCCTATAATGGCCAGGACCTGACAACGCCAAACAGAGCTGCGTTGTAGAGACCATGACAGGCAATAGGCACCCATAGGCTGCCGGTCCGACGCAGCAGCCAGGAGAAGTAGAGCCCGATCAGAAAAACCTCCGCCAGTCCGGCGACGGAATAGCCGATGTGAAGGACGGTCCACACGCCCGAGACGACCACTGCGGCGGGCCAGAACCCCAAAGGCCGAGCGAGTGGGGCCAACAGAAAGCCGCGAAAGAGCATCTCCTCCCAAAGGGGAGCACCGACAGCGACAGCAAGTAAGGCTGCCAACGGTGCGGGCGTATGGGCGAGCTTCGCAAATTGGGCAAAGTCGGATTGGAAACCGCCGGGGCTGAGCGCGTAGGCCAACGCGTTGATGATGGCGAGGACCGGAACCATGAGTAGAAGCGAGTGGAGGAAGCCTCGCAAACCGCTGTCTGGCCGCTCGAGGCTCAAGACCTCGGCAAAGCGCCCGCCGAACAGGCTCGCTGCACCGATGGTCAGCATCGCGAGCGCAGCCTGGCCAAAAATCAGGAGCGACGCTCCGGCGCCCTCCATCGCCTCGAACAACGAATTGCCGGATGCGGGATCAGAGGGCGCCAAACGGACATCGCCGCCAGAGAGGAACGCAAGCAGTACGATCGGCGCGATCTGGCCCGCGACAATGATGCCTATCGTCGCCACAACGGCGAGGACAGGGTGCCACGGACTTCGAGGCTGCCAGTTGCCGGCACCGGCGAGAAATGCGCGAAAGCTCTGTGTTGACATCAAGCGTCTTTCTGCTGGCAACAGCGACCTTTCAATCGCTCGCCTCGGAGCCTATATTAGGGGGGCCGGATTCGTCCGGCTATGGCGATAAATGGACGTCGGAATAAGCCTATCGGACCCGGGGGCAGTACCCGGCGCCTCCACCAACAGCCCGCCTGCGCGATGAGTTCTCCGCAAAGGCGGGTTGCTGATGGGGGCGAAATAGGATCGACGAGGGTGTAAAGGACGCTCTTTTGCCCGGCATGATACCGCCGTTATCGGGTCAATCAGATAGTTGCCAATGACAACTATGCTGAGGTCGCGGTCGCTGCGTAACGCAGTTCCCAAGACCTGAACTTAAGCCCTGGCGTGTAGCAACGTCAGGCGGGGTCCGGGGGGCGCCTGGCAACAGAAGCCCCCCACTTCCTTGTGTGTCATGCTACAGGCTCACGGGGAGAAGTTGTCGCGGGGATTCGAGATCGGCTGGACATGACGTCAGGTCAGCACATCGACTACGACGCACTGGCGCTGGAAGCGTTGCGCGGCGTCGTGAAGGCATGTCTCGCCCAAGTCGCGCGTACGGGTCTCGTTGGCGATCACCACTTCTACATAGCCTTCAACACGCAGGCGCCGGGCGTTGGCATGTCGAAGCGGTTGAAGGAGAAATACCCGGTCGAGATGACCATCGTGCTTCAGCACAGGTTCTGGGATCTCGCCGTGGACGACGACCGCTTCGAGGTGAAGCTGACGTTCGACGGAATACCCGAGCGGCTGGTCATTCCCTTCGCCGCGGTCAAGGTTTTCTACGATCCGAGCGTCCCTTACGTTCTGCAATTCGAGGAGATCGAGGCGGCCCAGGGGGCGCCCTCCCGGAAAGGACCACGGCGCTCCGAGGGACAAACCGATGGCTTTCGCATCGCAAAGCCGGGCGAAGCCATTGCCGGCCCTCCCGAGGAGGGGGGAGAGAAGGCCGATCGTCGGCGGCCCGCGCGGCGGACCCGGGGGAGCCAGGCCAGCGAAGACGGCTCTGAAAACAGCAAATCCGTAAGGGAGCCTCCTGTCGCGGAGGACGGACAGCCGGCAGACCAGACACCGGGCATGCCGGGAAAACCCGCTGCGCCGCCCGCGGTAAAGCCTGTGGCGGTCCAGGGGGCAACTGCCACCGCGGCTGCTGGCAACAGGGACGGCGATGGCCGTGAGGAGGAGCCCGACGAAGGGCCTCCGTCGGACACGGGCGGGGCGAAAATCGTCGATCTCGCCAAGTTTCGCAGCAAGAAGTAATCCCCGTCCACACGGCCCATGGCATAGTCATCGGCGATCCGGTAACCGTGCCGGAACGAGACCGTTGGTGGCGCAGGCGCTTGATCTCTCGTCGCGCCAGAGGCGAGCCAATCGAGGGGCGGATAAATGAACACTTTCAATCTCTTCAAGGGTGAGCGCGCGCTGGTCACCGGCTCGGCCTCGAATATCGGGCGCGCTATCGCGGAGGCGTTGGCCCGGGAAGGCGCCGAGGTCATCCTCGCCGACATCGATCCCGAGCGTAACGCCGCGACGGCGGCTGCCATCAGGTCGGCCGGGGGGCAGGCCGCGGAGATCTCCGTCGACCTCGCCGACCGGGACGGATGGCGCGGCCTCATCGAGGCGATGGGCGATCGGCCGGTCCACATGTTCGTTCACTCGGCATCGCCCCCACGGCGCGAAGCGGACCATCTGACCGACGTTTCGGAAGACACCTTCGACGCGATGCTGGGGGTCAACGTCCGGTCGGGCTTCCTTCTTGCGCGGGCGCTCGGCGGTCGCATGAAGGCCGCGGGCATCCGGGGCAGGATGCTCATCGTAACTTCGCTTCATGCGGAAACGCCGCGCAACCTGCCGCACTACTCCGCGTCGAAAGCCGGCCAGACGATGCTGGTCAAGGAGCTAGCCCGCGCCTTCGGGCCGGCGGGCATCCGTGTCAACGCCATCGCGCCCGGCGCAATTCCTGGGGGCGGCTTCAACGCGGCTGCGTTCAATTTCGACGACAAAATTCCGCTCGGGCGGCTCGGCTGCGCGGACGATCTCGCAGGGCCGGCGGTTGCGCTGCTGTCGGATCGCTTCGCAGGCTACGTGACCGGCACGACGCTGGTCGTCGATGGCGGCATTGCGACATTCAACTGGATCACGCCGGTAGGATAGAGGCAGGCGGGCGCTTCCGAGACCTTCGACGGCGCCAGCGAACCTAAGCTTCCGCAGGCGTCGTCTCGGCCCAGTCGACGACCTTGCCGAGAAACGCCAAGCACTTCTCGAGCTCGACGATGTCGACGTACTCGTTCGGCTGATGGGCCTGATCGATGCTGCCGGGCCCGATCACCACCGTCGAAGAACCTGCGGCCTCGAAATGGCTCGCCTCAGTGCCGTAGGGGACAGCGAATGTCTCGTTCTGGCCGGCAAGCTTCAGGGCCAGCGTCGTCGCCTCGGAGGCGTCCCCGGAGGAGAAGGGTGGAAGGATGCCGACCACCTTGGTCTCGATGTTGCACTCTGGGTGGACGGCGCGCATGGCCGGCAGTAGCTCGCGCTCGGCGAAGGCCTGCAACTCGGCGGCAATGGCTGTCGCATCCATGCCGGGCAGTGTCCTCACGCCCCAGCGGATCGTGCAAAGCGGCGGTATTATGTTGTGCGCGATGCCGCCCTCGATGCCACTGACGGTAATCGAGGCGTAGGGCGGATCGAAGCGCGAGTCGGCATGGTGAGCCTTCAGACGCTCCTCGATACGGCCGAGCTCTGCGATCAACTCGCCGGCAATCCTAATGGCGCCGACGCCGAGCTGCGGCTTCGAGGAATGCGCGTCCTTGCCCGTCACCTCGGTGACGAAGCGCGAGCCGCCCTTATGAGCGTTGACGACCGTCATGTTGGTCGGCTCGCCGACGATGACGAGGCGCGGCTTGGGCAATGTCTTGCCAAAGGTCTCGATCATCGGCTTGACGCCGGTGCAGCCGACCTCCTCGTCGTACGAAAAGACGATGTGGACCGGTGTCCCGAGAGCGGCCTCACGAGCCTTGATTTCAGGTGCGAGGGCCAAGACGCAGGCGAGATAGCCCTTCATATCGCAAGTCCCGCGCCCAAAGAGGCGGCCGTCGCGCTCGACCATCTCGAACGGATCGGTGTCCCATGGCTGGCCCGTGACGGGCACCACGTCCATGTGCCCCGAGAGACCAATCCCGCCGCCCGCGGCCGGGCCGATGGTCGCAAACAGGTTGGCGTGAATGCCATCCTCGGCGGGCAGCATCTTGGCCTCGATGCCGTGCTCCGCAAGGTAGCCGGCAACCCATTCGGCCAGCGGAAGGTTCGGGTTCTCGCTTACCGTGTCGAAGGCGACGAGGCGGGCGAGAATATCCTTCGTGCGCTGCAAGAGGTCTGCAGGGGCCGAGGCCGGCATTCGGTGCTCCTCAATCAGTTGATGCTTCGCTTGGCGTAGGGGCTGTCGAGCGAGAAGCCCGGAATGGCGATGTCCAGCATCCGACCGTCGGCGCGCTCCATCTGGTAGCTGCCGGACATGATTCCGGACGGCGTGGTGAGCGGGCAGCCGGAGGTGTACTCGAAGCTCTCCCCGGGAGCGAGGGTCGGCGTCTTGCCAACCACGCCAGGGCCCCTCACCGTCTCCTGGCGGCCGTTGGCATCGGTGATCAGCCAGCGCCGGGTTTTCAACTGGATCGTCTCAGTGCCCTGATTAGTGATCTCGACAGTGTACGCCCAGAAGTAGCGCCCATCCTCGGGCGTCGACTGTTCGTCGAGAAAGCGCGGCGTGACGCGCACGCGAATATCGCAGGTGACCGCTTCGTACATGGAGGCGCTTTCCGGGTCCGGACCGAAACTCACACTCTAAGCGCGGCCAGCGCCTGGTCAATGTCGCGCATCAGGTCCTCTGGGGCTTCGAGGCCCACGGAAAGGCGGAGAAGTCCGTCGGTGATGCCGAGCTCGGCCTTCAGCTCGGGCTTCAGGCGCTGGTGTGTCGTCGTCGCCGGATGAGTGACGAGACTTTTCGCGTCACCGAGGTTGTTGGAAATGCGCACAATGGATAGCGCATTCAGGAACCGGAAAGCCGCAGCCTTGCCGCCCTCGACGTCGAACGAGACGAGGGTCGAGCCCGCACTCATCTGGCGGCGGGCCAGCTCGACCTGAGGATGGTCGTCGCGGCCCGGATAGATGACGCGCGTAATGCCGCTTCCCCTGCGCTGCGCAAGATGATCCGCGATCCGCGCAGCGCTTTCGGTCTGCGCTTTCACGCGGAGCGCCAGCGTCTCGAGGCTCTTCAACATCACCCAGGCATTGAAGGGGCTGATGGCGCCGCCGGTGTGCTTGTAGAAAGGATGCAGATGCTCTGCGACGTACTTTTCCGATCCGAGAACAATACCGCCGAGAACTCGCCCCTGCCCGTCGATGTGCTTCGTCGCCGAGTAGACGACGACATCGGCACCGAGGGCCAGCGGCCGCTGATGGATCGGTGTTGCGAAGACGTTGTCGACGACAACGAGGGCGCCTGCGTCATGCGCGATCTCGGACACCGCGGCGATATCGACCAGGTCGAGGCAGGGGTTCGAGGGTGTCTCGAAGAACACGGCCTTGGTGTTAGGGCGCATGGCCTTCTTCCAGGCCTCGATGTCGCGACCGTCGACGAGGGTCGATTCCACGCCGAAGCGCGGCAGCACGTCCTGAACTACGTAAAGGCACGAGCCGAACAGGGCCTTAGCCGCGACGACGTGATCGCCGGCTTTGAGAAAGCACATCAGGGCGGCGGAGACGGCAGCCATTCCGGAGGCGGTACAACGGGCTGCCTCGGCGCCTTCGAGCAGCTTCATGCGCTCCTCGAGCATGGCCACCGTGGGGTTGGCGTAGCGAGAGTAGATGAAGCCGCCCGATTCGGTCTTGAAGCGCTCCTCGGCCTGTTCGGGACTGTCGTAGACGTAGCCCTGCGTGAGAAAGAGCGCCTCCGAGGTTTCGGCGAACTGCGATCGAAGCGTGCCGCCGTGCACCATCCGCGTGGCCGGGAGCCAGCTCTCGGGGTTCGTCAGCGCGTTGTCTGTTTTCCTGGTCATCGCACGTTCCCTCACTCGCAGGCCCGGTAGCTCGCAAACAGGCCTATCACTCCGCGCCGGCTGCCTTCGGGAGGCCAGATGCCGGGGCGGCTCCAGGCTCGAATTGTCCAGGAAACGCGCGCGGCCTCTTTAGCGAGTTGTTTTACGTGGCTGCAAGCCGGCCGGCCAAATCACCACGGGGCATGTGCATTAGCGACAACGTCGCTTGGCGTCAATGGCTCGGTCCGATAGACCGGACCAGGTTGCAGAGGTCGCGGGACTTTGACGGGGGCATCTCGATGGCGAAGGCTGGCACCGGAAGCTTGGAGCGCGCGGGCATTCTGCCGGCGCAGGCAATCCGCCGGCTGCTGGGCGACGGGGCGGTTCAGGCCGCAATGCCCCTTGCGATCGGGCAGATCCAGCCGGCCAGCATCGATCTGCGTCTCGGCGACGTTGCGCATCGCGTGCGGGCGAGCTTCCTCCCCGGGCCGGGCGAGGACGTGAGCCGCAAGCTCGACGACCTGACGCTGCACGTATTCGATCTCACAAACGGCGCCGTACTGGAGACGGGCTGCGTCTATGTCGTGCCGCTGCTCGAGAGCCTGACGTTGCCTTCCCACATCGCCGCAGCGGCCAATCCGAAAAGCTCGACCGGGCGTCTCGATGTCTTCACCCGCGTGATCGCCGATGGGGTGCATGCGTTCGACACGGTTCCGGCCGGCTACAAGGGCCGGCTCTACGCCGAGATCTGCCCGCAGACGTTTCCAGTCGTGGTTCGGCGGGGCTCGTTCCTGTCGCAGCTCCGCTTCCGTACCGGCGATCCGGTCGAACCGGATTCAGCCCTTCACGTCTTGCAACGGGAGCAAGGGCTGGTCTCTGGTGGCGTCGTCGACATCAAGGGGGGCGTTGCGCTGTCGGTCGATGTTCGCGGGACCGAGGGGGGGCTGATCGGCTATCGCGCCAAGCGACACACTGGCCTCGTCGACGTGGACAAGCCGGGCGCGTGCAGCGTGCTCGACTACTGGGAGCCGATCCACGCGCACGGTGCGCGGCGCATGATCCTGGATCCCGACCAGTTCTACATTCTTGCCTCCAAAGAGGCCGTTCACGTTCCCCCGACGCACGCCGCCGAGATGATGCCGTTCAACCCCCTCGTCGGCGAGTTCCGCGTGCATTATGCCGGTTTCATGGACCCAGGGTTCGGTCACGCGGCAGCCGGGGGCGCGGGGGCCCGCGTCGTGCTCGAGGTGCGGTCGCACAAGGTGCCGTTCGTGCTCGAGGACGGGCAGGTGATCGGCCGGCTCGTCTACGAGCGCATGAGCGAGGTGCCCGAAGTGCTCTACGGCGCGGGCCTCAAGAGCAACTACCAGGCGCAAGGATTGAAGCTGTCGAAGCATTTCCGGTGAGGTTCATCTTGCCGCGAATGCGCGCGTCGTTCGCGTCGGCTGCGGGGTGATGCAAGGAGCTCGACCGGAAGCGGACTGCCCTCGCGGGCATGGCATGCATGAGCATGCGCAAGGAGGCGCTTAGAGGTTCAGCCGCTCCTATTTCCCAAACAGGGCCATGATGCCACCGAACCCGGCGCTGACGCTGCTCGTGGCGACCGGAGTCGCTGTTTCAAAGCCCGACATGGCCGAGGCGATCTCGGTGTAGAGCTTCGGCACCCAATCGGGCTGGCTGGGCTTGGCAGCGGGTGTGGGGTTCTTACGCAGATCGGTCGGGGCGATGATGAGGCGCACCTTGGAGAGGCCGGTCTCGGCCGCCAGCACGAAGATCTCCTCGACCGCCTCGTCGCCCATGGCGAGGCAACCAGCCGACAGGTTCTTGCCGTGGATCATGATATCGCCGCCGAGGTTCTTGCGGCCTTCCTTGGCGGCCATCTTTCGGTCGAAGGCGTTCGGGTAATTGACGCGAAGGGAGACGTGATAGGCGCTATTGGGATTGAGGAACGAGATGCGGTAGAGGCCCTCGGGCACCTGCCGGTCGCCCTGCAACAGCTTCGGCCCGGCATGGCCGCTGGCAGCGAGGATGCGGTAGCGGTGAACGAGCATCCAGCGTCCAGCCTTGGCGCGGGCATGCAGCTCGAGGACCTTCTCGTCCTTGATGCCGATGAGGGCGATCTCTGCAGGCGGCCAAGGTGCCTTGGCGTTCTCGAACTTCTTCTCGAGGCGAATCCTAGCTCCAGGCGAAATCTCCGCCAGCTTCTTCTTCAGGCTCGTGCTCAAGGGGCGGTCGCGAGAGGGGCGCTGCGGTCGCACTTGGTCGGGAGCCGAACGTAGATCGGTCTGCCAGGGCGCGAGCAGGGTCTCGGTGGACCAATTGGCCGTCTCGTCGTCCGGCGCGTCTTCCGGGCCCTCGGACAGCTCGTCGCCGTCGGGGAAGGACGCCGGCCTCAACGTGGGTCGACTTGTGTCGCCGTCGCGAGGGAATACATCCGGTGGCGCGAACGCCCACCGCTTGGCCGAGGGCTGCACGGCCGGCAATGGCATGTATGCACTCTCGGACGGCCGCGGTTTCGCCGTGTCGACGTTCATCAGGCGGACGAGCGCCGCCATCGCGGCGACGCCGGCGACGGCAATCAGTGCATTCGTGGCCAATATCGATGTGCGCTTGCCGAATTTCATCGCGTCTCCATCGGCACCGCGAAATGGCGGCGCGACTTCCACGCGCAGCATGACTGATTCTCGGTCAGTCAGGGACTTGGCCCTGCATCCGTGTCGGCTTTTTCTATTCGGGTCAGGGACGGGGCGTTGCCCGTCGGCCGCACTCCGCTATTGATCAGAATCAAGTCGACTGGCGGCAAAAGCGCCTGAGACGGCTCTCGATGCTTGGACCGTAACGCTGAAGACGGCTAGGCTTTGTCCGGACGTATCGAGCCCGTCTCCCGGCCGGGTCGCTTTTGCCGCGACTAGGCCAATGCACTCGGCCGACCAGAGGATACCGCCCATGCTTCCGCAGCCGCTTCCCGACCGCTATCTCAAGACCGGCATCTTTCTCGCGCCATTCCATGCCCTCGATGAGAACCCGACTCTCGCCATCGAGCGCGATATGGAGTTGGTCGAGCATCTGGATCGGCTCAACTACCATGAGGCCTGGATCGGAGAGCACCACTCCGGCGGGTACGAGATCATCGCCTGCCCCGAAATGTTCATTGCAGCGGCGGCGACGAAAACGCGCCACATCCGCCTGGGTACTGGCGTCGTGTCACTGCCCTACCACAACCCATTCACCCTCGCGTCGCGCATGATGCAGCTGGACCACATGACGCGCGGCCGCGCCATGTTCGGCGTCGGACCGGGCTCGCTCATCTACGACGCAGAGAAGATCGGCCTCAAGGCCGCCGACCAGCGCCGCCGCATGGCGGAATCGCTCGATGTACTGATGGAGCTGATGCAGGGCCGGATGGTCACGAAGAAGACCGACTGGTTCAACCTGGTCGAAGCCAAGCTGCAACTCGCCCCCTATTCGCAGCCGATGATCGAGATGGCGGTCGCCGCATCGCGGTCGCCGGTCGGTGCCCAGGCGTCCGGCAAGCACGGCATCGGCATGCTGGCGATCGGCGGTACGTCGGACGAGGCCCTTGTCGCACATGCCGCGAACTGGGAGATGCACTGCGAAGCAGCTCGCGCCGCCGGCAAGACACCGGATCGCTCGAAATGGCGGATCACCACATTCGCGCACGTCGCCGAAACGCGCGAGAAGGCACGCGCCGATATGAAGTACGGCCTCGCAAACTTCGCCAAGTACTTCACCGATGTGGCCACGTTCCCGATCATCCCTGGCGGCATAGACGATCCGGTCGAATACCTGACTTCGACGGGGCTCGCGTGCATCGGCACGCCGGACGATTGCGTCCGTCACTTCGAACGGCTCTGGAAGGGCTCCAACGGCGGCTTCGGCGCAGTGCTGCTGCTCGCCCACAACTGGGCCGACTGGGAGGCAACGAAGCGCTCCTACGAGCTGATGGCGCGCTACGTCCACCCGCACTTCCAGCGCGGTGCGAACTCGCTCCGCCAGTGGAGCTACGACGACGCCAAGACCAAGCACGAGACGGCCGGCGCGGAATCCAAGGCCGCGGTCATGAAGGAGATCGAGAAGTACGAGCAGTCGACGGGAAAGAAGATGGGCAGCGCACGCTGATTCCCTTTCGTTGCAGCACCCCGGCCAACCGGCCGGGGCGCTTCCCCCGCCGAACGCCTCCGACTCAATTCGGGCGACGCAACCAAGCCACCGCAGCGCTGATGGTCGCGTCCGACCGGATCAGATCGAAGTGGCCGAGGTCGGAAAGCACTTCGACCTCGGCTCCAGGACGCGTCGCAAACGCGGCTTGATAGCCTTCGGAGCGGAAAATGACGTCCTTCCCGGCTGCGACGACCAGCGTCCGGGCGGGAAGGCGGGCGATCTCGGTCTGCCAGGCGTCACGGGGCGTCACCGAAGTGAACAGGCGCCAACTGTAATGGCGTGTCTCGTTACCGTCCTGCGCGGAAGGCGGGATGGCAAATTCGATCACGGGCAGGTGGTCGTAGGGGCGAAGACCGAGACGGCCGAGCATTTCGATACCTGCGAAGCGGAGCATGCGCGGCGCGGCCCATCCGCCCGAGCCCGGGCGGGCAGACGGCGACTTGCGATGCACGAACGGTGCGATCAGCAGCAGCCCTGCAGGCCGCGGCACCTGAGCGCCCGCCGCATAACGGATGGAGAGGCCGCCACCCATCGAGTGGCCGCCGAGAAGGAAGCGGCCTTTCGGAGCCGAGCGGAGAAGGATCGCAGCGAGGTCGGCAATGTCGTGCTCTTGCTGATCAACGGTATCGACGTCCCCGCGCCGGACTGGTTCCGGCCCGTGGCCCCGCATGTCGAGCGTGGCGATACGAAGCCCTGCCGCAGCCGAAAGGCGCGTCGCGAAGGTGGAGAGGTAGCGCGAATCTGCCCCGGAGCCGTGCAAGAAGATCAGCAGGTCATCGCCGGCTCCGTAGAGCCTGTAGAGCCGCTGCGAGCCATCCCTCGCCTCGAATCTGAGCGCAGGTGACGGGGCGATCGACGTTCCAGCATCGATGAAACGTCCCAGCTCGGCGCTCGCGGTGCTGCCGGCATTGGCGACCGGGGCTGTTGGCCAGAAAACCAGCGCTAGCGCAATGGCGAGATAGACGAAAAGCGATGTGCCGGCGACTGCCAGAAGATGAAGGGGCGACACGCGGACATCTCCACTATGTTTACGGCGTCAATATGTACATCTTGCCGATTGGCATGGTCAAGATATATTTACATCGTCAACATGAGGCCAAGGACAATGTCGCGCGACCGAATGCCAGCTTCTCCAAAGACACAGCGGCGCCGAGCTCCTGCCAAAGTCGCGTCAAACAGGCCGCGGCGGCCCTATCACCACGGGGCGCTCAGGGAGGCGCTGGTCGAGGCGGCTGAGAGACTGCTTGCCGCCAACGGCATCGAAGGCCTGACGCTGAGGGCGGCGGCGCGGGAAGCAGGCGTTTCGCATGCGGCTCCGAAGAACCATTTCGAGGACGTTCGCGGGCTACAAAGCGCCGTTGCTGCGGTGGGGTTCAGACGGCTCTCGGGTGCCCTGACGGCAGGCCTATCGGGAGCCGAGGGCGCCGACGAAGCGATGGATGGCCTCGCGCGCGCCTATGTCGGATTCGCCAAGGCGAACCCGGCCCTGTTCAAGCTGATGTATCGCGCCGAGAAGCTGGACTTCGGCAGGCCCGAGCTCCAGGAGGCGACGGCGGCCGCGTCGGGCGTCCTACAGCGAGCTGTTGCCGATAGACTGGCAGGCCGGCTCAAGACAACGCCAGCCTCCGAGCAACAACTAGCCGGGGCAACCGCGGCGTGGTGCCTGGTTCATGGCTTTGCCACTCTGCTGCTCGACGGGCGGCTCGCGCCCGTGCTGGCGCGCATGACCGGCAATCCCGAGGCGAAGGCCGAGCGGCTGCTCGACTTGGTTCTCGCCGAGGCAAAGACGTCCAGGACGTGATCATCAAGGTCCGCTGCGACTCACCGCGCCAACATGTCCTGATAGTCCGCATTGCGCTCGATGAAGGCACGGATGAATGAGCAGCGCGGCACCACTTTCAGGCCTTCGCTCCTTACCTGATCGAGCGTGGCGCGGACGAGCTTGGAGCCGAGCCCCCGACCTTCGAGCACGCGGGGTACCTCGGCGTGGTCGAGGGTAATGACACCATCACCGCCGCGCCGGTAGGTGACGAACGCGGTGTGCCCATCTACAGGCATCTCGAACCGGTGGGCCGAGGCATTGTCGATCAGGTCTGACATCGTTGACGTGTCCTTGACGACGGTCCGTCGTCGCTGCCGAAAATTGACCAACTCGCGAGGCGACGGCTGCTCTCGCGCTCATCCGGCTTCCTTTCGCCGGCCGCCAAGCATGAGCACGAGCGGGATCGCGATGCACGAGGCCAGCGTGTACATCACGAATGCATTCGTATAGCCGATCATCGCAGCCTGGCGCGAGATCTCTTTCGCAATGCGTGCCATGCCCTCCGCCGTATCGATGGTCCAACTCCCCATGGTGCCAGGTAGTGCCAAAGACTTGTTGTAGGGCGTCACGGACTCCGTCAGCCGCTCGTAGTTGGCCGACGTGGCGCGCAAGATCTGGGTGACCGAGACCGAGATGAAAAAGCTCGAGCCGATCGATCGCATCAGGTGCATAACCGCGATGCCTTCGGCGCGCAGCGTATGGTCCAAGGACCGAAACGCTGTCGTCACGATAGGTGTCCAGATCAGGCCGACCGCCGTTCCTTGAAGCCAGGCGTTGGCGCACAGCGCGAACAGCGAGGCATTGAGGTTAAGGTGCATCAGCCAGAGGCCCGAAAGGATCTGCAAGCTGAAGCCGGCGACCATGCCAACGCGGGGATCGAGCCGCTGGGCAAAGATCGATGTGAACGAGCCCGTGAGGACGCCCGCACCGCGCCAGCTGACAACGAAGCCGATGAGGCCGTCCGGGAAGCCGAGCTGGTTCTGCATCATCGGCGGCAGCAGGACCATGGGCGTGAAATTGAGCATGCCGAAAATCACGATCAGGCAAATGCCGATCACGTAGTTCTTGTCCAGGACGAGCCGTGGACTGATGTATGGCTGATTGGCCGTCGCACTGTGCACAAGGAAAACGTAAAGGGCGAGTGCAGCCACCGACACTTCGATCACGATCTCGGTCGATTCGAACCAGTCGAGGCGCTGCCCGCGAGAGAGCACGAACTGAGCCGAGGCGATCGCGATCGATAGCGACAGGAAGCCGATCCAATCGAGGGAGCGGGAGCGCTGGCGGTTCTCCTCGGGCAAGGCGAAGCGCGCCGCGATCGTAGCTGCCGTGGCGAAGGGCACGATCATGAAAAAGCCCCATCGCCAGCTGAATGCCTCCGCCAGATAGCCTGCGAATGTTGGCCCCAGCACCGGTCCAATCGTGTTGGTCGTACCGAAGATCGCAATGACCAGGCCGTGCTGGCGTCGCGGGAAAACATCGAGCAGGACGGATTGTCCAAGGGGTTGAAGCGGCGCGCCGGTGGCCCCCTGAACAAGGCGCCAGATGACGAGGCCCTCAAGCGAGGTGGCAAGGCCGCACATGACGGTGGAAGCGGTGAAGCCGACAAGACTCCAGAACTGGACATTGCCCCGACCGAACCGGGCAACCAGCCAGCCCGTCATGGGCATGCAGACCGCGGTCGCCAAGATGTAGAACGTCACTGCCCAGGCAATCTCGTCCTGCGTCGCCGAAAGGGCGCCCTGGACCTGCGGCAGAACGGCGGCGACGGAGAAGGTGGCGGCGTTGAACGACGCAGAGGCGACCACGACCGTCAGCAGCACAAAGAGGCGCCGCGCGAACGGCAGTACCAGTACCGGCTGATCCAGTTCGGCGGCCAAGCCTACCATCCATTAACGAGGGGGCGACGCGATCGGACATGCAGGACGAGGCCGAGTTCGCGACTGCGGACCATAGCCGCGTCTGCGCCCCGCCTGCAACACATCGTGGCGCAGACTTCCTATGCGTCGAGCACAAAGAGGAGGCGCCTCCGACCGCCGGGCATTTCGCCTCTCCACAGCGGCGCCTAGTCGCGATAGCTTGACCGCCAGAGGGGAGGGCTGGCGCCCCGCGCCGGGCCTTTCGACGGTGAATGACCGCAACGGGAGGGAACAATGACCAACGATTGGCGGCCGACCCGCCGCAGCGTTTTCAAGGGCGGGCTCGGCCTCGCGGCCGCCATCTCCCTGCCGACCCGCTTCGCCATCGCCCAGGCGCGACCAATCAAGGTTGGCCTCATGCTGCCGTTCTCGGGCACCTACGCCAAACTCGGCGAGAACATTGCTTTTGCCGTCGAACTTCTTGTTGCGGAGAAGGGGGGCAAGCTCGGAGGACGAGCGGTGGAGTTCGTCAAGCTGGATGATGAATCGAAACCCGAGAACGGGCCCCAGAACGCCGAGCGGCTGGTCAAGCGCGATGCCGTCGACGTGTTGATCGGCACAGTGCATTCGGGCGTGCAGATGGGCATCCATAAGGTCGTGCGCGAGACGGGCACACTCACCATCGTGCCGAACGCCGGCGCCAACGCGGTGACCCGGCAGCTCTGCGCCAAGAACGTTTTTCGCACCTCGTTCTCGAACTGGCAGCCTGCCCACGGCATGGGATTGGCGCTCGGAAAGAAGGGCGTGAAGAAGGCGGCCTGGATCACCTGGGACTATGCGGCAGGCAAGGAAGCAGGGGAGGGTTTCCGCGAAGGCCTCGAGAAGCATGGCGGCAAGGTTGTCCAGAACCTGACGCTCAAATTTCCCGATACCAACTTCCAACCGCTGCTCGCACAGGTGCCGGGACTCGACGTCGAGGCGGTCGGCGCGTTCTTCGCAGGCGGCGGAGCTGTCCAGTTCGTTAAGGAGTACAAGGCGGCTGGCCTCAAAGTGCCGCTCTGCGGCTCCGGCTTCCTGACCGAAGGCGTTCTGAAGGCACAGGGTGACGCGGCGGAAGGCATCGAGACCGCGCTGCATTACGGCGACGGCCTCGACAACGCGAAGAATGTTTCGTTCCGCAAAGCCTTCAAGGACAAGACCCAGCGTGACGCGGACGTCTATGCCGTGCAGGGCTACGATGCCGCGCAGCTTCTCTCCATCGGGCTCGAAGCGGTGAAGGGCAACCTCGACGACGAGGCGGCGCTCTACAAGGCCATGCGTTCGGCAAAAATCGAAAGCCCGAGAGGGCCGATCAGCATGTCGCCATCGCAAGAGGTGGTGCACAACATCTACCTGCGGCGCGCAGAGAAAGGCGAGAACAAGGTGGTCGGCGTGGCGGCCGAGGCGCTCGCCGATCCAGGAACGGGATGCAAGCTGTAACGTGACGGCGGGTTGCCCAGGCTACGATCTCGCCCCGGGACTTGGGCCCGGGACAGGTGTGCGCGTGGGCCAGCCTGTTGGACGAGGCCGTTGCCTTCGCCCCGCGAGGACAACTTTGAATTCGTCGAACCATGGGTCCGGGGCACAAGGCCCGGGATAGCAAATCCAAGCAGATGGTCGCCCAACTTCTCAATGGCCTGCAATACGGCCTCCTGCTCTTCCTGGTGGCGAGCGGATTGACGCTGGTATTCGGCGTCATGGGGATCATCAACCTGGCGCACGGCTCGCTGTTCATGATCGGCGCCTACGCTGCGTTCCTCCTCACCAAGATGACCGGAACGCTCTGGCTTGCCCTGCCGGCTGGTCTACTCGGCGGCTTGGCGCTCGGTGCCGCGCTGGAGTGGAGCCTCTTCCGACACTTCGCAAAGCGAGAGCATCTCGACCAGGTGATGCTGACTTTCGCGCTGATCCTGCTGGCCGAGGAGTTGCGAGCGCTCGTCGCCGGAAACGACTTTCATTCGGTGCCCGTGCCGGCACTGCT
The DNA here is from genome assembly GCA_041397805.1 of Hyphomicrobiaceae bacterium. GTDB lineage: Bacteria > Pseudomonadota > Alphaproteobacteria > Rhizobiales > Hyphomicrobiaceae. The sequence goes on from JAWKWD010000008.1 coordinate 140,592, forward strand.
CGATTTCCCGGTGCCGGTGACCTCCGGGTTCGCCTATTCGGCGTATCGTTTCGCTGTGATCGGGCTCTGTCTACTGCTCGCGCTGGCCATGTTCCTCTGGATCGAGCGCACACGCATGGGGGCGAAGATCCGGGCGGCGGCCGAGAACCCGGAAGTGGTCGACATTCTGGGGCTCGACGCACGGCGCATCCACCTCGTCGTGTTCGCCGTGGGGACCGCGCTCGCCGTCGTTGCAGGAATCCTGGCGGCGCCGCTCACCTCGGTCTATCCCGGCATGGGCGACGGGCTCTTGATCATCTCGTTCGTGGTGGTCGTCATCGGCGGGCTCGGGTCGATCGCTGGGGCGTTCTGGTCGGCATTGTTGATCGGCCTGGTCGATACGCTAGGCAAGGCCTACGGGCCCGCCTTCCAGGGCACTGGCCCGCTCGGCACGCTGGTCGCCGCGGGTTCGGGATCGAGCGTCTACATCCTGATGATCATCGTGCTGCTCTGGCGTCCGACCGGCCTGTTCGGGCAGCGCACATGATCGGTCGGGTGCGCCTTCTTCCGCAGACAGGGGCGGGCTGGGCGTTGGTCTGGCTCGGCTTCGCCGCGCTTGCCGCGCTGCCGTTCTTTGCGACCCCTTTCTACGTCGGTCTCATAACTACAGCGATGACCGCCGCGATGCTGGCGCTCAGCCTTCAGCTTCTGGTCGGCGGCGTGGGGCTCGTCAGCCTCGGCCACGGCGCGTTCTATGGGCTCGCGGCCTACATCGTCTATTTCCTTTCTCCGGAGGGCGCGGCCAAGCCGATCTGGCTGACGCTGCCCGCCGCTATGTGCGGCTCAGCGCTCGCGGCATTGGTCATCGGTGCGATTTCGCTCAGGACGAAAGGCTTTTTCTTCCTGATGGTGACGCTGGCCTTCGGGCAGCTCGTCTATTCCGTATTCCACGACACCAAGCTCGGCGGGGGCACGGACGGAGCCTATCTGGCCAAGCCGCTACTCTCGGCTTTCGGCTTCACGCTCGAGACGACGAGCCTGCCGCGATCAAAACGGGCCTGGCCGGTCTACTACGTCGCGCTGGTGCAGCTCGTGCTCATGTTCGGCCTGCTGACTTGGATTTTGCGGTCCATGCTGGGGCGTGTCCTAGAAGGGGTGCGCGTCAATGACGGCCGCATGCGGGCGCTCGGCTTCAACACGTTCGCCTATAAGCTTGCAGCGTTCACGATTGCCGGCGCTCTGGCAGGCGCGGCCGGCCACATGTGGGCCATGCAGTCCGGCTTCGTGAACCCGGAACTGGTCGGCTGGCACCGCTCGGCGGAGGCCCTGCTGCACATCCTGCTCGGTGGCATCGGCACCCTTGCTGGGCCGATCGTCGGGGCCTTTGCGTTCATTTTCCTGAACGACGTGGCGCAGCAGGTCACCGAGCGGAAGCTGCTGGTCGAGGGCGCTGTGATCCTGGCCGCAGTGCTCCTGATGCGGAACGGGATCACCGGCCTCAGATGGCTGCCGAACCTTCCATCTGCAAAGGAGGGCACGGCGCCAGATCACGATTTGGCGCCGCCGCAAAAGGAGGCCCACGTCGATGACTGAAGCCGGGTCATCGTCGGTTCTGCTCGAGACCGTAGCGCTTTCGAAGTCGTTCGGCGGCGTCTCGGCCGTGCGCAGTGTCTCTCTGACGCTGTCGCGCGGGGAGCTGCACGCGGTCATCGGCCCGAACGGAGCCGGCAAATCGACGCTGGTGAACTTACTTGCCGGTCTGCTCGAGCCGACATCGGGGCGGATCGTCCTCGACAAGCGCGACGTGACACAGCTTCGCGAGCATCAGCGGACCCACCTGGGCCTTGCCCGATCCTTTCAGCGCACGAACATCCTGGGCTCGCTCACGGTCCTCGAGAACGTGCGGCTCGCGGCGCAAGCCATCTCGCTGCCGTGGCAGCGGCTCACCCGGCCCCCCGACGGCGAGGTGCAGCTGATCGAGACCGCAAGATCAGCGCTGGCGCGGGCCGGCCTCGAGTACGGGCACGGCCGCATTGCCGGGACACTTGCTCACGGGCAACAGCGCCAGCTCGAGATTGCCATGGCACTGGCGGCGCGTCCGAAGGTGCTCTTGCTCGACGAGCCGCTCGCGGGGATGGGGCCCGAGGAGGGAGAACGCGTTGCCGCGCTTCTCAAATCACTCGCTGGAGAGCATGCGGTGCTGCTGATCGAGCACGACATGGATTTCGTGTTCGCTGTGGCCGACCGCCTCACCGTGCTGGTCGAAGGTGCCGTGCTTGCCACGGGCCGGCCGGATGACGTGCGTGCGAACGTCGAGGTGCAGGCCGCCTATCTGGGAGGGCACGCATGACGCCCAATCCTATCGTCGAGGCTTACGGCTTGCACACCTATTACGGCGCGAGCCACATCCTGCGCGGCGTGTCGCTCAAGCTTGCTCCGGGCGAGACTATCGGCCTCATGGGCCGGAACGGCATGGGAAAGTCGACGCTGATCCGGACGTTGATGGGCCTGGTCAGGCCGCGCACCGGAGCAATCTCGATCGACGGCCGCGACGTAACCGGCGAGGCGACCTTCCGCATCGCGCGGCTGGGCCTCGCCTACGTGCCGGAGGGGCGGGGCGTCCTCTCCTCCCTATCGGTTGCGGAAAACCTCGAGATCGCCGAAAGGCCCGGGATCCACGGGGGAGCCGATTGGACCGTCTCGCGCGTCCTGAAGCTCTTTCCGCGACTCGGACAACGGCTCGACAACCAGGGCAACCAGCTCTCGGGCGGCGAGCAGCAGATGCTCGCCATCGGCCGAGCGCTCGTCACCAATCCGCGCGTGCTCATTCTCGACGAGGCCACGGAAGGCCTCGCCCCGCTCATCCGCGACGAGATCTGGCGAACGATCCGGCTGGTTCGCGAGACGGGCATTGCGACGCTGGTCGTCGACAAGACCGTCTCCGAAGTGGCGGCGGTCGCCGACAGAGTCATGGTGCTGGTCAAGGGCGAGGTCGCGTTCGAGGGGCGGCCCGAAGCCCTCACAGGCGATGCGGAGCTGATGCGCCGCCATCTCGGCGTATAGGCGCGGCATGCCTCATATGGAAATAGACGGCATTCGACTGGAGACGCGCCTCATTCCCGGAGATGCGACGAAGCCGTGGCTCGTGCTGCTGCATGAGGGCCTCGGCTCGGTTTCGCTCTGGCGCGACTTCCCGGACAAGCTGGCTCGACGGCTGGACATGCCGGCCCTCGTCTACTCGCGAAGGGGGTATGGCCAGTCGGACGGGCTCGCGGCTCCGAGAGAGCCAGACTTCATGCACTACGAGGCGCTCGAAGTGCTGCCGAAGCTGCTCGATGGGTTGTCGATCGAACGGTCGTTTCTGGTCGGGCACTCGGATGGCGCCTCGATCGCGCTCATCCATGCCGCCGAACATCCGGATTGCATCGAAGGAGCCGTACTGATGGCGCCGCACGTTTTCGTCGAGGCCATCTCGCAGGAAAGCATCGCGCGCATCTCGGAGGTCTACGAGCGAACCGACCTGAGGCGCCGGCTCTCTCGCCACCACGCTCATGTGGACGATGCCTTCTTCGGCTGGTCCCGGATCTGGCTCGATCCCCGGTTCCGGTCCTGGTCGCTCGGCCACGAATGCCAGCGGCTCAACGTGCCGACGCTCCTCATCCAGGGCGAGGACGACGAATATGGCACCCTCGCCCAGCTTGACGCCATAGAAGGCGCGGCGCCGGTCCGCCCCGAACGCCTCGTGCTCGGCAAGTGCGGCCACTCTCCCCATCGCGACCGCGAGGCCGAGGTTATCGATGCGATCGCCGCCTTTTCATGCCGTTTGCAGGCAGGCGCTTGACCCAAGGCCCGCCCCCCGCGCACCCTTGATGCCAGCCGCGCCAGGCTCTACGACTTCTCATCGCGATCCAGGTCCGGACAAATGACATTTCCACTGCCGCCCGAACGGGGCAGGCGGGCTGCTACACACGGGAGACGCCATGAGCGAGAGCGACAGCATCGTTGCCGAAACGGCAGCGCGGATCTTCGCGGATCTGGCGGATCCGCAAACAATCAATGCAGCGAAGGACGAAGCCTGGAAAGCGCCTCTCTGGAAGGCTCTCGAAGAGAATGGGCTCTCGCTGGCCTGGGTTGCGGACGACCTCGGAGGCGCGGGTGCAGAACTCTCCGACGGTTTCGAGGTGATCTCGGTCGCCGGACGCTATGCGGCACCTGTGCCGATCGCCGAGACCCTGCTCGCCGGCTGGCTGCTGGCTCAGGCGAGAATTGCCTCGCCAGAGGGCATGATGACCGTGGCACCCATGCGGCCGACCGATCGCATCACGCTCGGTGCGGATGGCACGCTTTCCGGGCGTGCTCGGGGGATCCCCTATATGCGAGACGCCGCGCACCTGGCGGTGGTCGCACATGGTCCCCAGGGCGTCTCTGTCGCGCTCGTCCGGTCGACATCGGTACGGATGACGGAGATGCGCGGGATCGCGGGGAATACTGTCTACGAGGTTGCCTTCGACAAGACGAAACCAGTTCGAGTTGCGGACGCTCCATCGGGCTTCTCTCAGGAGACGCTGATGCTGATGGGCGCCGCGGTGCGTAGCCTTTCGAGCGCCGGGGCACTGGCCGCCATCCTCGATGTCTCAGTCCGATATGCGGGGGAGCGGGTGGCGTTCGAGCGCACGATCAGCAAGTTCCAGGCCGTCCAGCACAATCTCGCCCGGCTCGCCGGTGAAAGCGCCGCTGCAAACGCGGTGGCGACGTCCGCGGCAGATGCGATTGCGCGCGCGGAGTCGCTGCTCGATCCTGGAGTCTACCTCGAGGTGGCGTCCGCACGCATTCGCTCGGCCGAGGCTGCAACGGAGGGTTCGGCCATCGCGCATCAGGTTCACGGCGCCATAGGCTTCACGAAGGAGCACATCCTGCACCGCTTCACACGGGCGTTGCTGACATGGCGGGACGATTTCGGCAACGAGAGCCGGTGGGCCGTCGAGCTCGGCAATCGAGTCGCCGCCGCCGGTGCCGACGAGCTTTGGCCGCTTCTGGCTTCGCGTTGAAAATTCCGCCTCTCCCCGCTCGTCGCGGGGAGAGGGTACGAGACAGAGATCTTCCATGACAACCGCCCTGAACTTCGACCCGATCCGCCTGCCGCAGGTTTGCGAGGACCTGCGCGAGGAGGTGCGCGCATTCATCAAGGAGGAGGTCGCCGCCGGCACCTGGGACCCGAACGCCGTCGGCCGCGACGAGGCTTTCAACTACGACTTCGCCAAGAAGGTCGGCAAAAAGGGCTGGATCGGACTGACATGGCCCAAGAAGTACGGCGGACACGAGCGCACATTCCTAGAACGCTATGTCGTTACGGAGGAATTCCGGGTCGCCAACGCTCCGACGCGCGTCTTCTTCACGGCGGACCGGCAGTCAGGGCCGACCCTCCTCAAATATGCGACCGAGAAAGTCAAGTTGGACGTGCTGCCGCGGATCTGTCGCGGCGAGTGCTGCTTCGGCATCGGCATGAGCGAGCCGGGATCGGGCTCCGACCTCTTCGCGGCTTCGACGAAAGCCACGAAGGTCGACGGCGGCTGGCTGATCAACGGCACCAAGATATGGACCTCGAATGCGCATCGGGCGGACTACCTGATCGCGCTTTTCCGCACATCGCCGCCGACCAAGGAGAACCGCAGGCATGGGCTGACCTCGTTCCTGGTCGACATGAAGAATACCAAGGGCATCACCTGCAATCCGATCATCCAACTCTCGGGCCTGCACGAGTTCAACGAGGTCGTGTTCGAGGACGCATTCATGCCAGACGAGCATCTGCTCGGCGAAAAGGATGCTGCCTGGAAGCAGGCCACGAGCGAGCTCGCCTACGAGCGCTCGGGGCCGGAGCGGTTCCTCGAAACGATCCAGGTGCTGTTCGATCTCGTGCGGGTTCTGGGCGAGAAGCCGGATATCCGCGCGTCGGAGGGCCTGGGCCGGCTCGTCGCGCAGCTTCACACGCTGCGCCGCATGTCGGTTTCCGTGAACGGCATGCTGCAGGCCGGGAAAGAGCCCGTGGTCGAGGGCTCTCTGGTCAAGGACCTCGGCACGATCTGGGAGCAGAAGCTGCCGCACAAGGTTCGTGAGATCGCAGCTTTCGTGGAGCCCGAGGATAGTGCCAACCGTGTCGCCTTCGAGGAGCAACTGGCATTTGCGACGACGATCGCGCCGAAGCTCACCATTCAGGGCGGCACGACGGAAGTGCTGCGCGGGATCATCGCGGCGGGGCTGGGCTTAAGGGGACGGTGAGGCAGTGTCGGTCTCCCAGGCCGGTGCCCGGGAGCCAGTTCTCCGCCAGAGCCGGCCGCGCAACACGCAAGCCGGCCGACCAGTGAAAGCATTCGACGTTCGCGCTTGCCGCCCGATGGGTCCCGGGGACAAGCCCCGGGACGAACCAGGCGGGACTCGGGAGAGAAAGAAAAGTGGCTACGAAACGTGACATCGGCGCGCTGTTGAACCCCAAGTCCGTGGCCGTGATCGGTGCTGCGCCGAAGGGGCAAGGGCTGCGCGGCCGTATCCTGGAGTTCATGCTGCTGCATCCGTTCGCCGGCAAGATCTATCCGGTGAGCCGCAGCCACAAGGAGATCCAGGGGCTCGCCGCCTATCCTTCGATCGGCGAGTGTCCCGGCCCTGTGGACCTCGCCGTGCTCATCATTCCAGCTAAATTCGTTGCGCAAGAACTCGAGGCGTGCGGCAAGGCCGGGGTCAAGGCCGCGGCCATCGTCTCATCGGGCTTCGCGGAGGAGCCGGGCGAGGCCGGCGCACGCATGCAGGCCGAGCTGAAAGAGATCGCCTCGCGCTACAACATGGCCGTGACGGGGCCCAACTCAGAGGGCTTTGCGTCGATCGAGGCTTCGTTGCTCCCGACATTCAGCCCGGTGGCCGGGCCTTCCGAAATTCCGCTCCTGCCGGCCAATCGCTCCAACGGGCGCGTTGCGCTCGTCGCGCAGTCGGGCGGCATGGGATTCTCGTTCTTCGACCGGGGACGGCCCAAGGAGATGGCATTCGACTACATCGTAACCACCGGCAACGAGGCGGCGCTGGAGGGCCTCGATATCGTCGATCATCTGATCGACCAGGGTAAGACCGACGCCTTCCTGATGATGCTCGAGGACGTGAAATCGCCCGAGACTTTCAAAAGGGTCGCCGAAAAGGCCCTCAAGGCGGGCAAGCCGCTCATCGTCACCAAGCTCGGAAAGACCGATGCTGGTGCGCGCGCGGCCGCATCCCACACGGCCGCACTCGCCGGTTCCTACGCCTCCTTCCAGGCGATCGCCCAGCGCTACGGCGTGATCGAGGGCTCTCAGGTGGAAGAGATGGTCGACATCGCCAACGGCTTCCTCACGTGGCGCGGCCGCCTCCCCCAGGGGCGCCGGATCGGCATCTGCACGGGATCGGGCGGCGGCGGTGTGTGGCTCTCCGATACGTGCACCCAGTCCGGTCTCGAAGTGCCGACGCTCGATGAGGCGACACGCGCGATCCTGGATCCCCTGCTCCCCTCCTACGGCACCTCGCAGAACCCCGTCGATGGGACGGCCCAGGCCATTCGCCAGATCGGCTATGCAGGGCTCGCCGGACCGCTCGCCGACAGCCCGGTGATCGACGGCGTGATCTGTATCATGAGCGCACGCTCGGCAGAAGGTCTCACGCACGAGAAGGAGAAATTGAAAGCCCTCAAGGAGCGCACGAAGAAGCCGATCCTCATGTGGTCCTACACGATGCCCGCGGCGGCCTCGGTCGAGGTGCTCTCGGAAGCCGGTTTCCCACTCTACACCAACATGCAGAACGTCGTGACGACGATGCGCGTGATGGGCGATTGGAATGCGCATCGCGAGCGCTTCCTGAAGGTGCCAGAGGTGCGCACGTCGGCAAGCGCGGCCAAGGAGGTCAGTGCGGCGGCGCTCGCCAAGGCCGGCCCTGTGCTCTCGGAGGCGTCGTCGAAGCCGATCCTTCAGGCTTATGGCCTTGCGCTCGGGGCCAAGGAGAAGCTCGTCACCTCGCGCGAGGCTGCCGTTGCAGCGCAAAGGGCGATCGGAGGACCCGTCGCGCTCAAGGTGCAGTCGGCCGACATCCTGCACAAGACCGAGGCGGGCGCGGTGGCCCTCGGGGCCACATCGGCCGAGGACGTCGGCGCGGCCTACGATCGCATCACGGCGTCTGCGAAGGCCTACAAAGGGGACGCGCAGGTCGAGGGCGTGCTGGTTCAGGCGATGGCTCCGAAAGGCCGCGAGGTCATCCTCGGCATCAACCGCGATCCCCATTTCGGGCCCATGGTGATGCTGGGCCTCGGCGGCATTCACGTCGAGGTGTTGAAGGATGTCGTCTTTTCGCCCGTGCCCGTCGCGCGGCCCGAGGCCGAGGCCATGATTGGGCGCCTGAAGGGAGCGTCGCTGCTTGGACCCGTTCGCGGACAGCCGGCTGCCGACAAGGCGGCTCTCGCCGACATGATCGTCAGGCTTTCCGAGCTTGCCGCCGACCACAAGGACACGATCGCCGAGATCGATTTGAACCCGGTGATCGTGCACAACGAGGGACACGGCGCCACCATCGCCGACGCCCTTATCGTGAAGGTGAAGTGAAGCGTGGCGCATGGCATCCTAGCGCTTGTCGCCAGGTCCCGTCATGCAGCACGATCGATGAATTGGAACGGGACCAGCTGGCGAGACAAGGCCTGTGCATCCCGTCCGACTCGACAAACAGCGCCTCGGGACAGGCCCGAGGATGACAAGCGAGAAGCCGGAGCAATCACCATGACCCAGTTCACCGATATCGGTGTCTCGACCGAAGGCCACGTGGCGATCATCGAGATGCAACGCGCACCGCACAACTTCTTCGACATGTCGTTGATCAAGCAGATCGCCGAAGCGTGTGAGGGCTACGACAAGGACCCAAACATCCGCGCGATCGTGCTTTGCGCGCAGGGCAAGTCGTTCTGCGCCGGCGCCAACTTCGGTGACGGCTCGAAGCTCGATGCCCAGGGCAATCGGCCGAACGAGAACCAGATGGGCGGGCACCTCTATCAGGAGGCCGTCCGACTGTTCCGCACCAAGAAGCCGATCGTCGGCGCCATCCAAGGGCCCGCTATCGGCGGTGGCCTCGGGCTCGCACTGGTGCCGGACTTCCGGGTCGCATGTCCAGAGTCACGATTTGCGGCCAATTTCACCAAGCTCGGCTTCCATCCGGGCTTCGGCCTCACCTACACACTTCCCCGCCTGATCGGCGACCAGCAGGCGAACCTGATGTTCTACACGGGCCGTCGCCTGAACGGTGAGCAGGCGTTGAAGATCGGCCTGGCCGACGTGCTCGTCGGCAGCGTCGACGAGGTGCGCCCAGCAGCTATCGCACTGGCCAAGGAGATCTCGGAATCGGCCCCGCTCGCGGTGCAGGAAACGCGGGCGACCGTGCGCAAGGGCATGGCCGATGCCGTGAAGGCTGCGACAGACCACGAGCTCAAGGTGCAGAGCGAGCTGCGCAAGACGGAGGACTTCAAGGAGGGTGTGCGCGCCGTCAACGAGCGCCGCGTCGCCAATTTCCAGGGACGGTAAGCACCGAAGCGTTGCTGCATAGCGGTGGGAGGTCGTGCGCCGCCCGCCGCTACGGCTGCCTCGAGGGTAGCAGCCGACACTCCGTTCAAGCCTCATCACAGTATTTTCGCCGCGGAACCAAATCATGACCTTCAATATTCCCGACGACCCCGGCCTTCGAGACAAGGTGGCGATCGTGGCCGGAGGCGGCGCAGCCGATCCGAACGGGATCGGAAACGGTCGTGCGGCTGCCATCCTGCTCGCCAACGCCGGCGCGAAGGTGCTCGTCGTCGACAACGAGCTGCAGCTCGCCGAGCGCACGGTCGAGCTGATCCGGGAAGCCGGCGGGACGGCCGAGGCGCACAGTGGCGACCTGACCAAGGCCCTCGAGTGCAAGCGGATGGTGGATGCTGCCGTGGACCGATGGGGGCGGCTCGACTTTCTCGACAACAACATCGGCATTTCGTCCAAGGGCTCGGTCGTCGATGAGCCGCAGGAAACGTGGCAGCGAATGATGCAGGTGAATGTCGAGGTTATGTTCCTCACCTCCAAGTTCGCGATTCCAGCCATGAAGAAAACGGCCGGCAAGGGTGCCATCGTCAACATCTCGTCGATCTCGGCGCTTCGTCCGCGAGGGCTCACGATCTACACGACAACGAAAGCGGCCGTGATCGGGCTCACGCAGGCGATGGCCGTGGATCACGGGAAGGAGGGCATCCGGGTGAACTGTGTTGCGCCGGGCCCGGTCTACACGCCGATGGTCTACCATCGCGGCAACGGCATGGAACCGTCAGCGCGCGAGGCGCGACGCAAGGCGTCGGTTCTGGGGCTCGAAGGTACCGGTTGGGACATCGGCCATGCCGTGCGCTTCCTGTTGTCGGATCACGCCCGCTACATCACCGGCCAGGTGCTGGTGGTCGACGGCGGCGTAACACTGCAGGCACCGGAGCGGGAAAGCCGCACGGAAGAAGGCTCGCACTAGGCCTCAGACCTGCTCTGCACGGCCGGCATAATATGACACGCGCAGAGAGGCGGCTGCGGTCAGGAACGCTGCTTCAGGCCCGGCAGCATGCGGCGCAGTACGCCGTCGCGACGAATAAAGTGGTGGTAGATCGCTGCTCCAATGTGGGCACCGAGCGCGAGGAGCATGAGCATCGCGGCCCAGAAGTGGAGTGCGAAGACGAGCTCAGCCTTGGCCGGGCCATCTGCCGTTGCCGGAGGCGGCTTGAAGCCAAGCAGCGACGCGACGGAACTCGTCGCATCGTAAAGCACGTGCTGGCCCGGGATGGCCGGCAACTTCAATCCGCCGAGTGTGCCCAGCGCGCCATAATGCGTGACACCGAGCCAGCCGAGCAATGGCACCGCGAAGAGAAGCCCGTAAAGGCCCCAATGTGTCAGGTGCGCGCCCGCCTTCTGCCACCACTCGAGCGTCGGCTCGTCGGGAGGAGCGCCGTGCGTCAATCGGTAGACCAGCCTGATCGCGACCAGACAAAGCAGCACGAAGCCGAACAGCTTATGGGCGGAATAAAGTGCGTTGGTGGTGGCATCGAATTGCGTGGCATCGCCTCGCCAGGTCATGTAGAGGCCGACAGGGATCAAGACGGCCACGAACAGCACAGTCAACCAGTGCAGGCCACGCGCAAGCGGAGAATAGACGAGCTTTTCGCTCATCGACGCATTCGGTGGATTCCTGACTTCCATGAATCAGCCTCCGTTCGGGCTCCGCATATCGCAATCGAATAGAACGTCGCCATCGGCGAGCACGAGGACATCGGCCTTGGGGCGTAGCGCCTGGGCGAGCCTGTCGATCGGCTTCAAGCTGATGCCAGGCTTGCCCGACCCTATGATGACGGGCGCCACGAGCACATGGAGACGGTCCACGACGCCGCCGTCTATGAAACCGGAAACGGTGCTGGCACCGCCCTCGACCAGGAACGTCCGCAGGCCTGCGCCGAAGAGCGCTGCAATGATGTCAGACGGAGCAAGACTGCCATCCATCGCCAGCTTCACCTCGAGCGCTTCCACGCCCGGCACGAGCGGCTGGACGCACCCTTGCGCTCTCACCACGATCCGCCTGGCCCCGTCCTCGACGAGAAGCTTTGCGCCTGTCGGCATACGTCCCTTGGGATCAATCACCACGCGCGCGGGGTTGCGGCCGGGGACGCGGCGTACATTGAGCTTGGGATCGTCAGCAACGACAGTGCCAACGCCGACGATCACCGCGTCGACCGCAGCGCGGACACGATGGACGTGGATCAACGCTTCGTCCTTGTTGATCCACTGGCTCTCGCCGGATTGCGTGGCGATCCGCCCGTCGAGCGATTGCCCGAGCTGGGCCACGACAAAGGGCCGTCCCGCGGGGGCGGCAAGAATGCGGGCGATGGGGTCGGTCGTCACGCTGTCTGGCACCGATGTCGATCCAGGAGTTGCAGCCATCGCACAAGCCGGAGCCTGATCGGCGTGACTTGAGAGCTTCGATCCCGCCAGCTCATGCCGTTGAAGCATGCCATGCGGATGTCGTCGCTCATCTCGTTCGACCCGACGTGAGACCCGACGCGAGGCGCACCTTACCTTCAGGTGCGCTCGCGACAACGAGCAGCACCCTACCCAATCGTCCGCACATCCACGAACCGGCCAGCAATGGCGGCGGCGGCGGCCATGGCCGGTGAGACCAGATGTGTGCGTCCCTTGTAGCCCTGACGCCCCTCGAAGTTGCGGTTAGATGTCGAGGCGCAGCGCTGGCCGGGGAGCAGCTGGTCCGGATTCATGCCGAGGCACATGGAGCAGCCCGGCTCCCGCCAGTCGAACCCGGCGGCCTTGAGGATCTTGTCCAGCCCCTCGGCCTCCGCCTGCAGCTTGACGAGACCGGAGCCCGGGACGACGTGGGCGTAGGCAAGGCGCGGTGAGATCCGCTTGCCTTCGACGATCTTTGCAACCTCCCGGATGTCCTCGATCCGGCCGTTCGTGCACGACCCTATCCACGCGACATCGATTTCGATGTCTGTCATGGACGTGTTGGGTTTGAGGCCCATGTAATCGAGCGCTCGCAGCACTGCGGCGCGGCGCGCCTCGTCCTCGATCGCGCTCGGATCGGGCGTCTTGCCATCGATCGTCGTCACCATCTCGGGACTGGTGCCCCAAGTCACGATCGGGGGAAGGTTGGCCGCGTCGAGCGTGACCGTCGCGTCGAAGTGGGCACCGTCATCAGTGTGCAGCGTTTCCCAATACCGCATCGCGGCATCCCAGGCCGCGCCCTTAGGCGACTTCGGACGGTCCTTGAGGTAGGCGAAGGTCTTATCGTCCGGAGCGACCATGCCGGCGCGGGCGCCGCCCTCGATCGACATGTTGCAGACGGTCATGCGGCCTTCCATCGACATGGCGCGGATGGCCTCGCCACCGTACTCGATCACATAACCCGTACCGCCGGCAGTGCCGATCTTGCCGATGATGGCGAGGACGATGTCCTTCGGGCCCACGCCCGGCTTCGGCTTGCCCTCTACGGTGATGCGCATGTTCTTGGCTTTGCGCTGCACAAGCGTCTGCGTGGCGAGGACGTGCTCGACCTCGCTCGTGCCGATGCCGTGCGCAAGCGCGCCGAAGGCGCCGTGCGTCGAGGTGTGGCTGTCGCCACAAACGATGGTGGTACCAGGCAGGGTAAAGCCCTGCTCGGGGCCGATCACGTGAACGATGCCCTGACGGGGATCGAGCTCGTCGTAGTACTCGACGCCGAACTCCTTGACGTTGGCGGCCAGCGTCTCGACCTGGATCCGGCTCTCCTCCTCCTTGATGCCTTCACGACGGTTGGTCGTTGCAATGTTGTGGTCGACGACAGCGAGGGTGCGCTCGGGCTGGCGCACCTTTCGGCCGGCGAGCCGCAGGCCTTCGAACGCCTGAGGACTGGTCACCTCGTGGACGAGGTGGCGATCGATGTAGAGCACACAGGTGCCGTCATCGCGGCGCTCGACCACGTGATCCTCGAAAATCTTGTCATAGAGCGTCGCGGGGGAGCGGCCAGCCATGGGTAACCCTCGATCATTTTCCTGTTGCAGGCTAAATAGCCCGCCCTAGCGCCGGTCGCAATCGGCGCAGAGGAACGAAGGGCCGCGCAAGGCGATCTTGCACGAAAAAAGAAAAACCGGGCGTCAGTCACCTGAGCCCGGTCAGAGGTCATTTTCCGCGATCAAAAGAGCGCGGTTGAAGGCGTCAAAGGGAGGGTACGACCTTCAATAGCTGTCCGTCACAGCTGGCTATTCAGGTACGATGGCGACCCGGAACGAGCAATCAGGGCTACTGCATGCGAGCCATGCGCATTTTGCATACAATGCCGACTCAGAATTTCCACTGGCGGGCCTTGGCCACGACGAAGTCTCTGAAAACTTGTACTTTTTTTGACGTTTTCAGCTCTTCTGGATAGACGAAATAGACTGGGAGCCGTGTGATCTCCAGGTCACGTAAGATCGGTACCAAGTCCTTCTCTTCCTCGGTCAGGTAATCGGGAATGAGCCCAACTCCGATCCCCGATCGAATGGCATACTTGCAGGCGAGAACGGTAGACGCCCGGAATGCCGGCTGGCGTGGCTCGCGCCCTTCACGCCCGATGGTCTCGAGCTGGTTGATGCTTGCCAGATGAGGCGGGGGATTGCCCATGAACGAAACCAGCCGATGGCTATCGAGGTCGTCGATCGACTGGGGGGCGCCAAACCGGCGTATATAAGTTGCAGATGCGTAGGCGTGAACCTGCATCGAGAACAGGGGTCGGCGGATGAGGTCGCTTTGCGAGGGCTCCCGCGCCCAAATCGCAACATCGGCGACCCGCATCGACAGGTCGACCGGCTCGTCGTTCAAGATGAGCTCGAGCCGGATGTCCGGGTAGACGTCGATGAACTCGCGAATTCGCTGCGTCACCCAGACGGCGCCGAGGCTAACGGAAGATGTGATGCGGAGATCGCCGGCCGGCTTCGTGGTCGAGTCCGACAAGATCGTCTCGGCCGTCTGCAATCGGTTGAGCACGTCGCTGGCCGTCCGATACAGGATTTCTCCCTGCTCGGTTAGCACCAGCCCGCGTGCGTGGCGATGAAACAGCGGGATGCCAAGATCCTTCTCCAAGGACGAGACCTGGCGGCTCACGGCGGACTGGCTCATGCGCAGGCTCTCGCCCGCATGCGTGAAGCTGCCCGCTTCGGCGGCGGCATGAAAAATTCGAAGCTTGTCCCAATCCATCGCTTTGCCGCAGATCTGCCTTGCGTCGGGTTAAGTGCGCCTACTCAGCTGCTTCGGCCGTGGTGGAATGCTCGGCGAGATACTTCTCGACCTCGAGGGCCGACATGCATCCCATTCCCGCGGCTGTCACCGCCTGGCGGAACGTGTCGTCCTTGACATCACCTGCAGCGAACACACCTGGCACGGAGGTGGCAGTGGAGTCGGGCTTGGTGATGAGGTAACCGGATGGCTTCATGTCGAGCTGCCCCTTGAAAAGCTCTGTCGCCGGAGCGTGACCGATGGCGACGAAGACACCGTCGATTGGCCGCTCATTCAGCGCGCCGGTCTTCACGTTCTTCAGGCGCACGCCGGTGACCGACTTCGGATCCTCCGTGCCGAGCACCTCGTCGATGACCGAATCCCAGACGACCTCGATCTTCGGGTTCTTGAACAGGCGGTCCTGCATGATCCGCTCGGCCCTGAAACTGTCGCGGCGGTGGACGACGACCACCTTGGCGGCGAAATTGGTGAGGAAAATCGCCTCCTCGACCGCCGTGTTGCCGCCGCCGACCACGACAACCTCCTTGCCGCGATAGAAGAAGCCGTCACAAGTTGCACACGCAGAAACTCCGTGCCCTTTGAAATGCTCCTCGCTCGGCAGCCCGAGCCAACGCGCCTGAGCGCCCGTGCAGACGATGAGGGCGTCGCAGGTGTAAACGTCGCCGGAATCGCATTCGAGACGGAACGGACGCTTGCCCAGCTCCACCTTCGAGACGTGATCCATCACGATCTCGGTTCCTACGTGCTCGGCCTGGGCCTTCATCTCCTCCATAAGCCAGGGGCCCTGAATGACCTTGGCAAAGCCCGGGTAGTTCTCGACATCGGTCGTGATGGTGAGCTGCCCACCAGGCTGAATGCCTTGCAGCATGAGGGGTTTCAGCATAGCCCGCGCAGCGTAGATGGCGGCCGTGTAACCGGCCGGACCGGAGCCCAAAATCACTACGTTGACGTGTCGCGGCGTCGTCATCTTCAGTGCCTCACCCTCTAGCGGCGTGCTGCGGCGCACCTATGCGTTTGGCGCATATTGACAATCAGAGGCTGGATGGCAAGCGGAAGGCAGCTTTTTCGACCGGGCTGGCCCCGTAATCCCCGGCGCAGGCCACAGACTGGTCACGGCCGCCGCCTCTACCCATATCCCGGTGGCACGAAGAACCGTCGCCGTCGTCCAGTCCGGCAGGAGGCCCAATGACCGTCGTTCAATCCCAAGGGGTGCACCATATCACCCTCAACGGGGCCGACCGCCAGACGTCGGTCGACTTCTGGGAGGGGGTGCTCGGCATGCCGCTCGTCTTCGAGCAACCCAATCTCGACGATCACTCCGTGAACCATCTCTATTTCGATCCGGGGGACGGGCGGCTCATCACGATATTCACGAGCGAGGATCGCCATCCCGACGCGCGTCCCAATCCCAACGGCACAGGCAATCTGCACCATCTGGCCTTCATGGTCTCGCGGGCGACCTACACGCAGGCTGCGCGGCGCCTTGCGGAAGCCGGATTCGCGACCTCCGGTGAGGTCGACCGGGGCTTCATGGATTCCCTCTATTTTCGCGATCCCCTCGGACAGCTAATGGAACTCGCAACATATAAGTTCGAGCCGCCACAAGGTTGTACGCATGCCGACGTGCTGCGCGAGGCGCATGCGATCAGGTTGGCCTCTCGCGACATCAACATCCAGGATACGCACCTTGCCGAGGCGATCACCGCTCTGACCCGACGCCGCAGCGGGCGGCAGGACGGGTAGGCGCGAGGAGGCATGTCTCGAGCGTGAGCGCTGCGTCCGTCGCGATGTGGTGCCTTTTCACGCTCTCAGCGGTTCTCGCGACGGGCTGCCGGCGAGATCTCACTCAAGGGTGCGCACCGCCATAGGCCCGGCTGACAGGCAATTCCCGGAAGCGAGCAGCTCAGCTTGCCGTCTTGCCCGCCGATGCAAACCTCGCATCCGTTGGTGCGCTCGCTGCATGCGGGATTACGCCTCAGGTCGTCGGCGAGCGTGCCGGGTTCTGGCGCGCCGGGTTCTGGCGCGCCGGTGATTGCGGGCGGCACATCGGGGAGAGGAAGGGGCTGAGCGGTGACGGTGGGCACGAGCCACGCCGGGCTCATCAGCGTGAGAGAACACGCGATCTTCGCGTAGCGAAACGAGAGAACTGACACACGAGCCCTCATCATGCCGAACGCCAAGCGCTTCATCCCTGCGTCAGGCGCCTTGTCGCGCCTCTATCTCCTTGTCCCTCGCCGTGGCGCGCTGCAATGCGGGCCGTTCGACGAGGCGAGCAGCATAGGCCAGGAACTCGGGACGCTCGGGCAGGAGGCCGAACAGCATCGTCCACCGAACGGCGGAGCCGAGGTAGACATCGAGCGCCGTGAAGCGATCTCCGAGAAGCCAGGGCGAGGCAGCGCCGACGAAGCGGGCAAGCGTCTCGACCGTGGTGTCGAAGTCGCCGTAGGGCATCGTCGACGCCTGGCCCGGATCGCGCTTCAAGGCGCGGTCTATGACGGCCGGCTCGAGGCAATTGCCCTGGAAGAACATCCACCTCACATACGCCGCCCGGAGCGGATCGCCGATCGCCGGTGCAAGTTCCGCCTTCGGGAAGGCATCGGCAAGATAGAGACAAATGGCGCCGACCTCGGTGACGAGCAGGCCATCGTGCTCCAGTGCAGGAACCTTGCCCATCGGATTGACCGCGAGATAGGCCGGCGTGCGCGTCTCGCCCTTCTTCAGGTCGAGAACATTGAGCTCGTAGGGCTCGCCCAGCTCCTCGAGCATCCAAAGGACGGTCGATGAGCGGCTCGGCGCCGCATGGTGAAGCTTCAGGTGCGGCATGGCGGGCTCAGTCATCGGTGGGTCCTTTCGGTGGCGCCTGGCCGGACGTCAGTAGCCTTGCTCGCGATCCACGACGTTCTCGAGCGGCTCGCCGGCCTCGTAGCGCAGGATCTGGGCCACGACATAGTCCGAGATCGCTTCTGCGTCGCTATCAGCTGCATTGTGCGGCGTGACCGTGACCTTCGGATGGCACCAGAAGGGGCTGTCTTTCGGCAGCGGCTCGGTGTGGAAGACATCGAGTGTGGCCGCGCCGAGGGTGCCATCATCGAGGCAAGCCAGAATATCGGCTTCGTTCTGCAGTCCGCCCCGACCGGCATTGATCAGGACAGGTGCGCCGAGGCGACCGTCACGGGCGAGGCCAGCGAACAACTTGCGGTTCAGGATGTCCTGGGTCTCGTGGGTCAGCGGCATCAGCACGACAAGGATATCTGTCCGTGCGAGGAAGGCCGCAAGCTCGGCGCCGCCCGCGAAGGAGCGAATGCCCTCGACATGCTTTCGCGTCCGGCTCCAGCCTGCGACGTCGAAACCAATACGGGCCAGCACCTCCGCGGCGTCCTGACCAAGCTCCCCCATCCCCATGATGCCAACGCGAACCGCCGAGGCGGCCCACTGATCCCTGGCGTCCCATGCCCGGCGCGCCTGCGCCTCATCCAGCAGCCGCTGGCGTCGATGATGCATCAGGCAGTGAAGGACGACGTACTCCGTCATGCGCTTGGTCAGATCCTTGTTCACCACCCGGACCAGCGGCAAGCCGGGCAGTGTGGCGTCCTGGAGGAGCGCATCAACGCCTGCACCGAGATTGAAAATGACCTCGAGCTTCGGAAACTTCGCCAGCAAACCCGGGTCGGGCTTCCAGACAGCGGCGTAGCGGAAGTCCTCACGGTTAGCCTCCGCCTCTGCTCCGGATGCGATGAGCCGACCGGGCAGGCGCTCCGCGAACCGGCGGCGCCACGGCTCCGGACCCCAGTTCTCGCCGGCGCCGTTGATGATGAGAAGGAGGGACATGGGCAACTTGCTCCAGTCGTTGCGGCGCGTGGTCGTCACCGTCGAGTCAATCCAGTCGCGTTACGATAGCAATGGCCGAGTGGACGCGTCGCGTAACCGGCGCTCGAGCCGATGTTCTTGAAGTGCAGGACGCCGGGCGCATGAGGCGAGCTACTCCATTTTCTTGATCAGGCTCACGTTGCCGTCGCGTCGGTGTGGCGGACCTCAAGATTGAGCGCGGCGGCCAGCAGCGCCTTGGTGTAGTCCTGCCTCGGCCTCTCGAAGATGTCCCGCGACGGCCCCTCC
The DNA here is from genome assembly GCA_041397805.1 of Hyphomicrobiaceae bacterium. Classification (GTDB taxonomy): domain Bacteria; phylum Pseudomonadota; class Alphaproteobacteria; order Rhizobiales; family Hyphomicrobiaceae. The sequence continues at coordinate 159,494 of JAWKWD010000008.1, forward strand.
TCCACCACCTTGCCGTCCTTCATGACGATGACGTGGTTGGAGAGCGCCCGCACAACACGGAGATCGTGGCTGATGAAGAGGTAAGCGAGATCGTGCCGCGTCTGCAAATCGCGCAGGAGATCGACGATCTGGGCCTGGACGCTCATATCGAGCGCGCTGGTCGGCTCATCGAGCATGACGAACTTCGGCTCCAGCACCATGGCGCGCGCGATCGCAATGCGCTGGCGCTGGCCACCTGAGAACTCGTGCGGGAACCTGTCCTGAGTCTCAGGATCGAGCCCCACCTCGGAAAGGGCACGCCCGACGCGTCCGCGGCGCTCGACACTGCCCAGGCTCCGGTCCTGGATGAGAAGGCCTTCCTCGATAATCTGACCGACAGAAAGGCGCGGCGAAAGCGAGCCGTACGGATCCTGGAAGACGATCTGCATCTCCTTGCGGAGCGGTCGCATGGCACGCGAGTCGAGGGCGTCGATGCGGTTGCCAAGATAGACAATCGGTCCCTCGGACGAGATCAGACGCAGAATGGCGAGACCAAGCGTCGTCTTGCCCGAGCCGGATTCGCCGACAACGCCCAGTGTCTCGCCAGCGCGCAACCTGAGCGTGACGCCGTCGACCGCCTTGATGTGACCGACCGTGTGGCGCAACAGACCGCGCCTGATCGGGAACCAAACCTTCAGGTTATCCGTCTCGACGACGACGTCTCCGCCGGGATTGGCGGCGGGCGGATCGCCCTTCGGCTCGGCGGCGAGGAGGTGCTGTGTGTAGGAGTGCTTCGGTGCCGCGAAGATCTGCTCGACGGGCGCCTCCTCGACGATTCGACCCTGGCGCATGACGTAGACGCGCTGCGCCATCTTGCGGACGATCCCGAGATCGTGGGTGATGAGCAACATCGCCATGCCGAGCTCGCTCTGGAGCTCCTTCAGAAGAGCCAGGATCTGAGCCTGTATCGTGACGTCGAGCGCCGTCGTAGGCTCGTCGGCAATCAAGAGGTCCGGCTCATTGGCGAGCGCCATCGCAATCATGACCCGCTGGCGCTGGCCGCCCGAGAGCTGGTGGGGATAAGCGTCGAGCCGCTCCTTGGGGTCCGGAATGCCGACGCGCTCGAGCAAGGCGAGGGTCCGCGCGCGTGCTTCCTCTCGGCTCATGCCGCGGTGCTCGCGCAGGACCTCGCCCACCTGCTTCTCGATGGTGTGAAGCGGATTGAGCGACGTCATCGGCTCCTGGAAGATCATCGAGATTCGAGCACCGCGGATGCCGCGCATGTCGCTCTCGCGGAGCTTCAGGAGGTCGCGTCCCTCGAAGAAGATCTCGCCCGTGGGATGCGACGCCGAAGGATACGGCAACAGACGCATGATCGAGAGCGCCGACACCGACTTGCCCGAGCCGGACTCGCCGACGAGTGCCACCGTCTCGCCCTTGCCGATCGCAAAGGAGACACGCTCGACGGCCCGCGCCGCCTCCGAGCGACCCGAGCGGAAATCGACCGAGAGATCGCGTACCCAGATGAGGGTTTCAGTTGGCTGGCGCTCGCTCATCGGAAGGTCTTTCGGGGATCGAAGGCGTCGCGAACGGCCTCGCCGATGAAGATCAAGAGCGCGAGGAGGAGCGCAATGGAGCAGAAGGCAGAGAGCGCAAGCCAAGGCGCCTGGAGGTTGCCCTTGCCCTGCAGAAGAAGCTCGCCCAGCGACGGCGATCCCGGCGGCAGTCCCAACCCCAGGAAATCGAGCGCGGTCAGCGCCGTGATCGACGACGAAAGCGCAAAAGGCAGGAAGGTGAGCGTCGCCACCATGGCATTGGGCAGAAGATGCTTGAACATGATGCGCGCATTGGAAAGGCCGAGCGCCCGAGCGGCCTTGATGTACTCGAAATTGCGCCCGCGCAGGAACTCGGCCCGCACAACGCCGACGAGGCTTACCCAGTGAAAGAGAAGCAGAATGCCAAGGAGAGTCCAGAAGCCGGGCACGAGCACATTCGAAATGATGAGCAGCACGTAGAGCGAGGGGATTGCCGACCACATTTCAAGTACGCGCTGAAAAACCAGGTCGACGATGCCTCCGAAGTAGCCTTGGATGGCGCCGGCCGTGATGCCTATCGCCGACGAGAGCAGCGTGAGCAGCAGTCCGAAGATGATCGAGAGGCGGAAGCCGTAGATGATGCGGGCGACGACATCGCGGCCCTGATCGTCGGTGCCGAGCCAGTTTCGATTGCCGAGGGTCTCGTAGCGCGCGATCTGGTCGGGCGGCGCATCGCACAAGGGGAGGCTCGTCGCCCAGGGCGGTGGCGCCGGAAAGCCGAGGCAGCGGCCTTCCGCATTGCGGATGCGCGGATAGTCTTTGTTGATCGATCCATAGGAGTAGCGGATGGGCGGCCAGATCATCCAGCCTTCCTTCTCGATCTCGTCGAAAATGACGGGATCCTTGTAGTCGGTGACGGCAAGGAAGCCGCCAAACTTGGACTCGGGGTAATCGACGAGAAAAGGAAACAGGGTCTCGCCCTTGTAACGCACGACGAGCGGCTTATCGTTTGCGACCACCTCGGCAAACAGGCTGAAGACGAATAGTCCGAGAAAGATCCAGAGGCTCCAATAGCCTCGCCGATTGGCCTTGAAGTTCTCCCAGCGGCGCAGGTTGATCGGCGACACGACGAGCTCGCGTCCGAAGATGCGGCGCGGTCGACCTGTGCGGCGGTCGCGAGCAGGGGAAGTCTCAGAACGCGCGTCCATGCCGCTAGACCTCCCGCGTCTCGAAATCGATCCTCGGATCGACGAGTGTGTAGATGAAGTCGGAGAGGACGTGCATCACGGTGGCGAGCAAGGCGTAGATGTAGACCGTCGCAAATACGACGGGGTAATCGCGATTGATGAGCGACTCAAAGCCGAGCAATCCCAACCCGTCGAGCGAGAAGATCTGCTCGATCAGCAGGCTGCCGGTGAAGAAAGCAGAGACGAACGCACTCGGAAAGCCGGCGATCACGATCAGCATTGCGTTACGAAAGATGTGACCATAAAGCACGCGATGCTCCGAAACGCCCTTTGCGCGTGCGGTGATCACGTACTGCTTCCGGATCTCGTCGAGGAAGGAGTTCTTCGACAGGAAGGTCATGGTCGTAAACGAACCGACGGCGATGGCGATCAAGGGCAACGTCAAGTGCCAGAAGTAGTCGATCACCTTGCCGATGAGGGAGAGCTGATCCCAGTTCTCCGAGGTAAGGCCCTTTCTCGGGAACCATTGGAAGAAGGAACCGCCCGCGAAGAGGACAATCAGGAGGACGGCAAACAGGAAGCCCGGAATGGCATAGCCGACAACCAGGGCCCCAGACGTCCACACGTCAAAGCGGCCGCCATCGTGCACGGCTTTGCGGATGCCAAGCGGAATGGAGATCAGGTAGGTCGCCAGCATCATCCATAAGCCGAGGGAGATCGAGACAGGAAGCTTTTCCTTGATCAGGCCGATGACCGTGACGTCGCGATAATAGCTGCTGCCGAAATCAAAACGAGCGAAGTCCCAGAGCAGCTTGGCGTAACGCTCGTACCAGGGCTTGTCGAAACCGTACTGCTTCTTCAGCTCCTCGACGAATTTCTGGTCGAGACCCTGCGAACCGCGGTACGCCGAGCCTGCACCATCTCCACCCGGACCAATCTGACGGCCGGCTCCCACATCTCCGGCGCCACCGCCGAAACGCGCGGTCGCGCCAGCGTCGGTGCCAGTGATCTGGGCCATCATCCGCTCGACCGGTCCTCCCGGCGCGAATTGGGTGAGGAGGAACGTCAGGGTCAAGACACCGAGCAGCGTCGGGATGATGAGCAGGAGGCGCTTGATGAGGTATGCGACCATCGCTGGTTCGTTCCTTGCTGCTCTTGACGCGAAGCGGCCGACGGCCTCGCCACACAGGGCCACATCGGGCGTTCGCGGCTAGCGGCTCCTGGTGAGCTTTGCCGCACGCTCGGGATCGTACCACCAGGTATCGAGTATGCCGCGCGCATATTTCGGCTTAATGGCCGGCCTCGCGAACTTGTCCCAGTAAGCGATGTTGTGCGAGGCCTTGTACCAGTGCGGCACCCAGTAATGTCCAGCGCGAAGAACCCGATCGATGGCGCGGGTGGCGGTATTCAGCTCATCGCGCGACTTGGCAGAAATCACCCGTGCGATGAGGGCGTCGACGACGGGATCCTTGATGCCTGCCTGGTTCGAACTGCCCTCGTTGTCGGCGGCCTCGCTCCCGAAATAGTTGTAGAGTTCGATACCCGGCGTCAACCGCATGGTGAAGCGGGTGGAAATGATGTCGTAGTCGTGGCTCTTCACCCGCCGCTGATACTGGGCCGCGTCGACATTTCGCAGCGTGGCGCGGACGCCGATTGCCTCGAGGTTCTTGATGTAGGGGCCGATGATGCGCTCGAAGGTGGGCCCGCCCGAATTTAGGAACTCGACATCCAGCGTCTCGCCCTTGGCATCGCGCAGGACGGGCGGGTTGCTCCGCGTGTCGAGCTTCCATCCGGCCTCACTCAAGAGCTTCAGCGCGCCCCGGAGCAGTTTTCGGTCGCTGCCCGAGCCGTCGCTCTTCGGGGGCGAGTATGGCTCACCGAAGACTTCAGGCGCGAGCTTGGCCCGGAACGGCTCGAGGAGGGCAAGCTCGGCGGGCGAGGGCTTGCCCTTGGCCTTCATGTCCGAATTCTCGAAGAAGCTCTCGGTTCGCGTATAGAGCCCGTTGAATATGTTGGCGTTCGTCCACTCGAAGTCGAAGGCCATCGCGAGGGCATGGCGCACGCGGGAATCGCTGAACTTTGCCCGGCGCGTGTTAAAGAAGAAGCCCTGAGCTCCGGATGGTGTCGCGTCAGGCATGGTCAGCTTGATGAGGCGCCCATCTTTAACGGCCGGAATGTCGTAGGCGGAGATCCAATCGCGTGCGGTGAACTCCTCGCGCAGATCGATTCCCCCGGCCTTGAGGCTTTCCAGCTCAGCGGTCCGGTCGCGGTAGTATTCGAAGCGGATTTCATCGAAATTGTAGCGCCCACGATTGATCGGCAGCTTCGCCGCCCAGTAGTCCTCGCGCCGCTTGTAGGTGACGTGACCACCCTGCTTGAAGTCGCCGATCGTGTAAGGTCCCGAGCCGACCGGCACCTTGAGTGTCGTCTCCTCGAACGGCTGCTTGTCGTAATAGGCGCGCGGGAGAATCTGAAGGCCACCAACGGTGAGCGGCAGATCGCGCAAGAGCTCGCCCTGGAAGACGAAGCGCACCGTCAGCTTATCGATCGCCTCGGCCTTGACGACGTCGCGCAGGATGATGCGGTAGCTGGGCTCGCCCTTCGATTTCAGCGTCTCGAGCGTGAAGACAACGTCGTCGGCGGTGACCGGACTGCCGTCGGAAAAACGTGCCTCGGGCCGAAGCTTGAACGTAATGGACTTGCCGTCGGGCGCCAGATCGGCCGTTTCGGCGAGCAGACCGTACGCCGTTCCCGGCTCGTCGCCTGCCCCCTCCATCAGCGTGTCGTAGAGCAGGCTCAAACCCTGCGCAGCGTCTCCCTTCAAGATGAATGGATTGAAGCTGTCAAAGGTCCGGATGGCGGCCGGACCGACCAGTGAAATCCGGCCACCCTTCGGGGCGTCCGGATTGACGTATTCGAAATGGCGGAAATCGGGCCCGTACTTCAGATCTCCGAAGACCGAGAGGCCATGACGCGGCTCGGCCTGCGTGGGCGCAGACGCGAAGGCGACTGCGATAAACATGATCATCGACAACAAGCGCACGGTCAGAAACTGCATGACGGTCCTCCGCCGCGCATTTGCGGCTAGTTCTTGCGAGCGGCCTCGAGGCGCGCTGCTGCGGCGTCGTCGTACCACCAGATGCGAAGAAAGGCATCCGTCGGAGATCCGTGGCGCGGCAGAGTGCGGGGGCGGGCGAACTTCTGCCAGTAGGCAATGCGATCCACAGGCGAGTAGAAGTGAGGCACGAGGTAGTGCCCCCATAGCAAAGCCCGATCAAGGGCGCGCGTCGCGGCAACCAGGTCGCGCCGATCCTTGGCATAGACAAGGCGCTCGATCAGAGCGTCGATTGCGGCGCTCTTGATGCCGATGAGATTGCGCGAGCCGGGCTCATCTGCCGCGGCCGAGCCCCAGAACTCGCGCTGCTCGTTGCCCGGCGAATGCGATTGAGGAAAGCCCCAGACGATCATGTCGAAGTCGAAGGCGCGGATGCGGCGCTGATACTGGGCACTATCGACGATCCTGATCGCCAGCTCGATGCCGAGCTTCGCCAATTCGGCCTTGTAGGCGAGGACAAGCTTTTCAAAGCTCGGCTGGACGAGAATCATCTCGGCAGACAGCCTGACGCCGGCAGCGTTCACGCGCACGCCATCCTTCATCTCGAAACCGGCCGCCGAGAGGAGATGTGCGGCTTTGCGCAAGTGATGCCGGAAATCGTTCGGCGCCGCGTTGACGGGATTCTTGTATTCGGCCGTGAAAAGCTCCGGCGGCAAGCCGTCGCGAGCCTTCTCGAGAATGGCGCGCTCCTCGCCCTCCGGCAAACCTCGGCAGGCTAGCTCGGAATTGCCGAAGTAGCTCGATGCCCGACGGTACTGCTCGAAGAACATGGCCTTGTTGGCCCATTCGAAATTGAAGGCGAGGTTGAAAGCCTCGCGCACACGGCGGTCCTGGAACGCGGGGCGGCGCAAATTGAAGATGAAGCCCTGCATGGACTTGATGTCGCCGTCGGGCAGCTCCTCGCGCCTGACGAGGCCGCGGGAAACGGCGTCGAAGTCGAACTCCGTGGCCCAACCCTTGGCACTGTTTTCCGCCCAGAAGTCGGTTTCCCCCGCCTTGAACCCTTCGAACGCAGGGAGCCGGTCGCGATAGTAGACGTAGGCAATGCGATCGAAATTCCACTGTCCGCGTGCAACGGGCAATTTGCCGGCCCACCAGTCTCGAATGCGCTCGTAGACGATGCGCCGGCCGCTGTCGAAGGTCGTCACGCGATAGGGGCCGGCGCCGACCGGAGGCTCGAGCGAGCCGCGTGCCAAATCGCGAGGGTCTCCCTTCGCGTCTTTCGCCGTCCAGTAGTGGCGGGGCAGGATGGGCAACCCACCGACGATCAATGGCAGCTCGCGATTGCCTGGCGCATCGAAAACGAAGCGCACCTCGCGCGGTCCCACCTTCTCCGCAAGAACGACATTCTTGTAGTAGATGGCAAACCGGGGATTGACCTTCTTCAGCGCCGATAGGGAAAACACGACATCGTCGGGCGTGACCGGAGCGCCGTCGCTGAAACGGGCCTCGGGCCTCAGTCCGAACGTGGCCGAGGCAAAATCCGGCGGATGGGAGACCCATTCGGCAATCAGTCCGTAGTCGGTCGACGGCTCGTCGAGGCTCGAGACCAACAAGGTTGCGTCAACGCGAGCGAGCCCGTCGGCGGCCAATCCTCTCGGCGTGTAACGATTAAGCGTGTCGAACGTGCCGAGCGCGCGCAGGCGTGCCTCACCGCCCTTCGGAGCGCTCGGATCAACCCAGGAAAAATGTTTAAAATCAGCAGCTTCTCGAGGTTCGCCAACTAACGACAACGCATGTCGACGGGGTGCCTCGTCAGCTTCACAAGCCGGTCCGCCAGCGAGAAAACCGATCGCCACAAGGAGCGGGAGGAGGACACTGCTCAAACAGACGATCCGGCGCTGCATGCGTAGCTGGCTGCTCCCAATGGGCTCGCGTCGTCCTGGTAGGACACAGAGAAAGTGGGCCGTTCAGACCGCCCTTGAACAGGATACGCACGAGACAGCGCGCGGGCGAGGCGGTAACCAAGGCTCTCGCAGCATGCAAAAGCGCCGCCTTCGCTGCCAAGTTAATTATTGGTCAGGCAACAGGAAAGGCGTCGCCGAGAATGCAAAACCCCGACGCGTCAGCGCCGGGGCCTCCAAGTCTCGACGTTCGAGGTCGGCACCAAGCTACTTCTTGGCGGCCGCCGGAGCCGCGCCGGGAGCTGCGGCCGGCGCAGCGGCCGGAACGGCCGGCAACGGAGCCGGGCTGTCGGACAGCGTTCGCAAGTAGGCAAGCAGGTCCGCAAGCTCCGCCACATCCTTCACACCGGCGTAAGACATACGGTTGCCGGGGATGTAGCTCTTCGGATCATGCAAGTACGCGGCGAGATGCTCCCAGGTCCACTTGCCGCCCTTCTCAGCCACGGCTGGTGAATAGGTGAAGCCCGCATGCTTGCCGATGTCGCGCCCAACGATGCCGTAGAGATTCGGACCGAGCTTGTTCGGGCCGCCTTTCTCGCCGGTGTGGCACTGAGTGCAGGCCTTGAAGACCTCCTTGCCGGAGTCAGCGCTGGCCTTGGCGAGTGCTGTCGCCACCTTCGCAAACGTAAAGGCATTCGCCTCGGGTGCCGCTCCGCCGCCTTTGGCCGACTCCTTCGGCTTGGGCAACTCATAGCCCCTGTTCTCGCCGTGATGGGCGTCGTGGCCCTTCATGATCGCGTAGACTTGCGGAACGCCGAACATGAAGAGAAGCGCCGAAAGGACGCCACCGGCAATCTTGTTGAACTCGAAGCTGTCCATGCGCCCCAGATCCCGTCTCTTTCCTCTGCCCGGATTGGCGCGCGAAGGCCCACACTTGCCGTGGCCATGGTCGCGCCCAATCGCGCGACCAATCTGGCCGCGCCCGAACCCAAAACCGGCGCAACTATAGGAGGTCCGCCTTACCTTGCAACCGGCGACCGAGTTGATTTAGGACAACTGCCCGAGACGAATTGTCACCATTCGAGGCGAGCTGCATGCCGATCCCCGGTTCCATCGTCGTGATACCCGCCCGAATGCAGGCCAGCCGTCTGCCCGGGAAACCGCTCGCAGACATCGCCGGCGAACCGATGATCGTACACGTGTGGCGGAGAGCGGTCGAAGCGGACGTCGGACGGGTTATCGTTGCGACCGATGCGCCGGAAATCAGCCAAGCCGTGGAGCGGGCGGGCGGCGAGGCCGTCATGACCCGAACTGACCATGCCTCAGGCTCGGACCGCGTGTTCGAGGCGATCGGCAAGGTCGACCCCCGCGGCGAGGCCGAGCTCATCGTGAACGTGCAAGGTGATCTGCCGACGCTCGAGCCGCGCCTCGTGCGTGCGTGTCTCGACCCGCTGCAGGACAAGCAGGTCAGCTTAGCGACGCTCGCCGCCGAGATCACGGTCGAAGAGGAGCGAGCGAACCCGAACGTCGTGAAGGTCGTCGGAACGCATGTCAGCCGGAACGTCTTGCGGGCGCTCTATTTCACTCGGGCCACAGCGCCCTGGGGCGAGGGGCCGCTCTATCATCATATCGGGATGTACGCGTACCGGCGGGAGGCGCTCAAAAGGTTCGTCTCGCTCAAGCCCTCCCAACTCGAGATCCGCGAGCGACTAGAGCAGCTCAGGGCACTCGAGGACAACATGCGCATCGACGTGGCGATCGTCGATACTGTACCTCTTGGCGTCGACACGCCCGCCGATCTCGAGCGGGCCCGACGGTCGCTCAACGGGGCATAGGCGCCGGCCCCGCCATTCTCGAGGACGCAACTTCATGCCCACATCCAGATCCCGCGCGGGAGCCGCCGCGGCTGCCAAGCGTCCCACCACCGTGCAAGAGCCGAAGGCGCGGATCTCATATCAGGGTGAGCCGGGCGCCAACTCGCATACCGCGTGCGCGCAAGCCCACCCAGAGCTGGAGCCAATCCCCTGTGCCACCTTCGAGGACGCAATCGGCGCCGTCCAGTCGGGCGAGGCCCGCTATGCGATGATCCCGATAGAGAACTCGCTGGCGGGACGCGTGGCCGACATCCATCACCTGCTGCCCGGCTCGGGTCTCTACATAGTTGGTGAGCATTTCCTGCCGATCCGGCACCAATTGATGGCGATCAAGGGCGCGCGCATCGAAGACATCACCGACCTCTACAGCCACGTGCACGCGCTCGGGCAGGCACGAAAAATCATCCGGAAGTATGGCCTGAAGCCGCACGTGGCGGGTGACACGGCGGGAGCGGCGCGCCAGGTGAAAGAATGGGGGGACAAGAGCCGTGCCGCGCTCGCGCCAAAGCTGGCGGCGGAGATCTACGGCCTCGATATTCTGCTCGACGACGTCGACGACGAGAAGCACAACACCACGCGTTTCGTCATCCTCTCGCGCGAACCCGATGACGCAGAGCCGAACAATGGGCCGGTCATCACGACGTTCATCTTCAACGTCCGCAACGTGCCCGCAGCTCTCTACAAGGCGATGGGCGGGTTCGCGACGAACGGCATCAACATGACCAAGCTCGAGAGCTATCAGGTCAACGGCGAGTTCGTGGCAACGATGTTCTATGCCGACATCGAGGGGCATCCGGCCGATCGTCTGGTCCGACTGGCACTGGAAGAGCTGTCTTTCTTTTCGACGGAGCTGAGGATCCTCGGGACGTATCCAGCTAGCCCGTACCGGGCGGAGATCCGACGGCGCGCGGAAGCGGCGGCGGCTCCATCGCCGCGGCGCTGATGGAGCGCCGCCCTGCCTTTCGGGCAAGGGTGCTAACGACTGCCAACCGAACCTGCCACGGCGGCCTTGCGATCGGGCTCGCAGCGTGCCTACCCTTGCGTGCCATGAAGGTCCGGACAAGAGGCACGCGATGGGCGCAACGACCAACATCTCCGGCGTAGAACTCGAAATCACCGAGCGCGGTGCCGGCCCGGCGCTCCTGTTCCTGCACGACGGAGAGGGCCTGCGGCCGGATCGGCCCTGGCTCGAGAGGCTGGCGCGACGCCATCACGTGATTGCTCCGTCGCACCCGGGCTACGGCGGATCGGCTCTCCCCGAATGGATCGGCAGCGTCGACGACCTTGCCTACCTCTACCTCGATCTTGCCGACAAGCTGCAGCTCAAGGACGCCGTGCTCGTCGGCTGTTCGCTCGGCGGCTGGATCGCGGCCGAGATGCTAGTCCGATCGACTGCGCACTTTTCGCGCGCGGTGCTCGCCTCGCCTCTCGGCATCAAGGTTTCGGCTCGCGACGTGGCGGACATCGCCGATATGCACGCCATGTCACGAAAAGAGTACCTCGAGCATGCCTATGCCGTGCCGGAGAACGGTGCCGTCGATACGACCACCATGTCGGAGGCCGAATTGCGCAGCTATGTGAGCGGCCGCGAGGCCCTCTGTCTCTACGGCTGGCGACCCTACATGCACAACCCCCGCCTCCGGCGCTGGCTGCATCGCATCGACAAGCCGACACTCCTGATCTGGGGCGGCGCCGACCGCATCCTTTCCGCCGACTACCGGCAGGGTTGGGGGGCTTCGCTGTCTCACGAGACATCCGTGACCCTGCCAGATGCCGGCCACTATCCGCATCTCGAACAGCCCGATGCCTTCGCCGAACTGATCGAGGGTGAAGGCTGAAGGGTGGCGCCGACAGGCCGCCCCCCTTGGGCGACAAGGCGGCGCAAAAGATCCACGCATCGAAGGGAGCTTCCCATGCGCGTCTGGTACTTCTCGGAGATGGCCTACCATCCGGCCTGGGACAAAGGCCTGAAGCGCGGCTCACTGAGAGTGAACTTCCCGAACGAGGCCGTCGATCCCGACGAAGCGCGCAAGCTGCTCAACAGGTATCTCGACGAGTTCGCCTACTGCGACGAGGTCGGGCTCGACATCATGGTCAACGAGCACCATTCGACAGCGACATGCATGACGGTGTCGGTGCCGATGGCGCTGGCCATCATCGCGCGCGAGACCAAGAAGGCCCGGCTGCTCGCCCTTGGCAATCCAATCGCCAACCGGCCGGACCCGGTTCGGGTCGCCGAAGAAATGGCGTGGCTGGATGTCCTCTCCGGCGGACGCTTGGAAATGGGGCTCGTCAAGGGAGCGCCGTATGAGATCCACCCCGCGAACTCGAATCCGGCGCGGCTAATGCGCCGCTATTGGGAAGCCCACGACCTGATCCTCAAGGCCCTCTCCACCACGGACGGACCGTTCTCGTGGGAGGGTGAGTACTACCAGTATCGCGCCGTCAACATCTGGCCGCGGCCGCTGCAGCAGCCGACACCGCCTGTCTGGATGACGGGGCTATCGATCGACAGCGGCCTGGCGGCGGCAGAGCGCGGACATGTCATCGCCACTCTCCTGTCCGGCAGCGTCGCCAAGCCGATGTTCGACGCCTACAGGCAGCGTGCCGCGCAACTCGGCAAGCCCGCCGCTGCCGACCGCTTCGCCTATGCGGCTTGCATCGGCGTCGGCGAGACGCGCGAGGAAGGCCTCAGGCGCGGGCATCTCGTCGCCGATTACGTGCGGACGTCGCCGGTGGTCTTCGAGCCGTTCACCAACCCGCCGGGCTACAATTCCGTCAACGCAAACGTCGCGATGCTGAAGGCGGGGCCTGCCGGGCATTCGTTCGTGAAGGACCGAAAGGGTAACGCCGTCGACCATCGCACGGCGAGCGTAGAGCAGTTCATGGAGACCGATACCGTCTTCGCCGGAACTCCGGACGACGTCTTCGACCAGATCAAGGCGTTCAACGACCGGATCGGCGGCTTCGGCCACCTGTTGTTCTTCGGGCAGGGCGGCTACCTCGACCACAAGGACACGATGGAGAACATCCGCCTCTTCGCGAAGGAGGTGATGCCGCGCCTGAAGGAGCTCAATGGCGGCTCGGACGGACGTGTTGCGGCAGAGTAGCCTGAAGCATTCGCTGCCGAAGCCGGCGCTCCCGAACGACCGGAGCGCCGACGCGTGCTATCTGCGGACGAGAACTTTCGTCAGTTGAAGACGATGTCCATTCCGGCTTTCTTCAAGGCTTCGGCGCGGGCGGACATCCAAGCCTTCTTGAAAGCCTCATCGCCGCCGTGATCCCTCTTGCGGAACTCCGTCCAGGCGGCCTCGAGGACACCCTGTCGCTTCAGCAGATCGGCATTGTGAGCCTCGTGCTCGGGCTTCCAGACGCCCTTCTCCTTGTAGTAGCGCACGGCGCCCGGATGGTACGGGAACTTGAATTGCAGGCTTTGCGAGGAGAGCTGGTAGCCGTCCATGCTCGGCCCCGAATTCTTGATGTCGTCGTAGTTGTCCATCAGAGCCTTGGTCAAGCCGTAGGCGAGATCGTCCGATGCGTCTGCCGTCGAGACGAAGATCGGATAGGGCACGTTAGCGCCTTCATAGGGTACTTTGTGCTTGTAGCCGGGCACGACCACCTCGATCCTGGTGGGCACCCACCATGGCGTCACCGCGAGCGAGCGCTTCCAGCCCTCCTTGTCGGAATGCGGCAAAGGCGGGAAGAAGAGACCCTGAGGCGAGGAGACAAGTTGCGAGAACTTGCTCGAAACGGTGGAGCCCCAGGTCGCGTCGGCCTGGCCGTTGATGACGGCGTCGATCGACTGGCCCCAACCCGGAACCTCGATCTTCTGCACGTCGTCCCAGGTCAACCCGGCGAAAGCCAGAAACGCCTGCATGTTGCGATTCAGCGCGGGAGCCCCTTTGACCCAGGTGAGGCGCTTGCCCTTCAGGTCGGCGGCGCTCTTGATGCCGGAGGCCTCCGATGCAGCTAGGGTCTGGCCGTTGCGCCCGTTATTGTTGAAAAGGTTGTAGATCTTCTGCGGTCCCCAGTCGGGGTCGGCGAACATGAGGACGCCTTCCTGGGCGAAATAGGAGGCGACGCCACAAGCACAGATCTTCGATTGGCCGACTTTCAACGGCGTCATGCGGGAGACGTCGTTCTTGCCAGGTATGATGCGGACATCGGTGCCATAGTGCTTCTTGAGCATGTTGGCGATGCCGATCGACTGCGCGTAGCCGGAGGAGCCGCTTTCGTAGGCGGTCCAATTGATCTGCTGCGGCAGCTTGACGTCAGCGGCTTGCACAGGTGTGACAGCGAGCGCTCCCAGCCCTGCAATCAGTAGACTGAGTTTAGAGGACGACCTTTGCATGGGTGCGTTTCTCCCTTTGTTGCCATTTTGGGCGACGGACTTTTTTGCTTTGGTTTCCCATCTGACGTGGGATGCGTCCCAGACTAATGGCTCGAGCCTCGCGGTCAATGCCGGGGCGGGATTAACGGGCCAAACGCAGGCAGGCGCCTGCAATCAATGGAAATCGCGGGAGCGCGGTATGATGCGGGCGTCGCGCGGGTGACGGGGTACAGGCGGCTGGTTACGGGGATGGGACGGAGAGCGAGCAGAGCCGGGCTCGGGTCTCAGCACCTCGTCGGCATTGGCGATGGGCACGGGCATGGGACCGTCGCTGTCCTCCATCAAGGTCGTGAGGAGATCGCTTCTGTCCTCGACCGTCGAAGAGACGAGATGGACGATGTCCTGGTGGCGCTGAATTCGCCCGCGTATCAACATCAGGCGCGCGCTCATGATCTGGCGTCGATAGCGCTCGAGCGTTTTCGGCCAGACGACGACGTTGGCGATGCCCGTCTCGTCCTCGATGGTCATGAAGACGACGCCCTTGGCCGAGCCCGGCCGCTGACGCACCAGAACGACGCCGGCGACGGCAACGCGGGCACCATCGCGTGCGTGGCGCAGGTCGGTGCACGGCAAGACCCGATTTGCCGCGAGGCGAGTCCGGAGAAAACCCATGGGGTGAGCTTTGAGGGAGAGGCGCAAGGTCTGATAATCGCAAACCACATGCTCGGAGAGTGCCATCTCGGGCAGGCTGACGTGGGGATCGGAGCCGGTCTCGCGAGTCTCGCTCCAGGCAAAGAGCGGCAAGGGGGCCGCATTGGCAAGACCTTTCACCGACCAGAGAGCCTGGCGACGGTCGAGCCCAAGCGAGCGCATGGCATCGGCGGCCGCGAGGCGCTCGAGCGTAGCGAGACGAACACCCGAGAGGCGGCGCAGGGCGTGAAGGTCGAATCCGAGCCTGTCGCCGGAATGAGGGCTTGCCACCGCGCCTCGATCGGGGGGCGACTCCGAGCCCGGCAGGCAAGCGAGGGCTGGCCTCTGCCCGGAATGACATCGCGATCTCGCCTCGACGATGCGCCGTGCCTCCGTCTCGACCAACCCGTCGACCTGCCGCAAGCCGAGGCGCACTGCGGGACGACCATCGCTGCCCGAAAGCGCCCCGGATTCGAGCGTGCAATCCCAATCCGAAAGACCGACATCGGCGGCACGTACCTCGACGCCGTGCTCGCGGGCATCGCGCACGATCTGGGCGGGCGCGTAAAAGCCCATGGGCTGAGAGTTGAGGAGCGCGGCGCAGAAGGCCGCAGGATGATGGCACTTGAGCCAGGAAGAGACGTAGACAAGGTGAGCGAAGCTCGCGGCGTGGCTCTCGGGAAAGCCATATTCGCCGAACCCCTTGATCTGGTTGAAGCAACGCTCCGCGAAGGCGCGCTCGTAGCCGCGGGCCACCATGGCCTCGATCATCTTCGTCTCGAGGCGGCCGATAGTGCCGCGGCGGCGGAAGGTGGCCATAGCCTTCCTCAGCTCATTGACGTCGGCATCCGAGAAGCGGGCGGCAACCATGGCGATGCGCATGGCCTGCTCCTGGAAGAGCGGAACGCCGAGCGTCTTGCCGAGAATGCGGCGAAGCTCGTCGGGGTCACCATGCGAAGGTCCGGGAGAAGGATAGAGCACGGGCTCGAGGCCCGAGCGACGGCGCAGGTAAGGGTGCACCATGTCGCCCTGGATGGGGCCGGGCCGAACGATGGCGACCTCGATGACGAGATCGTAGAAAGTGCGCGGCTTCAGGCGTGGCAGCATGTTCATTTGCGCGCGGCTCTCGACCTGGAAAACGCCGAGCGAATCCGCCTTGCAGAGCATGTCGTAGACAGCCGGGTCCTCGCGCGGAACGCTGGCGAGGGAAAGGCTGGCCCCCTCGTGCGCGGCGACGAGATCGAACGCCTTGCGGATGCAGGTGAGCATACCGAGCGCAAGAATATCGACCTTGAGCAGCCCCAGAGCGGCGAGGTCGTCCTTGTCCCATTCGATGAAGGTGCGGTCAGCCATCGCCGCGTTGCCGACCGGAACGACCTCGATCAGGGGCCCGCGCGTGAGGACGAAGCCGCCGACGTGCTGGGAAAGGTGACGGGGGAAGCCGATGAGCTCCTCGGTCAGCTCGATAACGCGGGCCAGCAACGGGTCCGACGGATCGAGGCCAGCCTCGCGCACGTGACGCTCGGGCAGCGCGCCGCCCGAGCGCGTGCCCCAGACCATGCCGGCGAGCGCCGAGACGGTATCCTCGGAAAGACCCATGGCCTTGCCGACCTCGCGCACCGCGGAACGGGCGCGGTAGGAGATCACGGTAGCGGCGAGGCCCGCACGGTCGCGGCCGTAGCGGGCATAAATGTACTGGATCACCTCCTCGCGACGCTCGTGCTCGAAATCGACGTCGATATCGGGCGGCTCCTTGCGCTCCGGACTGACGAAGCGCTCGAACAGCAGATCGACCTCGGTCGGATTCACAGCCGTGATGCCGAGGCAGTAGCACACGACCGAATTCGCGGCGGAACCGCGTCCCTGGCACAGGATGCCCCGCGCACGGGCGAAGGCGACGATGTCGTGGACGGTGAGGAAGTAGGGTGCGTAGCCAAGTTGCTCAATCAGAGCGAGCTCCCGGTCGAGCGTGGCGACGACCGCCTCGGGCACACCCTCGGGAAACCGGTGGCGGGCCCCCTCGCGCGCGAGCGCCTCCAGATGCGCCTGCGGCGTGACGTCGGGGGGGACCGGCTCGTCCGGGTACTCATAGACCAGCTCGTCGAGTGAGAACCGGCACGCCTCGACCACATCCAGGGTGCGCGCGAGCGCGTCCGCGTTGCCGGCCAGAAGGCGGGCCATCTCGCGCGGCGACTTCAGATGACGCTCGGCATTGCGCGTGAGCAGTAAGCCCGCGTCGGCGACGGTGGTGTGGTTGCGGATGGCGGTCAGAATGTCCTGCAAGGGCCGTCGATGGGGCGCGTGGTAGAGTACGTCGCCCGTGGCGAGCAGAGGGAGACCGATGCGCCGGGACAGCCGCTCGAGCGTGGCGAGGCGAGCGCGGTCGTCACCGCGATAGGTATGAGTGGCTGCGAGATAGAGCCTTGCGGCAGGAGCGAGGCGGGACTTGACGGCGAGGAGGCGTGCCTCGAAGCGCGCGGTCGCAGGGCACGCCACATCGGCAGCAGCCGAAGCCTTGAAGGCGACCACTGCCGTGTCCTGGGTCGCGAGCGTTTCGCGCCAGTCCCAGGCATCAGGGGGTAGGACGATCAGAACCTGACCTTCCGCGTGTGCCGCCACGTCGTCGAGACCGAGATGACATTCGCCCTTGGGCGCCCGTCCCTGGCCGAGAGAGAGCAGACGGCACAGGCGCCCCCAGGCGGTACGATCGGTCGGATAGCAGACGAGGCGCAGACCGCAGACGAGATCGAGGCGCGCCCCAGGGAGGATGCGGAGGCCCACCTCGCGGGCGGCCGCATGGGCCCTTACGACGCCAGCCACCGTGTTGCGATCGGCGATACCGAGCGCCGCGAGGCCCAGCATCTTGGCTTGCGCAACGAGCTCATCGGGATGCGAACCGCCTTCCAGAAACGAGAAATTGGTGACGGCCTGCAATTCGGCAAAGGCCGGCAGTGGAACATGCAGCTGGCGATTTCGCATGCTGCCTCTCCCTCAGCCGAACAGGCCGTGCACGAACCAGCGCGGCATATCCTCTGCCTCGTCGCCGGATGTCTCGTCGTCGCCTGTCTCGCAACTCTCCTCTCCGGCGTCATAGAGGCCTTCGCGAAAGACCCAGTAGCGAGCCCCGGTCGCGTCCTCGAGCCGATAGTAGTCGCGTGTGGCGGGGAGACGTCCGGAAGACCCGATATGACACCACCACTCGGGCGCGATGCGCTCCGGTCCCTCACTGCGTACGATGCGGCGGGGGAGGCGGCGCCAGACGAAATGCAGCGGAGCACCTTCCGGGATCTCGGCGATGACGGTGATCGGCTCAGGCGGCGACAGCAAGAGGGGGGGACGAAGGGGAACCGGGATGGCGCCTGCGAGCCTCGGCCGATCGCCGGCACCACGCCTGTCCGAAGCGGCGCCGGGAGACGGGAGCTTCGCCGGCATGTCCATAGCCGGACGCCAGAGCTCCGCCCGCTCCGGAACATGACTGGCAGCTGCCGTCCAAAGGCGTACGTTCGCGCTGCCGAGGCGGCTGACCAGGCGGTCGACGAGCGCAGCGGCATCTCCCATCCCGGCTTCGCCGTTCGCCTCGAGGCCGATCTGGCCGGCCTCGAGCGCTTCGAGACGGCCAGCCTCCAGGGTGATCGCGTCGATGCCGAAGCCGGCATCGAGGCCGGCGAGACGCTCGGCCAGCAGACGGCGCAGATGAGCCGGATCACGGCTCGGACGACTCGTGCCGACGACGGCCTCTGCGAACGTCCCGTCGGCGCGAAAGAGCGCCAAGCGAAAGCGACGGGCGCCGAGGCCCTGGTCTGAGAGCCTGGCAGCGAGGCTCGCAGCGAGTTGTTCGAGTGCCTGCTCGACCCCGTCGGCCGTAAGCAACGGATCGGTGAAGGCGAGGCGGCTCAGAACCTCGGGCGGCGGGCGCAGTGGGGACCTCGGCTCGCGCATCACACCGAGCGCCTGATCGAGACGCAGCAGCAACGCGGCCGCCGCCGTATCGGCCGCTGTGCGGCTGCCCCGGCGGCCGGTCTCCCGGAAACGCGCTGCGATTGCGGCTCGCGGCAGCCCATAGAGCTGGCCGACCCGCTTCAGTCCGAGACGCATCAGAAGCCGCCCGGCCTCTGGCGCAAGGCGCAGCGACGCTACTGGGAGGTCATGGAGCGCGGCCCTGGCTGCGCCGCACGGCGCGATGGCCCAAGACTTCTCGCCGGGCGGGGCAGCAAAACGCGCCAGAGCATGTGCAGCACCGAGTGTGTCGGCGAGCCCGATGCGCACCGTGATGCCGAGGCGCGCAAGCCGGCCGGCGAGATCGGCACAGAGCCCCGCCTCTCCGCCGAAGAGATGCGGGACGCCCGTGACATCGACCCAAGCCCCGTCGATCCCATCGACATTCGTGGCTGGGCCATAGCGTCCGAGCCAACCGGCCAGTGCCCGCAAAGCCTCGGCGTCGCGCGTGATCTCGGCCGGGCGAACGATGAGCGCAGGCACTGCTGCTCGCACATCCGGCAACGACGCGCCGACGACGACACCCAGCGCCGCCGCAGCCCTGTTGACGGCAGTGATGCGCAAGCCATGCGCGCCCTTGCCGACAAGGGCGAACGGCCCGGTTTCAGGCACGCTCTCCGGCTTGCGGCGCCGCATACGCTCGATCGGCCACATCGGCAGCCATACGGAAACGATACGTGACATTGCACCACTCGAGATCGAAAGACCGGGACTCATCCAAGGATGGAGCCCCGCGGCAGCGCTCCAGCGTCAGCCGCAGGCGCGCGGCTCCGGGTGCTCGTGCATCCAACGGGTGAAGCCCGGCCGGCGCTCTCTGCAGCCTGAGGCGCAGAGACGCCGACGGTGCCGGCGGGTTTGACGGCAAGGTCAGGAGAAGAGCCGGAGCCTGACCCGCCGAGGCTGCAAGGCCGAGCCGGCGCGAAGGCGTGAGATCCACCTCTTTGAGAAGACCAACCGCCAGCGATACCGATCCGGATCGCAGCGCCTCCTCGAGCACCCACAAAGCCTCGGCCTCGCGCGGGGCATCGACCATGATCACGTGGTCGGGCGAAAGGCCAAGATCGACGAGCCCCGGTCCGTAGAGCCCGCCGTGCTCGGCGCGAAAATGAGGCGTGGTGCACCACAGGACTGGACCGGAGCTGGCGCCGCGTGCTCCCAAGGCAAGCCGGCGACGCATGGCAAGACACGCGGCAAAAGCGAGCGTGGCAGGCCAATCGCCATGCTCTTTGGGTTTCATCTCGATCAAGCCAGCCCTATCGAGGCTGCCGCCGGGAAGGTTGGCATCGAAAGCGGCCTCGCCGAGTGTCCAGGCCCCAGGAGAGGCCGGAGGAAGAGAAAGCGCGGAGACGATTGGCCGGAGGCGCCGAGGCGCCTCAGGGGCATGACCAAAGGTCTCCGCGCCGCGGGGTAAAGGCTCGAGATCAGCCTGCGTCGAGGATTGCGCCAGCCAACTCGTGACATCGCCCTCGAGAGCCCGGACCTTGGCGCGAAGCCCGGCGAGCAATCGATGACGTTCTTCCAGTTCGCGAGACAGAGGGGGCGGAGCAGATGACGCCAGGGGATCAGGCTCATCCGCTCCGCGAGGCTTCATTCGGGTACGCGGAACGCAACGCTTACAAAACGCATCGTACTGAGCGGGCTCGTCCTTGGCCGCCGAGGGGGTAGGAGCGGCTTCCAAGGCCCGACCCGGACCATCGAAGAGCCTCGTGGCCGAGCGGTAGGGATAGGGGGTGTCTCGGGCCGCTTTGGTCACAGGGCGCACACTCTTCGAGAGCTTGAGGGGGGCCTCTGGAGGCCCACGCAAGTTCTTTTTTTGTTCTAAATTTCCCACGCCATCGCGTCAAGCATTTTTTGGAACCAAGGAAGAACATTCGCGTCGGCCATCCACCATCGAAATAACGATCGCGAGCACAAGCTTAGGGAAACGCAGAGAATTCGTGACCGAAATCCCACAGTGAGGCCGCAAACGACCAAACTGCCACATGCCCACGCAACAGCCCGCCATTCAGCGGTTGCGCGGAAAGGCCGAGCTGACAACTATGCAATGGACGGGGCTAAGCACGGCCTGGAGAATCTCCAGACCGGAATCGCACGGGGATAAAGGAACTGTTCAGCCTGTCGTGCCAGACTCAACCAAGTGGCCAGCAAGCCCTCGAACAGGGGCGCTATTAAGGCGACCGGGAAGCCTGCACACCGTTACCCTGGAACAAAAAAGAACGCGCGGCCTTTATCCGAACGCTGAGCTGCACATGCGGATCGATCAGAATCAGACTAGAAGCTCGAGGCTCTGACCAAAGCGCATCGATCCGAGCCCCAACCGACGCCGATACCTTGGAGACGACAATGCCTACCCTTCCCTCCATTCGCGCTGCGCTCACGTCCCTGGCCATGGCGGCGGCAACGGTTGTCGTTGCGCCAACAGCCAACGCCCAGGACGGATGGCTCTGGGGCGGCGGCTCGTCCTGGGGCAGCAGCGGTCGCGAGACCGTGCGCTTCAGCCCGTCGTTTTCCGCGGGGCAGATCGTCGTCAGCTTCGGCGACCGACGCGCCTACTTCATCACCCGACCGGGCGAGGCGATCAGCTATCCGATCGCGATCCCACGCGAGCAGAGCCGCTGGTCGGGCGTGACCTCGGTGACAATGAAGCGCGAGAATCCGTCCTGGACACCGACACCGACGATGCTCGCCGAAAATCCGCGCCTGCCACGTTGGGTGCCCGGCGGCCATCCGATGAACCCGCTCGGCGTGCGCGCGCTCTATCTCGGATCTTCGACCTATCGCATCCATGGAACGGACGCACCGTGGACTATCGGATCCGCCGTCTCCAAGGGCTGCATCCGCATGTATAACAAGGACGTCCTCGACCTCTATCCGCGCGTCAGGGTCGGCGCCAAGGTGACGGTGACGTGGAAGACCTTCCGTGGGGGCGACTACTCGGCGACAGGCGGCGACGAAGCGGCGCCCCGCCGCACCTATCACAACTCCAAGCGCCGTGTCCCGAAGTCGGCGCACATCCGTTCGCACGTTCGGAGCGCAGCGGTCGACTAAATGCGCTGAGCAAGCGACAATGGTATCGGGGAGGCGGCACGGTGTGCCGCCTCTTTTCGTTTCGGCCGCGGGCCGCTCCCGAGGCAGCACTCCCGCCCTGCCGATGGCGAGGCGCCTTCCGAAACGGGTCTCCCCCAATCGTGATGACGAGATGAGGCGGCCCGCCTATCCTCCGCTGCGTGCGGCCCTCGACGACGAGACGCCGCTGCTGTCCCACGGAGGAAACCACATGATTCATGAGCTCAGGATCTACACGGCGCAACCCGGCATGGCCGGCGAGATGGCCAAGAACTCCGGCACTGTCGCCCGCGCCATTCGTGGCGACAATTACGGCAAGCTCGAAGGCTACTGGATGACCGAGATCGGTCCGCTCAATCAGGTCGTGCACCTTTGGACCTACTCGGACCTGAACGAACGGGCGCGCCTCAGGGCCGAGCTCGGCAAGAACGAACGCTGGGCGAAAGAGTATCTGCCGCTGATCCGGCCTATTCTGGTGCGCCAGGACATCCGGCTGATGAACCCGGTGATCGCGCCGAGGAAGCCCGAGAAGGAGCCGAACGTCTACGAGATGCGCGTCTATCGGACCAAGCCGGGACGTGCCAGGGAATGGGCCAATCACATCATGGAGGTCATGCCCGTCCGCGAAAAATACTCGAAGCCAGTCGGGCTCTGGATCAGCGAAGCCGGTCAGCCGAACGAGGTGGTGCACATCTGGGCCTATCCGGACCTCAACGCGCGTGCTGCCGCGCGGGCGGCTGCCGTGGCTGATCCGGAGTGGCAGGCTTTTCTGAAGAAGGCCGGTCCGCTGCTCGAGGAGATGAGCTCGACGGTGATGCTGCCATCGGCCCATTCGCCGATGAAGTGAGCAACGCAGGCGGCGCGCGACGAAAGCCGTGTCCGCGCCGCCGGCACCTCCCGCGCACACGGCCTTGACCCAGCGTCTGGCCCGGTCTGTCATAGCCGACACACAACAAAGCGCCTGGAGGAGACGATGCACGACACGGTCATCAAGGGTGGCACGATCGTCGACGGGTCCGGGAAGCCCGGATTCACGGGCGACGTTGCCTTGAAGGACGGCAAGATCTCGCAGGTCGGGGGAAAAGCGGGGGCGGCCAAGCGCGAGATCGCAGCCGACGGATTGCTCGTCACCCCGGGGTGGGTCGACGTCCACACGCATTACGACGGCCAAGCCACATGGGACTCCGAGCTCGCGCCGTCATCCTGGCACGGCGTCACGACCGTTCTCATGGGGAACTGCGGCGTCGGCTTCGCGCCCGCCCGGCGCAACAAGATGGATCACTCGGACCTGATCGGCCTGATGGAGTCGATCGAGGAGATCCCTGGCGTCGCGCTGGCGGACGGACTGAAGTGGAACTGGGAGTCGTTCACAGACTACCTCGATGCTCTCGACCAGATGCCACGCGCGATCGACATCGCGGCGCAGGTCCCGCACCATCCGCTTCGCGTCTTCGTGATGGGCGAACGCGCGATCCGGCGTGAGCCGGCGACGGCCGAGGACATAGAGCAAATGCGCGACGCGGTGCGACAGGCCCTGCTCGCCGGAGCCTATGGCTTCACGACGTCGCGGACGAACTCGCACAAGACGCCGGCAGGAGAGATGGTCCCGGGGCGCTACTCGGAAGTCGACGAACTGCTCGGCATCGGCCAAGCCTTCAAGGGCCTGAAACACGGCGCGTTCGGGATGAACAGCGACTTCGACGACGAAGCGGAAGAATTCGCCTGGATGACCAGGTTCTCGAAAGAGACGGGGCGTCCAGTCTGGTTCCTGCTCGTCGACCAGCCGAACGACACGACGCGCTGGCGCCGGATGATGGAGGGCGTAAGGAAGGCACGAGCAGCGGGCGCGATGGTGACGGCGCAGATCGCCGGCCGGCCGGTCGGCGTGCTGCTCGGAATCGATACTGCGTTGAATCCGTTCTCGATCCGGCCAAGCTATCAGGACTTGTTGAAGCTACCGGTGGCCGAGCGCATGCAGCGGGTGCGGGATCCCGACTTCCGCGCCAAGGTGCTGGCCGAGAAGCCGGCGCCGGAATATCTCAAACGCCTCTCGCAATTCCGTCAATACATCGTGACGGCGTGGGACCGCATGTTCCCGCTGACCGATCCACCCGACTACGAGCCGAAGAAAGAGGACAGCATCGCCGGGATTGCAGCGCGTGAAGGGCGCACGCCCGACGAGGTCGCCTACGACTATCTCGCCGAGAGTGCCGACCGATTCCTGTTCTTCCCGATCGTCAACTACAACGAGGACAATCTCGGCGTCCTGCAGACGATGCTGGAGGACGAGACGACATTGCTCGGCCTGTCGGATGGCGGCGCGCACTGCTCGTCGATCGTCGATGCGAGCGTGCCGACGTGGATGCTGATGCACTGGGCGCGCGACCGAAAACGCGGCAAGCGACTGCCGCTCGAGAGCATCGTGAAACGCCAGACGAGCGACACGGCCGGGTTCTTCGGCATGAACGACCGCGGGCTTCTCAAGGAAGGGCTGAAAGCCGACGTCAACATCATCGACTACGAGCGGCTCTCGCTGCGCGTGCCAGAGGTTCGCTACGACCTGCCGATGAAGGGGCGTCGGCTGGTGCAGCGGGCGGACGGCTACGTCGCCACGTTCGTATCGGGCGTGACGACCTTCGAGAACGGAGCCTACACCGGCTCAACGCCGGGTCGCCTGCTTCGCGCCGGCTAGAAGCCCGGCCACATCGTCCTCTGCCGCCCCGGCGCCCGGCGCCGGACGCGGACTTTCCTCGCTGAAATCTCTCGATCGGAGCCAATGGCCCATGCCGACCCTTCAGCCGCTCGATGACAAGCATCTCGGAAGCGGTGTGCGCGCCCGTTTCGTCGAAGGCGTCAACGGTCTCAGAATGCACGTTCTGGAGGCGGGCCACGAAACGAAAGGGCGGCCGCTCGTACTGCTGCTGCATGGGTTTCCCGAGCTCGCCTACTCCTGGCGGAAGGTGATGGCGCCGCTCGCGGCGGCTGGTTTTCACGTCGTGGCTCCCGATCAGCGAGGCTACGGGCGAACAACGGGTTGGAGCGACGCCTACGACCAGGATTTGAGGCCGTTCTACATGTTGAGCCTCGCTCGGGACGCGCTGGCCCTCACGTTCGCGCTCGGTTACCGGAAGGCCGCAGCCGTGGTCGGGCACGACTTCGGCGCCGCGGTCGCGTCGTGGTGCGCGCTGACGCGGCCGGACGTGTTCGAGCGCTGCGCGATCATGAGCGCGCCGTTCGCGGGGCCGCCGACGCTACCGTTCGGCACGGACACCGGAGGCAGCGTCGCGCCTCAGTCCGGCCTGAGCCGCGCGGGCGACGACATCGACGCGGCGCTCGGCCGATTGGCGCGGCCCCGCAAGCATTACCAGCGCTACTACTCGACACGGGCGGCCAACGACGACATGACGCGCGCGCCTGAAGGCGTCGGCTCCTTTCTGCGCGCCTACTTCCACCACAAGAGCGCGGACTGGACGAGCAACAAGCCGTATCGCCTGAAAGAGTGGTCGGCCGAGTGCCTGGCGGAGATGCCGACCTACTACATCATGGAGCGCGACCAGACGATGGCCGAGACCGTGCGCCCGCATATGCCATCTCGCGAGGCCATCGCTGCCAATCGCTGGATGAGCGAGGCCGAGATGGGAGTCTACGCCGAGGAATACGCCCGTACAGGCTTCCAGGGCGGGCTCAACTGGTATCGCGCGCGCTACGAGCCGCAGCTCAATGCCGAACTCGCGCTGTTCTCCGGAAAAGCGATCGAGGTGCCGTCGCTGTTCGTGGCCGGCAAGAGCGACTGGGGGATCTACCAGGTGCCCGGCGCCCTCGAGACTATGCAGGAGCAGGCCTTCTCCAACATGCGCGGCGTGCATCACGTCGACGGGGCGGGGCATTGGGTCCAGCAAGAGCAGCCGGAAGCGGTCGGTGCACTGCTAAAGGGCTTCCTGGCCGCCTAGACCCGGCTGCCAAATCGGAGCGAACGATGAGATTCAAGGGCAAGAGCGCGATCGTGACTGGGGCAGCATCGGGCATCGGGCTCGCCATCGCGCGGCAGCTCGTCGCGGAAGGCGCGAGCGTCGTCGGCAGCGATCTCAACGGCGACCTGCTGGCGCACGTCGGCCGAGAGCTCGGCCCGGGTTTCGTGGGTCGCGCCGGCGACGTGACGAAGGAGGCAGACGCTGAGGCCCTGGTCGCCCTCGCTTCCGAAAAGCACGGCCGTCTCGACTGCGCATTCAACGTGGCCGGCGGCAATCGCGCGGGCTACATTGTTGATCAGAGCGAGAGCGATTGGGATTTCGTCATCGATCTGTGCCTGAAGGGCGTGTTTCTCGGCATGAAGCACCAAGCCCGGCAGATGATCCGCCAAGGCGGCGGCGCCATCGTGAACATCGCATCGCTCAATGCGCACGTCCCGATGTTCGCAGGCGCGGCCTACTCCACGGCAAAGGCCGGCGTCGAGATGCTCACCCGTAACGGGGCGCTCGAGTGGGCCGATCTCGGCATACGCGTCAACGCGGTGTTGCCGGGCCTCGTCGAGACGCCGCTGACGAGACCACACTTCCAGGATCCGGCACGGCTCGACGCCTTCAAGGCGCGCATCCCCATGGGACGCCCGGCGCAACCGGCCGAAATCGCAGGCCCGGCACTTTTCCTTGCCAGCCCAGAATCGAGCTACGTCTCGGGAGCGAGCCTTCTCGTCGACGGCGCATGGGCGACCAGCGGCTATCCCGACATGAGGCCGTTCCGGGGCGCTCAGCAATGGACGGGGTGAGAAAGCCGGATCGGAACTTGTTGCGTTGCGTCAAGTTCGACTTCAGGATGGCGGTGGGACGGGAGAAAGCAGAACACGTTTCTGAGGTCGCACCCGGATGTGCTGCATACGTGTCCTATTGGCCGCGCTTTGCGCTGGCTTCCTGATCGTTCCGCTCCAGATGGGGCCGCGCGCCCAGGGCCTGCACGAGCCGGCTCAAGCGCCCAGCGGCGAGACGGCACCGAACCGCACCGAAGTAGACCTGCTTCTGGTGCTCGCCGTCGACATCTCGCGCAGCGTCGACGAGCACAAGTTCCGACTGCAGCGCGATGGGTATGCGTCTGCACTCGCCAATCCGCGCGTCGTCGGCGCCATACGATCGGGTCTGAACGGGCGTATTGCGATATCGATGATCGAATGGTCTGGCGTTGCCGAGCAGGCGATCGTCGCAGACTGGACGGTCATCGGATCGCGTGGCGAGGCCGAGGCGCTGGCCCAACGCATCCGAGGTGCGCCGCGTGCCTTCATGGGCCGGACCGCAATCGGCTCAGCGATCGAGTTCGCAACGCTGCAGTTCCCGCGAAGCCCATGGCGCGCCGAGCGACACCTGATCGACGTGTCGGGTGACGGCACCAATAACAGCGGCGTGGACGTGGTCGAGGCGCGGCAGATGGCCATTGCCCAGCGGGTGACGATCAACGGCCTCGCAATACTCAGCGACGAGCCCTTGCCGTTCAATCCGCTGCATACCCACCCGCCGGGCGGTCTCCTCGCCTACTACGAGAACAACGTGATCGGAGGCCCCAACGCGTTCGCCCTCTCGGCGCAAGGGCACGAGGCGTTCGGAACGATGATCCTTGCCAAGTTGATCAAGGAGATTGCGCTGGCGGATTAGGCGTCTGCGCAGCCTGAGAATGCAGAAAGCGGAGCGCTTGACAGGCCGGGATGGCGCCAATAACAGTGGGGCTGTGGTGATTTGGCCGGCCGGCTTGCAGCCACGTTAAACAACTCGCTAAAATGGCCGTGCGCCCCCGGCAAGGGGTCCAGCCCGGCAGATAGTGCGGGATGGACCGGCCGGGTTTTCTGTTTCTGGCCTCGGCGTCGGGGGCCTAAGCGGAGGCGCACATGGCTGGATCGAGCCTCGTTGATCATACCGCTCCGGCGACGTCGGCCGAGACTTCGTCGAGTGACGTCGTGATGGAGATCGCGCTCGAGCGATCGCTTGCCGCGTCGCGCGAGGTGGATGAGCCCTCGAGCGAGGTGGTCCGCTTCAAGGACCAACCGTTGCAGCTCGACGGAGGACAGCTCCTTACGGAATTCCAAGTCGCCTACTGCACCTACGGCACGCTCAACGCGGAGCGATCAAACGCAATTCTCGTATGCCATGCGCTGACTGGCGACCAGTACGTCGCCAGCCGCAATCCCGTGACGGGCAAGCCCGGCTGGTGGGAAATCATGATCGGGCCCGGCAAGCCGATCGACACGGACCGCTATTTCGTGATCTGCGCGAACATCCTTGGCGGGTGCCTCGGATCGACGGGTCCCGCGTCACGCAATCCCGCAACGGGCAAGCCGTGGGGTCTCGACTTCCCGGTGATCACGATCGGCGACATGGTCAAGGCGCAGGCGCGTCTCATCGACCATCTCGGGATCAAGCAGCTCTTCGCCGTGATCGGCGGATCAATGGGCGGCATGCAAGTGCTCGAATGGGGCTCGCGATACAAGGATCGCGTATTCGCTGCACTGCCGATCGCAACGGCACCGTGGCACTCGGCCCAAAACATCGCGTTCCACGAGGTTGGTCGGCAAGCGGTGATGGCCGATCCGGAATGGGCCGGCGGGCGCTATTTCGAGGAAGGGCGGGTTCCGCGCCGTGGACTGGCCGTCGCGCGCATGGCGGCGCACATCACCTACCTCTCGGAGGAGGCACTCGAGCGAAAGTTCGGCCGGAGCCTACAGGACAGGGCTGCCAAGACGTTCTCGTTCAGTGCGGACTTCCAGGTCGAAAGCTATCTGCGCCACCAGGGCTCGACGTTCGTCGACCGGTTCGATGCGAACAGCTACCTCTACATCACGCGCGCCATGGACTATTTCGACGTGGCCGCGGACGCTGGCGGTAAGCTCGCAAAGGCGTTCGAGGGCACACAGACGCGGTTCTGCGTCGTATCGTTCACCTCGGACTGGCTATATCCGACTCGGGAGAGCCGCGAGATCGTGCAGGCGCTGAACGCGGTCGCCGCGAACGTATCGTTCGTCGAGGTCGAGAGCGACAAGGGCCACGATGCATTCCTGCTCGACGAGCCCGAGCTGTTCGCAACCGTGCGTGGCTTTCTGGGAGCCGCAGCCCGCAAGCGCGGCCTCAAATCCTTGTAAGGAGATGGCGCCATGCTGGCCCGAGAAGACACACCCGTGCAGGCAAGAGCGCATCGCGTCGACCATTTGCTGATCGCCGACATGGTGTCGCGCGGTGCGCGCGTGCTCGATGTCGGATGCGGTGACGGCGCACTGCTGCAGCTGCTGGAAGAGCGCAAGGACGTGGACGGGCGCGGAATCGAGGTGACGCGTGAGAAGGTCAACGCGTGCGTGGCGCGCGGCCTTTCAGTCATCCAGGGCGACGCCGATCGCGACCTCGACAAGTATCCCGATCAGGCGTTCGACTATGCAATCCTGTCGCTGACCATCCAGGCAACGCGGCATCCCAAGCCGGTGCTCGAGAATCTCCTCCGGATCGGACGCCATGCCATCGTCTCGTTCCCGAACTTCGGGCACTGGTGGATCCGGGCGCAGCTTCTCGCGACGGGCCGCATGCCGACGACCGTGAATCTGCCCGAGCCTTGGTACGACTCGCCCGATGCGCACTTGTGCACGATCCGCGATTTCGTCGATCTTTGTCGATTGGTGGACGCCCGCGTAATGCGGAAGGTGGCGTTCAATGCTTCCGGCCAGCAGCTCGGCACCTGGCTGCCGCTGACGGTGCACAATCTTCTCGGCGAAAAGGCCGTGTTTCTGCTCAGCCGGAGCTGAGGTCGCATTGGTTCCACGATGCCGGTGCGACGAATGCGCGCGCTGTCAATGGCAGAACGGCATGAAGGCCCGAAAGCTCCCATTTCGCGCCCTTTCTCGACGATGGACTGCCGCGAGGCTGCGGCGATTGTCGTCTTCAGATCCCCGGCAATTGGTTGCATGTTGAACCGTCGCTGATCGCTAGTCGGGGAGGTATGGAGCCTTGGTGCGGGGGGGACTGACTTGGGCCGCGCTGTGCGGCGCCATCGTGCTGGCAACAAGCACCTGCGCCGCGGCCGAACCGGCCGCGTACAAGGTGTTGACGCTCGGGGGCTTTCCAGTGCGCTGGATGCCCGGCAAACATGCGACGGAGCTGGTGCTGCGCTACAGGATCGCGGATCAGGCCGTCGAACAGCCGGGCGCGATCAACTGCAAGAGGATGAGGCCACCGGCATCGCTGCTCGGGGCCTCCGGGATCACTGTCGAAGCCTTCCGGCACGCACTGAGTGCGGCGTTCCAGCGTTGGCGCGACGTCGCCGACATCGTGTTCGTCGAAGCTGGTGCAGGGCAAAGGGCAGATATCGTGATCGGCGAACAAGCCGAGCCGCAAGGCTATGCCTTCACGAACCTCGACCTCGCCACCGAAACGGAAGGAGGCGTGCGGGCCATCGTCGGCGCCTCGATCTGCCTCAACCCGAAGCGCCACTGGAAGATCGGATACGACGGGAATGTGGATGTCTACGATCTCGTGCACACGTTCGCACATGAGATCGGACACGTGATCGGGCTCGACCATCCGTCCGGCCGTGGTCACCTGATGTCGTTTCGCTACTCCGAACTGCATGACGGGCTCTCGCAGGGCGACCGCATGGGCGCTATAGCACTCTACGGCCCGAGCCGTTTGCGCTCGCAAACGGCGGCCCTGCCCGACCCGACAGGGGACGGCGGCTCGGCGCGCATCACGACCACGCTCGGCAGAAGCATCGATGGCGCGAGCGCCAATTAGAGGGTCATGGAACGGCTGACCGTTGCCTGCGTTTCTACGAGGCGAAGCGCCAAGCGGTGCTCGCTTCCCCCAACAGCGCAGGAGAATCATCATGAGCAGGCTTCTTCCAGCCGTTGCGATTGCGGTCCTTCTCGGCGGATCCGCGGCGGTCGCACAGACCACGAAACCCGGCGATACGACCCCGAGCCCGAGCACACCCGGCACGACGGCGCCCCCGTCGGCTACGACACCCGGCCATATGCCGTCCACGGCCACCGGAGCGACCGAGAGCACGGCGCAGACGATGACCGAGGCCGAGGCCAAGAAGTGGGTCGACAAGACCGTCTACAGCTCCGACAACAAGAACGTCGGCGAGGTAGCCGTGATCAAGCGCGACGCTTCCGGCAAGGTGACGGAACTCGACGCGGATATCGGCGGCTTTCTTGGCATCGGCAGCAAGCGCGTTATGCTGATGCCGTCGCAGTTCAAGCTGTCCGGCGACCGGGTTGAGCTCAGCCTGACTGCCGAGCAGGTGAAGGCGCTTCCGCAGGTGAAGAAGTAACGGCTCTGCTCGAGCTTCGGGGGCCTGCCTCCATCGAGGTGGGCCCCCTCGCCGAGCCCGGCGAGCGGTACGGTACGAGCTGAGTCAATCGGCGTGCCAACGCCGGCTTGGCCAGCGGCGACGCTACTTCCTTGCGTGCTTCGACAAGGAGTACGCCAGCGAATGCCGGCGTGAGGCGCGCGCCCATCCGCTCGAGCGTCATCGCGGACTTCAGCACCAAGCCGTTGTCGATCGGCGGCAAATGCAGGGCTGCGCCCCACTCGACAGGGTTCAAGAGAGATTCGGTGAGAAGTCGATCCAATTGCGATTGACTGTACGGTCGACCGTGGCCGAACGGCGTCAGGTCGAAGCGTGCCCAAACGCCCGAGCGGTTTGGCACAATGATCAGCAACCGGCCTTCCGGGGCGAGTACCCGCCAGATCTCGCGCAGGAGCGCGCGAGCCTGCTCGGTCGTCTCGAGGCAGTGGACGGCGAGCATCAGGTCGACGGAATTGTCAGGAAGCGGGAGGTCGTCCTCCTCGACCGCAACCGTCAGGACATCACCGTTCGACGGCCACACGACCGCGCCCTGGGTCGATGGCATCAAGGCGCCAAGCCGCGTTGCCTCGCCGCGGAACGAGCCGAGATAGGGCGTTGCGAAGCCGAGTCCGATCACGGTCAGGCCATTGGTTCGCCGCCAGCGCGCCCGGATGCGGTGCGCAAGAATGCGCCGAACCATCCCTCCGAGCGGGCTCGCGTAGAATTCCAGGAGCTGCCTGACGTCCGTGTGCATGCCGGGCCATCATACCACGAGCAACCTTTCGAACTCGTCGCCACGAAGAATGGGGTGGCTCGGGCATCGTTGCAATCGCCAGGGCCGCTGGTAGGTTGCTCGAGAAGCCGGATGCCTCGGCATTTGCCGAAGCCATGCCCGTAGCATGCGTCGCCGGCATGTCCGCAACTCAAGCGACCCGCCGCCTCTGCGACGGGAGCGCCTCATCCGAGGAGGAGCCTCGTGGCCGATCTGCAAATTCACCAGTTCATGTGCCTCAGCGACAATTTTGGCGTCCTCGTCCACGACCCGGCGAGCGGCGACACGGCATCGATCGACGCCCCCGAGGCCGATGCGGTTCGCAAGGCACTAGCAGACAAAGGATGGAAGCTGACGCACATCCTGGTCACGCATCATCACGCGGACCACACGCAAGGCGTTGCACCGCTCAAGGCAGAGACAGGATGCACGGTGATCGGCCCCGACGAGGCCAAGAAATCGGCGCCGCTCGACCGCACCGTCGGCGGCGGAAAAAAGCTGACATTCGGCGGGCACGCGGTGGAGGTGATCGACACGCCAGGCCACACTGCGGGGCACATCACCTACTGGATTCCCGACCAGAACGTGGCCTTCGTCGGAGACACGCTCTTCGCCATCGGGTGCGGGCGGGTGATCGAAGGCACGCCGCAGATGATGTGGGATTCGCTCTCGAAGCTCGCCAAGCTGCCCGGCGAGACGATGATCTATTGCGGGCACGAATACACCCAGTCCAATGCCAAATTCGCATTGACCATCGAGCCGGAAAACGCGGCGCTCGCCCAACGAGCGAAAGAGGTCGATGCACTGCGGGCCGACGGGAAAATGACGTGCCCCTCGCGGCTCGACCAAGAACTCGCAATCAATCCATTCCTCAGGCCGCAAGTGCCAGCGATCCGCAAGCGGCTAGGCCTCGAAAGCGCCCCGGACTGGCAGGTGTTCGGGGAAATCCGAGAGCGCAAGAACCGGGGGTGATGCGAAAGAACGGGTGGCGCCACAGCGGACGCGCCCGGACCGACGGGTCCGGCGAGCTTCATAGATGAGGCCCGGTGTCGATATCCGGCGTAGCGACGTGGCCGACGAAGCCGCGATAGCACGCCTCTATCGCGACGCGTTCCCTGACGAGGATCTTCTGCCGCTCGTCTCGGATCTGTTGTGCCTGACGGCAGGCGTGCTCTCGATGGTCGCGACCAGGGCCAACGAGGTCGTCGGTCACGTCGTCTTCACGGACTGCACGCTGGTGAATTGCGGAGGGTCGGTGGCGCTCCTGGGGCCGCTCGCGGTTGCCCGGCCCCTGCATCGGCAGGGGATCGGGACGGCGCTGGTTCGTGACGGCCTCGCGCACCTGGCGCGGCGTGGTCCTGTTCGCGTCCTCGTCCTCGGCGATCCCCGGTACTATGCGCGCCTCGGCTTCGAGACCGAAATGCACGTGGCGCCGCCCTTTCCGCTGATCGAGGACTGGCTTCCTGCCTGGCAATCGCTCGATGTCGGCGCCGCCTCTCCAGCAATCGAAGGGCGGCTCATCGTGCCTGGGCCTTGGATGCGGCCCGGCCTGTGGACTCCCTGACAGTCCCGTCGTCAGCGCGGATCGGTCATTTCGGCCCGAAGACCCGATTGAAGCTCCGGAACCGTCGCCACGCGGCGCATGTGATCGCCGAAACGGGCTCGGAACGCGGCTTCGAAGGCCATGTCGACCTCGGGCATGGAGACGATGCGCCCTAGGTCGGCCAGGCTGGTGACACCGTGGGCGCTGATGCCGCACGGGACAATGCCGGAGAAGTGCTCGAGGTCGGGCTCGACGTTGAGGGCGAGGCCGTGAAGGCTCACCCAGCGGCGCAAGCGAATGCCGATGGCTGCGATCTTGTCCTCGACGCCAGGGCCCTTCTCGGGGCGTGTGACCCACACGCCGACGCGATCGGGACGCGTCTCGCCGCGCACGCCGAACGTGTCGAGCGTGTCGATGAGCCAGCCTTCGAGCGCGGAGACGAAGGCGCGCACGTCGCCGCCGCGCCGCTTGACGTCGAGCATGACGTAGGCAATGCGCTGGCCAGGACCGTGGTAGGTGTACTGGCCGCCCCGCCCGGCGCGATGGACGGGGAAGCGATCGGGGGCGAGAAGATCCTGCGGCCTGGCGCTGGTGCCGGCCGTATAAAGCGGAGGGTGCTCGAGCAGCCAGACGAGCTCGGCGGCGCTGCCTTCGGCAATGGCTGCGACGCGGGCGTCCATGACGCGCAAAGCCGTCTCGTAGTCGACGGGGACATCGGTGACGAGCCATTCAACCGGCGCTGCGGGCATGCCTGATCACACCGCTTCGGAGGTGATGCGCCGGACACCCGCAGAGGACATGTCGGCCCAAGCGGCGGCGAGCGTGCCGCCGGCAACAGTCGGCGCGTCGATGCCGCGGCAGGCGTCCTCGACAACGGTTGCCTCCAGACCGAACCGGCGCGCGTCGAGGGCGGTCCAACCGACGCAGAAATCGGTTGCGAGCCCGACGACGTAGGCCCGAGTCAAGCCGCGTTCCTTCAGGTAGCCGGCGAGGCCGGTCGGTGTCATGCGGTCGGCCTCGAGAAACCCGGAGTAGCTGTCGACAGCCTGGCGATAGCCCTTGCGCACGATCATCTGGGCATGGGGGACCTCGAGGCCGGCGTGGAAGGCCGCGCCCGGGGTCGCCTCCACGCAATGGTCGGGCCAAAGCACCTGGGGACCATATGGAAGCTCGATCGTCTCGAAAGGTGACTTGCCTGAGTGCGAAGAGGCGAACGAGACATGCCCCCTGGGATGCCAATCCTGCGTCAGCACCACGTTCTCGAAGCGGCTGGCCAATGCGTTGACGACCGGGACCACGGCATCGCCGTCGGGCACGGCCAGCGCGCCGCCAGGGCAGAAATCGTTCTGGACATCGACGACGATGAGGACTGCGTTGGCGTCTGGCATGGGCAGCACTCCTGGAGCCGCTCTTCGGGCGGGCTACACAAGATCCTATGGCGGCGCACCTTGGCCAAGGCGGATACCCAGGCCCCGCGGGGCTTAGACTACCCCGATTGCCCGGCTTCGGGATAGAGAGAGGCGAGACCGGCCTCGCTTGCGGGGCAAACACCGCGCTCCGTAATGAAGCCCGTGACGAGCCGCGCGGGCGTGACATCGAACGCAGGGTTGGCGGCGGGCGAGCCCGGTGCGGCAATATCGACGGTCGCCACGACGCCATCGGCCAGCCGGCCGTTCATCTTCAGAACTTCGTCTGCGGAGCGTTCCTCGATCTCGATCTTGCGGCCATCGTCGAGGCGCCAGTCGATGGTGGAGTGGGGCAGGGCAACATAGAACGGAACGCCATTGTCCCTGGCGGCGAGCGCCTTAAGGTATGTGCCGATCTTGTTTGCGACATCGCCGTTGCGCGTCACGCGGTCCGTGCCGACGATGCACAGATCGACGGCGCCGTGCTGCATGTAGTGGCCGCCAGCATTGTCGACGATGATCGTGTGTGGAATGCGGTGGGCGCCCAGCTCGAACGCGGTGAGCGAGGCGCCCTGATTGCGAGGGCGTGTCTCGTCGACCCAGACATGCACCGGCACGCCGGCATCGTGGGCCATGTAGATCGGGGCGGTGGCGGTGCCCCAGTCGACGCAGGCGAGCCAGCCGGCGTTGCAGTGCGTGAGAATGTTGACGCGCTCGCCCGGCGCCTTGCGGGCCGCGATTTCGTGGATGAGCGCAAGGCCATGCTCGCCGATGCGGCGACAAGTTTCGACATCCTCGTCACAAAGCTCAACCGCACGGGCGTAGGAAACAGCGGCGCGAGACGAGGGTGGCAATGGCGCGAGGACGCGGCGCATGTCCTCGAGCGCCCAGCGCAGGTTCACCGCGGTCGGGCGCTGGCTGGCGAGGAAGGCAACATTCTTCTCGAGGCTGGCATCGGAAGGATCAGTGCGCATGGCAAGGGCAAGGCCATAGGCGGCGGTGGCGCCGATCAGCGGGGCTCCGCGGACCTGCATCGTCAGTATCGCGCGCGCAGCGTCATCGACCGAGCGGAGCGTAACCGTCTCGAAGCGGTGGGGCAGCCTCGTCTGGTCGATCACCTCGACGGACCAGCCGTCGGCGCCGAGCCAGATGGTGCGGTAATGGCGGCCGTCGATATTCATGCGCGCCTCCGTCGATTTGCACGCGGGCTGCACTTTCTTGTCGCTTCGGATGCCCACACAGCATCCGCTGTACTGTCATGGCGCTTCGGATGCCCACACAGCATCCGCGCCGTCGCGAAGGGAAACTCTCCCGAGCAGCTCCTCCGCGTCAGTGCCCCTCGAAAGCCATCAGCGTGTGCACGTCGATGCCGTCCTTCTTCAAGAGCTCAGCGCCGCCCAGCTCGGGGAGATCGATGATGAAAGCGGCGCCGACGATATCGCCCCCGAGGCGGCGAAGAAGCTGGATGGCTGCCGCGGCGGTGCCTCCGGTCGCGATCAGATCGTCGACGAGGAGTACCCGCTTGCCGCGGGCGAGCGCGTCCTCGTGCATCTCGATGGTGTCGGTGCCGTATTCAAGGGCGTACTCCTGGCGGATGGTCCTCCAAGGGAGCTTGCCCTTCTTGCGGACGGGCACGAAGCCCGTGCCCAGGCGGTCGGCGATGGCGCCCGCGAGAATGAAGCCACGCGCTTCGATGCCGGCGACCAGATCGACGGGCTCGGTGCGATACGGCTCCGCGAGCCGGGCCACGGCTGCCTTGAAGCCCTGCGCGTCAGCCATCAACGTGGTGACGTCCCGAAACATGATGCCGGGCTTCGGATAGTCAGGAATGGTGCGAACGAGGGCTTTCAGGTCCATCGCGATCTCTCCTCACCCGGCACGGCCCCGTGCCGGCAGCGCACGCTCCTATTGGCCCGCGACGCTCGCCAATTCAAGCGCGACAGCCGCAAGCAGCCAAGCCGCAGGCGACGCCACGGCCCAGGCCGTGAGGGGGCCCGACGGCGCTTGCCGTGAAACTGTGTCTGTGCGAGTGAGGAAAGCCGTATGCGCCGTGAGTCGACTTGTCACTGCCAGTCCTGATTGTCGTCATAATGCTCAGCGACGATGCGGCAGATGTTCAAGACAAACACCCTTTGCACGGCGCTTGATCCCCATGGCGGGGGCGGTAGATGATTCCGTCGCCCGACGTGCCGTTCAGGGCCGGGAGAGCAGCCATGGCCGAGCCTCGCTTTGCCGACGACGACGACCTGCCGCGTACGCTTCGACGGGAGCGTGACGCTCGCGAGCGTGAAATGCGCGAACGCGAGATGCCGCCGACGGACGAGGGCTACGGCGCGCCCGGGGCGCATGCGTTTCCAGCGCAGCCTTATGGCTACGACTATGCGCCCGCAGGTGACGGCGGCGTGACGGTAACGCGGCTCAGGGTCCCATTCGGGCATCTCGTCGCGTTCTTCCTCAAGGCCGTAGTTGCGGCCATACCGGCCATGATCCTGCTGACGGTTCTGCTCTGGGGCATGGGACAGGGCCTCAAAGCGTTCTTTCCGGGGCTGCGCCACTTCGAGATCGTGGTGAAGTCGGCCGGATAGATGGCGGATGGCATGGCTACAGAAAAACTAAGAGACCATTTCATCTGCAACGCCAATTGAGCCACCGGACCTCAATCCGATTGCAAAGGTATGCGCGTACCTTCCCGGCAATAGCCGGAGAGGACGCGATATGTGGAAGAACATAAAACCATTCGTCGGAGTGCTGTTGATACTCGCGAGTTTCAACGGGCTACGAGTCTGGATTTCCGGCGACAAGCCGATGGGGCGCGATCTGGAGGCGATCGGCATGATCGTCTCGCTCCAAGAAAACAAGCTGCGCGTGACGCGCTTCGCGACCAAAACGGATCACTACATCACCTATTCTTTCCCCGCCATCGACGGGCAGACCTACTCGAAACATTTCTCGATCACCCCGGAAGAATTCGCCTCGCTGCGCAAGGGCCAACGCGTGCGCGTGCGCTACAATTCGAACAATCCCTCGATCAACGCGATCGCTGGGTTCCGGCATTATTCGACGGTGAAGGACGTCGACAAGTTCAGCCCGCGCCATTACCCGATCGTGCACGCAGCCTTCCTCGCGGGCACCTTCCTGCTGGGCGCCTATTTCGTGTGCTCCTCGTTCGGCGGACGCAGGCCGAGCGTGCCGGCTGTGCGCCCAACCTCAGGCTTTGACCGGCAATCGCGCTCAACCACCGCCAAAATCCCCGCGAACCGCCTCGCGGCGGCCCGGACGGGACGCGTGCCGCGGGCGAACGGAGCGTGACCATGAAACTCTGGGGTGCAGCCCTCGGCGCGATGCTGCTTGCCGCCGGAATGGCGGTGATGGTGTCGGCGCGCACGGCAAACGTGAAGCCATTCATCTACGACGAGGCCCCGACAGAAGAGCAAGTCGCGTGGCTCGAACGACAGGCCCGCATCTATCGTCGCGATCTCACCGGCAATCTGCCGAACGGCTGGGGTTTCGCGCCGAAACTCGAAGTGGCACACCTCGACGTAGACCCCGAGAAGCGAACGATCCATTTCCGCGTCGAAGCGCGAGAGGAAGCAAAGCTCGTCGACAATGTGGCGACAATCGAGCACGAATGGCTGAAACAGGCCTGCCTGACGTTCATTCACGGCAGCTTTTATCAGAACCGGGTCACGATCATTGATAGCTTTCATCTCATGAATGGCGAGCGCGTATTCGAGAGCGTCATTTCTCCGGAGCGCTGCGACGCACTCTATCCGGTGGCCGACATCTCGGCCATCGGTCGACAACGATGAGGCGACAGGCACGGGACCGGAATCGAGAGCGGCCAGTGCCGCTGCAAGCGACCCGGGGGGCGAGCATGTCCTCGTGGCGTCTCGCGACCAAATCACCGGAACGCTTGACGGCCCGGCGTTTCTGAGACGGACTCGATCATAAGCATCACCGATCGAGGGAACCCGCCATGCTGCCCATCGCCGGCTACGCCGACCGCCTGTCCGTCCGCCCCGGCGAAACGATTGCCTTCAAGGTCTCGAGCCAGATCGAGGGCAACTTCGAGGCGCGGCTCGTGCGCGTCATCTGCGGGGATGCCAACCCGAAGGGCCCCGGGATTCTCGAGGAGCCTGTGGGTGCGCAATTCACCGGCAGCTATCCGGGGCGGAACCAGCCCATACATCAGGGCTCCTATGCGCTGATCGAGAAAGGGCGCGACCTCGCAGGGCCCGGCGGCGTGACGTTCGTTGCGACGGTGTGGCCGACGATGCCCGGCAACGGACGGCGGCAGGGCGTGCTCTCGGCCGACGAGCCTGCGACCCGGGTCGGCTTCGCGCTCGCCATCGGCGAGGACGGGAGTGCCGAGGCCATCCTCGGCTCGACGCGCGTGAAGACGCGCGTGCCGCTCGAGAACCGCCACTGGTATCGCATCGCGGCGAGCTACGATCCCGGAACGCGCAGACTTCTCGTAGCACAGGCCCGCCTCGTGCGCGGCAAAGTGCGCGGGACTTGGACCACCGCCGAGACCGAGGTTTCGCCGGGAAGCGCGCTACCGCCGGCAACGATGCCGTGGGTGATCGGAGCGCTCGGCGGGCATCCGGTGCGCGGACACTTCAACGGAAAGATCGAAGCGCCGGCCATCTTCGAGGAGGCGCTCGGCAGCGATGCGATCGAGGGTGCGCTGGCGGCAGGAGCCAAGGCCCCGAATCTCGTCGCGCGATGGGATTTCACCCGCGATTTCGACACGCTGACCGCTACCGACATCGGACCGTACGGGCTGCATGGCCGACTTGTCAGCCTGCCCGCACGCGCGATGACCGGGTCGATCTGGTCAGGGCGGGAAATGTGCTTCCGGCACGCGCCCGAGGAATATGGCGCGATCCATTTCCACGAGGACGACCTCTACGATTGCGGCTGGCAAACCGATTTCACCTGGACGGTTCCGGAGGGCACGCGCTCTGGCGTCTACGCGGTGCGGCTCAAGGCAGGCGACAAGGAGGAGAATATCCCGTTCTTCGTGCTGCCGCCGAAAGGCAAGAAAACCGCCGACATCTGCGTGCTGATGTCGACGTTCACCTACACCGTCTATCACAATCACGCGCGGCCGGAGGCGCGAACGAAGTGGTGGCGGGAGCTGTGGGAGAAGCAGGCCGCCGAATGGGGCGCCTACCCGGCGAACGCCTACGACCATCCGGAATACGGGCACTCGACCTACAATTATCACACGGACGGCAGCGGCATCTGCCATGCTTCCTGGCTCCGCCCCATGCTGACCATGCGGTCGGGCTACATCACGTATCCGGACGAGAAGATCCGCGGCTCGGGGCTTCGGCACTTTCCGGCCGACACGCACCTCGTCGCGTGGCTCGAGGCGAAGGGCTACAGCTACGACGTGATCACGGACAAGGAACTCGACGAGGAAGGGGCGGAGCTGCTCAGGCCCTACCGGGTGGTGATGACGGGGTCGCATCCCGAGTACCACACGCCGGCGATGCTCGATGCGCTCGAGGACTACCGGGACGGCGGGGGACGCTTCATCTACCTCGGCGGCAACGGTTTCTACTGGAAAGTGGCGCGCCACAAGACGCTGGATGCCGCAATCGAGATCCGGCGCGGGGAAGGCGGCATCCGCGCGTGGGCGGCGGAAGCGGGCGAATACTACAACGCCTTCGACGGCGAGTACGGCGGCTTGTGGCGCCGGAACGGGCGACCGCCGCAGGTTCTCTCAGGCGTCGGCTTCACGGCGCAGGGCAATTTCGTCGGCAACCATTATCGGGTGATGCCGGAAGCACGATCCTCGCGCGCGGGCTGGATTCTCGAAGGCGTGAAGGATGAGACGTTCGGCGGGTTTGGACTATCGGGACATGGGG
Source organism: Hyphomicrobiaceae bacterium (assembly GCA_041397805.1). Taxonomy (GTDB): domain Bacteria; phylum Pseudomonadota; class Alphaproteobacteria; order Rhizobiales; family Hyphomicrobiaceae. The sequence continues at coordinate 200,019 of JAWKWD010000008.1, forward strand.
CGGCCGGATTCGAGCTCGACCGCACGGACATCCGGCTCGGCACACCGTCGCACGCGATCGTGCTGGCCCGCTCGGAAGGGCACGAACCAGAGGCGCCTTGGGTGCTGGTCCCCGAGGAGCAACTGACACATCTCACCACGATACCCGGCAAGAAGCCGTCGGAGCTGATCCACGCCGACCTCACGTTCTTCGAGGCGCCGAACAACGGGGCGGTTTTCTCGACCGGCTCGATCACGTTCTGCGGATCACTGCCGCACGACAAATTCGACAACGACTGCTCGCGCATCCTGAAGACGGTGCTCGACAGGTTCCTGGACCCGGGCGCAAAGTTCACCATGCCTTAGGGCATAAGCGGGCCTGGCAGGGCCGGCGCGCGAATGGGCCAGGCACTCGATCAGGAAGATCGGGGGCGGGTGCGGATCCCCGAACTTGCGGGAACCCCGCCGCATTTTCCGCTCGCACCCAAGCTGGGCGCTGCGACCGCGACTCGGTGCCCCGCTGCGCGGCACAAGGATTGCTGTCCTTCTCTACAGTCGACGTTCGATTCGGAGGATGGCCCATAATGATACGTCTTGCTCTTCTGACGACGTGCCTCGCTGGCACGCTCGCGCTTCCAGTTGCGGCGGCGCCCAAGGAGACCGGCTTTCACACGATGCATGCCATCAAGCGATTGGGCAAAAAGCTGTGCATGGTCGATCACACGCACGCCGGCAAGAGCACGCCCTCGGGCACGGGAAGCAAGGCGGTGGCGATCAAGCTCGCGATCAACAACTGGCAGGCCTTCACGGCCATGGAATATGGCGCAAGCTGGGGCAAGTGGTCGAATGCCTGGGCCAAGCAGGAAAGCTGCAGTGGACGGCCGGGCAGCTGGGTCTGCGAAGTGACCGCGCGTCCGTGCCGGAGCCGCTGAGACATGGCGGGAAGAGCAGCACGGCGCGCGTGACGCCGTGTGCCCTTCATTCGGCATGGCAGAGACGCGGGCGAAGGTCTTGAGCCGCCATGGGCCCGCCTTCGCGGGGTGACGGCGTGACCTAGATGATGCCAAGTCTGAAAGGCGGCGGACCCGCCGCCCTGGGCAGAGATCAGGCTGCCTGGCAGCGCTACTGCATGACCACCTCGACCTGGGTGGAGCGGCCCGAGACGACGGTGAAGCGGCGCTGGAAGAGGCGACCGCCGTGGCGGGCACTTGCCACATACTCTCCGGCGGCGAGGATGTGCGTCGGCAGCGCGCCCTGGCTCTCGCGCACAAGCTCTCCGTCGGCCGAATGCACTGCCCAGTGCGTGTCGGCCTGGGCCTCGCCGCCGGCGCGCGTGACGAGCTTCAGGGTGACGCGAGCGGCATAATGCCGGATCACGGCGTCGGTGAGCTTTCCCGCCTCGACAGTCACGTCGGCGCTGACGACGGCGTTGGCATCACCCATCGTCGAGACGAGATGATAGAGGCCGGCGTTGAGGCGCACGATGAGACCCGGGCGCAAGCCGGCAACGACCTTAGTACGCCCGCCGAGCCGGTCCGCGTCGCCCTGGTAGACATCGTAGCTGACGGCCAGATCGGGCATCTTCTCCGCCTCGCCGAGGACGGCCGTGACGCGCAATCCGCCAGCGTTCAACACAAAGCGTTCTTCCGATGGCTTGCCGGCGGCAACGGTAATTCGCCGCGTGAGATGGGCCCGGCCGAACGCCACGTTGACGACATAGCTTCCGGGCGCCAGCACGACAGCGGGCAAGGGCTCCTTCGAAGTGGTCACAAGCCGCGGTTGCGGCGGGTCGACGCCCGGTGTCTCGGTGTAGACCCGCCAGACGAGGCCCTGGTCGATCGGCTCGCCATCCTGCGTCAGAAACGCCGAGAGCGTGACTTGCGCGCGACCTGCCTGCGCAGCGGCGGACGAAGGCTCGGCACCGGGGGGGGCCGGGGGTTGCGCCGGCGGTGGCTCGATACGCCGCAGAGCCTTGGCGTCCGCCTGCCAGGGTGCGGGAACCGTCTGTTGGGCATCGGAGGGTGTGGAGAGCCCGAGCCCGCCGAACGACAGCAAGAGCGCCAAGAGGAACTGGCGAAGGCCACGCCAGGCCGTCGGTGCCGGACAAATTCGGTCGCTCGAAGACATGCGTTGGATTTCCCGTCCCCACGCTGACGGCGACGAAGTCGAGTCGCAATCGCCAGGCAATTCCCTCCCGACGATCAGGGCGCGAAAAAGGCGACGCCTGCGCTCCATTCCCCCCTGCCCGCACCTCACCGCGGCACCAACTCGATGATGCGCTCCTCGCCGGGCGCCACATTGAAGGGGCGCTCCAATGCAACTCCCCTCCCCTCGGCACGAACCGTATAGCGTCCTGCCATGAGCAAGACCCGAGGCTCAGTGCCGAGGCCCGACCAAACCGCCTGCCCGGAATCGTCCCGCACCTCGAAGCTGATGTCGGGGAGGGCTCGTCCGCCCGCGCGATCCAGCATCCGGAAGCGCGCGCCCGCCGCCGCGTGCTCGACCACCAGGCGCTCGACCTCGCCGGGCTTGAGCCTGAACTCCCGGACTGCCCTCACATTGCCGAGCCCAATACGGGACAGCAGGCGATACTGACCGGCAGAGAGGTCTAGCGATGCGGACGGGCCGCTCACCTTGAAGGTCTCGGCTGGCTGCACATCGGTCCGCTCCAATCGGTGAGCGACCGGGCCTTCCGCCTCGATGCGGCCGCCCACCAGTTTCACGGCGATGTCGACCCGGCCCGAGTCCAACACCATTCTGTGGCGCTCGACCTCGCCCGAGCGCACGGAGACGCGATCACGGGCCTCGGTGATGCCACGGCGGGCCACGACGTAATAGGTCCCGGCGGGCAACTTGAAGCTCGGCGTGGCGGCCGCAGAGCGCGCCACCTCGCGACGACCTTGTGGCACGTCGGGATCGTCCTCGAAGACGGTGTAGACAAGGCCCTCGAGACGGGGACCGCCCTTGATTGCGGCTGCCTCGAGCTCGAGAGAACCAAGTGCGAGCGCATTGGCGATCGAGACGCGCTCGCCTGCCACGATCCCCACGGGCCGCTCGATGCGCAGGGTCCCGGACGTCAGCGAGACGAGATAGTTGCCGGAAGGCAGCGCGATCTCGCCATCGACGCGGCGCAAAATCCGGGGCTCGCCCGGCCCCTTCGCCTCGATCCGAGACAAGGTGATCACGGCATCGTCCAGCATGGCCTTGGCCGATTTGGACTGCGCAAGAGTCAGGAGACCGGCGTCGAGCGAGATTGCGAGGGCACGCGGGCTGCCTTCAACCGCCTCAGCGACGGCGGTACGCGTTATCAGACCGATTTTCGCCTCAACGTCATAGCGACCGGTCGGCAAGACGATCAAAGGCGAAGGCGTGCGGCCTTCCCACAGTACGGGCGCTGGCTCGCCTGCCCGGCGCACCCGCCAAGAAACAGGAACCGCCAAAGGCTCGCCGCCCTTGACGAGCGTCGCCCAGAGCTGCAATCCGGGGCGCCCCGAGCGGCCCGGACGCCTGGCGGCGGAAGGGACCGGTACGTTCGGCACATTGCCTGCCTGAGCGGGCGCGGCCGCGGCGGCGGCCGGGGTACTCGCCAGGGCTTCGACGATTGCGGCATCAATGTCAGCGGCGGCAGAGACCAGGTACTGCTTGCCACCGGTCGATTGCGGCAGGCAGGCGAGCGTGCGGGCCTCGTCCGGCGGAAGACCCATGGACACGACATCCACTCGAGCTCCCGGGTGCGCCGCCTTCAGGGGGGCGAGCACCGAGCAGGGATCTTCCTGGCAATTGTCCGCCCCGTCGTGCACGAGGACGATGTGAGCCGGCGCGGTCGGCGGGCCCAGCAGGCCGATCGCCTCCCGCAGGGCCTTGGTCAGGGGGCCCCGGCCCCGGGGATTCAAGCGCTCGAGAGGCGACATCACACGCTCGATGTCGAGAGGGGCCGGAGTGATGATGGTTTCGGTGTCCTGGCAGTCGCCGCCGTGGCGATGACCGAACGACATGAGGCCGACGCGCGTTGCGGGCGAGAGCCGGGCGAGACCGTGCGAGACCCCGTCTCGCGCCATACCGAGCTTGTTGTCGCGCTGGCCATCGATACGGCCCCACATGGAGCCGGACCCGTCGAACACGATAACGAGCGTTGCAGAATCAGCGGCCGCAGCGAGACGCGGCGCGAGCAAGGCTGCAACGCCGACGAGCGCGGCGAGGCAGCGGAAAAGGGCGGAGATGGGAAGACAGGTCTTGCGCATGGCTGCTAGTTTATAGCCGAGGGGCCCCCCGGGGATAAGTGCGGGCCTGCCACAATTCCCCGCTCTATACACATGGAGAAGAGCCGGATGAACGACGTTCTGGAACTGCTCAGGCGCCGCCGATCCGCAAAGGCTGCTTTGCTCGCGGAGCCCGGCCCATCGGCCGGACAACTCGAGACGATCCTCGAAATCGCTGCGCGGGTGCCCGATCACAAGCGGCTGGTGCCATGGCGCTTCATCGTGTTCGAGGGTGCGGCGCGCGCGCGGTTCGGCGAGGTGCTGGCGAAGACGCTCGCTGACGAGGAAAAGGAGGCGCCCAGCGAGATTCGGCTCGAGACGGAACGGCAGCGCTTTCTCAGGGCACCGGTGGTGATTGCCGTGATCGCGCGTACGAAGGAGACGACGGGCGTTCCGGAGATCGAGCAACTCCTCTCGTGTGGTGCGGCAACCTTCAACCTCTGCCTCGCAGCCAATGCCATGGGCTTCGGAACGTGCTGGATCACGGAGTGGTACGCCTTCAGTCCCGGAGTGTCGAACGCCCTCGGTCTCGCAGCCAACGAGCGCGTTGCCGGCTTCGTCTACATCGGCACGGAACGCGAGAAGCAGGACGACCGCGAGAGACCGCGCCTCGGCGAGATCGTGGAGCGCTGGCAGGGGTGAGGCAGAGCGGTCGCGCCAGCTCGCCTCGCACACGGCCCAAGTCATGCACAAGTGGACGCAAGCGGCTCGATCAAAGGGCTTGATCGGAAGGGGCGGAGGCGGGCATGGTCGGCCGCGAGCCGATGCCGCAAGAGACGCGACGATGAGCACTTCAAAGACATCAGCCTTCGGCATGCTCGGCCTGTCGATCACCCCGAAGCGCGAGACGCTCAGGCAAGCACGAGCCCGCACGACACCGGTCGGCCGGCGGGCAGAGCTCCGATCGCGACTGGTCCTCGCGAGCGCCAGTCCGCGCCGTCTCATGCTGCTGTCGCAGGTCGGGATCGAGCCAGACGCACTCAGGCCCGCGTCCCTCGACGAAACGGCGCGACGCGCTGAGATGCCGAGGAGCTATGTGACACGGCTCGCACGGGCGAAAGCGGAGGCCGCGCGCGACCTGATTGCCAACGACAAGGACCTGGCCGAAGCTTTCGTGCTGGCCGCAGACACAGTGGTGAGCCATGGCCGCTCGATCTTCGGGAAGCCGAAGAACGTGGAAGAAGCCCTCGCCATGCTGTTGCGCCTGTCCGGGCGCTCGCACCGGGTGCTGACGGGGATCTGCCTGATCACGCCCGACGACAGGACGCGTCTCAAGGTGGTGGAGACGCGCGTCCGCTTCCGGCGCCTTTCCAAAGAGGACATGGAGAGTTATCTCGCATCGCGGGAATGGCGCGGCAAAGCGGGGGGCTATGCGATCCAAGGCATCGGCGGCTGCTTCGTGCAGAAGCTCACCGGCTCCTATACCAACGTGGTCGGCCTGCCTCTGACCGAGGTGGTGGCCATGCTTCAGGGCGAAGGCTTCCCCATACATTTCAACTGGCTGAAGGCGGGCGAGGCCGAGCCCGAATGAACCAGCGGATGGAGACGACGCCAAGGCGATGAGCGACGGCGGCGACAGCGACCGATACGAGCCTCCGCGGCGGCGCTGCCCGGTCTGCGGCAAGACCGGCAGCGAGCGATACCGGCCGTTCTGCTCGAAGCGGTGCGCGGACATCGACCTCGCGCGGTGGCTCGGCGGCGGCTATGTGATCCCCGGAGGAAACCAAGACGCGGACGAGGACGGCGACAGCGCGCCCGGCGCCATTGCTCCGCAGGAGAAACCCGATGCAGATGAGTGACATTCCTTTCGGCACGACGGACTGGTCGACCGTCACTGCCACCCAGCACCCGGGCGAGACGGGAAGTGCCACGTGGCGTACGCGACAGTTCGGGCCGATACGCGTGCGCATGGTGGAATACTCGCCGAACTATCTTGCCGACCATTGGTGCGAGAAAGGGCACATCCTGCTTGTGCTCGCAGGCAGGCTCGAGACAGAGCTTGCCGATGGGCGTCGCGTGACCCTGCTGCCGGGACAAAGCTACCAGGTCGCGGACGGTGCCGAACCTCACCGGTCACGAACGGGCGCGGACGGGGCGAGACTGTTCATCGTGGACTAGGGCAAACGGTCTATCTCACCCAGAACGTCGGCTCGGTGTTGAAATCGACCTCGCCGATCAGCAAGCGCCTGATGAAGTCTGCTCCTCCGTTCGCCCTGACGAAAAGATGCGCCATCACGGCAAATGCGTCGGGATCCAAACCATAGGTCAATCCATTGACCTGATCGGTCGAGGCAAACGGGGTCAGGCCCGGGTAACTGGCCAGGATCGCTGTCCTCAGCTCAGGTTTCATCAAGTCGAACTGCACAGCGTTGGCGGTGAACTCGAGCCAGGGCTTCGATATGCCGCCGTAGCGCTGCCCTAGTGCGTGCCGCATTGCCATGTGGGCGAGCTCGTGTTGCAGGATCGAGTAGGAGACGTCAGCACTCCACGACTGCTTCCAAGGCCGGCGCGCCTCACGAGTGGTGCTTGCACCCGACGTGACCTCGATCACGCGCGCCGCCGCGTTGTAGAAGCCCGACACCTGCAACTTGCCAGCCTTCTCGCGATTGTCGGCGTTGTAGACGTCGATGAGCACGCGGTCCCGGAATACGATCCGAATGTCCGGTTCGATCGTGAAGCCGATGGCGGCAAAGTATCGGAGCACGCCATTCAATGCCTCGCATACGCGCGCCGTGTCAGACGCAGGACCTGACGTCGAAACGCGTTTGTGCCCGCATTCGGCCCTGGCACTTCCTGCACCTGCCATGTTGCCCAGGGCGAGCCAAGCGATCGTCCAAATAATCAGCCTCGTTGACTGCAGCATCGACTTCCCCCCTGCGCAAAGTGGCTCTCGATTTCAAATGCTAGCGGAAGGCTGTTGGATGCCGTTGATAATTGTCACAGACCGGCGCCGCCGTTTTGCACACCTTTTCCCTGTCGTGGCGGCCGCACACACGCCGTGCCGACATCTTGCCGTTGCTCTGTCTTAGACTGCGTCCCGTGATTCGGGATGTGGGGGAGCCTATGGCAACGGCAGCGCTTCGGCGGGCAGGTCTTGCCGACCATGACACCGGGCCGGCGGTGTTTCTCGGTGTCGAGACCTCGGCGCGGGGGTTCACCTGGCGGGAGCGCCTCGGGCGGGCCGAGGCCAACATCGCGACAATGATCGCACAGCAGCATGGGCTGCCCGATCTCCTGGGGCGCATCCTGGCGGCACGCGGGATCGGCGTCGACGAGGTGCTCGTGACACTCGATCCGACGATCAAGGCGCTGATGCCGGACCCGTCCAGCCTGACCGACATGGACAAGGCGGCGGCGCGCCTCGCGGATGCCATCCAGAAGCGCGAGAAGATCGCCATCTTCGGCGATTACGATGTCGACGGAGCCTGCTCGTCAGCGCTGATGCGCCGCTTTCTCAATGCGCACGGACTAGAGGGGCGGATCTATATTCCCGACCGCATCTTCGAGGGCTATGGCCCCAACCCGCAGGCGATCGAGACGCTGGTGAAGGAGGGCGCGCGCCTGATCGTCACCGTCGATTGCGGCGTGACGAGCTTCGAGGCACTGGCGCATGCCAAAAAGCTCGGTGCCGATGTCGTCGTGCTCGACCACCACCAGGCCGACGAACGACTGCCGGCCGTCGACGCCGTGGTGAACCCAAACCGGCAGGATGATCTTTCCGGGCTCGGACATCTGTGCGCTGCAGGGGTCACGTTCATGACGCTGGTGGCGACGAGCCGCGAGCTTCGCAACCGGGGCGCCTACGGGAAAGGGCTCAGCCCGCCCAACCTGCTCGGCCTTCTCGATCTCGTGGCGCTCGCGACGGTGGCCGACGTGGTGCCGCTCAGGACGCTCAATCGAGCCTTCGTGGTGCGCGGCCTCGAGATCATGCGCCAGAGGGAGAACGCCGGCATACGTGCGCTTCTCGACGCGGCGAGCCTCAATCAGCCGCCGACGCCGTATCACCTGGGATTCGTGCTCGGACCGCGCATCAATGCCGGGGGACGCATCGGCGACGCCGCGCTCGGAGCGCGCCTTCTTTCGATCGACGACGACGCGGAAGCGGCCCGCATCGCGGCGCTGCTCGACAAGCTCAACCGCGAGCGCAAGGCGATCGAGACGGAGATGCTGGCCGCAGCGACGGCGGAAGCCGACCGGCTGGTCGACGAGGATCCCGATGCGCCAATCGTTCTGGTCGGCTCGGAAGACTGGCACAAGGGCGTAGTGGGGCTGGTCGCTTCACGGCTGGTCGAGCGGTTCCGGCGACCGTCGTGCGTCATTGCCTGGGAGAAGGCCGGACAGGGGACGGGCTCGCTTCGCTCGATCGCCGGCGTCGACATTGGCGGCGCGGTGCGGGCGCTGACCGCGGAAGGGCTGCTCGTCAAGGGCGGCGGGCACGCCATGGCAGCGGGCCTGACGGTCGAGCGCTGCAAGCTCGATGCCGTGAAGCGGCGGCTCGACGGGCTGCTCCGGGAGGCTGCCTCGACGGCACGGGCGACGACCGCGCTCGAGATCGACGGAGCGCTGACGCCGGCCGGCGTCTCGGAGGAATTCATCGACCTGGTCGAGAAGGCGGGGCCCTACGGCCAGGGCAACCCGTCGCCGCGCTTCGCGTTCCCAGCACACCGGGTGCGCTTCGCCAAGGCGATGGGAGAGGCCCACATCCGCTGCACGCTCGAGGCGGGTGACGGGTCCAAGCTCGACGCCATCGCGTTCCGCGCGGTCGGCCAGCCGGTGGGCGATCTGCTGCAGAACTCAGGCGGGATGCCGCTGCACGTCGCGGGGCATCTCCGGCGCGACACATGGGGCGGTCGCAACCGCATCGAGCTACAGATCGAGGACGTCGCGGAGGCCGGGAAGCGGAAGTGAGCACTGACTTCGATCGCGGCTGAGGCCGGGGGCCGCGCGATCGCGGAATCGGAAAATTAATGCAGGGCGGGGCTAAAGCTACTCGGTGGCAAACCCGGGCTTCCTTACGCTCCGACGTCGGCTGACTGGTCTTGCTCCCGCCTACCGATCGTTCGGTGTTTCCGGTGGCGAGAGACGACCCGACAGCCGACATCTCCCTACTTCCTACGGAAGCACCTCCTTGCCGTCAGGCGCTCGCTGATCCGCATTCCCCAGCTCATGCGGGTTTGCTGATCAGCGAGTTCTTTTTTCCGCGAAAGGCGCAAGGCTGTGGCCCCGCGGGCGTCGAAAGCGGGCTACTTGACCACCTTGAACTCGATGCGACGGTTCCGCGCGCGGCCGGGCTCGTTGTCATTCGGAGCTACCGGACGGCTGTCACCAAAGCCCGAGAAGCGGACACGCGTCGCGTCAATGCCCCGGCCCGTGAGGTAATCGACGACGGCCTTTGCACGCTGCTCGGACAGGGTCCGGTTGTAGGACTTGGCGCCAACGTTGTCCGTGTGGCCCTCGACATCGAAACGAACGGAGGGGCAGCGGCTCGCGACATCGATGACGCTCTTGAGAAGCGGCTCGCTGTCGGCATCGAGCTCGGCACTCGCCGTCTTGAAGTAGATGGCACGCGCTTCGGTAATGACGCCAAAGCGCGTGGCGCAGGCTTCCTCGGTGATCGGGCGGGCGGCCTCCTCTGCGCGCCTCGCCTCCCGCTCGGAACGGGCCGACACGAGCGCGGGCGCCTGATTGCCCGTGCCGAAGACGAGGTCGAACGTGATCGAGGCGCCGGATGCGATGAGCTTGCCGCCGATGACTTCGACAAGCCGCGCTATATTGGCGGCGAGGCCAACCTGCTCGGCCTTGACGATGATCGGCTCGATACTCGAGACGGAGACGGTCGAGGCGTCGAGGCGCGTCACCCAGACCTTGGTGTCGAACGTGTTCGTTGTGCCGTGCAGATCGACGGTCACGCTCAGCGGATAGGCGATGCGCGTCTCGGCCAACACCGCCTGGAGCTTGCTGCGGTCGAGTTTCGCCTTGATCGTGGCGTGCGGGAACTTGAACGTCTCGAAGAGCATGAAGCGCATGCGGACGTCACGAACGTCGACGCCGGAATTGATCGAGCCGAGATCGATCCTGACCGTGGC
>JAWKWD010000009.1:0-197384 GCA_041397805.1 Hyphomicrobiaceae bacterium
CAGGCCGATGCCATGCGGACATGATTGGAATCGGCAGCCGGGATCGACGACGTGCCCGGCAGGCAGAGGCCGACCACATCGGCGAGCGCGGTCATGGTGGCGGCCGTGCCCATGGTCATGCACACCCCGTAGGAGCGCGCGATGCCCATTTCCATCTCGCCCCAGTCCTTGTCGGAGATGTTGCCGGCCCGCCGTTCGTCCCAGAATTTCCAGGCATCCGAGCCCGAGCCCAGTGTCTTGCCGTGCCAGTTGCCGCGCAGCATCGGTCCAGCCGGCATGAAGATCGCAGGCACACCGGCCGAGATCGCCCCGAGAATGAGACCCGGCGTGGTCTTGTCGCAGCCACCCATCAGCACGACGCCGTCCACCGGGTGCGAGCGAATGAGCTCTTCGGTCTCCATCGCGAGGAAGTTGCGATAGAGCATGGTCGTTGGCTTCACCTTCGATTCCGAGAGCGAGATCGCCGGCAGCTCCACCGGAAAGCCGCCCGCCTGCAGCACGCCGCGCTTCACGTCGTCCACGCGATGCTTGAAGTGCGCGTGGCACTGCGCGAAGTCCGACCACGTGTTGATGATGCCGATCACCGGCTTGCCCTGGAACTCCTCGACCGCATAGCCGATCTGATTCATGCGGCTCCGATGCCCGAACGAGCGCAAGTCGTCGGGGGCGAACCAGCGCGCGGAGCGAAGCTTGTCGGGCGTCTTCTTCTGGGTGCTCATGGGACCTCGTCAGCGGGCGACGGATGTTGATGGCATCGGCGACGGCACCTGCAAGGAGTGAGGGTCGTGCGTACGCCGCTTGCTTTCCCCCTCGCCCTGCAGCAAGGGGCCACGGGTGCAGGGACCACTCACGACGGCTGCCGCGAAAGGCCCTCGTTTTGGTCTCATCCCGACGGCGGCATCGGGAAGGTGCCGCGGGCCTGCTCGAAGGCATAGCCGATCCGCAGCGCCAGCGGCTCCTCGAGACGGCGCACGACGATCTGCAGGCTCATCGGCAGGCCATCGCGTGAGAGCGCAGTGGGCACGGCGAGCCCAGCCAGATTGAGATAGTTGACCCATCGCGTATACATGGCCATCGGCGCCCGTGTCTCGTCCACCTCCGCCACCGGAATTGCGGGATAGGGGATCGTCGGCAGCAGCAGTGCATCGAGGCGATCGATCTTGTGCAGGAAATCCCGGATCGCAGTTTCCCGGGCCGCCAGGGCCTGCAGATACTGCGCCGCGCCGATTCGCTTGCCGGAGAGCATGCGGGCCCGGATCGGATTCGCGAGCCCGGAAGCCGGATCGTCGGCGAGCGACTGCCAATTGGCATAGCATTCCGCCGCGATGAACTGGCCGCAGAGATTGCCCCAGGGATCGATCTTGCCGTCGAGGTCGATCGGCTCGATCGTTGCGCCGAGGGCCTCGAGACGAGCCACGGCCGCCGCGAAGTCGGCTTTCACTTCATTCGACAGAAGCGGCAGATCCTTGTCCGCGATGCGCCCGAGCCGCAGCCCCTTGATGCCGCGCTTGAGGTCCGGCATGGGATCGACAGGCTGGATGCCGACCGTCGTCGGATCACCCGCGTCGGGTCCCTGCATCACGGCGAACAACCGCGCCGCCGTCGTCACGTCCTGCGCCAATGGCCCGACGGAATCCAGAAGCTGCGAGAGTGGCGCGACACCCGCCCGCGCCACGCGCCCAACCGACGTCTTGAGGCCCACGCAACCGCAGAGCGCCGCCGGAATGCGCACCGAGCCGCCGGTATCCGTGCCCAGAGCCGCCGGCAGGAGCCGCGCCCCGACCGCCACGCCCGAGCCCGATGACGAGCCGCCCGGGATGCGATGCACCTTCGGGTCCCAGGGATTCCAGGGTGTCCCGATCGTCTCGTTGGTGCCGTATCCGCCGAAGGCGTATTCCACGGTATGGGTCTTACCCGGAATGATCGCCCCGGCGGCCCTGAGCCGCTCGACAACCGGCGCATCGCGATCAGCGGGCGGACCGTTGCGCCGCGTGAGCGAGCCGCAGCCGGAGAGGACACCGCCGACGTCGATGATGTCCTTGACCCCGACTGCCATGCCGGCCAGCGGTCGCCGCTCGTCGCCGGCGGCTCGCCGGGCATCCACCAGCGCGGCCTCGGCCAGAGCGGTCTCGCGCAACACTGTGACGAACGCGTTGAGGCGCTTGTTCTCACGCTCGATTCGCTCGAGCAGGGCTGAGGTGGCACTGACGGCTCGAGCTGGCTCTTCGATCATGGATGGAGATCCGGAGCTGAAAACGATGAAAGGGCGGGGCCGACAAGGCCTCGCCTATATCACCATTCTACCGGGCAAGATGCCATCGTATAGTTGCGTTGGCAGCCGCAGGCCAACGCTGCCGCCCTCGGCAAAGGGCCGTCACGTCCCCTCGCAAGCATTCGGAATGCCCGGCCGCGCCGCTCCGGATCGGCGAGCGGCCGGAACCAACATCACGACTTCATCATGGTGGGCAGCCACGTGATGATGCTGGGAAAGGCCATGCAAATGGCGAGCCCCAGGATCATGAGCAGGACGAACGGTGTCGCCGACTTGTAGATGTCCATCATCGTGACACCCGGTGGCACGACCGCTTTCATGTAGAACAGGTTGAAGCCGAAGGGCGGCGTCAGATAGGCCAGCTCCATGTTGATCACGAACAGGATCGCGAACCACAAGGTATCGAAGCCCAGCGACTGGACGATCGGAAAGAAGATCGGCGCGGTGAGCAGCACGATGCCCGTCGGATCGAAGAACATTCCGAGCACGAACAGGATCAGCTGCATGGTGATGATCACCATCCAGGGATCGCCGACGCCCTTGATGAGCGTGCTCACCAGAGAGTTGGCGCCAGTTACGGCATAGAGCGCCGTGAACGCCGAGGCAGCGAACACGATCCAGATCACCATCGCGCTGAGCCGCAGGGTGATGAACAAGGCCGAGGTGAAGTTCTTCCAGCTGAACGTGCGCTTCACCAGCGCGCTCACGATCGCCCCGAGTGCGCCGATGGCTGACGCCTCGCTCGGCGTTGCGACGCCGAAGAACATCGATCCCATGACTGCGAAAATCAGGCCGATAGGCAGCACCAGCGCGCCCGCCAGCTTGATCCTCTCGCTGGGCGGGAGCCTCTCGTCCTCGGGCACGCTCGGCCCCATATCCTTCTGGAAATAGCAGCGGGTGAGAATATAGGCCACGAACAGAAAGCTGAGCAGCAGCCCCGGCAGGATGCCGGCGATGAACATTTGTCCGACCGAGAGACGAGAAGTCAGCGCCAGGATGATCATCAGGACGCTAGGCGGAATGAGGATACCGAGCGAACCGCCAGCCGAGATGCATCCGATCGCAATGTCCTTCTTGTAGCCGCGCTTGAGCATGGACGGTAGCGCGATCAGGCCCATGGACGTCGTGGCCGCGCCACTGATGCCGACCATCGCGGCGAACATTGTGCAGATGAGCACGGTACCTGCGGCGAGCCCGCCGCGAAGGCCACCCATCCAGTGGTACATCAACTCGTACATGTCCTCGGCGATTCCACATCGCTGTAGCATCGCGCCCATGAATATGAACATCGGCACGGCCACGAGCAGGAACATGTCCATGGCCATGTAGGTGCGGTTGGCAAGAACCGGCAGGGCGTGCGGGCCCCACAGGAAGATGATGAAGAGCGTCGCGACACCGCCGATGGCGAACACCAGCGGCAACCCCGCGAGCAGGAGGACGACGAGGCTGCCGAACAGTAGGACCGTCATCCATTCCGGGCCAAGGGAGAGCATGAACTGACTCCTGGGGCGCGCTATCGACGTCGCGCTGCGCTGTGGTGGGACATGGTTTGCGAACGGAGACGGTTACGGGATTGCGACCCGCACCGGGAAGACTTCCTCGCCCTTGATGACGATCGCGACATCGCGAATGAACTTCGCGAGGACCTGCATCAGGAACAGGAAGCACCCCACCGGCAGTGTCGTGCGCAGCGGATAGTAGATTGGCTTCCAATGGGACATCGTCGTCTCGCCGATCTGCCACGAGTTGATCGTGATCTGCAGCGAGACCCAGAACAGCACGCCGAGAAACAGAAACGCGAAGACGCTGGTGATCACATCGAGCAGCGCGCGTCCTCGCGGCGAAAGCTGGCCCCAGATGATATCGACGTTGACGTGGCCGCCGGAGAGGTGCGTGTAGGCTCCGCCGAGGACGATATAGCCGCCGTAGAGAAACAGCGATATTTCGTAGGCCCATTGCGATGGCGCATTGAAGAAGTACCTCATCACGATCTCCCAGATCATGATGAAGAGCATCGGGCATATCAGGAATGCCACGATCCAGGCGAACTTGGCATTGAGCCAGTCCGTGAAGCGCAGATAGGCTTCGATCGCTTTCAAAGTTCACCCCCATCCTGGCTGATCGCACCGGCAATCGAGTACCCCGGCGGCGCCAGAGACAGCAGTCCGCCGCGCGGTGGTCTCGTCAGTTCGCGCCCGTGAGGACGCCGAAGTCCTGGCTCATGGCTACTGCCCGGTCTCGAGCCTTGCACGCCCGAGTTGATTGGGCAGAACGCCTGACATCGCCGCAGCACGACACATCGAATTTGACGCCTCGTGCTGGGCTCAATCAGCCGCCGGTTGCCCGACGACGCCTCCAGGGAGCCCTACGCGGGCCTTAGATCGGGAGTTTCTTCGGCCCGTAGTAGTCCTTATGAAGCTGGCGGGCCTGGGTGTAGATCTCGATCACCTTGTCGATGTATTTGTCCTTGCCCTTGAGGCCGATGAACCGATTCCAGCACCATTCGGCGGCCTGCTTCAGCTCGTCATCCGGCATCATCAGCGTTTGCATGCCACCTTCGGCGAGCTTTTTGCGACCACGCGCGTCGGTCGCGATGGTCATTGCGGCAAGCTCGGTGTTCATCGTGCGCGAGGCGGTGATCATCACCTCCTGCAGGTCCGGTGGCATCTCGTTGAAGGTCTTCAAGTTCATGATGACCTCCACGATGTCGTACGGGATCACCGAGGGGTTGATGTAGTACTTGCAGACTTCATGCATCTTCATGCCTGCCCAGGCATCCGGTGATCCGAACGCTGCGGCGTCGAGGATCTTGGTTTGGATGGCGGTGTAGACCTCGCCGCCCGGGACGGTGACGATCGAGGCGCCGTTGTGCACGAGCCAATCGGCCCAGATGCCGAATGCCCGCACCTTCATGCCTTTGAAGTCGGCGAACTTCTCGACGGGACGTGTCGACACCATCGCGCCCCACTCGTCCGAGATCATGTAGGTCAGGTGCGCCACGTTGTGCGGCTTGTAGGCCTCTTGCCAGAGCTCCTTCACGCCCATGAAGTGGTAGATTTGCTCGTAGAACTCGAGCGTCGTGACCGGGAAGAAGGGCACCGCCCACAGATACTCGCCGACGGGCACGATGCCCCGGTGGTAGATCGACGACGTGACAGCGAGGTCCGCCACGCCCGAACCGACACCGCGGAATGTCTCACCGATGCCGAGCAGAACCTCGGCGTTGAAATTCGTGACCTCGATACGGCCACCCGACATCTTCTTGATGCGGTCGACGAAGAGCTTGGCAGCCTTGTCCTGCGACTCGATGCCGATGCCCGTCCAGTTGCTCTGCAGCTTGAGCTTCCAGGTCTTGTTCTGGGCCCGGGTGATCGCCGGGAAGCCGATCGAGGCAGCGCTTGCGCCCGCGGCCGTCAGGCCGGCCTTGCGCAGATAATCCCGACGGTTGAGGCTCTTCTTCGTCTTGCTGTCCGTTGAACCGCCCGTCGCACTCACTGCGCCCGCGACTGCATCCTTCTTGGCTTCTGGCATTTCGTTCTCCCGACCGGCTCTTATCTTCGTTGACAAAATCTATCCGGTGCTGTCCGGACAATGTCAAGGATGAGCCGATCGGAATGACGTGTCGAGAGCGGTTCGTACGCGCGGGTGCGAGTTGTCCTCTGCGGGTTGCGACCATGGCCGTCGAGCCGGCCCGCGACGGGAGGCGAAAGCCGGAGCCGGATCAGAACGCACCACCACGCAGCGCCGCGCCCGCCTGGCGTGCTCTCCTCAAGCCGCCTGCGCTGCCTTGGCCACCGCCTCGCAGATGTCGCCGACCACCGTTGCAACCAGCCTTTCGTCGTCACCCTCTGCCATCACGCGGATGACGGGCTCGGTGCCCGAAGGCCGGATCACGATGCGCCCGCCGCTCCCGAGCCGCTCCTTGGCACCCTCGATCGCCTTCACCACCCGGTCGTCCTCGAGCGGCCTCCCCTCGGAGTAGCGCACGTTCTTGAGGAGCTGCGGCAGCGGCTCGAAACGGTTGCACACCTGGCTGACCGGCTTCCCGGTGGACACGACTGCCGACAGCACTTGCAGTGCGGAAACGAGCCCGTCTCCCGTGGTCGTGAAATCCGACAGCACGATGTGCCCGGATTGCTCGCCCCCGACGTTGTAGCCATGCTTGCGCATGTGCTCGACCACGTAGCGGTCGCCGACCGCCGTCCGGGCGAGCGACAGCCCGATGCCCTGCAGATACCGCTCGAAGCCCAGGTTGGACATCACCGTCGCCACCACGCCGCCGCCTGCCAGGCGGCCCTGCCTGTGCCAGCTCTCCGCGATCACCGCCATCAGTTGATCGCCGTCGACGATGCGCGCCTTCTCGTCGACGATCACCACCCGGTCCGCGTCGCCGTCCAGCGCGATGCCGATATCGGCCCGGACCTCACGCACCTTGTCGGCGAGCGCCTCGGGCGCCGTCGATCCGCACTTCAGATTGATGTTTCGGCCATTCGGCTCGACGCCGATCTTGATCACCTCTGCACCGAGCTCCCATAGCGCCTCCGGCGCCACCTTGTAGGCAGCCCCGTTCGCGCAATCGACCACGATGCGAAGTCCGTCCAGTCGCAGGTTCTTCGGCAGCGTCCGCTTCGCATACTCGATATAGCGCTCCTGCGCGCTCTCGATGCGGGTCGCCCGGCCGATGTTGTCCGAGGCAGCCATCAGCTCGGTGCTCGGAGCCTCGATCAGCGTCTCGATCTCCGCTTCCACCTCGTCCGACAGCTTGTAGCCGTCAGGATCGAAAAACTTGATACCGTTGTCCTCGTAGGGGTTGTGCGACGCCGAGATCATCACCCCGAGATCCGCGCGCATCGATCGAGTCAGCATGGCGACCGCCGGCGTCGGCATCGGCCCGAGCAGGAACACGTCCATCCCGACCGAGGTGAAGCCTGAAAGCAGCGCGCTCTCGATCATGTAGCCGGAAAGCCGCGTATCCTTCCCGATCACGACGCGCGGGCGATGATGACTGCCGCCCGTGCGCGAGAAGATATGCCCTGCCGCCATGCCGGCCTTGAGCGCAATCTCCGACGTCATCGGCGCCTTGTTGGCCAGCCCCCGGATGCCATCCGTTCCGAAATAGCGGCGCGACATGCTCGTCCCTCGCTTCGTTCCCCCTGCGCAGCCGTCTCATAGCAGCGGCCCGTTTCGAGGTCATCGCTCCTGATGCATCGACCATGCCACGGAGCGAGCCGGGACACGCCCCGTCGCCCGTCCCGATGCAGAGACAGCTACCGTGCACCTACCACTATTCCATCTGCCTCGGCACGACCAGCTGTCACGGCAGGTCTATCCCCATCAGCCGCGCCGGCGATCTGCCCGAAAGGCCTTCCAACCGCCGGTCGGTTCCATCAGACTGGCCCGATCCGACCGACCTCCCGAAGGAGACCTCGACCATGGACCTCCAACCGATGCTCGCCAAGTTCTCGGCCGCCGTGGAAAGCGGCAATGGCGACGCCTTGGCCGACCTCTTTACCGAAACCGGTGTGTACGATGATTATTTCTTCGGCCCTTCCGAGCCTGGCCGCTCGGGCATTCGCGACATGCTGGCCCACTTCTACGATGGCGGCGAAGGCTTCAAGTGGGAGTTCTTCGATCCCGTAGCCACCGACCGGCTCGGCTATGCCAGCTACCGCTTCAGCTACACCTCGAAGCTGCCCGAGGCGAAGGGCACCCGCGTCGTCTTCGAGGGGATCAGCCGCTTCGAGCTCGAGAACGGTCGAATCCGGCGCTACAGCGAGGTCTTCGACCGCGGCATGGCACTGGCGCAGCAGGACTTCGCAGCCGAGCGCCTGAAGAAGATCGGACAGAAATACGCGGCCCGCCTGAAAGGTCGCCCCGAAGCCAAGGCGCACCTGGGCTGAACGCCGCGCACTCGCGGCAACCTCCACCCTTGACACCCGCGGTCGGCCAGGAGCCAATGCCCCATGGCCGCCCCCACCGACACCGACCGTAATGACAACGTCGACCCAGCCGAGGTCGAGCGTTTTGCTCGCATCGCCGGCGAGTGGTGGGACCCGAAAGGAAAATTCGCGCCCCTGCATCGGCTTGGGCCCGCGCGCATGACATATCTGCGCGATCGCTTGGCCGCTCACTTCGAGAGGAAGCTGCCGGCCACGAAGCCGCTCGCCGGTCTCCGCATCCTCGACATCGGATGTGGCGGCGGCCTCGTCTCTGAGCCCGTCGCCCGCCTCGGCGCCTCGGTGACCGGTATAGATCCTGCCGTCGACAATATCGCCGCGGCGCGGTCGCATGCAGCCCTCTCCGCCCTGGAGATCGATTATCGCTCCGTCACGGCCGAGGAACTGGCGGCAGGCGGTCAGACCTTCGACGCCGTGCTCTGCCTCGAGGTCGTAGAGCACGTGCCCGATCCGGCCGGCTTCATCCGTCTGGCGTCCGGTCTGGTCCGCCCCGGCGGCATTTTGGTCGCCTCGACCATCAACCGCACCATGAAGGCATGGCTTCTGGCCATCGTCGGCGCCGAGTATGTGCTGCGCTGGCTCCCCGCTGGAACGCACCGCTGGGACCGCTTCGTGACCCCGGACGAGATGGCCCGCTTCATGGCCGCAGCCGGACTTTCGGGCATCGCCTTCGAAGGCCTCGTCTACGACCCCCTCGCCGATGTCTGGTCGCTGTCGACGGACACCGACGTCAACTACTTCGCGTCCGCCCGAAAGAACTGACCTCCGGCTTCCGCCAGGGGGCGCCCGCCCGTATCGCTCGGGCCGGCAAGCCGCTTCAATCGTCGAGGTGCCGGGCCTCTGACGGAAGCATGTGCGGCACGCCCCGGCGGATCGGATAGGCGAGACGGGCCTTGCGGCTGATCAGCTCCTGGCGCTCTGCGTCGTAATCGAGCGATGCCTTCGTCACAGGACAGACGAGCAACTCGAGCAGATGCCTGTCCACCCGTTCGGCGGCGTCGGTCGGGGCGGCGGCATCGGGAGTTTCGTCCGCGCCGCCTTCCATGTCCTCACGCGGTTCGTCGCTCATCACCGTGTCTCCGAGCATTGCAACGCTCGCCCGCACCGCTACTGGATGCGCCCGCCCGGCTCGCTCCCGCCGCCGGTCGCCAGCTCCATTTCGGCGAGCGTGATCAGGGCATCGGCCCGCTCCGCGAGCGTTTTCGCCTCGAGCAGCGCTTGTTTCTCGCCGGCGCCGAACGGGCTCGCGACAGAAAGCCAGTTCACGAGCTGCTCCGATCCCGTTCGCGCGATCGCCGACCAATCCGCCTTCAGATTGCGCTGCGCCAGATAGCGCCTGAGCGTATCGAGCAGCCTTTCCCGGTCGACGTCGTCTTCGCCGCGCCCAACCTCGAGATCACCCGCGAACGCCGCAAAATCGACGCCCATCACCCGGTAGGGATGCGTCACCTGCCGCTCGTCCACCACGCGAAACCGCGACACCCCGCCGAGCACGATGGTCAAACGTCCGTCACCGTGCTCCTGGTACGTGGTGACGCGCCCCGCACAGCCGATCTCCCTCAGCGAAGCCGACCGTTCTTGCGGCGAGCCCGTCGGTCCCCCCTCGCCCACCGGCTGGATGATCCCGACCAGCCGTGTCGATCGCATGATGTCGTCGAAGAGCTGCAGGTAGCGCGGTTCGAAGATGTTGAGCGGCAACGAGGCGCGCGGCAACAGGATGGCCCCCGACAGAGGAAATACGGCAAGCTCGCCGGGAAGGTCGGAAATGGTCTGGTAGCGGCGGGGCATCAGGGTCTCCGCTGGCTCGGGCCACCCGCACTCTGCCGGCGCACGCGCCGTCTACGAGAACAACAATGAGGACAGTCGACGTCGTCCGTCGAGTGTCGCCGGATCTTTCGGTCCCCATGCCTCGAACAACTGGAGCAGCTGCTTCCTCGCGGCCTGCTCGTTCCAGCCTTTGTCGCGGCGGAAGCTCTCGAGAAGCTGATCGACGGCGGCCTCCTTGTCGCCGGCCGCGGCATGCGCCATGGCAAGCTCGATCCGCGCCTCGTGATCGGCCGGATTGGCCTCGACGGCAGCCATCAGCTCCCCGATCTTGCCCGGTGCCGCACCGTGCTTTGCAAGATCGAGCGCCGCCTTGATGCTGGCGACCGCCTGGTGCGTCTGCTTGTCGGGCGGCACGAGCGACAGCGTCTGCTCGGCGCGAGCCATGTCGCCTGTCTTCATGTAGACGCGCGCCAGCCCCGCGATCGCCTCGACGTTCTCGCGGTCCTCCTTGATGACGGCGGCGAAAATCTCAGCGGCCGTCTGCACGTCTCCGGCTTCGAGCAGCTTGTTGGCCTCAGCCATCGCCTCGGCGAGGTCGGCCCCCATCTCGTCGCCGACGAGCCGTTCGACGAACGCCTTCACCTGGCTCTCGGGCAGCGCCCCCTGGAAGCCGTCGATCGGACGCCCGTCGCGGAACGCGTAGACCGTGGGGATCGACTGCACGCGGAGCTGGCCCGCGATGGCCGGATGCTCGTCGATGTTGATCTTGACCAGCCGCACCTTGCCGCCGAACGAGCGTACCACCTTCTCGATCACCGGAGTGAGCTGCTTGCACGGCCCGCACCAGGGGGCCCAGAAATCCACGATCACCGGCATCTGCCGGGAGGCGTCGAGAACATCGGCCTTGAAGCCGGCCGTGCTCGACTCCTTGATTACGTCTGCGCCCGCGCCCCCCGACGCTGCGCCGCCGGCTCTGCCCTGTCCAAACTCCATCTTCGTCTCCATCGTGCTCGATCGGAGGCCGCTCATCCCCGGGTTGCATGAGCCGCATTGAGCATCGCAGAAACAGCGCCGCTCTCAAGTCGCGCCCGCTGGCCCGGAGAGCGTTACGATCCGCGGTGCATGCCCGCACGCCTCCATGAACCTGATCAGGTCGTCCCGCTTGAGGCTCGTCGTTGCCGAGTTCACGAGCGGGTGACAGTTGATGGTGTCATACCCCATCAGGCGCTCGTCCACCACAACGCTGACGCGATGCGCCGTGTCATTGACCAAAGCCAGCGCCGTCACCGAGCCCGGGGTCACGCCGAGCACCTCCATCAGAAGCTCCGCCTTGCCGAAGGAAAGTCGCGCCGAGCCGATCGCCTTCGGCAGTGCCTTGAGGTCCACCGGCGTGTGCGCCTCGGCCACGACCAGCCAAAGCTTGTCCTTCGCGTCCTTGAGGAACAGGTTCTTGGTGTGCCCGCCTGTCAACTCCCGGTGCAGCATTTCGCTCTCGGCCACCGTGAAGACCGGCTCGTGATCGACCGTTCGGGTCTCGATCCCGAGCTCGTCGAGGCGGGCCATCAGGTCGGAACGTGTGAAGGGCATGGAAGGCGTGTCCGTCGTAGCGGCAAGGATCAGGGAAGTGGCTTAGTCGCGCACGGCCTGTGTTGCAACGCGGCGCGGGCATCGGCCGCTCGGCATGCGTGTTAACCTTTGCCAGATCCGCCTGTTGTCCCGCACGACGCCTGAGGCGGAACCTCACTGGGCAGCGCAATTGGCGCTCGGTTGTAAGGCATGGAGATTGGTGTGAAAAATACATTTGACTATAGTCGATTGGGGTTGTCCGGCGCGCGGACGTTCTCCGTGCTCGGAGAAATCTCGGCAACGACCACGACGTTTACGAGTTTCACGAGCGTCTTCACGGACATGGCCGGTCTGTCGAGATTGATGACGAGCGGTCATCCCGACCTTCCGAACCCGGCTCCCGACAGCGGACTTCTAGAGTTTCTCACCGGCTTCGACGGCTCGATCCTGGGCGAGATCAATATTGCCATCAGCGATGCCGGCAGCCGCTACGTCGTCGAATGCCTTGTGAGCGACGTCAATATCGTTGCCGAGTTGTCTGACGGGGTCAATCCTGTCCAGGTCGCCGCTCCGGTAATCGATACGCCGAACCCGGATGAGACCTGGGCAGCCTTCCTGACGCCGACGGTGCTTGCAGGACCGTGGACGAGGATCCGGATTTACTATCGGCAGGATTGGGGCAGCATAGGAGCGCCCAGCGTCGATTCTTGGACTCTCTTCAAAGCCCGCATCACGCGCGTCAACTAGCGCTCCTGGCGGCACCTGGCATCGTTTGACCGCTTGAACCCTGTCCGGACTTATTGGAACATGTCGCCGAACGCTCGGCGGCCTGCGCCGCCGGGCAGGGCGTGCGGGTTTGCGGCGCGAGGAGCGAATTCGATGAAATTGATGTGGTTTCACCTGATGCCCTACACCGAGCTTCCGGACGATTTCCGGGAGAAGCATCCCTCGGTCTGGGTGGACATCCATTCCACGCTCTTCGATCCGAAGCGCGCTCACCACATGTACAACGACTTCATGGACGAGCTCGAGTTCGCCGCCGACTGCGGTTTCGATGCCGTCTGCGTCAACGAGCACCATTCCAACGGCTACGGCCTGATGCCCTCGCCGAACCTGATCGCCTCGGCCCTTTCGCGCAGGACGACCGACACTGCCATCTGTGTCATGGGGAACAGTCTCGCGCTCTACAATCCGCCGACCCGCGTCGCGGAAGAATTCGCCATGATCGACTGCATCTCCGGCGGTCGCCTCATCGCCGGTTTTCCCGTCGGCACGCCGATGGACACGTGTTTCGCCTATGGCGCCAATCCCTCCATGCTCCGCGAGAAGTACATGGAGGCCCACGACCTCGTCATGAAGGCCTGGACCGAGAAGGAGACGTTCGCCTTCAACGGACGCTTCAACCAGCAGCGCTACGTCAACATCTGGCCACGTCCCGTGCAGGAGCCTCATCCTCCTGTTTGGATTCCGGGTGGCGGCTCGGTCGAGACCTGGGCCTGGTGTGCCCGAATGGATTACGTCTACGCCTATCTCTCCTACTACGGCTACAAGGCCGGGCTCCGCACCATGCAGGGCTTCTGGGGCGAGATGGAGAAGCTCGGCAAGGACAGGAACCCCTATCGCGCAGGCTTCCTGCAATTCATCGGCGTCGCCGAGACGCGATCGGAGGCCATGGAGCGCTATGCCGAGGCGGCCGAATACTTCTACGGCCGCTGCCTGCACGTCGATCTGAAGTACGCCTCGCCGCCCGGCTACAACACCGAGGCGACCCAGCGCGTCGGCCTCGAAAGCCAGGTCCGGGCCGCGGCGGAGGCTGCCGCTGATCCGGCCAAGGGCAAGGATGCGCTCGGCGCCCAGGGCACGACCGGCTCGACGACGGGCACCCGCTTCAACATGGTCGCCAAGACCATGGAGGACATCGTCGACCGCGGCTACGTCATCGTCGGCTCGCCGAAGGATGTCGAGGAGCAGCTGCGCGAGGTGGCGATCAACATGAATGTCGGCCACCTGATGTTGCTGCTCCAGTACGGCAACATGTCGAAGGACCTGGCCAAGTACAACACCAAGCTCTTCGCCGACAAGGTCGCGCCGAAGCTTCGCCCGCTCTTCGCCGAATGGGAGGACAAGTGGTGGCCGAAGCCCATGGAGAAGGCCAAGCGCGCCGAGCTCCCGGCTTTCGCACCGCGCGTCCAGGCTGCGGAGTAGCGCCACACGATAAGGAAGGGTGTCGTGTGCCCGGTCAGGCGAGACAGGGCATGCACGACACCCGCCGCGACGTCGCAAGCTTCGATCGCGAGGGAGCAGCACGGCTACGTCTCGGCGGATTCCAGCGAGCCGCCTTCATCACGAGACATATTTGATCGAGCATAGACCGAGAACACCACCGGCCGGGCGCCGAGGAACGGGGCGCTGAACGAGGAGACCCAGTCATGAAGCTCATGTGGTTCCACTTGATGCCCTATACGGAGCTGCCGGATGACTTCAAGCAGAAGCATCCGTCCGTGTGGGTCGACATTCACTCCGAGCTCTTCGACCCGAAGCGCGCCCACCACATGTACAACGACTTCATGGACGAGATGGAGTTCGCCGCCGAGGTGGGTTTCGACGCGGTATGCTGCAACGAGCACCATTCCAACGGCTACGGCCTGATGCCCTCGCCGAACCTGATCGCCTCGGCCCTTTCGCGCAGGACGACCGACACGGCGATCTGTGTCATGGGGAACAGCCTCGCGCTCTACAATCCGCCGACCCGCGTCGCGGAAGAATTCGCCATGATCGACTGCATCTCCGGCGGTCGCCTCATTGCCGGCTTCCCCGTCGGCTCGCCCATGGACACTTGCTACGCCTACGGCGCCAATCCCTCGATGCTGCGCGAGCGCTATTACGAAGCCCACGACCTCATCATGAAAGCCTGGACCGAGAAGGACACCTTCGCCTTCAACGGCCGCTTCAATCAGCAGCGCTACGTCAACATCTGGCCCCGCCCCATCCAGAATGACCCGCACCCTCCCGTCTGGATTCCGGGTGGCGGCTCGGTCGAGACCTGGCGCTGGTGCGCCGAGATGGACTACGTCTACTGTTATCTCTCGTACTACGGCTACAAGACCGGCCTCGGGGTCATGAAGGGCTTCTGGGAGGAGATGGACCGCCTCGGCAAGGACAGGAACCCCTATCGCGCAGGCTTCCTCCAATTCGTCGGCGTTGCCGAAAGCCGGTCCGAGGCGCTCGAGCGCTATGCCGAGGCTGCCGAATACTTCTACGGCCGCTGCCTGCACATCGATCCGCGCTTCGCCCAGCCGCCGGGCTACGTGACCGAGGCGACCCAGCGCGTCGGCTTGCAGAGTCAGGTTGTCAAAGCCGCGTCCTATCAGGAGAAATTCAAGAAGCGCCCGACCACGATGAAGGAGATCGTGGACGACGGCTACGTCATCGTCGGCAATCCCGACGACGTCGTCGAGCAGCTTCGCGAGGTCGCCGTCAACATGAACGTCGGCAACCTGATGATGCTCCTTCAGTATGGCAACATGTCCAAGGAGCTGACCAAGTACAACACGCGCCTCTTCGCCGAGAAGGTCATGCCGAAGCTGAAGCCGCTCTTTGCCGAATGGGAGCACAAGTGGTGGCCGAAGCCCATGCAGCGGTCGGCGCGTGCCGAATTGCCGGCCTTCGAGCCGCGCGCGGAGGCCGCAGAATAGAAGAACTTGGCCTCGGCCGGGCGATCGACGGCAAGCCCCCGCTCAGCTTGCCGTCGATCCGAACCAGCCGCCGCCTCGAGGTTGAGGGCCTAGGGCGCCGACGGACGTGAAAGCGTCGGACGATGCACCCGGTTCCAAAGACGCTCGCTGATCCGCCGGAACAGGCGGCGAGAGTGTTCCGCGGGACACACAAGCCCGAACCGCCCATCGCACCGCATCAGGATCTGAAGGAGTTCCAGCCCGTGTCCGAGCCCACGACGACCACGATCGACATCAATGGCCACGCCTGCCGGGTCTGGACGAAAGGCTCAGGCCCCAAGATCGGCTGGCTGGCGGGTTTCGGCGGCCTGCCTCGATGGGTTCCTTTCCTGGACGAGCTGGCCAAGTCTCGCACCGTAGTCGTGCCCTCGCTTCCCGGCCATCCCGGCGCCACCGGCCACACGCTGCTCGACACGCACCTCGACTGGATCGTCGCCGTCCGCCAGCTCATCGTGAAAGCCGGCCTCGAAGGCGAAGACATCGCCGGCTCCTCCGTCGGCGGCTCGTTCGTTGCCGAGTTTGCCGCGCTCTGGCCGCACAAGGTCAAGCGCGTGGCCATGATCGCCCCCTGGGGTCTCTTCGACGACAAGGACCCAGCCACCGACGTCTGGGCCCAGCGCCCCGACGACCAGCCCGGCGTCCTCTGCGCCAATCCCGAGATCTGGAAGGACCTTAAAGCCGTTCCTCCCGGTGCCAACTCCGTCGAGTGGCCGATCGAGCAGGTGCGCGCCTCCGAAGCGGCGGCCCGCGTTTTCTGGCCGCTCGGCAACACCAAGATCGAGAAGCGCCTTCCGCTCATCCTGGCGCCGACGCTTCTCCTTTGGGGCGACCAGGACCGGCTGATGCCGCTGAGCTACGCTGACAAGATGGCAGGCCTCATCGAAGGAAAGACCACCGTCAAGACCATCGCCGGTGCGGGCCACCTCGCCGAGCTCGACCAGCCAGCCGCCACCGCCAAGGCGATCCTGGACTTCATGTCATGAGGCCGAGGCTCCGAAAGCGCGGGGACATTGCGGTGCGGGCAGGCCTCGTGCTTCTGCTGGCCGGCGTCCTCGTGGCCCCCCCCATCGCCTCGGGACACGCCGAGGATGCAGCGGCACCATCAGCCGAAAAGCTTGCCTCGGCGCGCGACGTGCTCCAGGCGACAGGCGCGGTGAAGAAGCTCGATGTCATCATCGAGCATCTTGCCGATCAGATGCGCCAGTCGCTGCTTCTCAAGAAGCCCGATCAGGCCAAGGCAATCGAGCAGGTGATCGGAGACGTCACCGAGCGCTTCAAGCCGAGGAAGAGCGAGCTCGTCGACCGCATCGCCAAGGTCTACGCCAGCCGCCTGAGCCTTGCCGACTTGAAGGCCGTCGCGCAATTCTACAGGTCCGAGGCCGGTGCACGGTTCGCGGCGCTGTTGCCCGAGATCACCAAGGAGGCCTGGCAGGCCGGCCAGTCCTGGAGCGCCGACATCGGGCGCGACATGGAAGCTGCGGCCCGCCTGGAGTTCGACAAGCGCGGCATCACGTTCTAGGGCGCGCGGTCGTCGTCCCGCTCACCTGAACCATCCCTCATCTCGACTTCGATCACGCAGGAGAACCGCATGCAGCTCGACGCAGACGCCCAGGCATTCCTCGATCTCTTGAAGAAACTCGAGCGCCCGCGCATCGAGTCGCTTCCTCCCGACCAGGCCAAGGAGATGTTCCGGCGCGGTCGTCTGGTCACCCAGCCCGACCTGCCTCAGGTCGATCGTGTGAAGGAGTATCAGGCGACGGGCAGCCCGCACGGTCCGGTTCCGGTTCGCTTCTACCGCGGCGCGGGCACCGCCGATTCCGGCCCGCTGCCGGTGCACGTCTACTATCACGGCGGCGGTTGGGTGCTCGGAGACCTCGACAGCCACGATTGGGTCTGCCGGCGGATTGCCAACGACGCGCAGTGTGCGGTGCTCTCGGTCGATTATCGGATGGCCCCGGAGCACATCTTCCCGGCGGCCTATGACGACTCCCTCGCCGCGCTGAAGTGGACGGTCGCCAACGCCAAGGAGCTCAAGATCGATCCCGACCGCATCGCCGTCGGCGGTGATAGCGCGGGCGGCAACCTCGCCGCGGCCGTTGCCATTGCTGCCCGCGACGGCAACGGTCCCAAGATCCGCTCGCAGATCCTCGTCTACCCGGCGGTCGATCTGTCCATGAGCGGCGACTACTACGGCCGCTTCACCAAGGACCTGCTGCTCACCGACGCCACCATGCGCTGGTTCATCGACCTCTACATTCCGGACGCCGCGCAGCGGAAGGACTGGCGCGCCTCGCCGCTCCTTGCGCAGAACCACAAGGGCCTGCCGCCGGCCCTCGTCGTGCTCGCAGGTTTCGATCCCTTGTGCGCCGAAGGCGAGGCCTATGCCAAGAAGCTCGAGGCTGCCGGCACACCGGTGACGGTGACGCGCTACCCCGGCCAGCTCCACGGCTTCCTCTCCAACGGCAAGATCATGCCGAGGGCCAACGACGCGCTCGCCGACATCGCCAAGGCCCTCAAGACGGCGTTCGCGAGCTGATCGTTCCAGAAGGTGGCATTGCCCTCTCCCCAAGCCGGAGGGGGATCCCATCCGGCTGTCGAGGCATCGTCTTCGCCAGCCGCCGCAGTCACTCCCTCTGCGGCCCTTCGGTCAGAACATCGTCCTCGAGCGGGATATGCGCTCTGAGCCCTCGCCGCAGCAGCGCCGCCCAGCCCTCTTCCGCGTCGTCCACCACATCGAACAGGTCGAGGTCTGTCGCGTTGATGGTGCCGTACTCCACCAGCGTATCGAGATTGAGCACCTTGCTCCAATAGTCGCGTCCGAAGAGCACCACCGGCATCGGTGGCGCCTTGCCGGTCTGCAGCAGCGTCAGGATCTCGAACAGCTCGTCCATCGTACCGAAGCCGCCAGGAAACACCGCGAGCGCGTTCGCCCGCATGGCGAGATGCATCTTGCGCATTGCGAAATAGTGGAACCGGAACGTCAGCTCCGGCGTCGTGTATCCGTTCGGGCGTTGTTCTGCGGGCAGCGTAATGTTGAAGCCGATACTCGGTGCCCCGCACTCGGCCGCGCCGCGGTTGGCGGCCTCCATGATGCCAGGCCCTCCGCCGGTCGCGATGACGTTGTCCTTGAGCCTCGACCCCGGTGACAGCGCTCCGCCGCGCTCCGATACGATTCGTCCGAAGCGTCGTGCCTCATCGTACCAGGCAGACAGCCGCACGCGTCGCTCGGCGAATGCCTTTTCGTCGCTGGTTTCGGCTTTGGCAATGAGCGTTGCGGCGTCCTCCGGCGAGGGGACGCGTGCGCTCCCGAACACGACGACGGTCGAGCGAATGCCTCTGTCACGGAGCAGAAGCTCGGCCTTCCCGTATTCCATCGCGAACCGAAGCGCGCGCATCTCGTCACGCAGCAGAAATGCCTGATCTTCGACCGCCAGCTTGTAGCTTTGCGATTGCATCTGCGGATCGTCGTCGGACATCGGCCCTCCCGATTGGGACGCGTGGTTCGCATCGCCCGGAACGTTCGACGCTCGGGGACGTGCGGCGACCGGCGTTACCATCCGGCTGGCGCTGGATGGCGTCCCGCATCACGGCTGCACGCAAAACTCGTCAGCGCCGCGTCAGCACCCACCCTTCGCTGGTGTTTTCGAGGATCAAACCGTGTTGCGCCAGTGTCAGTGCCAGATTCTGCGGCCCGCCGGGATAGTTGAGCGACACCCGCGCGCGCCGCGCCGAAAGACCAAGCACTTCCATGCCGGCGACCTCGGGAAGATGGGCGAGCTGCCGGCTGATCTCCTGCCACTCGGCCATGCCCTGGAATAAGACCGCGATCGTCACCGCGGCACCGCCCGATTGAACCGGCCCTGCTCCCGAGCTTGCAGGCGCACTCGCAGGCGTCCACGTCGACGCTGCCGCTCCGGCCACCCGCGCGTCGCGCACGTTGATAGCCTTCCACCGCCCTTCCAGGATCGAAAGCGAGATGACCGCCGCATACTCTGCCGTATAGGGCAGGTCTCCTTCATCCATGCGGTAGCTTCGCTTGAGATACACATTTTGCACGGCATCGCGCCCGACCAGCACGACGTCCAACTTCTTCCGGTCGGCTTCAGGCTCCAGCACGGCAAGCACGATCGCCTCGGTTCCATAAGCTTGCGCCAGCGTCCTCAGCATGCCGAAGTCGCCCTTCGCAAGCGCCTGGATCGTGTCGCCGTGCACGTCCGGCTTCAGCGGCTGCAGAGAGGCAGGCGTCAATGCGTTTCCGAGATCGAGCGCCTTCCACGCATAGAGCCACGCATCGGCGCCCGCGGTAGGCGAAAAGGTTGGCGGAAGTCGCTTGGCTGCGTCGGGAGAAACCCGGTAGACCGGCACGATGGTGACGGACGGTGCCTGTCGGTCGAGATAGGGAATCCCCTCGCTATCGAGCAGCCGGCGCACGGGCTCCGGCGAGAAGACGAAGTCGTAGCTCGCGATGTAGGTCGTCGACGAGTTGCGTTCCGACCGCACCGCGAAGCTCTCGATCAGCTCGCCCGCCTTGGTTCCTTTGAGACGCTCCAGTCGTTTGTAGGCCGTTACGGGAACGAGCCGCTTGAGCAGCGACCGGAACGCCGCCTGCTGGCCCTCCGAGATGGCTTTCTCCTTGGCCGCCACGGCGTTGGCTGCATGCGCCTCCAGGGGATAGTTGCCGATCGTGAAAGGCCTGTCCTCTCGGGCGGCCGAGAGAGCCACGTCGGTCGCAGCGAGCAGGAGAAGGCCAGCCGCGGCGACCATTGCCAAGCCTCTCCACGTGCCCGGCGGTAGCTTGCCGAACTCTCGGTCGCCTCTCTGCTGAACCATGGCCTCGCTCCCCTTTGCACGGGCGCCAATTCACCAGCCATTCCTGGCGGAAATTGGCGCCGTGTCCGCATCCCTCGCCGGAAACTCCCCCTGGACGCCAGCGGCGAGGTTGCGGGAGTTTTCCCGCCGTGCCACATGGGTCGTCACAGCCGCCCTCTCCCGAGACGACAGATGACCGAGCCCGGCCCGAAACGCAATGATCCTGTCACCTACCGCGATGCGGGGGTGGACATCGACGCCGGCAACGCGCTCGTCCACGCCATCAAGCCGCTCGTGAAGGCAACACGTCGTCCCGGCGCGGATGCCGATCTCGGCGGGTTCGGCGGTCTCTTCGACCTGAAGGCTGCAGGCTTCCGCGACCCTGTCCTCGTCGCCGCCAACGATGGCGTCGGCACCAAGCTCAGGATCGCGATCGAGTCCGGCTTGCACGACACCATCGGCATTGACCTCGTCGCCATGTCGGTCAACGATCTCGTTGTGCAGGGTGCCGAGCCGTTGTTCTTTCTCGATTATTTCTCCTGCGGCAAGCTCGATGTCGAGACGGCACGCCGCGTCGTGGCGGGCATCGCCGACGGCTGCCGCATGGCTGGATGTGCCTTGATCGGTGGCGAGACAGCCGAGATGCCGGGGATGTATCAAGGCGACGATTACGATCTTGCGGGCTTCGCCGTTGGCGCCGTCGAGCGGACCGAGATCTTGCCGCGCCAGAGCATTGGGGCGGGCGACGTGTTGATCGGCCTGCCGTCCTCGGGCATCCATTCGAACGGCTATTCTCTGGTGCGGCGCCTCGTCGCCCGCGAAGGCCTCTCATGGGATGCCGCAGCACCGTTCGCGCCCGAAAAATCGCTGGCTGAGGCGCTGCTCACGCCGACCCGCATCTATGTCCGGCCACTCCTCGCGGCGATCCGGGCCACAGGCGGCAGCGGCGAGACGGGCGCCGTCAAAGCCTTGAGCCACGTCACGGGCGGTGGCTTGTCCGAGAATCTGCCGCGGGTCATGCCGGAAGGGCTTGGTCCCCGTGTCGATCTCTCCGCCATGGAGGTTCCGGCCGTCTTCGGCTGGCTGCAGAGGCTCGCCGGCCTGGACGAGCCCGAAATGTTGCGCACCTTCAATTGCGGTGTCGGCATGGTCGTCGTCGTCGCGGCGGATCGGGCAGACGACGTGGTCGATGCTCTCGTCGCAACTGGCGAAAAGCCCTTCGTGCTGGGCAACGTCGAGCCAGGGCGCGGCATCAAGTCGGAAGCCAAGGGCAAGGGCTTGGCCGAGGCCGTGCATTACACCGGGCACCTGGCTGTCGGCTGAGGCCCTGTCGGTGAGAGGCAGAGCGTTCGCCCGGCGGCTGGGTCAGTGCAATGTATAGCCCGCGAATGCGAGGCCTTTCGCTGTCGGATACCAGTGATCCTCGCGCCAGACGATCAGGCCCGTTTTCGCCAGCTCTCGAATGGCCTTGTTGTGACGCTTCGGGAAACACGCAACAGGCGCGAGCGCGACCAGCTCCAGTATCGCGACCTTGTCGCCCACACGACTCGACGAACGCACCCTACTTCCCCCACTCCGTCAGCAAGTGTCGCCGACGCTGCATTTGGAAGGGCGTGCCTGGTCCCGCCCTGAGGCAGCACCCCCCAATACCCCGCTTGGTCTTCGCAAGCACATGAAGGCGGTACCCTTGCTCAGACCGGCTTCAGTGTGTCGGCTGGGAGAGACAGGAACAATGAGATAGTCGATATTAGAGAAATCTATTGTGCCGTGAGCGCGAATAGCCGGACGGGCCCGAGCGACCGAAGCAAACGCGGCGTGCGATCATCGGCGTCATGAACATTGAGTAGCCCCATGCCAAGGAATTCGAGGAACGACGCCGGACGGGGACGCTCGGGCTCCGGCGACAACGCGCCTCCGATCGATCTGGACGCCATCGACCTCAAGTTGCTGAGTGTGTTCGAGGCGGTCATGAGCGAGTGCAGCTTCAGTCGTGCCGGGCGGCGCCTCGGCATGACGCAGTCGGCCGTGAGCCAGGCGATCGCGCGTCTGAGGCCAATTCTCCACGATGAGCTTTTCGAGCGCACGGGTCGCGGCGTCCGCCCCACCCCCCGAGCCTGCGAGCTCGACCAGCCGATCAGGCAGGCGCTCGGTCTTCTTCGCACCTTCCTGAACCCGGCTGCCGGCTTCGATCCGGGTACGATCGCGCGAACGTTCTTCATCGCCATGATGCCGGATGTCGCCGAGGCTTTCGCCGTGAACATCCATGCTGCTCTCCCGTCACCCACAGGCACGAGGCTCTACGTCGTCTCCGCCGATGGTCGGGAGCTCGAGACCGACTTGCGCTATGGCGAGCCCGAGCTCGCCATCGTTCGCGACTCGATGGACTCTCCAGGCTTCCGCAATGAGCTCCTCTTCACCGAGAAGGTTGTGGTCGTCGCGAAACGCAATCATCCCGCCATCAAGGGGCAGATCACGTGGGAGGACTATACGCGCCTGGGCCACGTCGTCCTGGCGCGGTCCGGACCGTCCGATCCCACGCCGGTTGATGTGGAATTCAAGCGCCGGGGCGATCAGCGCCACGTGCCGATGGCCCTGCCGACAGCCGCTTCTGTGCTCAAAGTGGTCGAGCAGTCAGAGCTGGTGTGCACGCTAGGCCACCGCGTTGCCGCGTACTTTGCCAGCCAGCACGATCTGGAGATTCACAACTTGCCGTTCGACGGCCTGACATTGCCCGTCTTCATGGTCTGGCACGAGCGCTTCGAGACCGACCGTGGGCATGTCTGGCTCCGCAACCTGCTGCGCAGCATACTCAAGTAGCGGCACGGCGCGAGCTCTTCGCCGCCCAGCTTCGCTTCACTTCGGGGCGCGCTTGGCCAGAATGCGCTGCAACGTGCGGCGATGCATGTTGAGCCGCCGGGCCGTCTCCGACACGTTACGATTGCAGAGTTCGTAGACCCTTTGGATGTGCTCCCACCGGACCCGGTCCGCCGACATTGGGTTCTCGGGCGGTTGCGCCTTCTCGTTCGCCGGCGCGAGCAACGCGTCGGTCACTTCGTCTGCATCGGCCGGCTTTGCCAGATAATCGACGGCGCCAAGCTTCACGGCGGAAACGGCCGTTGCAAAATTGCCGTATCCCGTCAGCACGATCGCCCTGGAGTTCGGCCGGAGCTTTGACAGCTCGGCAATGACGTCGAGCCCGTTGCCGTCCTCGAGGCGCATGTCGACGATCGCAAAGGCCGGCGGAAGTTGCCGGATGAGATCCAGGCCTTCGCCGATCGAGGCGCCGATGCGAACTTCGAAGCCGCGCTGTTCCATCGCCCTGCCGAGCCGCTGCAGGAAGGCCTTGTCGTCGTCGACGATGACCAGACTTCGGTCGGCCGGCAGCTCGTCCTGGCGGAACGAGAGGTCTTCTGTGTCTTTCTTGTCCATGCGGCGATTATAGCCGCCGCGGAGGCGGCGCCAAGTCGTCGCAGCCCGATCCCAGGAATATTTTGCGTCTTGGTTGGGCGTTTCGAGCTGATCCGAGCCCATCAACAGCTTTTCAACCACACGCTTGGGTTGCTCGACTGGCCGCCGCTTCGGGTGGACACGACTGACACGTCGTGTCACACTTTTGTCGTC
The DNA here is from genome assembly GCA_041397805.1 of Hyphomicrobiaceae bacterium. Classification (GTDB taxonomy): domain Bacteria; phylum Pseudomonadota; class Alphaproteobacteria; order Rhizobiales; family Hyphomicrobiaceae. Next base: position 23,727 of record JAWKWD010000009.1, read on the forward strand.
TGCAACTCGATGAAGGAGAGCAGGATGTCGCTCGCAGCCCATCTCGCGGAGTTGGCCGAAAAGCACAGGGTACTGGATCGAAGAATTGAGCAGGAAATGGCCCGCCCTGCTTCGGCCGACCACGAGATCATGCGCCTGAAGCTCGAGAAGTTGCGTATCAAAGAAGAGATCGAGAAACTGCAGGCGCAATCGCGCCCGCACTGACCCGCTGATCCGGTCAGGCGCCGGCCCCATACGACGGTGGCCGGCCTACCGGACCGGACGGTTACACTTTGACTCATAACGATATTTTTTGATTGCCCACGTCTGGCCTCGCATCCGGGCCCAACAGGCGCTCACCTGTCCAGCGCAAAGACAAGCGGCCCCATGCCGAGCGAAGAAAAGCAGCATCCCGAGCAGGCGCAAGCACTCGCCGAGATCGACGTAAGTCTCGCCTCCCCCGACATCGCAGCCATCTATTCCGACATAGCCAGGCTCTCGGGCATACCCTTGCCAGCACTCATCTGGCGCCATTTGGCGACCTATCCCGGCGTCCTCTCCGAAGCGTGGAATGCACTGCGGCCGCTTTACTTTCCGGGACTGGCACAGGACGCAGCCTGGCGGACCGTCCGGGAACGCCTGGCCGGCCATTCTGCTGGTCCCGATCGGGCGGCACTCGCCGCCGCTGGCCTGGATGAAGAGACGATTTCCGCCTATCGCCGCGTTCTGGCATCCTACAATCGCGCCAATCCCGTGAACTTCATCGGCGTCCGCTTGCTGCTCGCGCGGTCGTCCGATCCGAGGCCGCCGGAGCTTCCGGCTCGTGGCCCTTCACTCCGCGAGTGGACGCCGCCGGCGCCGGTCGTCGACCTTCCTCCGATGGTACCCGTCGCGGCTATCCCGACCCCGGTCAGGGCCCAGATAGACGGCCTCGCTGTGGACCCTGCGATCGACCGCTCCCGGGTCGTTCCGAGCCTCTACCGCCACCTCGTGCCTTGGCCGGCTCTGATCCGCCTCATTCATGACGGACTGGCCCCTCGGATACGGAGCGACGAGATCCCCGAGTTGCGGCGAGCGATATCGTCGGCCTTGCAAGCCGAGGTGGATGGTCTCGTGAAGCACGTCGGCCCGCTCCCGCACCTCTTCGCGACGCCGGGGGTCCGGGAGGTGCTCGAGCGCTTTACCGGCCTCATCCCGGAAATGATCGTCGTGGGGAAGGTTCTCGAGAATGCGCTCGAGCCCGTCTGAGCCCGTTCGCTGGAACCTCGACATCAAGCAGGCTTGGCATCGGCTGCTTGCGGCACGCGTGGCGCCACCGCCTGCTGCCCTCGGGCGGCTGCATCGCTGCCTAGCCCGGCCGTCGGCGCCTTGGCTTCCACGGGCATCGCCGGTCCGGCCTTGGCAGACGGCTTGGTCGCTTCCTTGGCAGCAGGATTCGCCGCGAGGCGTTCCAGGATCTCCTGTACGAGCCCTTTGACCGCCACGCCGATGTCTCCAGGGTACTTCGCACCGAACGACCGCTCTTCAGTCTGGAACCGCGCTGCCTGCTGCAAGGCATTCATGCGCGGCAACACCTGCTCGAAGCAGCGGTTCGACGCATTGCTGGCGAGCCAGCGGTGGTACTCCTCGTCTTCCGCCGATTGCCGGTCCTTCATGTTGACCAGGACTCCGAGGTTCTCCGCGAAGCCCATCTCCGGATTGAGCTGCTTGAAGCGGGCAAACACGTCGAGCCCGCAGACCGAGATGTAGTCCGGCTTGGTCGGCGAAAGATGGAAGTCCGCTTCCCTGAGCCAACATTCCGTGAGCACGGAGAGCCCCGGCGGACAATCGATCAGCACGACGTCGAACACGATCCGCGCCCGGCTGAGGAGTCCCCCGATGCACGTCCTCAGGCGCCCGTGCAGCGCTTCTTTCGACACCTCGCGCTCGAACAGCGTCAGTTGCATGTCACTCGGCATCACGTAGACCGATCGCGCGTCGTCGACGTCCGAAACGCCCCCGACCACGAAGTCCGTCCATTCCACTTGGGTATCTCGCAGGACGGCAGCGACCAGATAGTCGACCAGCGTGCGCCCGTCGCCTTGCAGCTTCCGAAGACTGGTGGTCGCCATCAGCATGGCGCTCACGCTCGCCTGCGCATCGCTGTCGATCACCAGCACGTTCTTTCCATGCAGCGCAGAAAGGGTCTCGGCGATCGCCAGCACGATCGTCGATTTGCCGACGCCACCTTTCGTATTCATGACCGCGATGGTGTTACGCATCGACCGAACGCCTCCCGTCCACGGCCCCTCCCGGTCGTCGTGCCCCGCGCGCACGCCGGCCCCCGGCGGCCCGCCCCGTCTCTCCCCACCCTCCGTTGCGACTGCGGCCCGCATATGACACCGCCCGTATTAAGTGCCGCTCGTCGTCAACCAACCTGTAATGGCAGCTCCGGCGAGCGACAAGCACCGGCCCGCCAAAAAATCGGCCATCTGCGGAGGGCCATCGCATGCGAGGTCGTCCACGTGCGTGACCGCCGCTTGCCCCGGCCGGGTGCTCGATGTGACACTGCGTCTATCGAGGACGAGCTGGTGGCCCATTGAAGACCGGCACCGGACGCGGCGGGAGGACTGGCTGCAATGACCCGTGGAATTGACAGCCGCGAGGCGTGGCACATCGCGATTGTTGCGCTCCTCATCCTCTCGATTTCTTTCGGCTCCCCTTACGTCACGACCGTTGCCTTGAAGACGATCGCGGCGGAGCTCGGCGGCGAGCGCTCGATTCCGTCCGGCGCAAACGCTTTGGCCTGGCTCGGCACCGGCGTCGGCGGTCTCTTGATGGGCCTCTTGGCCGAGCGGATCGGAACCCGCGCGACCGTTGCCATGGGCGGGCTGAGCGTCGCGGCAGGTTTGGCTCTCTCCTCCGGGGGAACCGCTTGGCAGCTCTATGCCGGCCACGGCCTCCTGATCGGCCTCGTCGGCAATGGTGCCATCAACGCGCCGCTCTATGTGTATGTCTCGCGCTGGTTCGAGCTGCGTCGCGGCACCGCCATCGCATTGATTGCGAGCGGGCAGTATGCTGCCGGTGCGGTCTGGCCTCCCCTTTTCGAGCGAGCCATCTCGATGTGGGGTTGGCGCCAGACCATGTTCGGCTTCGGCATCCTCGTTGCAGTCCTCGTCGTGCCCTTGGCGCTCGCCGTCCTGAAGCCCCCGCCCGATGCCGCCTCCGGCTCTGCATCAGCAGCGAGTGCCAAGGCCCGGCCGCTCGACAACCGCCAGAGCGCGGGGCTCCCGCCCAACGTCCTTTTCGCGCTGCTTGCTGTCGCCTCCTTCCTTTGCTGCATACCGATGGCCATGCCGTCGGCGCACCTCATTGCATTTTGCGGCGACCTCGGCATGGCCCCTGCCCGGGGAGCGGCGATGCTGTCGCTCCTCCTCATCTGCGCCTTTTTCAGCCGTCAGTTCTGGGGCTGGCTATCCGATCGCATCGGCGGCCTCTATACGCTGCTCATTTGCTCGGCCGCACAGGCCCTTGCCGTCACAGGCTTCCTCGTCACCCAGGACGAGGCGGGCCTGTTCGCTGTTGCTGCAGCCTTCGGCCTTGGTTTCAGCGGCTTGATCCCGGCCTACCTTCTAACCGCCCGTCAGGTTTTCCCGGCAAGCGAGGCGGCGTGGCGGTTGCCCGCTCTCCTGCTGACAGGCACGACGGGCATGGCGACCGGCGGCTGGCTCGGCGGCGTAATCTATGATGCGTTTGGATCATACGCGCCAGCCTTCGCAACAGGCCTCGCCGCCAATCTCCTGAACCTCGCCATCCTCGCCGGCGTCGTGCTCGCCTGGCGCCGGAGCGCCCCTTCGGCGCGCGCGGCGGCGGCATGAGCAGCCTCGGAATCCGCCCCGGGCTGCCCCTCCCTGCAGCCCTCCGTGTTTCGGCCGTGACAGCCGTGTGCAATCCGGCCTAGCATGCGGTGACGCCGGGACAACAAGCGCTTGGGCGCAGGCATTTCCAACCGTTCGAGCACGTATCGGACTTGCGCCCCCCGGGACTGGGAGGCCTACCATGACCGATCGATCTCCAAGCTATGCCCATGGCGGCAATGCGCCCCCCTTGATCGGCGAGACGATCGGCGTTCACTTGGCGCGCACCGTCGCCCGCTGGGGTGATCGACCCGCCCTGATCTCGAGCCAGCAAGGCATCCGCTGGACGTGGAGCGAGCTCGCAGCGAAAGTTGACGCCTTCGCCGCCGGCCTCTTGGCCCTCGGCCTCGAGCCAGGCGATCGCATCGGCATCTGGTCGCCCAACAACGCCGAGTGGGTCATCACCCAGTTCGCAAGCGCCAGGGCCGGCCTCGTCCTCGTCACCATCAATCCCGCCTACCGCCTCGCCGAGCTGGAATACGCTCTGAACAAGGTCGGCTGCCGGGCACTGGTCACGGCGACGCGCTTCAAGTCGAGCGACTACATCGGCATGGTCGCGACGCTCGCGCCTGAACTCGCGACATCGTCACCGGCCGAATTGCGCGCCGCAAAGCTCCCCGAGTTGCGCACCGTCATACAGATCGGTTCGGACCCAGCCCCCGGCACGCTCGCTTTCGACGCCGTAGCAGCACGCGCCAGTCCGGAAAGCCGTGCCAAGCTCGAAGGGCTGCGCGATCGCCTGCAATTCGACGATCCGATCAACATCCAGTTCACGTCCGGCACCACCGGTCTGCCGAAAGGCGCTACGCTCACGCACCATAACATCCTGAACAACGGCTACTTCATCGGCCAGCGCATGCACTACACCGAGGCCGACAAGGTCTGCATCCCGGTGCCGCTCTACCACTGCTTCGGTATGGTCATCGGCAACATGGCATGCCTCACGCACGGCTGCGCCATCGTGCTCCCGGGTGAAGGCTTCGACCCCCTCGCCACTTTGAAGACCGTTGCCGAGGAACGCTGTACATCGCTCTACGGCGTTCCCACCATGTTCATCGCCGAGCTCGACCACCCCGAGTTCGCGAGCTTCGATCTGTCGAGCTTGCGCACGGGCATGATGGCCGGCTCTCCCTGCCCGGTAGAGGTCATGCGCCGCTGCGTCCGCGAGATGCACCTGAGCGAGATGACCATCGGCTACGGCATGACCGAGACGAGCCCCGTCTCCACCCAGACCCTGATCGGCGACAGCCTTGAGAAGCAGACGTCGACTGTCGGCTGCGCGCATCCCCACGTCGAGATCAAGATCGTCGACAGCGATGGTCGCGTCGTCCCGCGCGGCACCACGGGCGAGTTCTGCACGCGCGGTTATTCCGTCATGCTCGGATACTGGGACGATCCGGAGCGCACCGCCGAAGCCATCGACCGCAGCGGCTGGATGCACACGGGCGATCTCGCCACCATGGATGCCGACGGCTATTGCAACATAGTCGGCCGCATCAAGGACATGGTCATCCGTGGCGGCGAGAACATCTACCCCCGCGAGATCGAGGAGTTTCTCTATCGCCACCCGGCCATACAGGACGTGCAGGTCTTCGGCGTCCCCGATCAACGCTACGGCGAGGAGCTCTGCGCCTGGATCAAGGTCCGCTCGGGCGCCAACCTCGATGCAGACGAGGTCACGGCCTTCTGCCAGGGCCAGATCGCCCACTACAAGATCCCGCGCTACATCAAGATCGTCGACGAGTTTCCGATGACCGTGACCGGCAAGGTCCAGAAATTCATTATGCGCCAGGAGATGGCCGAGGAGCTCGGTCTCGCGGAACAGAAAACCGCCTGACTGGGGCCGATTGCCCCTGGAACCTGGAAGCCGGCACCCCTAGATTGGCCGCATGACCACATCCAAGCTCTCTCCGGCCGAGATCGAACGCTACAAGCGCCACCTCGTGCTGAAAGACGTCGGCGGCCAGGGCCAGCAGAAGCTCAAGGCGGCCCGTGTCCTGTGCATCGGTGCCGGCGGTCTTGGCAGCCCGCTGATCATGTATCTCGCCGCCGCCGGGGTCGGCACCATCGGCATTGTCGACGACGATCGCGTATCTCTGTCGAACCTTCAGCGCCAGATCGCACACGACACACCGGGCGTCGGGCTCCCCAAGGTCGAAAGCGCCCGCGACATGGTCGCCCGGTTGAACCCGAATGTGGCCGTCGAGATTCACGATACGAGGATTGACGCGACCAACGCGCTCGACCTCGTCTCTCGATACGACATTGTTGCGGACGGCTCCGACAACTTCGCCACGCGATACTTGGCATCGGACGCCTGCTATCTTGCCCGGCGCCCCCTCGTCTTCGCAGCCGTCGGCCCGTTCGACGGGTACCTGACCACGTTCAAGCCGCACCAGACCAGGCCTGACGGCACGCCTTGGCCCACCTATCGCTGCCTGTTTCCCGAGGCCCCGCCGCCCGGCACCGTCGCAAACTGCGCCGAGGTCGGCGTTCTGGGTGCCGTCGTCGGCGTCATCGGAACGTTGCAGGCCACCGAGGTCCTGAAGGAGTTGCTGGGGATCGGTGAAAGCCTTGCAGGACGCCTGCTGATCTACGACGCGCTGTCCTCGCGCTTCCAGGAGGTCCGCTACAATTGGGACGCGAGCAATCCGCTGTCGGGCAACTCGCCGACGATCATCGACCTGTCCATCCACGCGAGCGGCGCATTGGCGCCCGTGTGCGCGGCTCAGGGCACGCCCTGAGCAAGGGATGCCGAGGCCGGATCCGGCAAGACCGCCACCAGAAACTCAGGGGAAGAACGACTCGACACTCGGCGTCCCGGAACCTCTCTGCGCGATCTGGGCCGCTGGCGCCTGGGCGACGCCGGCAGCGGCAGCCGGGCCCCTTGCCCCCGCGATCAGCGTGGGCATCGGTCGCGCCGCGTGGCGATAGAGGTAGCGCATAGCGTTTTCGATCGACTTCGACCAGATTGTCCAGGTGTGGTCGCCGTCGACGATCCTCAGCTCTGCAAGCTCAGGCTGGCGACCCCAGAGGTCTTTGAACAGAGCCATCGTCTCGAACGCAATGCCGAAACGATCATTGTCACCGGACACGAGAAAGAAGGCGACGCGCTGCTTCTGCCGGAAGTAGCCCCCTATCAGGCTCGGATAGTTTCGCGCCTTCCAGGCCGCCTCGTCGAAGCTGCCGTCAGGGCGTCGAAAGGGCGGCTGCACCCGTGCTGACGAGATGGCCGGCGGCGTATCGGCGTAAACGGCCGGGCTAAGCGCCGCAATCGCAGCGACGCGATCGGGATAGCGCATCGCAAACCGAACCGCCCCGTACCCCCCTGCCGAGAGCCCGGCAATGAGGCATCCATCGCGTCCGCCGATCGTCCGATAGCGTTGCTGGACGGCAGGAACGAGGTCTTTCCAGAACGCCGTCTCGGCTTTGTCGACGGCGCCGTCGACCCACCAGCAGCCGCGACATCCGGGCATCACGATGACCGTGGGGGGAATCTCGCCGTTTCGGATCATGCGATCCGCGGTGGCCTTGATCCCGCCTTCCTTGGCCCACGCCATCTCGTCCCCGCCGGCGCCATGCAGCAGGTAGAGCACCGGGTAGCTGAGATCCCCGCGCTGATAGCCGTCAGGCAGATAAACCATGAAGGGAAAGGCGCGACCGAGGGTCGCCGATGGCAGGCTCTCTCGCGTCAAGGTGCTTTCGGCGCGCGCTGACGCACACGCGACGAGCAACACGAGCACGTAGCCCAGCAGACGACACATTGCGGCAAGCCCCGACGGCCGAAACGCGGAAGAAGCAGCACATTAGGGCTTCGGGTTCGTACCTGCAAGATCGTTGCCGAAACGCGATGCACACAATTCGAACGTATTGGTGAACGCGAACGAATGGCTGATCTCCGCACTGCGCCCTGCCCGTCAGGACACACCGCACATCGCCCGGGTGAGCGGCCGGCGCCGGGCGCTACTTCTGGCTCGGAGCCGGCACCCCGGCGTTTCCATGCTCTCCGCGAGGCTTTTTGAAGAGGCCGACTGCCAAAGCCCGGCTGAGGAAGTCGGCAACGCAGTTCGAGCCGGCGTCGGTGAGATCGAACTCGCTCGGCGGCTCTCCCTCTTGTCGCCGCACGCGGTCCAGGGCCTCGATCGACTCGTAGTGGCCGATTCTCAGGATCGCCTCGTCCTTCACCACGTCGCGGATGACTTTTCGGATGTTCTGGAAGCCTTCGTTCCTCGCAAGGCTGCGCCGATACCTGAGGCCGATCACCACGACATCGACTTGGTGGACCTTGAGCCAGCGCACGGTCTCCACAAGTGTTTGTTTCAGCTCGTTCGCCGGGGTCAGCGCCAACGCATCGGCCACCCCCACCTGCCAGAAAACGACGTCCGGCCGCACCAGCGCGACCTCGTTCTTGATGCGCTCTGCCCCATCCCGCGCAAGCTCGCCGGAGACGCCCCTGTCGATGATCTCGACATCGAGCCCCTTGAAGCTGCTTTCCAGCACCTTCTCGACGAGAGCGTAATGCCCCTGCGTCTGGTCGCGCGCGCTGAGCGGCGTCGCCCCGATCGCAAGCACGCGTAGCTGCTTGCGCTCCCTCAGCGCCCTCGCCGCGTTGGGAAGCTGCGCCGGCCCGAACCCCACTTCCGTGCCTTCCGTGCAAAGGCGCTGGATCGAGCTCGGGGTGCCACCTGCTGCAGGCGGCGGCTGCTGGGCCCCGGCCACTCCGGCTGCAACCAGCCAGCACAGAAGCCCGACGATCGAAGTCGCTGTCTTCATCGAGTTGCCTAGTCCTACCGCCGACGCCATTCTGCTAACCATGCCACGACGCTGAGGATCACGATTCCGGAGCCGACAAGCACCGTGTCGACCACGACCCCGCCACCGTAGGCGAACCGCACGATCTGGCCCGCAAGGCTCAACACGGAGCCGACGCAGAACACAGGGAGCGAGTTGCGCCCGAGACGTGAGAGGAAGTCGACGAACCGCGGGAGTACCCGCACGATATACGGATAAGCCGCCGACAAGAGCGCAATCAAGGCCAGGAACTGAATAAGGCGAATGGGCGTAACGAACGTCTTTCCAATGAGGAACAACAGCCTGGGCTCCGGAACCTTCGTTGGGTCCCACCACAGATTGAAGCGGCTCATCACGGCGAGCCCTACGACGATCGGCACGGCCACCATCCGCAGCCAGCTGATGTTGCGGCGCACCCATCCCCCGGCCCCGCGCTCCCGGCTCATCGAGAATCCGAGCACGAAAATCAGCTGCCAGCAGAGCGGATTGAAGAACCATTGCCCGCTGACCGGCCAGGTCGGAACGGTGATCGCGAAAACCACGCTTGCAAGATAGATCGTGAACGAGATCGGCAGCAATGCGCTCGGCGCGTACCGGTGCAGCATGGCGACGAGAGGCGCGATCATCATCAGCACGACGTAAAGCGGCAAAATGTTGAAGTAGCCGAGCTGATGGCTGAGCAGGACAAGCCCGATGTGTGCTCGCACGGGATCGTAGAAGATCGCCGCCGCGTTGTGCCACTCGAGGAACAAGGGATTGGCCAGCAGCAGGGCCGCCGCGGCAAGCATCGCGATCGCGATCAGCGCGATCGCCATCTGCGCGACGTAGAGCGTGACCGCGCGCCCGAACAGCCGGTGCATCAGCTCGCTCGTCGGACGCGGATCCTCGGGCTTCCCGACCACGTGCCGCAGCGACCAGCCTGCGAGAAAGACGAAGAGCTCCGCCGAATCCGAAAGCGATACGTTCTTGTGCGTGAATTGCTCGTAGATGTTTTGCGGGATGTGATTGATGAAAATCGCGATCAGCGCGTAGCCGCGCCAGAAATCGACCGCATTGACCTGGCGCTGCATACGTTACCTCGCGAGGAGACGCGCCTAGCTATCCGAAGCCACGAGCCTTGGGAAGAGCATTTGCTGGCCCGGTGCCGATTACGACCGCATGAAGGGCCGGCGAATTGGGCTTCACCTTCCACCTCGCCTCAAGTTACGTTGGCTCCCATGTCTGCGGCAGGTAGCTGGAGTCCCCCTCAATGACGAGCCCTTTGCCGCTTGCCGGGGTACGAGTCCTCGACGTCGCTTCCTGGATCGCGGCCCCTGCCGCGGCAGTGGTGCTCGGCGATTGGGGCGCCGACGTGATCAAGGTCGAGCCTCCCGGCGAGGGAGATCCCCACCGCCTGAACGGCACCAGCCTGACCAGCGTCCCCAAATCGCCGGTGAACTATCTTTGGCACCTCGATGCGCGCAACAAGCGATCGGTAGCGCTGGACCTGAAGCACCCCGATGGCCGTCGCGCTCTCGACCGTCTGATCGCCTGGGCGGACGTGCTCATCACCAACTTCCCGCACCCGGTTCGCGCACGCCTCTCGCTCGACTACGAGACGGTCAGCCCGATCAATCCTCGTCTCATCTACGCGTCGTTCACCGGCTACGGCGAGACCGGCCCCGGCAAGGACCTCCCCGGCTTCGACTCCACCGCGTATTTCGGTCGCTCCGGCATTTCCGATCTCGCCCGCTACGAGGGCCAGCCCCCTGGTGTGCCGCTTCCCGCCCAAGGCGACCGCGCCTCTGCTATGGGACTTACAGCAGGCATCCTGATGGCGTTGATCCGGCGGCAGCAGACCGGCAAAGGCGGGCTCGTCTCCTCGTCGCTGTACGCCAACGGGCTGTGGGCCAACGGCATCATGGCCCAGGCGGCCCTGCTCGACACCTACTTGCCGCCGCGGCCCCCCCGCGAGACCCCGCGCACGGCCCTCGCCAACTACTACGAGACCAGGGATGGCCGCTGGATGCTTCTCGCCATCATCAACGAGGACCGAAGCTTCCCGGTCCTGTGCGAGGTCATCGGCGAGCCCGGTCTCGTCGACGATCCCCGGTTTGCCACCACCGAGGCACGCCGCCGCAACGCGCGCGACCTGACCGCCATTCTCGACGCGGCGCTCCGCCGGCGCACCTGGATCGATTGGCACGAGATCTTCGCCGCCAGAAACATCACCCATACCCTGATCGGCAAGGCGAGCGACATCCCGTCCGACCCCCAGGCCGTCGCGGCGAAGGCCGTCGTCGCGACTGACATTCCGGAGATGCCGCGCACCATCGCTTCGCCATTCGACCTCGCTGGAATGGAGCCACGGCGCGCAGGCCCTGCGCCGGCCGTCGGCGAGCACACCGATGCCGTTCTGACCGAAGCGGGCTTTTCCGGCGCCGAGATCGCCGCCTTGAAAGCGAGCGGCGCCGCAACCTGACCGCAAGCGAGTGGAGGCCAACATGATCGCCAGAGCTCTCGTTGCCCGACTGATGGCCTTGACGGGGGCACTGCTCGTCCTCGTCGCCTGCGACGTGCACCACGCGACCGCCGCCGAGGACCGCTGCATCGCGGTAGCCGAGGCACCGGGCTTTCGCTATGTCCAGCGCGCCCGTTTCGAGAACGCTGCGCTGAAACCCGGCGAGGTCAGCCTCTCCTACGTCGGCCACTCGACGTTCCTCATCGAAAGCGCGAAGGGCATCCGCATCGCCACCGATTACAACGACTACGTACAGCCTGCCGCGGTGCCCGACATCGCCACGATGAACCGGGCCCACTCGACGCACTACTCCTTATCCCCGGATCCCGCGATCCGCCACGTCCTCAAGGGCTGGAACCCCGAAGGAGGCCCTGCTCAGCACGATGTCACCGAGCAGGACGTCCGCGTCCGCAATTTGCCGACCAACATCCGCACGTACGCTGGCGGCGGCACCGACGAGTTCGGCAACTCGATCTTCATTTTCGAGATCAGCGGCCTTTGCATCGCACACCTCGGCCACCTGCATCACACCCTCTCGCCGCAGCAGATCGGCCGCATTGGGCAGATGGACGTGGTTCTTGCCCCTGTCGACGGCAGCTATACGCTGGACACCCCGGGCATGCTCGAGGTCCTGCGCGACCTGAAGGCGCCGCTCGTCATCCCGATGCACTACTTCTCGAGCTCGACCTTGAACCGTTTCCTCGAGGCGGCCCGGCCACATTTCGAGATCAAGACCAGCACCGAGTCCTCGATCGTGGTTTCCCGTGCTACCCTGCCGGCCCAGCCGCGCATTCTCGTGCTCCCCGGCCACTGACAGCCGTCAGCAGTTTCCCGTAAACTCGATCTCGACCCCGCGAGGCGGACGCCCCCAAAAGGCAGTCGCCTCGCGCAACCAAACCGCCCAGCAAGGCGCCCAAGGAGCGGTCGCCTCGCTGTACTTCCGCCCAGCAAGCGGACGCCCCCAAGGCAGTCGCCTCGCGCAACCAGGCCGCCCATGAGCGGACGCCCCCTGAAGACGGTCGCCTCGCGCAACCAAACCGCCCGCGAGGCGGACGCCCCCAAAGGCAGTCGCCTCGCGCAACCAAACCGCCCCGCGAGGCGGACGCCCCAAAAGGCAGTCGCCTCGCGCAACCAAACCGCCCAGCAAGGCGGACGCCCCCAGAGGCAGTCGCCTCGCGCAACCAAACCGCCCCGCGAGGCGGCCGGCTCCCCGAAGGGGAGTCGCCTCGCGCAACCATAAGGAGCTCTTTCATGCGTTTTGGCGTGAACATTCTCTCGCGAGGCCCAATGGCCAATCGCGCCGGATACAAGGCTGTGGCGGCAGCGGCCGAGCGCCTTGGCTTCGATTTTGTCTCCGCCAACGACCATGTCGTCGTCCCCGCAGATATCGACAGCCGCTACCCTTACAGCGAGGGGGGCGATTGGGCCGGGCGCAACACCGGAGAATGCCTGGACGTGCTGTCCACACTGACCTTCCTCGCCGGCTGCACCGAGCGCGTCCGCCTTCTCTCCTCTGTGATGGTTGTCCCGCACCGTCCCGCCATCCTTGCTGCCAAGATGATCGCGACGGCCGACACATTGTCCGAGGGCCGCATGATTGTCGGCGTCGGAGCCGGTTGGATGAAGGAGGAGATCGAGGCTCTCGGCGCGCCCCCATACGCCGAGCGCGGCAGGGTCACCGACGAGTACATCGCCGCCTTCCGCGAGCTGTGGACTAACCCTCGGCCCGAGATGTCTGGCAAGTACGTCAACTTCAGCAACATCCTGTTCGAGCCGAAGCCCTACGCCAAGCCTCATCCGCCGATCTGGGTCGGCGGCGAGAGCGAGCCCGCGATGCGTCGCGCCATCCGGCTGGGCGACGGCTGGTACCCTGCATCGGCGAACCCGGCCAATCGCCTCGACACCGCCGACCGCGTCGTGGGTGCCATGGCGAAGTTCAACGCCATATGCGAGCAGGCTGGTCGCGACCCGAAATCCATCTCGCTCGCCCACGTCGTGCTCTGGCCCGTCAACTGGTCGGCCGAGGACGCCCACTCCGGTGGTCGCCGCACCTTCACGGGTACGACCGATCAGATGCTCGAGGATGCAGCGGCCCTCAAGGCCGCTGGCGTCGGCGACGTCAACGTCTCCTTCCCTGCCCCGACCGTCCAGGAAACCCTCGACAAGATGGAACGCTTCGCGAAGGAAGTGATGAAGTAGGACGAGCTCCTGGGCAGAACCGGCCCGTCTGGCTCCACCTCCGATGAGACATGTCGAGCGTCGCCACGGACTTCATCGCTCCGATGGCTTAGGCTTGTGCGGTCGCGAAGCTTGGCGCGCGCGGCGGGCGGATAGTCGCGCGGCCAGCGGCTTCTGGTTCGCGCATCACGCGTTCGAACACGCCGGTATCCCAATCGAGCCAGTGCAAGGCCCCGTCCGCGATCGAAAACCACGCTCCATGCAGTGACAATGTCCCCTTCTCGACCCGCTCCGTCACGAACGGGAACGTGTTGAGGTTGTCCAGGGAGAGCTGTATCGCCATGCGCTCGAGGGCTTGCTGGCGGATCTCACGGTGCGATGGCTCGGTGCGCTCGAGCAGTTCGTCACGGATGCCGGAAATCTGTTCGATCCAGGGACCGATGAATTCTCCGACGGGCTTGTGGGTGGCGGCTTCGAGCGAAGCTGCGATGCCGCCGCACATCGCGTGTCCGAGAACCACGATGTTGGACACCCCGAGTTGGGTCACCCCGAATTCGAGCGCGGCCGACGTGCCATGGTACGTGCCCTGGCTCTCGCGTGGCGGCACCAGTGCCGCCACATTGCGGACCACGTACAGCTCTCCCGGTGCGGCCGAGAATATCATGGTCGGATCGACCCGGCTGTCGGCACAGGCAATGACCATTGTCTGGGGTTTCTGGCCGTGAGCCACCGCTCGATAGTGCTCGGCTTGCTCGGCGTAGCGGTCCTTGCGGAAATCCCGGTATCCGCTGAGAAGACGCGTCGGAATCATCATGTGAACAACCTCGCTTTCTCATTGCGTCTCGAGCCTGGCCGCTGACGTCCTGCCAGGCCTTTGGCTGCACGACGTGGTCGATACACACTGTCGCTGCGTTACCGCTCTCCCGTCAGTTTCTGCAGAATGCCGGCGATGCCCTCGCCCGCCCCCTCCGTCCCGGTGAGCTGTGCGATCTCAGCCGGCAATTCGCCATTTTCCGCCAGCGTCTGCAGGTGCGAGAGAAGTCCCTCTTCGGACAGTCCGGCCAGGGCGTCGGCATCGAGGCCCGCGCGTGCCAGGAGATCCGGAAGCGCACTCTCTCCCACGGCCTCGGCGACGCCGGCGCCGGACACCCATGCCCCGACGGTTTCCGAAATCTTAGCGAAATCGATCATTGCAGTTCCTTTCTCGGATCAGGCCGGCGGGTCAATTTCGTAGGAGGTCCGGCTGTTGCTTGACGGACTCGACGACGACAATGGCCGCCTGCGCGTGGCCGTTCACGGAGCTGTGCACCGAGAAGCTGCCCAACCGAGCGCGCAAGTCTGCGATCCTGAGCATCGAGGGCGCGGGTTGATCGAGTCTTATCCAACCGGACATTGCTTTGGTCTCCAGCGATGACATCGAGACGATTATCGGTCTTGTCCGATCCGCCTCACCCATCAGGTGGTTGGCCGAGGCCGCGCCTGCCAATCGCTCAGAGCCGGTGCCGTGATCGGTTTTTCCGATCGAAGTGGTCGATCGATATCGGCGACCTATATCCAGTGGGGGCCAGAGGCGGCCTTGCAGAGAATACTGGGGGGCTTGTGCCGAACCTGCGCCAATTGGAATACCTCGTCGCGATTGCGGACACGCTCCATTTCAAGCGTGCAGCGGAGCGCTGCAACACGACCCAGCCGACCCTGAGCGAGCAGCTCAAGGCCCTGGAGACCCGCCTCGACGTCGTACTTGTCGAGCGCAGCCGTTCTCGCGTGGTCGTGACGCCGATCGGGAACCAGATCGTCGAAATTGCGCGCCGCATGCTCAGCGACGCCGCCGACATTCGCATGCTCGCCTCGTCCGGCGGGCGGGAGCTGTCCGGACTGCTGCGCCTAGGCCTGCCGCCGACCATCGGGCCCTACCTTCTTCCGCACGTCCTGCCGGCGTTGCACAAGGCCTACCCGAGCCTCAAGCTTTACGTCCGCGAGAGCTTGCCGGAGGAACTGCCGCGTGCGCTGGAGGATGGCCGCCTCGATCTCGTCATCACGCTACTGCCGGTGCCAGGTGGCGAATTGGAGAGTGCGGCGCTGTTTCGCGAGCCTCTGTTCCTGACCGTGGCAGCCGACCACGCTCTCGCCGGGCGCGACGTCGTACGGAAAGAGGATCTGCGCGGCCAGGACGTCCTTGCCCTCGGACCGGGCCACCAGCTGCACGAAGCGGTCCTGTCGCTGTGCACCGAATTCGGCGCGCGCCTCAGGTACGACTTCGAGGGCACCAGCCTCGATACCCTGCGTGAGATGGTGGTGATGGGGCTTGGCATCACGTTTCTGCCAGGTCTCTACGCCAAGCGCGAGATCGAGGCCGACTCGAGCCTCAAAATTCTCTCCATCGAGGGACGCGCCGTCTACCGCACTGTTGGCACGGCCTGGCGAAAGACATCCCCGAAGAAGTCCGACTACCTGCGGCTTGCGGATTTCTTTCGCCGGGCCGTGCACGAGAGACTTGCCGGCATCGACCCGCGGGCGACCTGAGCCGCTGTGGTCGTGCCTGATCGAACCGAGATAATCCCCATTTTTCGAGGCAAACCAGCATGAAGCACCTCGCGATCATTCTTGCCGCGCCGGTGCGTGGTGCGCCTGTCTGGGCCCGGGCCGGATTTCGTGTGCCTCCTCGGCGGCCATCCGATCGCCGTGGCCGCCTCGCCGGTCGCGCCGCCGCAGTTATCAACGGCAAGCCGGAATTTCAGGTCGAAAACTGCAATAGCCACACGGAGGCACGATCGTGACGGAGCAGGCACGCAAACGCTGGATTCACCTGCGCGGATGGGATTTCATCTTCAAGAACGAGGCGGCCGGCGGCGTCATTCTCGCCACCATGGCGCTAATGGCCCTCCTGGCCAGCAATACGGCGCTTGCCGGTCTCTACGACTCCCTGCTTCGCGTGACCTTCTCGATCCGCCTGGGCGATCTTGCTCTCGAGAAGCCTCTGCTGCTGTGGATCAACGATGGCCTCATGGCGATCTTCTTCTTCCTCGTTGGACTCGAGATCAAGCGTGAGATCGTAGAGGGAGAACTATCGACGCTCCGCCGGGCTGCACTTCCAGCCATTGCGGCTCTGGGCGGAATGCTCGTGCCGGCTATGATTTATGCCGGCATCAACGCGGGCGATCCTGCCGCGCTGCGCGGCTGGGCGATCCCGGCGGCAACCGACATTGCCTTCGCCCTGGGCCTTCTCGCCCTGCTCGGCTCGCGTGTTCCGGTATCGCTCAAGGTCTTCCTGCTGGCCCTCGCCATCATCGACGACCTTGGTGCAATCATCATCATCGCGTTCTTCTACACGTCCTCGCTGTCAATGACCGCCGTCGTCGTCGCAGCCGTCGCTGTTGCCGGCCTCGCAGTGCTCAACCGGCGCGGCGTCACACGCCTCGCCCCCTACATGCTGATCGGTCTGGTCGTCTGGGTGGCGGTGTTGAAGTCCGGAGTTCACGCGACGTTGGCGGGTGTCATAGTCGCCCTCTTCGTACCGCTCTACGGCGATCGCGACGGCGAGGCCGTATCACCTCTCAAGGATACTGAGCACGCACTGGCACCATGGGTCCAGTTCGGGATCCTGCCAGCGTTTGCGTTTGCGAATGCGGGCGTTCAGCTCACCAACCTCTCGCTTGCGGACCTCACCGCGCCGATTCCGCTGGGCATTGCCCTTGGCCTTTTTCTCGGCAAGCAGATCGGGATCATGTCGTTCGTCTGGATGGGCACGCGTCTCGGGTTTGCCGAGCTGCCGGCTGGCGTCACGTGGCGGCATGTCTACGGAGTGTCGATGCTGGGTGGGATCGGTTTCACGATGAGTCTCTTCATCGGCGGTCTTGCATTCCCGGGTGTCGAGCATGCCGCTGCCGTCCGCATCGGCGTTCTGGCGGGCTCGCTGCTTTCCGGCATCTGCGGCTACCTGGTTCTGCAGAGCGCGCTCGCGACAAAGCCCGCGGCCGTTGCAAGCTGTAAATCGGATTGATCGACGCCCGGCTTCCCATCCCTGCGGTGGGAAGCCTGCGCCTGGAAGGCACAACGGCGGTTACAGGAGATATGAATGCTCTCTGTCCAGAAGGAAACCGGCGGGTTGGTAGAGCAGGTCCTGTCCTTCGTCCGCGATCATGATGCACTGATCGAGATCGTGCTTTTCCTGCTGGCGTTCGCTGAGTCGATCGTGCTCACGTCGGTGTTCGTTCCCTCGACGCTTCTGCTCGTTGCCATCGGAGCGCTCGAGGGAGCAGCCGCAGGGCCATTGCTGCCGCTTGTTCTCGCTGCGGCATGCGGAGCTCTTGCCGGCGATATGCTTTCCTTCGCCGTCGGCAAACACTACTGCAACACGCTACACGATGTGTGGCCGCTTAACACGCAGCGGGAGATCGTTCTTCGGACGCACGCCTTCATGGCCCGCTGGGGCGTATTGGCCGTCGTGCTGTCGAAGCTGACGGGACCGCTCCGCCCCGTCGTCCCGATGCTTGCCGGCGCCTCGCTGATGCCGTGGAGCACGTTTGCAGTGGCAAGCATAGTCTCGACGTTGGCGTGGTCGGCATTGTTCCTCGTACCTGCCTACTATGGCTTCCAGGCGGTCTTCGGATGACCGCAGCCGGCTGGGAGCGGGGAGGGCGGCCGAGATTGCGGCCCTCCAATGCCGGGGCCCGGGTGGCCGGACGCTGCAAGGACATGGGCTTTGCAGAAGGCCTTCGGCGGGCCAGCCGCGCCCGGCATCAATGGGCCGGCTTGCCCGATCGCTGCTGGGCGCTGGAACCTCCGCTGCCGGCGAGCAGATCCACCACGAGCGGGTTCTGCAGTCTGCGGCGACGCGTGATGGCGTAGAACTGCTCCTTGAGCTCCGCGATCCGGCAGCGCTCGACGAGGATCCCCGACTTGAGCTCATCGACGACGACGACAGGCGGCACCAGCGCCAGACAGCCGCTTTCGCGCGCCATCAAGCGCAGCATGGCCATGTCGTCGATCTCTGCGATTATCTTCGGCTCGATCCCTGCGCGCGCCAGTAGGCCATCGAAGGAGGAACGGATCGCGCTGCCGCGGGCCGGCAGCACGATCGGCTCACCGGACAAATGCTCGGGAAAGCGGAATCGGGTTCGCCTTGCTGGCCGCCGCCCCACGATGCTGACGGGCTGCTCGTCCAGCAGTGTCGTCTGAAGCTCGGTTTCGGCATCCGCTTGGGCGGGCTGATTGGTCAGTACCACGTCGAGCTTGTGCGCATCGAGCTGGGCGAGGAGATCCTGAAGGCCGCCCGATCGCACGATCAGCTCGACACCCTCCCGGCCGACCAGCGGCCGCATAAGACCGATTTGGAAATTTCGGGACAGCGTGGCCACTGCGCCGACGCGCAAAACGTGGCGCCTGGGCGACAGACCGGTCAGCGCCTCGAGCAGCTCGTGCCCCGATGTGAAGACCGTGTTCGCATACTCGAGTGCGATCCGCCCGGCTTCGGTCAGCAGCAGCGCCTTGCCTTTGCGCTCGAACAGAGATTGCCCGAGCTGCTCCTCCAGCGCCTTCAATTGCACCGAGAGCGACGACGGCGACACGTTCAGCCGGCGGGCCGCCCGGCTCATGCTGCCTTCGCTGGCGATGATCCAGAAGTAGCGTAGGTGATGATAGTTGAGATGGGGCATGACCATCATTCTATTTTTTCGAACGATTCTGTTCAATAATTGAATTTTTCACAACGAGAGACGATCGCTAGACATCCGCGTCAATGCTCGGCCATTGCCCGGAGAGCCCATGAGAGCCCTGCTGCCTTTGCTTACTGTCGCCGCACCTGCGGTGTTGGTGACCGCTGCCATGATGGTCACGACCTCTTCGAGCGCGCGACGTTTCACCGGCCTAGCCGTGTCGGCCTCGTTGGCTGCGCTCTTCCTGGCCCTGGCTGTCGCGCTCCTGGTCGTCATGGCGGGAGCGGTCACCTCGCCGATGCTGGGCGCCGCCGGCATCGGCGCTTCGGTCCGCGTCGACGCGCTCTCCTCGATCATGCTCGTGCTCGTCGCCTTCATAGGCGTGATAGTCGTCCGTTACGCCCGCAACTACCTCGATGGAGATCCCGGGCATGTCCGCTTCACTCGCTGGCTTCTTTTCACGCTTGCAGCGGTGCTGGTCCTGATCGTCTCCGGCAATCTCGCGCTTCTGATCCTCGCTTGGGTCGCAACCAGCCTCGCCCTCAACAATCTGCTCTTGTTCTATCCCGAGCGTCCGGCGGCGCGGCGCGCGGCAGCGAAGAAATTCTGGATCAGCCGCGTCGGCGATGCCTGTCTGGTCGCTGCGGCGGCGTTGCTCTACGCCCGCTTTGGAACTCTCGACATCGCCGTTCTCAACGAGGCCGCGAGCGTGGCCGCCAGCAGTGGCGAGATGTCGGCACTCGTCATGTTCGCCGCGCTGCTGATCGTCGCGACGGCTGTCCTGAAATCGGCGCAGCTTCCGCTGCATGGCTGGCTTTTGGAGGTGATGGAGACGCCGACGCCCGTCTCGGCATTGCTTCATGCCGGGATCATCAATGCGGGCGGATACCTGGTCCTGCGGTTGGCCGACGTCATGCTGCTCGCCACACCAGCACTCGAGCTGCTGGCCCTGATCGGTGGCGCCACGGCCTTGTTCGGGTCTCTCGTGATGCTGACCCAGACCTCGGTCAAGGTTCAGCTGGCCTACTCGACCGTGGCACAAATGGGCTTCATGCTCCTGCAATGCGGTCTTGGCGCCTTTTCCTCGGCGCTGCTCCACATTGTGGCCCACTCGCTATACAAGGCGCACGCCTTTCTGTCCTCCGGCAGCGTGATGGACCTGGCCCGATCCTCGTGGTCCCCGAGCCCGGGCGGCCAGCCTCATCCAGCACGCTTGCTGATTGGTCTCGGCATTGTAGTCGCGGCAACGCTGCTCATCGGTGCTCTGTTCGGACCTTCGCCAACCGTCAATCCGGGCTCGCTCGCGCTCGGCGCCGTCCTGCTCATGGCCCTCGTACATCTGATGTCTGGTGCCATCGACGAGCGCCCCGATACCTATGTGTTGGTGAGGACAGCCCTTGGCGCCACTGCCGTTGCCGCTGCTTATTTCGGCCTTCAGGCCGGTATGGCCTACGTCACGGCGGGGAGCCTCCCGTCGGGCGGGGCCATCGTCGGAAGCCCGGAGATCGCGATCGCTACATTGGTGATCGTCTCGTTCGCAGTGCTCACCGTGTTCCAGAACCAGATGGCACGGCGCGCTGCCGAGCCATTCTGGCAGGCGGCCTATGTGCACCTCCGGCACGGTCTTTATCTCAACACGCTGGCCAACCGCTTTCTCCTTCGCCTGGAGCCCGCCAGCAGACGGCCGGCGGCGTCCGCACAGCGCGTCACGCATTGACCTGGGGAACATGATCATGATCGTTTCCGCCACGCACACCGCGACCACACCTTCACACGACATCACCGAGGAGCCAGAACCATCTTCCCTCGAAAGCCGGATCGATGCGGCCTGCAAGCGCATCGCACCGCTCTGGCCTCTCAAGCACTTCGTCGCCGTCAATCCGTTCCTCGGCTTTGCAAGACAGTCGTTTCAATCGACGGCAGCGCACCTGAAGCGCACCGCGCATACCCGCATGCTCATGCCCCGGGCGTTCTATCGGGAGGCCTTGGCCGATGGCACCATCGATGACCGCGCTTTGTCGGCTGCGATGACGGCCCTGCCGACGCTTGCGACGCAGTTTGCCGACCCATATGCACTGCGTTCGGCGGCCATGAGCGAGACACCAGGAACGTTGCCGCCCGCCGGCGTCGTGGCCACCGTCGCCGAAGTGCTCGACGCCCAGGCCGGCGGCGACCGCTACCTTTCGCTGGTCAGCTTCATGCTCGACGAGATCTCCGGCTTCTGTGCCGCCTATTTCGACGAGGGACAGTCGAGCTGGCGCATGCCCGTGCGGCATCTCAGGCCTTACGCCGCCTGGCGCGCGCTCATTCGGCACGATCTCAATCCGGAATGCATGGGCATAGACGGCTTCCGTAAGACGGTCCTGGCGCTGCCGGCCGACCCGGTCGAAGCAATCGCCGAAGTGCTCGAAGAGCTCGGCATACCGTCGCGCGCGGTCGACGACTATCTGTTCCGTGCCTTGTTCGACATCGGCGGCTGGGCAGCCTATGCGCGCTATATCGGATGGAGCGCCGAGCTCGACGGCGAACGTGACGACACGCTTCGCGAGCTGCTCGCCATCCGGATAGCTTGGGGTTACGGGCTATTTCGCGCCCGCACCGACACGTCGTTTCTGGCAGCATGGAAGAAAGCAATGCTGGCGGCTGAGGGCTTGTCCGCCGACGTGGCACCGGAGCGCGATCGCGACCTTGCACTCGATCTGTTGCTCCAGGAAGCCTACGACATGGCCTATCGCACGAGGCTCATCGAGAAACTGGCCAAAGCCGCGACAGGCGCCTCTCTCGCAGGCCAACAGCAACGCCCTGCCGTTCAGGCGGCTTTCTGTATCGACGTGCGCTCGGAGGTCTTCCGTCGCGCGCTCGAATCAGCCTCTCCCGGCATCGAGACGATCGGCTTCGCCGGCTTTTTCGGCTTTCCCATCGAGTACGTGCCCATCGGCCAGGAGCACGGCGGCGCGCAATGCCCTGTCCTCCTGAAGCCCGCCTTCACCGTTTGCGAGGCTGTCAACGGCGTAGGCGAGTCGACCGAGCAGAGGGTTTTGGGGCTGCGCCTTCTGCGTCGCCGCGCATCCAAGGCCTGGAAGTCCTTCAAGCTGTCGGCCGTCTCCTCCTTCGCTTACGTGGAGACGGCAGGCCTCACGTTCGCCGCCAAGCTTGCCACGGATAGCCTCGCGCTGACCCGGCCGGTGCCGAGTCCGAGCGTCGACGGCATCGACCGGGCCATGGCAACGCGGCTCGGACCGCGCCTCGCCCCCAAGGAGATTGCCGGCCGCCAGACGGGCTTCACGCCGGAAAGCCGCATCGCCATGGCCGAGGCCGTGTTGAAGGCCATGTCCATGACCGGTCCCTTCGCCCGCCTCGTACTTCTCGCCGGACACGGCAGCACGACGGTCAACAACCCGCACGCCTCCGGTCTCGACTGCGGGGCATGCGGCGGCCATACGGGCGAGGCGAATGCGCGGGTGGCAGCGGCCGTGCTCAATGATCGCGACGTCAGGGGCGGCCTGGCAAAACGGGGCATCGAAATTCCGGACGACTGCTGGTTTCTCGGCGCCTTGCACGACACCACGACGGACGAGGTTCGCATCTTCGACGAGGCCGCAGTGCCGGCCTCGCTCGCGTCCGACCTGGCTGATCTGAAGCACATCCTGCAACGCGCCGCAGCACTGGCGAGAAGCGAGCGCAGTGGCCTGCTCGGACTGAGAAGGAGCGACGACATCGACCGTGCCATCATCGGCCGTAGTCGGGATTGGTCCCAGGTGCGACCCGAGTGGGGCCTGGCCGGAAATGCCGCGTTCATCGCCGCACCGCGCGCGCTGACGCGCGGGCTAGACCTCGAGGGACGCGCCTTCCTTCACAGCTACGAGCATTCCAGGGATCAGGGCAACCGTGTGCTCGAGCTGATCATGACCGCGCCGATGGTGGTGGCGAGCTGGATCAACCTCCAATACTATGGATCGACCGCAAACAATGCCGTCTTCGGCAGCGGCAACAAGGTGCTGCATAACGTCGTCGGTCAGCTGGGCGTTCTCGAGGGTAACGCCGGCGACCTTCGCACCGGCCTGCCTTGGCAGTCCGTGCATGACGGGACGCGTCTCGTCCACAAACCGCTGCGCCTCAATGTCTTCATCGCCGCGCCCGAGGCCGCCATGGACGCGGTGCTCAGCAAGCACGCCGGCGTGCGCGACCTCGTCGCCAACGGCTGGGTGTTCCTGCACGCACTCGCCGATGACGGACAAGCGATCAGGCGCTGGCATGGGACCGGTGACTGGCGGCAGGCCTGAACATGACGACGATCACGATGCGTCGGTACTGCAGCCTGTGGGTGGCCGTCGATACCATGCGGGGAGCTTGCTGACATGAAACTGTCGAGGGAAATTCGTCAACTCGAGGCCGAGGCCATCTACATTCTGCGTGACGGAATTGCTGATGCCGAGCGCCCTGTGCTCCTGTTCTCGGGTGGCAAGGATTCGACCGTACTCGGCCACCTCGCCCGCAAGGCTTTCTTTCCGGGTCATCCGCCGATGCCCCTTCTTCACGTCGATTCGACATGGGAATTTCAGGACGTCCTCGATTTTCGCGATAGGTTTGCCTCTGCCTACGGTTTCGAGCTCACCGTTTATGCCAATGAAGAGGGACGCGCCCGAGGGCTCAATCCGATCGATCATGGCGAGGTCTACACGACCACGATGCGCACCGATGCCCTGAAGAAGGCGCTCGACGCCGGACGCTACGATGTGATCTTCGGCGGTGCGCGCCGCGACGAGGAGGCGACGCGCGCCAAGGAGCGCGTCGCGTCGATCCGTGGCGACAATCACTCCTGGGATCCGCGCCAGCAGCGCCCGGAGTTGTGGATGAATTTCAACTGGCGTCGTGCGCCCGGCCAAACGATCCGCGCCTTCCCGCTCTCCAATTGGACGGAGCTGGACCTGTGGCGCTACATCGTCTCGGAGAACATCGAGCTGTCTCCGCTATATTATGCAAGACCGCGGCGAGTCGTGCAGCGCAGCGGCACACTCATCGTCGTCGATGACCCGGATCGATGGCCCTGGAGCGCACCAGATCAAGCTCGGCTTCGATCTGTGCGCTTCAGGACTTTGGGCTGTTGGCCCGTCACTGGCGCCGTCGAGTCCAATGCGTCCTCGGCGATGGAGATCCTGGAGGAGCTGACGGCAACTCGCTCCAGTGAACGCGGAGGCCGGGTCAGTGACGGCCGCTCGCTCGAGGGCCAGAAGCGCGAGGGCTATTTCTGACTTTGGTTTCGGATCACGCCGACTGCCGAATGAGTGCGAGAAACTCGGATCGCAAGCTGGGATTCGTGAGAAAGACGCCACGCATGATGGAGTTCGTCATCTGCGCGCCGGTGTCCTTCACCCCGCGCCAATGCAGACACGAATGTTGGGCCTGGATGACGACGGCCAATCCGTCAGGCTTGACGACATCCTGGAACACATCGGCAAGTTGCGTGATCGCTTCCTCCTGGATCTGCGGTCGCGCCAAGACCCAATCCGCCAGGCGCGCGAACTTCGACAATCCGATCAGCTTGGATTGTGCGTTCGGCATCACCCCCACCCAGAGCTTACCCATGATCGGACAAAGGTGATGGCTGCAAGCGCTTCGGATCGTTATGGGCCCGACGACCATCAGTTCCTGCAGGTTTGCGACATTCGGGAAGTCGGTCGCCGAAGGTGGTGCCTCATACCGGCCCCGGAAAACTTCTTCGAGATATAACTTGGCAACGCGGCGCGCCGTATCGCGTGTGTTGTGGTCGCGGTGCGTATCGATCACCAGGGCATTCAGGACATCGTCAATGCGAGCTTCGACTTCGGCTTTGAGCTCGGCGAGCTCGCCCGGCTCGATGAAGTCGGCGATGTTGTCATTGGCATTGAAGCGCGTGCCGGCCTTGATCAGGCGTGCACGGATGCGATCGCTCACCGGGGTTCGACATTCGAAGCTCGCGATGGAGACGGGGGAGGGACTCTTTTTCATGAGGATGCGCTCCGCTTTGGCAGGAAGGATTGCGTGCCCCGGCAGGGCAATCGCGTGAGAGCCGTGAGTGCGCACACGTAGGCAAGTGAGATGAGGAGCCAACGCGCGGGAGACAGGGGTGCGATCGTCAGGGCGCCAAAGCTGGCTCCGGCCAGATAGGCCAGTGGCGCGGCAAGTGCGAAAGCCCAGAGAAGCGCCAAAGGGGGCTTAGCGGGTCTCCACAGCGCAACAAGCGCAGCGCCGAATGCGACCCACAATGCGATCACCCAAAGCGGAACACGAAATATCTCGATGTATGTCGACGTGTAGGCGATCCATCCTGCGCCGACAAAGGCGAGTTCGACGACGAACCCTACAAGCGCCCAACCCATTAGCGGCCCGAATTCGCGACCGGAGATGCGGCCACGAGCCCCAAGCAGCGCTAGAAAGAGTGCCACTGCGACAAGGCCGGGCCAGCCGGTTCTGCTCGTCGCGCCACCGTAGGCGGCAGCAACCCAGACCAGGTCGAAACCGCCGACAATGAGGATGGCCTGAATGCGCGCGTCGCTCATCCGCTTGTCGCCCGCGTCGACGTTCGCTGGGCGACGAGGAAACCCGCTGCGGCCGATGCCGATGAAGCGAACGTGCCCCAAGCCCAATCGACGAGAGCCAGCCTGAGGGAATAGGCTTCGAGCAGCGCGAGGTTCGTGAGATCGAAAGTGCCGTAGGCCAGCGCTCCTGTTGTCGCCCCGAGAAGGATTGCCGACTGCAAGCTTTGCTTCAAGAGCGCTGGACGAACTGCCAGGAGCGTCAGGCCCACAGGATACAGAGTATAGAAAGCCAGAGCCGGCGCGAGGCGCGGCGTGCCAAGCATCGCGTCGCCGAGCGCGACTTTGAACATCGGTCCGGCAATCATCGGGATCCAGACAGCGTCTAGCAGCCCCAGCACCAGTGCTGAGACGAGGGCGGCGCGAGCGAACGACGATAATGTCACCGACATTTCGGCTCTTTCCTCAGTCTCGCAGCACAAAATTGCGACCGGGCTTTGTGATGACTCGTCCAGGCCGAACGGCAGATCGCCTCCTATTGATGCGCGCTGGCCAATCTAGTACGACACTTTGGTACGTGCGGATCACCGCTTCCGCGGATTTCCCTTGTGATCCGACTTACGTTCCTTTGCGTAGATGGGTCACCGTGATGCCCAGGACAGGGCGCCCCGAAGAAGATGGCCCAGACGGCATGACGGATCTTTTGACACGAATTGCCCGGCTAGCTGACGCCGAGGCATTCAGGGAGCTGTACGAGCTCTACGGACAGAGGATCAGGCGCTTCATGGTACGTCGCGGCGCCGATGCGGCTTTGGCGGACGAACTGATGCAGGAAACGTTCTTGTCGGTCTGGAAAAAGGCACGACATTACGATTCGTCTCGTGGTGACGAGGCGGGCTGGATCTACGCGATTGCGCGCAACCTCCATATTGATCGGATGCGCCGTCAGAAGTCCTTCCAGGCGATGACGCTGGCGATCGATCCTCCTGAAATCGTGACCGGGCCGGACGAGTTGCTCGACAATGTTGCGCAGAGCCAGACGTCGGAGCGCGTGAACGCCGCCATCGCCGAACTGCCTCGTGACCAGGCTGAAGTGATTCGCTTGGCCTTCGTGGAGGGACTTGCACACCCCGAGATCGCCGACCGGCTCAATCTGCCGCTCGGCACCGTCAAATCCCGCATGCGCCTTGCGTATGCAAAGTTGCGATCGTCGTTGGAAGATCTGGCATGACGTCGAGCATTTCTCATCATCCCGATGCCGTCACTCTCGTCGACTATGCGACCGGCGCGCTTGCACCGTCTCTTGCGGCCGTGGTTGCCACCCACCTGCTGCTTTGCTCGAAGTGCCAGATGGGCGTCAGAACGCTGGAGGCTGTCGGCGGCGCCTTGCTCGATGGCCGCAACGAGCACGGCGCCGCGCTTCCCCCCGCCCCGGTGCCAGCCACACGAGCGAGCGAGGCAGCGACACCGGGCGACAGCGTCCAGGGACTTCCGCGCGCTGCTCTCGAAGCATTCGGGCTGGGCGAAGCCATACCCTGGAAGCCGCTCGGCCTGGGCGTGCGACACTGCCGGATTAGGACGGGGCTACGTGGCGGCGATTTGCGCCTGATGAAGATTGCTCCGGGAACTGCAGTGCCAGAGCATGGTCATGGCGGGACGGAATTGACACTCGTGTTGGCAGGCGCCTTCGCTGATGCCACAGGAACCTATCGGCGCGGCGACGTTCAGGATGTCGACGGTGACGTCGAGCATCAGCCGCGCGTGACTCCGGATGCGGAGTGCATCTGCCTCGTTGCCAGCGTTGCACCGGCTCGTTTCACGACTCTGGTGGGCCGCTTGTCGCAATACTGGACTGGCTTGTAATGACCGGTCGGCTTCCTTGGAAAACCGCCTGGATCACAGGCGCGAGCTCGGGAATCGGCCGACAATTGGCAGTGGACCTTGCCGACGCCGGCGTAACGGTTGCGGCTTCTGCGCGGTCGGCGGAACGCCTCGCGGAGCTCGCGGCAGCGCGCCCGAACATCAAGCCCCATCCTGTCGATGTGGCGGATCGTGAAGCCGTGCGCGCCGCCGCGGCACGCATGATGTCGGACGTCGGTACGCCCGATCTGGCCATTCTCAACGCTGGAGTCTGGCATCCCATGCAGGCCAAAGCCTTCGACGCGGAGAAGAGCTCCGCGTCGATGGCCGTCAACTATCTCGGAATCACATATGCGCTGGAGGCGCTGCTGCCGGCCATGATCGAGCGCCGGGCCGGTCATGTCGCCCTTGTTGCATCCGTCGCGGGCTATCGCGGACTCCCGCTGGCCGCTGCGTATGCGCCATCGAAGGCTGCGGTGATCGCGTTGGCCGAGTCACTTGCCCTCGAGTTGCCCCGCCATGGCGTGACGGTCAGCATCGTCAATCCAGGCTTCGTGGATACGCCGATGACAGCGGTCAACAAATTTCCCATGCCGTTCAAGATCGGCGTCCACGCAGCATCGCGCACTATTCTGAGCGGGCTCTCGCGCGGCAAATACGAGATCGCCTTTCCCTGGCGGATGGCTCTCATGATGAAGGCTCTGCGAACAATGCCGAACCAGCTGTTCTTGCAGATCGGCAGGCGGCTCTAGGCCGTCTCTGCGTCGAGCCGCCGAAAACAGAGTGACAGCTCACCCACTCGTATTCCCCACTTGGACACGCGCACGCGATTGATGGCTCGGCCGTCGCCCATGTCGTAGAGGCGATCCAGAAAATCGAAGATGACGGAGCGCCCGAAAACGGGAAGCGGGAACCTGTATCTCATTTCTATCAGCCCGGGTAGCGTGCGGCCGAGCGCATCGCTTGCCGCATCCCGGCAGGTTGCGCGAAACGTCCCCGCATCGCCGGGACGCACGCTCCAGTGACGCCGTTCCGTCTTGCCTGTTTCGTAGGTGAAGATCTCGTCCAGCTCGAATGCGCCTCCGCTCCATCGTCCCTCCATCTCGACACGAAACCTCATGCGCAAGCGACCGAACCGATCCTCGAACACGCCAACCGCTCGGGTGCGTCCTTCGAAGAAGCGCATGAAGTCGAACGGTTCACTGAAGCGCGTCAGGTCGGCAACGAACGCGCGCGGTGGCTCGGCATTCATCGCTCTGCCCTCGTGAGCCGATACAATCCCACGTCGATGAAGCCGCGCCGAAAGCCCACTTCGCAATAGATGAAATAATAGAGCCACATCCTGCGGAAGCGCTCGTCGAAGCCTTGATCCGCGCTGATCATCGGCCAAGCCGCTTCGAAGCGTTTGCGCCACTCGCACAGAGTGCGCGCATACGATGGCCCAAACGTCTCGACGGTCTCGAAACGCAGACCGGCCAAGCGTGCGCTTTCTGCCATGCGTTGCACCGACGGCAGCATGCCGCCAGGGAAAATGTACCGCTGGATGAAGTCTGGATTGCTTCGATAGTGATCGAATAGCCCTTCGTCGATGGTGATCGCTTGTATGACAGCGATACCGTCACGTTTCAGGCGCTCGGCAAGCATGGCGAAATAGCCTGGCCAGTTTTCCTCGCCCACCGCTTCGATCATCTCGACGGAAACAACCCGGTCGTAGACGCCCTGGATGTCGCGATAATCTTCGAACGAGATCTCGACCTTTTCGTGCAATCCTGCCTTGGCGATCCTCTCTTCCGCGCCGCGCTTCTGCGCCTCTGAAATCGTCACTGCCTTCACTTGCGCACCGCGGCTCGCGGCTTCCGCGGCAAGCTGCCCCCAGCCACAGCCGATTTCGAGCACGGACTGGCCCCGGACAAGATCCAGAGCCTCGAAAATACGCGCGATCTTCTCCCGCTGCGCCATTTCGAGCGTGTCGTCGGGGTGTCTGAAAATTCCGCTCGAGTAGAGCATCGTGGCGTCGAGCCACGCCTCGTAGAAGCGATTGCCGAGATCATAGTGGGCGGCGACGTTCCTGCGGCTGCCGCTGCGCGTATTGGCATGCGCCTTGTGATACCGAAGCACTTCGCGCGATGCTTCGTGGAGACGCGGCAGAAGGCGAGCCAGACCCGCCTCGTTGTCCAGGACGTATTCGAATAGGGCGCCGAGATCCTCTACGCAGATGTGTCCATCTATGTAGGCATCAGCGAAACCAAGAGCGCCATTGCGGGCGATTTTGGCCAGGTCACGCCAGCGCGTGATGCGAACGGATGGCGCGGCACTTGAAGGCTGCCCGATGGTCCGGCGCGCGCCGGCTGGCATGGTGAGGTCGATGGAGCCGAGATCGGCAGAGCAGGCAAGCTTGTCTAGAAGCGCCAACACCGCTCGACCCAAAGGATCGCGCCGGTGTTGCCGGACCGAAAGGTTGTGCTCGATCCGTGCGGCGGCTCGCGTGACGTCATGATGCATGGGCGCGCGTTCTGCTGGAGTTGTCGATGAGGCGATAGGAGTAGGACGGGCTCGTGTGACGAGGCACGACTGGAACACCTTTGCCCCAGAGTCGCGCCGCTTCCAGGTGGATCGCGCCGATCACTTTCAAGGTCATGAGTGGATGCGAGGCGACGACGGCAGCAACGGAGAGGGTGCTCAATGGATCACGGGCCGCGGAAAAGTGGGTCCGCAGTACCGGTCCATTGGAATCTCGCAACGTGACGCCGACGACCAGACGCTCGCCGGGGTTTGTCGTGTGGAAGGCATAATCTGCCGGTGTGTCCGTGAACGGCGAGACATATAGACTTTTGCGACAGGCCTGCGGCTCGCTGGTCCTGAGGACATAGGCGTGGCGCTCGCGAAACGTGTTCGTGACCTCGTAGACCGTCGCGCCCGGCCGTCCCGCGGCATCGTTGCAGAAGTAGACGCTCAGCGGATTGAAGACATAGCCCCACAGTCGCGGGTAGGTGACGAGCGTGACGCGGTGCCCGAATTCGGCCAGACCGACGTCAGTCAGAAGACGCCTGATCTTGACTGCGACGGGCTCGTTTCCAGGCGCGCCTACGTCGCTGTCGTGGAAGGAAAGTGCGTTCATGCGATTGCGGGAGAACAGCGGGATCGCGTGCGAAATGGTGTCGATCTCATCGACATCGAGTGCGAGCGCGAAGACCCGATAACGGAACTTGTGTCGCGCCGGCCTCAGCCGCGCATGCACGACGTGACCCACGTAGAGGGCCGATCGAAAATCCTCCATCACGCGAGTTCCATCGCCCGCTCGACCGGCCGCACATGAATCCTGGAACTGCCTGATTCGATCGCCCAGGGCCGCGTAACCCCGCCCAGTTGCTCCGCCACCGCGAGCCCGGCCTGGAGACCGTCCTCGTGGAAGCCGTAGCCGAAATAGCTGCCGCAGAGCCACGTATTGCGCTGCCCCTGCAGGGACCACAGCTGCTTCTGTGCAGTCATGGCGTTGCGATCGAAGATGGGGTGCGCATAGTCGAAGGCAGCGATAATCGCCTCCTGACGGACGGGCCGCGTGGGATTGAGCGTTACGAAGAGTTGGCGATCCCCGAGGCTTTGCAACTCGGACATCCAATAGGTAACGGAGAGACGCTCACGGCCCGCCACATTCGGTGCTGCAAGATAATTCCAGCTCGACCACAGGTGCCGCCGCCGCGGCATCAGGGTGGGATCGCGATGGAGGACCGCTCGGTTCTCCGCATAAGCGAATGCACCAAGCAGCCGACGCTCCTCCGCGCTTGGGTCCGTTAGCAGGCGAAGGGCCTGATCGGCATGGGTTGCGATCACGCACGCATCGAATGGGGAAGTCATTTCGCCGGAGTGAACATCAACCCGTCCGGCATGGCGTGTTATCGCTTGGACCGGGCTGGCCGCTCGCACGGAGCCACGGAAATCCCGCAAGAGCTTTTGAACATAGACACGGCTGCCGCCGGTCACTGTTTGCCATTGAGGCCGCTGCCGAACCTCGAGAAGTCCGTGATTCGCGAAGAACCTGAAGAAGGCGGCCGCTGGAAAATTCATGACCTCGTCAGAGGGAGTGGACCAGATGGCGGCAGCCATCGGTAGAATGTGGCGCCTGGAGAAGGCGTCCGAGAAGCCCTTCTGCTTCAGAAATGTAGCGAGCGTAACCGTCTCGTCGGCCATTGTTCTGGCCCAATGCGGCCCCTGCCGCAGGAAGCGCACGAGATCGATCATCATGCGCCAGTGATCTGCACTGGCCAGATTGCGCGTGTGGCCTATCAAGGTCCCCACGCTCGCACCGGAGTACTCTGCCTTGCCGCCGTCAAGCGAGACTGAGAAGCCCATGGGCGCGTCCTGCGTCGGCACGCCGAGATGGTCGAAGAGCGCAACGAGATTGGGGTAACTGACCGGATTGAACACGATGAATCCGGTATCCACGGGGCACCCCGCCGCCTCGAAGGTATTGCTGTGGCCCCCGAGCCGACCATCGGACTCGAACAGTGTCACATCGTGAGCGCGCGACAGAAGCCAGGCAGCCGACAAGCCAGAAATGCCGCTGCCGATGACTGCGATGGATTTTCTTTTGTGCATGTTCGTGCCCTCTCGAAAACAGGCTACGAACAAGCTCGGGGCCCAGATCACGCCGCAGTCGAAATGAGACGATCGTTGCAAGGATCCTGGTTTCCGCGCTCGTCTGCGCTCGCCAAGTCCGGGAGCGCGGGCCGGAGATCGTGCCAGAGCAGGATTCGCTGTTCGCCGCGCTGGAGCATCCCGACCGTTATGCGCAGGTTTGCGCCGGTGGCTTGGCTCGCCTCGCAGGAGAGGAGGCGAGCGACGCCATGCGCGATTTCCTCTGCCGCGCCGTTGATCCTGGCGTAGAGCATGCGACTGTCCGAGGTGATCGCCATCCGGGTCGCCTCGCCTGCATGCGTGCAACAGCGCGGCGTCGTGCTCGCCCCCCTCTCACCGTCCCGCATGCATCGCCGGCAGGCGTCCGCTCCACGGCATCGCCGCTTCGAGCACTGTCGCGAGCTGCAGCAGCAGATGCTCCGTCGCCGGCCGTCCCGCCAGCTGCACGCCGATCGGCAGCCCCGACGAATGCTGCGCAAGTGGCAGGGAAATGGCCGGCGTCCCCATCAGGTTGTGCGGCACGGAGTACTGGCACGGCACGCGGTAGAGCTTCTCGACCATGTCCTCCATCGTGACGTCGGCGCGGCCGAGGTTGTAGTTGCCCCATGGCTCCGACACCTTCGCGATCATAGGCGACAGCCAGATATCAGCCGCCTCGAAGAACTTGCCGAGCTTCCGCCGCGCGCTGTTCACCTCCGCCACTGCCGCAAAGAAATCGGCCGCCTTCAGGCGCTTCGCATGCTCATAGATCTTGAGTGTGACGGGCTCCAGCGTATCGGGGCCGATCTTTCGGCCCGTCTTCGCCGCATAGCCCTCGAAGCGGCCGTCGAACCCGAAGAACCACATGTCGGTGAAGCGCTTCACGCTGGCGACGCCGTCGAATTCGGGGTCGTGCTCGAAAACATCGTGTCCCTCGGCCTCCAGCACCTTCGCCGTCGCCTTCACGGCCGCGACGATCTCCGGATCGACCTCGATGCCGAGCAGCGGCTTCACCGTCCATCCGATGCGGAGCCGAGGCGCCTTCTGATTGGCGACGACGGCATACGGCGCCTCGGGCTTCGGGATGACGAACGGGTCGCCCGTCTGCGGCTCGGCGAGGCAGTCGAGCATTGCCGCCGCGTCGCGCACCGTGCGCACCTGCACGAAGTTCATGGCAAGCCCGAACCCGTTCTCATCGAGCGCCGGCCCGAACGAGACGCGCCCGCGCGACGGCTTCAATCCCACCCCGCCGCACCACGACGCCGGAATCCGAATAGATCCGCCGATGTCCGAGCCATGGGCCATGGCCACGATGCCCGCCGACACCGCCGCGGCGCTGCCGCCCGACGATCCGCCCGCCGAGTAGCCCTTTTTCCATGGCGTCGACGTCGAGCCGTAAAGCGCCGTCTCCGTCGTTCCCGTCAGCGAGTACTCCGGCGCCGCCGACCGCCCGATGACGTTGAGGCCCGCCGCCTTGACGAGCAGGCAGTAGTAGCTGTCCGACGCCGCCGTCATGCCCTCGCACAGTCGGCTTCCGAACTCGATCTTGCGTCCGCCCTCGTGGCCGAAGACGTCCTTCATGAGGAACGGCACCCCGCGGAACGGACCATCGCCGAGGCTCTTGTCGTCGAGCCCGTCTATACGGTCCGGATAGGTTTCGACGACAGCGTTGACTTCGCCGTTGACCTTCTCGATGGCGCGCATCGCCGCCTGCGCCAGCTCCTTCGGCGTCACCTCCTTGGCCCGCACCAGCTCGGCAAGACCGGTAGCGTCACGGGCGGCATACTCGGCGAGGGAAAGCGACATCGACGGGACCTCCTGTTCATGCGTCGCCGACGACGTTATGTGCGCTGCAGGACCCCAGCAAGCCGCCGGCATGACGATTTCGCCGGCAACCTGCCTCTTGCCTCGCTCCGCATCCACGTGAGACGGTCGCCGGATACGACGTCTGTCGTCCTGTCGAAGCCTAGGAGTGTGCCCATGGACAGCTATCGCGTGACCGCTTTCGGCGCCCCGCTGACCCTTCAGTCGGAGCCGACGCCGGTGCCGAAAGGGCGCGAGGTCCTCGTTCGGACGACCGGATGCGGCGTCTGCCACAGCGACGTCCACTTGCATGAGGGCAGCTTCGATCTGGGTGGCGGTCGCAAGGTCGACATGAGCCGCTCGCTTGGCTTGCCTCGCACCCTCGGCCACGAGATCGTCGGCGAGGTCGTCGCCGTCGGCGGTGATGTCCCCGCATCCGAGGCCGCCGTCGGCCAGCAGCGCGTCGTCTTCCCATGGATCGGCTGCCAGCAATGCCCGATCTGCAAGTCGGGCGATGAGCATTTGTGCAACCAGCCGCGCGCCCTCGGCGTCAATTGCGACGGCGGCTACGCGACCCACGTCCTCGTGCCCGATCCCAAATACCTCTTCGCCTTCGATGGCCTCGACGACGCGCTGGCCGCAACCTACGCCTGCTCCGGCCTCACCGCGTTCGGCGCCCTCAAGAAGGCGCGCGAGGCCGTCAAGAACGGTGGCGATCTGCTCATCATCGGCGCTGGCGGCGTCGGCTTGTCGGGCGTACGCATGGCAGAGGCCGTGACCGGCGTGAAACCGATCGTCGCCGATCTCGACAAGTCGAAGTGGGCCGCCGCCCGGGAAGCGGGCGCCAAGGAGGTCATAGATCCGTCTGACGCCGAAAGCGGCAAGGCGCTCTACCGCATGTCGGGCGGGGGCGTTGCCGCAGCCATCGACTTCGTCGGCGCGGCGGCATCCTTCACGTTCGGCTTCAACGCGCTGAGGAAGAGTGGCCGCCTCATTGTCGTCGGCCTTTTCGGCGGCTCGGCCTCGTTGCCCGTCCCCATGATCCCGCTCAAGAACGCCACGGTCATGGGATCCTACGTCGGCAACCTCGACGACATGCGCGAGCTGATGGCGCTGGCGCAAAGCGGCAAGGTGCCGGGCCTCCCCATCGCGACACGCCCGCTCGCCGACGCCAACGAGGTGCTCTCGAGCCTCGCCTCCGGCAAGATCGTCGGCCGCGTGGTGCTGAGGCCCTGAAGCTCCGAAATCGCGAGTCCGGCAAGCCAACGCCATCCATCTTGGCGCGGAGCGCGTCCCCTCTCGCCTCGCGGCGAGGGCCGCGGGTGAGCGGGGGGCGAGCACCACGTCTCAACCGGCGTGGTGCGCATCATTCCACCAGCGGCAAGCCCTCCTCGCGCCGGATGTCGTTGATCACTTCCTTCACGCGCTGGCGCAGCGGCTTGTACTGTAGTCCGAACTCTTCGACGAGGCGTCGGTTGTCGATCATGAAATTGCCCGAGATCGCCCTTCCGCCCGTCTGCTCTTTGAAGGTGATCTCGGCGTTCGGCAGGAACTCGCGCACCAACCCCGCCAGCTCGCCCATGCTGATTGACGTGCCGCCCGAATTGTAGGTCGTGTGCTTCGGCTTGTCGCTGAGCGCCACGCGCGCGAAGGCTTCCGCCATGTCCTCGACGTGGATCACGCAGCGCATCGCATCCGCGTGCGGAAACGACACCGCCTTTCCTCGCGCCGGCTGGCACATGCAGTTGACGTGATCGATCGAGCCGAACTTCTTGTCGGGCCCCGTCACGTTCGCCGGCCGGATGCACGTGATCGTCATGCCGTAGGCGCGACGATAGTCCTCCGCCTGCCACTCGTTCATGATTTTGTTGACGGCATATTGTGTCTCGCCGCGCCGCTCGTCGGTCTCGTCGACGAGCCGCTCCCCGAAATGCGATTGCTGTCCGCTCACCGCCACCGAGCTCGCGAACACCGTGTGCTTGACGCCGAACCGCCGCGCCGCTTCGAAGCAGTTGTCCATCCCCTGGATATCGAGTTTGAAGGCGACGTGCGGTGCCAGCTCGCCGATGAAGTACGACAGGTTGATCAGCCGCTCCGCCCGGGCCTCCTGCACCGCCCCGCTCACGTCGTCGAACTGCGTGACGTCGCCCCGGATCACCTTCACCTTGTCGCCGAGCTTCGCGAACGCCGCCGTGGCACCAGCCACGTCGATATCCATGCACGTCACGTGGTGCCCGCCCGCTGCCAGCATCGGGATCATGCGTCTCCCGATGAAACCCGCACCTCCGATGACCAGGATCGACATGTCTGCGCTCCCTCGCTGAACCGAGCCCGCCGCGGCACACTCACCGCGCCCAATGCAGAAAGGCTAGCAGCAGGGAGACCGACCGCGAAAGCGCCTTCTCGCGAACGACGCCCAGTGGCTCCCGCGTCAACCCGCCGGAAATGTCGCGGCCTCCAGCCGGTTGCCGTCCGGATCCCGCACGAATGCCCCGAAATAAGTGGTCATGGCCGCATCCCTCGGGCCGGGTGCCCCGTCGTCGCTTCCGCCGTGCGCGAGAGCAGCCGCATGAAAGGCCCGCACGGCATCCTCGCTTCGCGCCCTCAGACAGATATGAACGCCCGTGGCTTCTGGCACTGGCGCCATTCCGCTGCGCTGGTTGAGCCAAACCTCGGGGTAGCGCTTGCCGAATCCCACCGTCGTGTCCCGGCGTACGAGACAGGTCATTCCGATTGCGCCGAGCACGGCTTCGTAGAACGCTGCACTTCGGCCGAGATTCGAGACGCCCACGGAAACATGATCGATCATGGTGACGAGCTCCTCGGCTTGGCTCCGCGAACGGCAGATGGTGGCTTGTTCGCCGGCCAGTGTGTGCCTAGGCTGGCAGATAGTGCAATCAGGCCCCCACTTCGCGCCAGTCAGATATTCGACAAGGGTCGGCGCCGCCGGATTGCCGACAACGCGAAATGAGGAGACGACCCATGGCAGAGAAGCCCCTCGTAAAGCCGGGACACAAGATCGCCCACGCCACGGCGGAGAACGCGCCACTCGTCGCCGGTCGCCGCGAGTTCTTCAAGTACCGAGACCTCGGCGTCAACGCCGCGAGTGGCGGCCAGATGAAGGCCCAGGTCATGTCTGCCATCAAGGGCATGACCGAGCCCACCGGCTGGCACTATCACAAGTGCGACGCGCAATTCGTCTACGTCATGAAGGGCTGGGTCGATCTCGAATTCGAGGACGGCACCCGCTCGCGCGTCAAGGCTGGCGAGTCGCTCTTTATTCCCGGCGGCATGAAGCACAACGAGTTCGGCACCTCCGATGATCTCGAGATCCTCGAGGTTGTGCTCCCCGGCGAGATGGGCACCGTCCCCTGCGATCCGCCCGCCGGCATGAAGGGCTGAGACCGATGACCTTCGGCCGAGCGGGCGTCACCATTCGCCCGCTCGGCATTGCAGAGACCAGGTTGCCCGTCAGTCCGGCGTCTTGGTCGAGTGCCACACGACCATCTGCCATTTGCCGTTGCGCTTGGCCCAGACATCGGTGAAGCGGACGCCGAAATCCATTTGCTTGCCGCCTGAGTGAACTTTGATGCGCGCCGCTCCGGTCAGCACGACGGCGTCGCCCAGGTCTTGCGCCTTCACGTCCGATGGCACCACCGACTGATACACGGTCGAGCCCGACTGCATGTTTCCGATCAGGCTTGCCTTCGTATCGAGCCGCGCCGACGAGTGCGTGTAGATCAAGTCGTCGCCCAGCACCTCGTTCAGGAACCCGGTGTCCTTGGCCGCCATGGCGTCCATTCTCTTCTTGTCGAGCTCGATGATCATCTGACCGTTGTCCGCCATGGCACGTCTCCTCGTTCGTTGAATGCGGAAAATCTGCCGCTACGCAGGCCCCGGCGCAAGCCGATCCGCGCCCCCACGGCATCCCGGCAGATGCTCCGAGCGAGCTGATCCGAAACCCTCAGAAACGAGATAAATCAAGGCCGTTCAGAGCCTTAAAGTCGTCAATCTTGCATCGCACAGGGCTTTGGACCGAGCACTCGAAAGACGATCAGCTTCGCCCCTCGGCAGTGCTCCACGCTGCCGGGCAAAGCGAAAGCCTCGGAGAACGACGACGTGTGGAGACGGGGGAACGAATGGCCAAGGCCTACCGGACGACGGACTACGGCACCGTGGTTCTTCACGTGTTGCTTGTCGTTTCTTTTCTGGTCCTGATGGCAACCGGATTGCGTCTCGCCTCGGACGACCCGGAGGTGGCGTGGGTGGCCATCCTCGACCCGATCCTTCCCGTCCATGACCTCTGGCTCAAGCACCTGCTGGCCGGGATGGCCTTCGCTGCCGTCTTGGTGGCCTACATGATGTACATGCGCCGCGCCCGCCTCGGCGCTAGGGTCCGCATGGATCGGGCGCGAACGATCGCTCTGTTGCGCGGTGGCAAGGCTCGCTGGGGCGCCCTCAACGTCTTGGTCTACTGGCTGCTCGTTGCCTCGCTCATGACCGAGATGGTGACCGGACTGCTGCTCTTCTGGACCCCCCACCGAACCCTTCTCGTCATCCATCTTCAAGCGACCTACGTGTGCCTTTTGGCTGCTTCTCTGCATGTTGCCCTGCACGCGGTCTACGGTGGCACGAACCAGCTCCTGCGTGTGCTGCGGCCGGCACCGTTGGTCGTCGCGCCCGAGCCACCCGATCTCGCCGAAATGCTTGCAGACGAGCTCGCGCGCCGTCATGCCGGGCCCCAAGACGACGATCCAGCAACTGAGGTCGGTTCGTCTTCCTCACCCACCAGCCCCACGCTCCATGCGAGCCCGTTGGCGACCGCTCTGGGCGTCGCTGTGCTGGCAATCGGCCTCATGCTGGGCGGGGAGCAGATGACGCGCCCAAGCCTCCGCGTCGTTGAGATCGAGGCGGGTGAGGCACCCCGCCTGGACGGTGATCTCTCCGACCCGGTCTGGGCAAAGACCAAGCCGGTTTCCGTGCTCACGTCGCAAGGCGGCGACTTCGGAGGCACCTTTCAGTCCACGATCGAGATCCGGGCAGTGCACGACGCAGACTACGCCTACTTCGCGTTCGTCTGGGACGACCCGACGCGCTCGCTGAAGCACCAGCCGCTCGTCAAGACGGAGAAAGGCTGGCGCATCGCGGCGACCCGTTCCGATCTCAAGGACGAGCTCGAGTTCAACGAGGACAAGCTCGCAGTCCTTTTGACCCGCCCAGGCTTGCCTCTCATCGGCGGCGCCATCCACCTCGCCCGCCGACCATTGTCGGACAAACCCGCCAGCAGCACGGAACGGGGCTTGCACTACACCGGAGGCGGCTATGCCGACATTTGGCAGTGGCGGGCCTCTCACACCGGACCCTATGGCCACATTGATAACTGCCACTTCGGCGGTCCGCTCAGTGCGACCGCGAGGGATGCACAGCCGGGCACCCAGTACAGCGGTGGCTTTGCCATCGATCCCGGTCCCAGCCCCTATCAGGTGAACGTCGTCGCGACCGGCGGCCGCTATCTTCCGCGCCGTCTCCCGAAGGATCTCGCGGCGATGCGTAACGTCATGGGCACCTTCGCCTCGACACCCGGCACCGGCGAAAGCCCGGGCGCGCGCTGGTGGATCACGATGAGTGAATCCGAGCCCTACACCGCGGAACGCGACGCCCTGTTGCCGGTCGGCACGGTGCTCCCGGGCGTCATCATGGCGGATCAAAGGCCCATGCAGCGCACCGACATACGCGGCGTGGCTCGCTGGGCTGCGGGACGGTGGACCCTCGAGCTCGCCCGGCGCCTGACCACGGGAAGCCATTACGACATTCCGATCAAGAGCGGAGTCCAGATGTGGGTGGCTGCGTTTGATCACGCCGAAAAACGCCATACCCGGCACCTGCGGCCGTTTCAGTTGGAGGTAGACTGATGGGAAAGCTCAACCGAATCACGCTCGATGGCGAAACCTTCGCCGCGCGCCCCGGCCAGCGATTGCTCGACGCCGCGCTCGCCAGTGGAGTCGAGCTGCCCCACGACTGTCGCGCAGGCCGCTGCGGAAGCTGCCTGACTCACGTCCGTTCCGGAGTGACGCTCGGGGGCGAGACGGCCCAGCCCGGCCACGTCCTGGCATGCCAGGCCATGGTCTTTTCCGATCTCGACATCCAGATCGAGCCGACGCCCCCTGTCGGCCGAATCTCCGGTCGCGTCCTCCGCGTCCTCGATGTCGCCCGCGACATCGTCGAGGTGACGATCGCGCCTGCAGAGCCTCTCGACATCTTTCCCGGCCAGTACTGCCGCTTCCGCTTTCGCGGATATCCCTCACGCCCCTTCAGCCCGACCGCGCAACTCACCGCCATTCGCGAGGACGGCTACCTTCGCCTGCACATCAAGCGGGTACGTGGCGGACGCGTGACGCCGCACCTCGGCAAGACCATCAAGGCCGGCCATCACGTGGCG
Organism: Hyphomicrobiaceae bacterium; assembly: GCA_041397805.1. Lineage (GTDB taxonomy): Bacteria > Pseudomonadota > Alphaproteobacteria > Rhizobiales > Hyphomicrobiaceae. Next base: position 63,956 of record JAWKWD010000009.1, read on the forward strand.
ATCGAAGGCCCATTCGGCCATGCCTTCTTGCGCCCGTCGGGCTCCGAGCGCCTCGTGCTGGTCGGCAGCGGAACCGGCTTCGCTCCCATCTGGGCGGTTGCCGCGGCAGCCCTTCGCGAGATGCCCACCCGGGCGATCGCGCTCATCGGCGCATCACGTACTCTCGAAGCCTTCTACATGGCGGCCCCTCTGGAGCTGGCCAAGCGCTACCCGAACGTCTCCGTTCGAGCCGTGGTCGACGAGATCACCGAGCCCTGGCACAGCGTCCTCCCCGGACAACCGACCGACCATCTGCCGCAGCTCACCTGCGGAGACATCGTCTACGCAGCCGGAGGTCCCGCGATGGTCTCGGCTGTCGGCGAGGCCGCAACAGCGGTCGGCGCGGCTTTCCATGCCGACCCCTTCGAGCCCGCTGCTCCTCTTCAGGAGAGCTGGATCGAAAGCGCGCGCCGCTGGCTCATGGCTGGGTGAGGATCGACCGGCCGCTCTCGCGCCAGCGCCAAGCCACTTATCCGAGCTGGAGCCTCAAGGCCGCCGCCGCGGCGACAGGTCCCAGCACCAGGCTTGCCAGTGAGATGGCGCAGAGGATCAGGAACGACGGGCCGGCGCCTCCTGTGCCGAGAGCAGCAGCCTCCATCGCCGAAATGCCGAAGATCAGTGTCGGAATGTAGAGCGGCAGGACCAGGAGCGCGATGAGAAGTCCGCCGCGACGGCTGCGCAGCGTGAGGGCAGCGCCGATCGCACCGATGAAGCTGATTGCCGGTGTCCCCGCCAGCATCGTCGCCACCAGCACCGGATAGGCGGAAAGCTCGAGATTGAGCATCAGGCCCAGCAACGGCGCCAACAATGTCAGCGGCACGCCGGTCGAGAGCCAATGCGCCAGCGCCTTGGCCCCTGACGCGGCCTCCAGCGGCAGCGGCGCCATTGCAAGCAGCTCCAGGACGCCGTCCTCGTGATCGGCCTCGAACAGCCGCGGCAGGGAAAGAAGCGCGGAGAGCAGCAGCGCCACCCAGAGAATGCCGGCCGCGATCCGCGCCAGCAGATTGAGGTCCGGCCCGAGGCTGAGCGGCAGCATCGCCACCACGACCAGATAGAAGCCGAGGGCCGTGCCGAGCGCTCCCCCCTCGCGAAACGCGAGCTTCAAGTCCCGGGCGAGCAGCACACCGAACCCCGTCATGGCGCTGCCGCGGCCGGTCGCGATGCCGCCCCGTCCACTCTTTGCAGCGCGTGCTCTATGGCCGGAGCGAATCCGAGCGGCTGATGTGTTGCAGCCACCACTATTCCACCGTTGGCCAGATGCTTGTTCGCGGCCTCCGCCAGCAGCCCCTGGCTCGCCTTGTCGAGCGAGACGGCAGGCTCGTCCATCAGCCAGACCGGCCGCCGCGCCACCAGAAGTCGGCTCAGACCGAGCCGGCGCTTCTGACCGGCTGATAGGTAGCCCGCCCGGATCGGACCAAGCTCCAATAGACGGAACTGGTCGAGCGCCGCTGTCACGTCATCCATCGTGCCGCCGAGATAATTCGCCCAGAAAAGCGCGTTCTCCGATACCGTTAGCGCCGGCTTTATCCCGTTGAGATGTCCCACATAATGGCATCTCTCGCTGACCTCAAGGTCTGCGTCTTGATCCGTTCCCTCGAGACGGATTCTGCCCTCCGCCACCGGCAGCAATCCGGCAACGGCCCGGATCAGGGTCGTCTTGCCAGCCCCGTTCGGTCCTGTCAGCAGCAGCGCCGCGCCGGCATCTGCGCGAAGCGACAGGCCCGCCAGGATGGTCCGCTCGCCTCTCCTGACTGTCAGATTTTCAACGACAAGCGCCATCGATTGCTGCCGGGGGAAGTGACCGGTTCGGGAAGCCTGTTTCCCCGCCATCTCCGCCTCCCCCTTGGCGGCAATGGCCTTGGCGCCTTATAAGGCCCGATTGAGCCCGGAGGCCAGCCCGTTTGGGGAGGCCCTATGCCGTGCACTCGCGTGCCCGGGTGGCATCACGGCTTCGAGGAGATCGCTGCGCATGAGCCTCACCCCAACCTCGCTCGACACGTTCAAATGCAGGAAGACGCTGACGGTCGGCAGTAAGACATACGAGTATTTTTCCCTTCCCGATGCCGAGGCCAACGGCCTCGCCGGCATCTCGAAGCTTCCCTTCTCCCTGAAGGTCCTCCTCGAGAACCTTCTCCGTCATGAGGACGGCCGCTCGGTCAATGCCGACGACATCCGTGCCATGGCCAAGTGGCTCGAGACCAAGACGTCGAAGGCCGAGATCGCCTATCGCCCGGCCCGCGTCCTTCTTCAGGACTTCACCGGCGTCCCCTGCGTCGTCGACCTTGCCGCGATGCGCGACGCCATGGCCGCGATGGGCGGCGATCCCGCCAAGATCAATCCGCTGGTTCCCGTCGACCTCGTCATCGACCACTCGGTCCAGGTCGACTACTTCGGCAGCCCCGAAGCATTCAAGAAGAACGTCGACGTCGAGTACGAGCGCAACAAGGAGCGCTACGAGTTCCTCCGCTGGGGAGGCTCGGCCTTCAACAACTTCAAGGTTGTCCCTCCGGGCACCGGCATCTGCCACCAGGTCAACCTCGAATATCTCGCCCAGACCGTCTGGACCAAGGAAGCCGGAAAGGTCACGCAGGCTTTCCCCGACACCTGCATCGGCACCGATAGCCACACCACGATGGTCAACGGCCTTGCCGTTCTCGGCTGGGGCGTCGGCGGCATCGAGGCCGAGGCGGCCATGCTCGGCCAGCCCGTCGCCATGGTCATTCCCGAGGTGATCGGCTTCCGCCTGAAGGGCAAGCTCAAGGAAGGCATCACGGCCACCGACCTGGTTCTCACCGTAACCCAGATGCTCCGCAAGCGTGGCGTGGTCGAGAAGTTCGTCGAATTCTTCGGCGACGGCCTCGATCACCTCTCGCTCGAGGATCGCGCCACCATCGCCAACATGGCACCCGAGTACGGCGCCACCTGCGGCTTCTTCCCCGTCGACGGCGACACCATGAAGTACCTGACCGCGACCGGCCGCGCTGCCGACCGCGTCGCCCTCGTCGAGGCCTACGCAAAGGCCCAGGGCATGTGGCGTGAGCCGGGTCACGAGCCGGTCTTCACCGATGTGCTGGAACTGGACATCTCGAGCGTCGAGCCGTCGCTCGCCGGCCCCAAGCGTCCCCAGGATCGCGTCCTCCTCGCCGACGCCAAGTCCGGTTTCGCCAAGGCCGCGCCCGACATCGTCAAGGGCGCAGCCCCTGGCCATAAGGTCAAGGTGGAAGGCACCGACTACGAGTTCGGCGACGGCGACATCGCCATTGCCGCCATCACGTCCTGCACCAACACCTCGAACCCCTCCGTGCTCATCGCGGCCGGTCTCGTCGCCCGCAATGCGCGCGCCAAGGGTCTGAAGGTCAAGCCTTGGGTGAAGACGTCGTTCGCACCCGGCTCCCAGGTCGTCACCGACTACCTCGACAAGGCCGGCCTCACCGCTGACCTCGACGCGATGGGCTTCAACCTCACCGGTTACGGCTGCACGGTCTGCATCGGCAATTCGGGTCCGCTTCCGGAGCACATCTCGAAAGCGATCTACGACGGCAACCTCGTCGCCGCCGCCGTCCTCTCCGGCAACCGCAACTTCGAGGGCCGCGTCCACGCCGAGATCAAGGCGAACTATCTCGCCTCGCCTCCGCTGGTCGTCGCCTATGCGATCGCCGGCACGATGAACCTCGACTTGACGAAGGAGCCGATCGGCAAGGACTCGGAGGGCAACGACGTCTTCCTCAAGGACATCTGGCCGTCGTCCGCCGAGATCGCCGAGATGATCCGTGCCAACGTCACGCCCGACACCTTTGCCAAGCGCTACTCCGACGTCTTCAAGGGCGATGCCCAGTGGCAGGCCATGGGCAGGGCGCGCGCCAGCCTCACCTACGTCTGGAACACCGGTTCCACATACGTGGCCAACCCGCCCTACTTCGAGGGCATGACCATGGAACCGAGCCCGATCGAGGATGTCGTCAACGCTCGCATTCTCGGGATGTTTGGGGACTCGATCACCACCGACCACATATCGCCCGCGGGCTCCATCAAACGCGATGGTCCCGCCGGCAACTACCTGATCGAGCGCCAGGTGCGCCCCAACGACTTCAACTCCTATGGTGCGCGCCGCGGCAACCACAACGTCATGATGCGTGGCACCTTCGCCAACATCCGCATCAAGAACCTGATGATGCAGGGCCAGGAAGGCGGCAACACCTTCCACATCCCGACCGGCGAGCAGATGTCGATCTTCGACGCCGCGATGAAGTACAGGGAGGAGGGCACACCCCTCGTCATCTTCGCCGGCCGTGAGTACGGCACGGGCTCGAGCCGCGATTGGGCCGCGAAGGGTACGCGTCTCCTTGGCGTCAGGGCCGTTGTCGCCCAGTCCTTCGAGCGCATCCACCGCTCGAACCTGGTCGGCATGGGCGTGCTGCCGCTGGTCTTCAAGGACGGCATGTCGCTTGCCGATCTCAACCTCCAGGGCGGCGAGATCGTCAACATTGCCGGTCTCACCGACCTCAAGCCGCGCCAGGACGTGATCGTCGAGATCACCTACGCCGATGGCACGTCGAAGGAGGTCCCTGTGCTCTGCCGCATCGATACCGAGGACGAGATGAGCTACTACCGTCACGGTGGCATCCTCCCCTACGTCCTGCGGAACCTTGCCGCCGCCTGACAATCCGTCATGTGAACAGAACTCATCGAGGGGCCGGCATCGATCGCCGGCCCCTCGATCGAATGGCCCAGCCGGGTGCCTGTCTGTCACCCATTCGTGACTCGCAATTGATGCGTGAAACCGCGATATACGGGGCAGATCAAGCGAGCGCTGCCATGGGCTCGAACCGATCCGGCGACCCCAGACTCACGGCGGTGAAATGCCCGTTTCCAAGACCAGATTTCTGACCAAGGCGATGCTTCTGGCGACGTTCGGCGTGGGCGCTGTTTCTGCGTCGGCCGTTGCTCAATCGGCCTCCGGTCAGGCGACGGCAGACAGCAGTCAGGTACGTGCCGTCCTCGAGCTTTTCACGAGCCAGGGTTGCTCGTCGTGCCCTCCGGCGGACAAGCTGCTCGGCAAGCTCGCCGAGCGTAAGGACGTCATCGCGCTCAGCCTGCCCGTCGACTATTGGGACTACCTCGGCTGGAAGGACACCCTGGCCAAGCCGAAGTTTTCCGCACGCCAGAAAGCCTACGCCAAGGAGCGCGGCGACGGCCGGGTCTACACGCCCCAGATGGTTGTCAACGGCCGCACTCACGTGATCGGCAGCAGCGCGAGTGGCATCGAGACCGCCATAGGCGAGACCGAGAAATCGTTTGCCGCCTCCCGCGTGCCGGTCAAGATCCGCATCGACGGCAAGCACTTGATCGTCGAGACAGGCGCGGCGCCACCAGGCGCCCAGGTCCAGGAAGCCACCATCTGGCTTGCCATGGTTCACCGGCAATCCGACATCAAGATCGAGCGCGGCGAGAACCGCGGCAAGACCGTCAAATACGTCAACGTCGTGCGCGAGCTGAGCCCGATCGGCGTCTGGACCGGCAAACCGTCTCGCCACGAGATCAGTCGCGAGGCCGTCGCCGAGCCAGGCAATGAGATGTGCGTCGTCCTCCTGCAGGCGGGAAAAGCTGGTCCCATCATCGGCGCCGCCAGTCACGCCGGCATCTGATCGCGGGGCGTCCGCCCGTCGGAGCGCGCACGGGCTCGCACCCCGCCCGGGCGCTCACCCGGCCTTCTTCTCGAACCCGCCGATCCGATGGCTCTTGAGCACCTCCGGCTTGAATGCAAGCCCATGCCCGGGGGCCTGCGGTGGCTTCACCAGGCCCTTTACCGGCACCACCGGCTCGGTCCACAAATCGTCGTTCCAGTCCATGTATTCGAGATAGTTCGCATTCGGGATCGAGCACAATAAGTGCACGGTCAGCTCGTGAAAACAGTGAGGCGCGATCGAGATGCCCCACGTATCCGCCGTCGCCGCGATTTTCCTCAGTTCCGTCAGGCCGCCGCGCATCGGGTCCGGCTGCAGGATCGGCGTCGACGGCGTCGTGAAGAACGGCCGCATCTCGTAACGCGTGTAGTGCGTTTCACCGCCGACAATGCGGGTCTTCAGCGCGGCTGCGATCCGCCGGTAGCCGTCGAAATCCTCACAGACCACCGGCTCTTCCATCCAGTAGACGTCCACCTCGTCGAAATGGCGCCCGGCCTGGATCGCCACGTCGGCCGTCCAACCCATGTTGACGTCGATCATGATCTCCACATCAGGCCCCAGCGCATCGCGCATCGCCTGCACGTTCTTCACATCCTCCCGCCACGGGCGCAGGTAGGCCGCCTGCATCTTGATCGCCTTGAACCCGTCGCCGACGAAGCGTTGCGCGCGCGCGATCATCCCGTCGCGCCCCAGGCCTCTCCAGCACCCGGAGCCGTAGGCTTCGGCCGCGTCCCGCGACTTGCCCCAGAGCCGGTAGAGTGGCAGTCCCGCCCTCTTCCCCATGATGTCCCAGAGCGCGATGTCGACTGCCGAGAGGCAGAATACGGGCACACCCATGCGGCCGATCCAGTAGGTTCCCTTCCAGATCGCCTGCCAGATGGCCTCGATCTCCGTCGCGTCCCGGCCAAGTACGATCGGCGCGATCACTTCCTTGAGACACATGTCGAGCGTCTCGAGGCCCCCCGCCAGGGGCTGCAGGTAGCCCATCCCGGTGATGCCGCCGCGCGTCATCACCTCCAGCACCAGGAATTCGCGCGCTGCCGGTGGCATGATCCCGTTCGCCGGCGGCTCTCCCGCCCACGGCACCCGCAACAGTGTCGTCTTGAGGCCGGTGATGGTCATGTCGGTCATTGGCAAGCTTCCCCGATGGTGCAGTGAAAGGAACGAGTTCGGCTTCTACCATGGCACGGTGTTACCGTCCGCGCGAAGCCCACAGCGCCCACGCTCAAAGCCTGAAGCGTTGCCTTCTCCGGCTGTGGCCGCAACACCCTTGCTGGTCGGTTCCGACACGCTACTCTCGTCGCCGGGCGATGGCCGGCCTGACCGCTGCCGCTGCCCCATGTGGGTCTGAGGGAATCCGGACATGACACCAGGGAATGGCGCCGCCTCGCTCGGCATCGATATTGGCGGCACCTTCACGGACATCGTGCATCTCGACCACGCGACGGGACGCCAGCACGCGCTCAAGGTGCTCACCACCCACGCGGACCCCTCTCGCGCCGTGATCGACGGCACCCGGACGCTACTCGACCGCCACGCCCTTTCTCCGGCAGGCGTCGGCCGGGTCGTCCACGCGACCACGCTCTTCACCAACGCCCTGATCGAGCGCCGCGGCGCCGTCACCGGCCTCATCACCACCAGAGGCTTCCGCGACACGCTCGAGATCGGACGCGAGAGGAAGTACGAGCTCTACGACATCGGCATTGAGAACCCCGCCCCTCTGGTACCGCGCAATCTGCGTCTCGAGGTGGACGAGCGCATGACGGCGGACGGCCGTGTCGCCACGCCGCTCGACCGCGAGGGTGTGCGCCTCGCCGCCCACGCCCTCGCCGAGGCCGGTGCCACCTCGCTGGCGATCGGCTTCCTCCACGCCTACGCCAATCCCGCCCATGAGTCCGAAGCGGCCGCGATTGTCGCCCGAACGCTGCCCGGTCTGGCTGTCACCACGTCGCACGAGGTCGTATCCGAGATCCGCGAGTACGAGCGGCTGTCGACGACTGTTGCCAACGCCTACGTGAAGCCGCTCGCCGCGTCCTACATCGCCAACCTCTCTCGCGACCTCGCCGGCCTCGGCATCGGCGCTCCTCTCTTGCTGATGCTGTCCTCCGGCGGACTGACGCACGCCGCCGAGGCGATGCGCGTCCCCGTGCAGCTTCTCGAATCCGGTCCCGCCGCCGGTGCTCTGGTCGCCGCCTACTACGGTCGCCTCGAGGCCGAGCCCCGCCTGCTCGCCTTCGATATGGGCGGCACCACGGCCAAGCTCAGCCTGGTCGACGACGGGCGCCCCCTCATCGCCTATTCCTTCGAGGCCGCTCGCCAGAAGCGCTTCGCCGAAGGCAGCGGCCTGCCCTTGCGCATTTCCACTGTCGAGCTGATCGAGATCGGAGCCGGCGGCGGCTCGCTCGCCCGCTCCAACGAGATCGGTCTTCTGAAGGTCGGTCCCGAAAGCGCCGGATCCGAGCCTGGACCGGCCGCCTACGGCCGCGGCGGCACCGAGCCCACCGTCACCGACGCCAACTTGCGCCTCGGCATTCTCAATCCGGAAACCTTTGCCGGCGGCACCATCCCACTCGACCTCGACGCGAGCCGGGTGGCTCTCGAGACGCTCGCTGCACCTCTTGGCCTCGAGATCGACAACCTCGCCCTCGGCATTCGCGATGTCGTCAACGAGAGCATGACGGCCGCCGCCCGCGTCCACATCGCCGAGCGAGGACGCGATCCCCGCGCCTATGCCGTTTTGGCCACTGGCGGCGGTGGCCCGGTTCATGCCGCCGCACTTGCCGCCAAGCTCGGTGCGAAACGCGTCATCTGCCCGCCCTCCGCAGGCGTCGCCTCGGCGCTCGGCCTCATCATGGCCCCGGCCCGCATCGACCGCGTCGCCACGGTGGGCTTCCGCCTCGCGACTGGAGATCTCTCCGAGTTGGAAGCGGCCTTCCAGCGCCTCGAGGCCGAAGCGAGAGCGCTCGTCGAGGTTACCGGAGTGGATGCGCGGAACGCCGTCGTCACGCGCCGCGCCGACGGCCGCTTCGTCGGCCAGGGGTTCGACCTCGTCGTTCCCCTCCCCGACGGACCGTTCGACACTGGCGCTCCGGAAGCCCAGCGCACGCGCCTGTCGCAAGCCTTCGAAACGGCCTACCGCGAGAAATTTGCCCGCACGCCGCCGAGCGTCGCCATCGAGTTCATCTCGATCCGTGTCTCCGTGGAGGCGGCCGTCGTCGACACAGCGGTCGTCACAGATCCCGGCGGCGGCGCCTCGCGAGCCGAGCCGCGCCGTCGACGGGTCCGACTGGGAGACGGCAGCCCGACGGACGCCTTCATCGAGGTTGCCATCTACGACCGGGCATCGCTGCGCCCGGGCGCTCGCATCGAGGGGCCGGCCCTCGTCGAAGAGGAAAGCTCCACGCTGGTCGTACCTCCCGGCGCCAACGCCGAGGTCCGTTCATCGGGCTCCATCGTCGTCACCCTCCCCTGAGCGCGAAATCTCCCCTTCGGGGTTTCCCCGCTTTGCACAGGCCGGTTTCCTCTCGGCACCTGCTCCGCTATCCCTAGCCCCGTTGACGACCAGTGGGGATTTGCAGCATGCGCCGGAACGACAGGCAGAAGGAGGCAGAGGCCACGGCAAGTGACGCCGGCCCGGCCACCATGCCCGACACCGGCCCTGCGCCAGACGGCCGCCCGGCGGCGACGTCCTCCGCGGTCCCACCCGGCGTGACTCCGTCGATGGCCCAGTTCCTCGAGATCAAGACCGCCAATCCCGACTGCATCCTCTGGTATCGGATGGGCGACTTCTACGAGCTTTTCTTCGAGGATGCCGTCATTGCCTCCGATGTGCTCGGCATCGTTCTGACCAAACGCGGCAAGCATCTCGGCAATGATATCCCGATGTGCGGCGTACCCGTTCACCGCGCCGACGAATACCTGCAGCGCCTCATCCGCCGCGGCTATCGTGTGGCCGTCTGCGAGCAGCTCGAGGATCCGGCCGAAGCGAGAAAGCGGGGTTCCAAGGCCGTCGTCAAACGCGATGTCGTGCGGCTTGTCACACCCGGAACCCTGACCGAGGAAAGCCTCCTCGATTCCAAGGCCCGCAACTACCTCACCGCCGTTTTCCCGCTACCCGCTTCCGCGGGCGCGCCGCCCAAGGCGCGCCTCGTCGCTCTCGCATCGCTCGACATTTCGACGGGCGAGTTCGAGATCGGCGAGATCGCGGCCGCGGATTTTCCGGGCGAGATGGCCCGCCTCGCTCCGGGCGAGTTGCTCCTTCCCGATTCGAGCTTCGACGATGCCGCCCTCACTGGCCCCGCCCGGCACATGGGGGCCGCGACCACGCCCGTCCCGGCCGTCTCTTTCGACAGCATGTCCGGCGAGCGCTTGCTGAAGGAACGCCTCGGCGTCACCGAGCTCGGCGGCTTCGGCATCTTCGGTCGCGGCGAGCTCGCCGCCATCGGCGCGCTGCTGCGCTATGTCGATCTCACTCAGCTCGGAGCCAGGCCGGCAATCCGTCCCCCCCGCCGCAGCGGCCCCTCCGACGTCCTTCTCATAGACGCCTCGAGCCGCGCCAGCCTGGAGCTGGTACGCTCCACCCAGGGCGATCGTGACGGCAGTCTTCTGGCCGCTCTTGACCGTACCATCACGGGCGCCGGCGCGCGCGAGCTTGCGGCTCGTATCGCAAGCCCTCTCACCGACCCCAAAGGCATCGCCCGCCGCCTCGACGCCGTGTCTTTCCTGCTTGAGCGCGCGACACTCCGCGATGACATCCGCGAGGCTCTGCGCGCCTCGCCCGACATCGCGCGTGCCGTATCACGCGTCGTGCTTGGTCGCGGCAGCCCTCGGGATCTTGGCCTCGTCCGCGACGGCCTTGCCACCGCTGCGGCTATTCTCTCGCTTCTCGAGCGGGCAGCAGGTGGAATGGGGCTCGCCGGCGATCTCACGGCTGTTGCAGTCCGCCTCTCCGGCGCCGACCCAGTCCTTTCGGCCCGCCTCGACCAGGCACTCGTCGACGACCCGCCTCATCAAAAGAAGGACGGTGGCTTCGTCCGCGCCGGTTTCCGCGCCGACCTCGACGAAATGCTCCAGCTGCGCGACGACAGCCGCCGCGTCATGGCGAGCCTCGAAGCGCGCTACATCGAGACGACGGGCGTCAAATCGCTGAAGGTGCGCCACAACAACATTCTGGGCTTTTACATCGAGGTCACCGCGCTCAACGCCCGGCCGCTCCAGTCCGCCCCGCATGATGCGCTCTTCCGGCATCGCCAGACCATGGCGAACGCGATGCGCTTCACCACCGCCGAGCTTGAGGAGGCCGAGGGCCGCATCGCTTCCGCCGCCGAGAACGCCCTCACCATCGAGCTGGAGGTGTTCGCTGCGCTCGAAGCCGACATCCGCGCCAACGAGCGCCCGCTGGGCGACGTCGCAGCAGCCCTCGCCGAGATCGATTGCCTCGCGGGTCTCGCGGAGCTTGCAGAGACGGAAGGCTATGTGCGCCCCGATCTCGACCTCGGCACCGGCTTCGAGATCCGCGGCGCACGTCACCCCGTCGTGGAGCAGGCGCTCAAGGCACAGAAATCGGGTCCATTCGTCGAGAACGACTGCGTGCTTGGCGGAGCAGAGCCCCTGCCGGAGCCCGAAACGGACAACGAGCGCCCTCCGGGCTTTGACGAGACGGCACACGGTCGCATCTGGCTCGTCACCGGGCCGAACATGGCCGGCAAGTCGACGTTCCTCCGCCAGAACGCCCTCATCGTCGTCATGGCCCAGATGGGATCGTTTGTGCCCGCCCGCTCGGCCCGCATCGGCATTGTTGACCGCCTCTTTTCACGCGTCGGCGCCTCCGACGATCTCGCCCGCGGCCGCTCGACATTCATGGTGGAGATGGTCGAGACCGCCGCCATCCTCAATCAGGCGACGGAACGCAGCCTCGTCATTCTCGACGAGATCGGGCGCGGAACCGCGACTTTCGACGGGCTCTCGATCGCCTGGGCGACTGTCGAGCATCTTTGCGAGGTCAACCGCTGCCGGGCGCTTTTCGCAACCCACTATCATGAGCTGACGACCCTGGCCGGCCGCCTGCCCGAGGTCGCCAACGCGACCATCGACGTCAAGGAATGGCACGACGAAATCGTCTTTCTGCACAAGGTGAGAAGCGGCGCCGCCGACCGCAGCTACGGCATCCAGGTCGCCAAGCTTGCCGGCCTCCCATCCGCCGTGATCGATCGTGCGGCCGAGGTCCTTTCCGTTCTGGAAAAGGGCGAAGCGAAAGGCCGAAGCGGCAAATCGAAGGGCGCGATCCCTGCTGTCGCCGGTGCCGGCGGTCTCGACGAGTTGCCGCTCTTCGCCGCTGCCCGCCCGAAATCCTTCCTCACGCAGCGCAACGAGCCGACTGAGGTCGAGAAGGCGCTCTCGGCCTTGAACCCGGACGATCTCACCCCCAAGGCGGCGCTGGAGGCCATCTATGGCCTGAAGCGGCTTCTTCGGAGCGGGAAGGATTGAGATTGCCGCAATGCACCCGGCCCCGCCGCGATTGATGCAGGCCAAGGCACGTCACGGCGCGACGGGCAAACATGCTTCCACGAAACCCGTCCGACGACCGGCGCCGGCCAGGTTCGATTGGTAGCGGCCAGAGGAATGCCCCCGATGCCGAACGATAAGTCGAGTGAGCAGCCGACCTTGCTGGACAGGTTTGCCATGGCGGCCCTCACTGGAATCTATGCGGCGCACCGGGATGCCGCGCAGGTTGGAGGGGGCGTTATGTCCCTGTCGACGCGGCACGCATGGCCTATGAGGCTGCGCAAGCCATGATGAAGGAGCGCGGGAAGACCAAGAGCTGAGCTTTCTCTGCCGATGGAAAAACGCGAAGATATTTTGGGACTTGCGGCGTCGTGATCCGTTGAAGCGTAGCGCCCATGACCGAGCGGCTTGAGCAGCAAGTTCTTCCCGAAGCTGGAGCAAACGGCTCTGCAACGCGATTCCTGAGGTTCGCTTCGGGCTTTTGGTACAGCGGATCGGCCCGATACGCGTGGCTTCTGGCCTCTGCCATCGTGGTCCTCGTTCTCATGAACCTGCTGGTCAACATTGGACTGAACCGCTGGCAGCGCTGGTTCTTCGACATGCTCGAGAAGCGCGACTCGGAGCTTCTTCTCCGAGGCATCACGATATTGCTTGGTTTGGTACTCGCGGGTGCAGGGTTCGCCGTGGCCATGGTCAAGTGCCAGATGACATTGCAGATCGATTGGCGAAAATGGGTCACCGATAGGATTATCGAGGACTGGAGGAAGAAGTCCGAGAGTACTTCGCCCGACGTGCCGGACGAAAACCCCGGCAGCCCGGAGTTTCGACTCGCCCAGGACGTGCGGCTTGCATTGGAGCCTGCGATCGAGCTGACCGTGGGCTTCACGAGCGCCCTTCTGCTCGCAACGACGTTTGTCGGCGTGCTCAGCCTTGTCGGTGGCTCGGCTCACTTCTCCTTGTGGGGACGTGAGATCACGATCCCGGCCTACTTGGCCATCGCGGCGCTGCTCTATGCATCGATCCTGACACCCTCGGTCTATTTGGTCGGGCAACCCCTGGTTCGCCGTCTGGCACAGAAGAACGAGGCTGAATCCCGGCTCCTCTTCGAAATAACAAAGGTTGTCGAATCTGATTTTCCCCCCGGAGCACCAGCCCACCGAGGCAGCGGATTTGACCGCGTCACCGAGGCGCTCGACGTGGTGATGGCACGCTGGCGGCAGGTTATCAGGGAGTATTGCCGGGTGACCTGGCTCGCCAATGGAAACACCTTTTTTTCCCCCGTTCTTCCGCTCCTCCTGACGGCTCCCAAGTACATGGCCGGCGAGCTGTCCCTCGGCGAGATCATGCAGGTCGCATCGGCATTCACCGTCGTCCTTGGTTCATTGAACTGGCTATCCGACAACTACATCAAGGCGGCCGAGTGGGCGGCATCCGCTCGCCGGGTCGACGAATTGCGACAAGCCTTGTCGCCTCCCGAGAAAAGCTGACGGCCCCCTGTGCGATCAACGCAGAATGTTGGATCCGTGATCGGCAACGGCACGCGCCCTCGCCCCTTGATGTATAGTCGGGTCTGTTTGAGCCCTCCCAGCCGCTGGAGAAAGCCCGCGTGCCCTCCGATACCATCGTCGTGACCGGCGCCGACGCGCGCTACTCCCCCCTGATGCGTGAGATGATCGCATCGCTTCTCACGCATCCGGAGAGCGCCGCCATCGACCTCGGGGTTCTCGACTGTGGCCTCGGCACAGCAGACCTCGAATGGTGCCGCGACCGCGGCGCGCGTCTCGTCGCGCCTGGTTGGGATGTCGCATTCGCCGACCGGCTCACCGTTCCGCCCAGCTACCGCGCCATGACGGCCCGCCCTTATCTGAAGCGCTACTTTCCGGGCTACGCGACCTACATCTGGCTCGATGCCGACGTCTGGGTTCAGAATTGGGCCGCGATCGATCTTCTGCGCGATGCGGCGCGCCTCGGCGACATCGCGCTCGTTCCAGAGGTCCATCGCTCCTACGCGAATCTTCGCGACAGCCGCGACGACTTCGAAGCCGCAAACGGCCGCGCCTACGCCGAAGCCTTCGGCCCCGAGGCCGCGGCCCGCCTGATCCGCCGGCCGCTCAACAACGCAGGAGTCTTCGCCATCTCGGCTGCCTCGCCGGCGTGGTCGATGTGGGGCGAGGTGCTGGCCGATGCCGCGACACGCTCCGCCAACATGGTCGACCAGATTGCCCTCAACGTCGCGATCTACGACCACGGCTTGCGAGAGGTGCGCCTCCCTGCGACGTGCAATTGGATCGCCCACCTCGCTCCACCCGCGTGGCACGAGCTGGAGAACCGACTGACCGAGCCCGACCCGCCCTACGCTCCCATCGGCATCCTGCACCTCACGCTGGGTACAAAGTGGGCCGACAGCGTCGCGCTCCCCCGAGTCGGCGCCCCCGGCGTGCCTGGCGCCCGTACCATCTCTCGTTCGTTGCGCTTCCCCGGCTGACCGGCCTCGGCCCCGCCGGGACTTTATCCTCGCCGCGGCGGCCGGATCAGCAGACAGAGCGGCACCGCCATCGCCGAAAGCAGCGTGTAGAGCACGAATGCGTTGGTGAACCCGATCATGGTCGCCTGCCGAGTGATCTCCTTCGACAGCCGCGCGATCCCCGATAGCGTCTCCACCGTCCACGCCCCCGTCACCCACGGCAGGTGCCAGGCTTTGTTGTAGGCCGTTGCCAGCTCCGTCAGCCGGCTGTAGTTCGCCCCCGTCGTGCGAACGATCTCGGTCACCGCCACCGAGATGAAAAGACTCGACCCGAGGTTTCTCAGGAGATGGAACACGCTCGAGCCTTCCGCTCGATGCTCCGGCGCCAGCGTCGAGAACGTCGCGACGGTCAGCGGAACCCAGAACACACCGACCGAGAAGCCCTGCATCAGGCTGTTGATCGCAAGCGTCGTCTGGTCGACGTCGAGATTGAGGTGCGCGATCCACCATCCCGATGAGGTCTGCACCAACGTTGCGAAGATCATCGTGATCCGCGGATCGAGCCGTTGCAGCCACATGGCAGTGAAGAAGCCGCAGCCGTTCCCGACGCCGCGCCACGCCACATAGGCCCCGATCGCCGAGTCCGGGAATCCGGCATGCTGTTGCAGCAGCGGCGGCATCAGGACGATCGGGGCGAAGTTGAGCATTCCGTAGAGCGTCACCAGAACGCAACCGATCGCATAGTTCCGGTCGCGAAAATGCCCGAGATTGAGGAACGTTCGCTCAGCCGTGAGACTGTGCGACAGGAAGATGTAGAACGCGACGACGGCCAATACTGTCGAGACCCAGATTTCCGTCGAATCGTACCAGTCGAGGCGCTGCCCCCGCGACAGAACGAGCTGCGCCGAGGCGATCGCTGCCGAAAGCGACAAGAAGCCGATCCAGTCGAGCGGCGCCCCCTTGCGGTCGGAATGGTCGGGAGGCAGGAAAGTCCGGAACAGTACGAACGCCAGCACGCTCACCGGCAGCACCATGTAGAAGCCCCACGGCCACCCCATCTGCTCGCCGATGTAGCCGCCGAGCGTCGGCCCGATCACCGGCCCGAGAATGTTCGACATGCCGTAGAGCGACATCACCATGCCGTGCTGGCGTCGCGGAAAGCTGTCCAGCAGCAGCGTCTGGCTCAGCGGCACCAGCGGCGCCCCGAGCCCGCCCTGCATGATGCGCCAGAAAACCAGCATCTCGAGCGACGTCGAGGCCCCGCACATCAGCGTCGCCCCGGTGAAGCCGGCGAGGCATCCCATCATCGTCTTTCGCCGGCCGAACCGGGCGACGAGCCACCCGGTCATGGGCGTGGCCACCGCCGTGGCGATGATGTTGAAGGTCATCACCCAGGAGATCTCGTCCTGCGTCGCCGACAGCCCACCCTGCATCTGCGGCAAGAGCGTCGTCGCAACGAGGATCGTCGCCGTGTAGCAGGTCGACGCAAGCACCACGCCGAAAAGCACGATGATGCGCCCGGCCGGCGTGAGATCGTAGACGGCCCTGTCGGCATCGAGTGTCATTGGGTCGTGCGTCGTCCGTGCTGGTGTAGCTCATGCCGCTTCGGCAAACAGGACGCACCTCGGCAGACAAAGGGAGCCCTACCACACCCCCCGAGCCACCGGAACGCGCCATGATGCGCGGCACGGGGCGGGTGCTACGTGTGCAGCGCATGGCTACCCGCTCTTGTCAGGGAAGCGTCTGAAAGAGTGCACCCCACGGGGCCGACCATCAGTGTCGTCTCGGCAAACAGAAATGGGCGGCCAAGCCCGTTGGCGAGATCAATTGAGCCTTTGACTCTATCAGACATCGGATCTTGCAAGCCCCCGTGCAACATTGCCTGCCGCGTTCTCAGCTACCATGCGGCCGACCATGCCTCCGAGATCGGCGAACGGGAACATGCCACCACCGCGCCGCGCGTGCAGCCGCGCGCGCTGGCGCAACTTCTTCGGTCGCTGAACTCGGGAGGGCTACCCCCTCTTCACCACCGGCCGCGGTAGTCCCAGGTTCTCCCGCAGCGTCGTCCCCGCGTAGTCCTTGTGGAACAGCCCGCGCCGTTGCAGCTCGGGAACCACGAGGCGCACGAAATCTTCGTACGACCCCGGCACGCAAGGCGCACCCACCACGAAGCCGTCGCAGGCTGGCGTCGTGAACCACTCCTCCATGATGTCGGCGATATCCTTCGGCGTGCCGACCCACGGATGCGGCAGCTTTCCGCGCCGCGTGATCTCGATGAAGTCCCGCGGCGTCGGCATGCGCTTGCCCGCCAGCGTCTTCAGCACGCGATCCTTGCCGCCCTGCGTGCCAGTCATCGAGTCGAGCTCGGCCTGCGTGAACGGCTCATCGATCGGCTTCGAGCCGAAATCGAAGTTGTTGTTCTCCGAGAGCAGCATCAGGCTGTCCACCTCGAGCGGCAGCTGCTCGATGAAGGCGCGCTTGTCCTCGGCCTCCGCCTTCGTCTTGCCGACCACCGGATGACAGAGCGTCGCGATCTTCATGTGGTCCGGATTTCGCCCGCGGCTCGCGGCATCGGCCTTCATCTCGGCGTAGGCCTTGGCGGCATCCTCGCGGTTGGGGTTCGACGTGAAGATGACCTCGCCCCAGCGCGCCGCGAACTTGCGCCCCCGGCCCGACTGTCCGGCCTGGATCACCACAGGTTGCCCCTGCGGTGTCCGCGGCACCGTGAACGGCCCGCGCGAGGAGAAGTGCTCGCCCTTGTAGTCTATGCGCCGCACTTTTGAGGCATCGCCGAAGCGCTGCGTGGCGCGGTCGACGATCAGCGCGTCGTCGGCCCAGGTGTCCCAATGCCCGTGCACGATCTCCATGAACTCGTCGGCCCGGTCATAGCGGCTGTCGTGCGGCGGCGCGCCCTTCTGCCCCATGTTCATGGCCTCGATGTCGTTCATCGAGGTCACGACGTTCCAGGCCGCCCTTCCGCGCGTCATGTGGTCGAGCGTCGCGAACATCCGTGCAACATGGAAAGGCTGGTAGTAGGTGACCGAGTATGTGGCGCCGAGACCGATGCGGCTCGTCGCCATGGCCATCGGCATCAGGCAGGCGATCGGGTCCATCTTCACGCATCGAATGCCGTTCTCGATGGCCTCTGCGAAGCGTCCACCGTGGAACTCGGGCATCCCGAGCCGGTCGTCGAAGAAGCAGAGCTGGAATTTCCCGGCCTCGAGCGTGCGCGCGATGTTGGCGTAGAACTCGGGATCCAGGAAATCCAGCCGCGACTCCGGATGCCGCCACGATCCTGCGAAATTCGAGCAGTTCTGCGCCTGCAAAAACCCGACGAGCACGATCTGGCGCATGGTGGCTCCTCCTCCCGAATGGCGAGCGTCTGTCCTTGTGCATCGAGTGTAGGGACCGATTTCGCCCGAACGCAACGCTCTCGCGCCGCGTCAAAGACGTCCCACATGACTGCCCGCGGGGCGAAGCCCTATAGTGGTCGGCCGGCGCCCGTTTCGCACGGACACCGGACAAGCCCGCAGACCGGGCACTCAACGGGAGGAAACAGGATGAAGACGTTCTACCGCGGGGGAGCGGCCGCGCTCGCGCTGCTGTGCGCGTGCGCGCCGGCCTATGCTCAGAAATCCGGCGGAACGCTCCGCATGTATCTCTGGGACAATCCGCCCAGCGCCTCGATCCACGAGGAGGCGACGGTCTCGACCACCGTCCCCTTCATGCCGGTGTTCTCGAACCTCGTCCTCTACGACCAGCACAAGGCATTGAATACCGCCGACACCATCCAGCCCGAGCTGGCCACGAGCTGGTCTTGGGATGCAACGAAAACCAAGCTGACCTTCAAGCTTCGAGCCGGCGTCAAATGGCACGACGGCAAGCCATTCACTGCAAAGGATGTCGAGTGCACCATGGCCCTGCTGCAGGGCAAGGCCAAGGACCGCTTCCGTAAGAACCCGAGGCGCATCTGGTGGCAGAACCTCAAGCAGGTGACGAGCAATGGCGACCACGAGGTCACGTTCGAGCTTGCTCGCCCGCAGCCCGCTTTCGTCTCGCTTTTCGCCACGGGCTACAACCCCGTCTACCCCTGCCACGTCCCTGCCGCCGAGATGCGCACCAAACCGATCGGCACCGGCCCCTTCAAGTTTGTCAGCTTCAAAAGCAATGAAAACGTCGTCCTCGCGCGAAATCCGGACTACTGGAAGAAGGGCCATCCATATCTCGACGGTATAGAGTTTCGCGTCATCCCCAACCGCTCGACGCGCATTCTCTCCTTCGTCGCCGGCGATCTCGACATGACCTTCGCCCTCGACCTGACCCCGCCGCTGGTCAAGGACATCCTCTCGCAGGCGCCGAAAGCCCATTGCGAGATCCCTCCGACGAACAACTCGGTGAACCTGATCGTAAACCGAAACAAGCCGCCCTTCGACAACGACAAGCTGCGTCACGCACTCGCTTTGTCGCTCGATCGGCAGGCGTTCAACACGATCATTTACCAGGGCAAGACGAAGATCGGCGGCGTCATGATGGCTCCGCCCGAGGGGAGCTGGGGCATGCCGCCTGACGTGGCGGCCAAGTTGCCTGGCTATGGCGGCACCGTGGAGGCCAATCGTGCCGAAGCCAAGAAGATCATGGAAAGTCTTGGCTACACGACCTCCAATCCGTTGAAGATCAAGGTATCGACGCGCAGCGTCCCCCTCTACCGCGACCCGGCGGTCATCCTCGTCGACCAGCTGAAATCGGTCCACGTCGACGCCGAGCTCGATGTCGTCGATGCCTCGATCTGGTTCGGCAAGGTGGCTCGCGGCGACTTCACAGTAGGCCTCAACACCACGGCGGCCGCCATCGATGACCCCGATGTCCAGCTCTACGAGAACTACTCGTGCGGCTCGGAGCGGAACTATACGAAGTACTGCAATAAGGATGTCGACGCCCTTACGGCTAAGCAGTCGCAGGAATTCGATCCCGAGAAGCGCAAGAAGATTGTCTGGGAGATCGAGGAGCTTCTTGCCAAGGACGTGGCGCGGCCGATCATCGTGCAGGGCATCGCCGGCCTGTGCTGGTACCCGCACGTGAAGAATTTCACGCTGCACCAGAACAGCATTTACAACAACTGGCGCTTCGACGACGTGTGGCTCGACCGCTGACGCTTTCTCGTCTGTCTGCTCCGGAGCCGGCCCGCGCGCCGGCTCCGATGCCTCGACTTTCCCGCGCTCTTGTTCGCGTCATCGGGCTGGATCAACCGTCGTAGCCCTCGATCACGATCACGTCGGCCGTCGAGTTCTTGTCGCGCACCGCGCAGGCCGCCTTGTACTCGGGGCTCTCGTAGCAATCGAGCGCCGTCTGGTAATCCTTGAATTCGAGCACGACATGCCGTGCTCTCGCCGTGCCGCTCTTCAGCACGAAGGAGCCGCCTCGCACCAGGAACTTCGCCCCGTACTTCTCGAAAGCCTTGGCGTTGAGAGCCACATACTCCTTGTAGCCTTCCGCGTTCGTCACATCGACGTGAGCGATCCAGTATCCCTTGGCCATCTTTCTCTCCTCTCTGTGCACTTCACGCGCCCGCGATACGCCGGACGATTTCCTGGGCGACGCTGCGCGCATCGGCCGCCGCGGTGATTGGGCGGCCGACGACCAGATGCGTTGCTCCCGCCCCTATGGCTGCCTCGGGTGTCATCACGCGTGCCTGGTCGCCAGCCTCTCCCCCGGGCAACCGAATACCGGGCGTCACGATCAGGAAGTCCTTCGGGATCGCCGCCCTGACCAGCGCCGCCTCCTGCCCCGAGGCGATCACCCCGTCGAACCCCGCGTCCCGCGCCAGTCTGGCGCGGTGCACCACGAGCTCGGCAGGACTCGCACCCTTGACGCCTTGCTCCTCCAGGTCTTCCTTCGTCAGGCTGGTGAGCACGGTTACCCCGAGCAGCTTCAGCTTCGCCGACCCGCGGCCCTTCACCGCGGCATCGAGCGTCTTCCGGTCCGTAGCATGCACTGTGAGATAGTCGAGGCCGAGCGCCGCGATGTTCGCGGCAGCCTTTTCGACCGTATTGGCGATGTCCAGAAGCTTCATGTCGAGGAACACGCTCCGCCCGGCCGCCTTGAGGCCTTGCGCGAACTCGAGCCCACCGCCGAACAGCAGCTCCAGCCCCACCTTGTAGGCCGCAACGCTGTCGCCGAGCGCCTCGACGAGTTGCCGGGCCCGATTGACGTCCGCCACATCCAGCGCAACGAACAGCCGCTGCCGGGCATCGAGAAGATCGCTCATTTTTCGTCCTCGCCTCGCATCACGTGCGCGGCCCTGACGAGCTTCTGCACCACCGTCTTCAGCAGAGCCATTTGCCCCTTGTCCTTGAGATGTCCTTCGTCGTTGAAGGCCTCGTTCGCCCGCGCCACGGCGATCTGGTCCGGCAGCACGAGCGCGCCGACCCCGAGCTCGAGAATCTGCCGCACCGCCATCAATGACCGGAAGCCGCCAAGTGCTCCCGGAGAGGCCGAGCCGAGCGCGAAGACCCTTGTGCGGTAGACCGCGAGAGGCGCTTCCCCCTCGGCCCTTATGCGGCTCACCCAGTCGAGCGAGTTCTTCAAGAGCGGCGCCACCGACGCGTTGTACTCGGGGCAGGCGATGAAGATGCCGTCATGAACGCTCATCAACGCCTTGAGCTTGTGCGCGTTCTCGGGCTGGCCCTCGCGCTGCTCGAGATCTCCGTCGTAGATCGGCATCGGATAATCGCCGAGGTCCGCGAACGTCGCGGCGATGCCGTTGGCCTCCGCCACGTCGTGTGCGAGGCGCGCGAGCCGCTTGTTGAAGGAGCCTTCGCGAGCCGAGCCGGCGAAGAACAATAGACGCGTGGTGTGTGTCATGGATCGTCCTTCGACCTGTGGACGTTCGATCGGATTTAAACGAGCCGGCGCGTCGAGGCCAGCATGTGCTTCGAGACCGACATGCAGCACGCTTCGCACGCGCCCTGCACACTGGCCTTGGCTTGCAGAAACGGCTCTTGTGGCCAGAAAGCTCCCCGCGCGGCGGCCCCGCCACGCATCTCGTGGTCAGGTGTCGGCCCGGCAGACCCGCGTCAGACCGGCTTGTCACCGCACACGGTCACGCGATATCCGAGCCTGGAGTGCGGGTAGTAGTCCCACAGGGCGTAGTGCTGCGTGCACCGGTTGTCCCAGAAGGCAAGTGATTTTTCCTTCCACCGGAACCGGCACTGGAACTCGGGCGTGCGCACATGGTCGAACAGCATGTCGAGAAGCGCCCGGCTCTCCTTCTCCGTCAGCCCTTCGATCCGCGTCGTGAAACCTGAATTGACGAAGAGCGCCTTCTTCCCCGTCACGGGGTGCGTGCGCACCATCGGATGCAGCGAGCGTGGCCATTCAGTCAGCCCCTTTTGCAGCTTTGTGTGCCCCAGCGTGCCGCGGTGCACGTGCTCGCTCTCGTGCCAGGCCTTGAGGCCATCGATCAGGTGCTTGATCGGCTCTGACAGCGCTTCGTAGGCGGCATACATGTTGGCGAACATCGTATCCCCGCCTGACGATGGAAGCTCTCGCATGTGCAGGATCGAGCCCATCGGCGGCTCGGGATCGCAGGACACGTCCGAGTGCCATCGGTTCCCTGCCACGGCCTTCGACTTCGCATCGGCCTTGATGACCAGGATCTCTGGATGTCCTTCGGGGGCCGGCGCCGTGGGATGAATGTGCAGCTTTCCGAACCGTCGTCCGAAATCTTTCTGCTGCTCGAGATCGATGTCCTGGTCGCGAAAGAAAATCACGAGATGCTCGGAAAGCGCGTCGTGGATTTCCTTGAACTGCTGATTTCCAAGCGGTTTCGACAGATCGACGCCTTTGATTTCGGCACCGATGACAGGGCTTAAAGGCTCGACACTGATCGATTCGTAGGCCATGGGCGAACTCCTGGACTATCCAGCCGCTTTTCTGGCCGGCGGCATTGATAGCCATAGCCTAGGCTTACGACTGCAGGTCGGCCAAGCCCTCTTTACTGGCTTCGAAGGTACCTCGCGCTGCAACCATCGCATGCCGCCGATCGTTGTCCGGAATGGAGGTGGTGCGATGACAGGTTGGATGTGGTTCCTGCCGACTGTGATCGGCATCGTCGTGCTCGGGGCCGCTCTGTATTACGGACTCCGCAAGACAGAAGAGTTCGAGCGCGATCCGAAAGCCGTACGCGAGACCGAGGCGGCGACGAAGAGATTGTATGAGGACGAGGAGCAGACACGAGAAGGACGCTGACTGCCGCGCCCTCCCCGCGGTTACGAGCGCGGTCGCCAGACCTGACGCGTGAGCGCGCGGTAGGCCGCGATCCCGTCGGGATAGCTGACGAGTTCCAGCTGCTGGCCCCACGGTGCCCTGAAGTAAAGCCAGGCGAGGCCCGCGCTCGGCCCCTCCGTCATCTCGACGGGCCCGCTCAGGATCTGGCATCTGTGCTCCTTGAGCGCCGCGAGTGCCCGGTCCATGTCATCGACGTAGAATGCGATGTGCCATCCGTCTGGCGCTGCGTCCTTGCTCGCGCCCTGTGCTCCGTCGCGACGCGTCAGCTCGATCAGCTCGATCGACGGCCCGTTTGCCACCGCGATCATGCGCATGCGATGGATGTGGGCTCCCGTCGCCCCCGCGAGATGCCCCGCCATCCAGTCTTCCGGCCCGGCGAAAGGCCCGACGTCGTAAAGCGGCACGCCGGCGAGGACGTCTACGAAGAACGCCGTCGCCGCATCGAGGTCCGGCACCACGAGGCCGATATGCTCGACTCCGGCGAGACCTGGAACAGGCACACTATTGCTCATTGCCATCTCCTGGCATTGCGGCCGATTCGCTTTCCCGCGCTTATAACATTTTCACCGTCTGCAATAATTCCGCCCAAATCCTTTTCTATGCACGCCGCGCTTCAGGACGCCTAGGGTCCGGGCTCGTTGAGATCCCGGCTGGCGCGCGCCGCTTTGCGGTGGTGTGTTCCGCGGCCTTTTGCTCCCGCAATTGTAGCTCAGTGGCAGAGCGCCGGAGAGATCCGGAGGTCGAGGGTTCGATTCCCTTCTATTGCTCCTCGCGACTAGCTCAGTGGGTAGAGCGACAGACTGATACTCTGTTGGTCGTGGGTTCGACTCCCACGTCGTGCACCATGTGCCTGTTAAGCACACTCGGTTTGGGACCGATATGACACTGGGGAGCCGGCTCCTTCCCCGGCCCGACCAAAGTGCCTGAAGCCACGGCTGAGGGCACCGCGCAAGGGTGAGCGTCGAAAGCGCTCCGTGGCCACGTGGATACCGCTTGCACGAAAGCGGTCCAAGGCTCTGGCACCGGCCGTACGCGCTTGCGGGCACGGACGGGACGCGCCAAGCGGCGGATCGCTCGACTGCCAGCTCAAACGTGGCCCCGCTCTATCGACGTGGGGTGGGTGCCGGCGACCTGTCGCAATGAGCGTACGGGATTTGAAGAAGAAGAAACGTATTGGAGACGTGTGATGACGCCGTTCCGCTATTTGACTGTCGTCGTGAAGGACGACGAGCGGGCGTTCCTGACGCGAGACGGCCGGTTCGAGCGCCTGCTCGCCCCGGGCCGCTTCAGCGCCTACGATCCGTTCTCGCGCCTCAAGGCAGAGACTGTGAAGGTTGTGCGGGCTGAGGTCCCCGTCGAGCGCGCGCTTCTGGTCGAGAAGACGAAGCCCGAGATCGCGGCCGAGCACTTCGCAATCCTGCAGACGGGCGCCAACGAGGTCGCCATCGTCTCGCTCGACGGCGAACCGAAGTTTCTCGTGCCGCCATCGACGACGCGTGCCTTCTGGAAGACGCTGACGCTCGTCGAGATCGAACGCATCGACACCGCAGCCGGCCTGCGCGTCGAGAAGCGCCATCTCGACCGGCTCGACCTCGCCCGCTCGACCATGGTCGTGCATGCGACGGTAGAGGCGTACGAGGCGGGTCTGTTGATCGTTGACGGTGCCTTGAAGGAACGGCTCGGCCCCGGCCGGCATGCCTTCTGGAACGTCGGCCGTCAGGTCCGCATTGCCAAGATCGACCTCCGCCCGCAGCCCCTCGAGGTCACGGCGCAGGAGATCCTGACCAAGGACCGCGTCTCGGTGCGCGTCACGTTGACGGCATTCTATCGGATCGCCGATCCGGAGAAGGCCGCGATCACCTCGGCGGACGTGCCGAACACGCTCTACCGGCTCGTCCAGTTCGCGATCCGTGAGGCGGTGGCCACGCGTACGCTCGACGACATCCTGGCCGCGCGCGACGCGATCGACCAGGAGGTCCGTGCCTTCGTGACGGCCCGTGCCCGCGATCTCGGCGCCGAGATCGGCGAGATCGGCGTCAAGGACGTGATCCTGCCGGGCGACGTGCGCGAGCTCTTGAACAAGGTCGTGGAAGCAGAGCGGGTCGCGAAGGCGAACCTCATCCGTCGCCAGGAGGAGACGGCGGCCACGCGCTCGCTTCTCAACACGGCCCGGCTGATGGAGGACAACCCGCTCCTCTTGAAGCTGAAGGAGCTCGAGGCCCTGGAGCGCCTCGTCGAGAAGGTCGGCCGTATCGATCTGCATGCGGGATCGGGCGCCGGCGGCCTCGATGCCCTGCTCACCAAGCTATACAGGCTCGGAGATCAGGAGCGGACCTGAGAAAAAGAGAAAGGGCGGTCCAGACGACCGCCCTTTCGGCTTTCCATAACCGAGTACCGCTCACTTGATCGGCTTCTCGTCGTCCCACACCTTCTCCGGCATCGGCAGCCCCGCCCACATCGAATCCGGCAGCGGGTCCACTGGCTTCACGCCGATGAAGTCCTCGAGGATCATCATCATCTGCCGGCAGTGTTGGCCGGAGTGCCACGTCGTGCGCTCGAGGAAATCGTGCTTCGACTGCTTGGCGTAGTAGGTCTCGGCCTCGTCCTCGAAGTCGGTGAACTGGCCTTGGGTGTCCCACCACTGCTTGAAGCGCTGCTCGACATCCGCCCCGTAGGCGAGAATATCCGCCTTGCTGCAGGCGTCCTTGGGAGCGTTCCGCGCGTAGGCTTCCACCTTGAGGGGCAAGCCTTCCACCTCGTGCTCGAGCCAAGCGTCGACCACGTTGAACGTGTGCCACGCCAGGTTCGCGAACGACCGCGGCCGGCCCGGCACCTCGCCCTGCATCTTGTCCTCGGGCATTTGTCCGAAGAACCGCTGCTCGGCCTGCAGGATGCGCACGATACGGCTCGCCAGCTCCTCCGGCGGCAGGATCGTTTGCTCGCCGATATCGACGCCGACCAGCTCCGCGACGTCACGCAGCGACTGCCCGTTGGCGTAGCGGTCGCCGCGCGTCACCAGGGGCAGCATCCGCACGCCGAAAGGCTTCATCTCGTCCCAGCCGGACGGGTCTTCGACCACGTTGCGGGACACGAACTCGATATTGTGTCTGCCAAGGAACTCCTTGGTGCGGAGGCAGCTGGTTCAGCCAGGGTGCCAGTAGACGCGGATCTTGCCGTCCGCAGCGGTCGAATGAGCGGTCATGTGAGCCTCTCGAACTTGATTCCAGTGGGGAGAGCTTAGGCGGCTTCACGTCCGGCGACAACGTCAGACAAGCGGACCCGGTCTCGAAACCGGAGACGTCCGCCACCCGGTGTGACCAACGTCACTCCGCCGCCTGCGCCATCCCCCCGCCCTTGGCCCCGCGCACCAGCCGTCCGGGCAGTTTTCCGGTCGCCTGCCCCTCGCGGTTGACCACCGCGCCCGAGACGATCGTCGCCTCGTAGCCATCCACCCGCTGGACGAGCCGCCGTCCGCCGCTCGGCAGGTCGTAGCGAACTTCCGGCGCGTGCAGCTTCAGCCGGTCGAAGTCGATCACGTTGATGTCCGCCTTCGCCCCGCGCCGGATCACACCTCGATCCAGGAGCCCGATCGCCCGGGCGTTGTCGCTGGTCAGCCGCTTCACCGCCCAGGCAAGTGGCAGCTTCGGCCCGCGTGTCCGGTCGCGTGCCCAATGCGTCAGCATGTAGGTGATGGCGCTAGCATCCGACAGGATGCCGACGTGCGCGCCGCCATCACCGAGCCCGATCAGCGCGTTCGGATGGCACATCATGTCGCGAACCGTGTCGAGCGTCCCGTACGTGTAATTCGAGAGCGGGCGGTAGAGGATTGCCTTGCCGCCTTTCTCCAGCAGCATGTCGTAGGCGACCTCGGCTGGATTGCGCCCCTCGCGGGCCGCGCGCGCCGCGACGCTCGTCTCCGCTGCCGGCTCGTAGTCCGGCGGATCGCCGAGCGGGAAGATGCGGTCCCACTTGGTCACGCGCCGCATCAGCGACGCGTCCTCGTCCGCCTCTGAGATGAGGCGCGCCCGCAGCTCCGGCGTCGCCAGCCGCTTCATCTTCTCTGCGAATGGCAGCCCCTCGACCTCCCTCCAGCTGGGCCGGCCGATGAACGGGTTCTGCGAGATCTCGAAGCCGAGCATGATTCCCGTTGGCCGCGTCAGCACCTGCCCCATGATGTTCACGCCCGCCTTCTGCGCATCGGCCATCCGTGCCATCAACCGCCGCCATTCCTCGGGCTTGTTGTCCCGCTGCAGCACCGTGATCGACATCGGCCGCCCCGACCGCTCGGCAAGCCGCCTGAGTAGCGCCATCTCCTCGTCCGGCTCGTCGAAATCGGAGATCACCTGCAGCCAGCCCGCACCTTCGGCCTTCAGCGCCAGCGCGATCTCCATCAGCTCGGCTTCGTCCGCCTTCAGCGTCGGGATCGGCCGTCCGTCGAGGGTCTTGTGGTTGAGCGTGCGCGACGTCGAGAAGCCGAGCGCCCCCGCCCTGATGCCCGCCGCTGCCAGTGACGCCATCTTCGCGCGGTCCTCTGCCGTCGCCGGCTCGCGATTGGCGCCGCGCTCGCCCATCACGTAGACGCGCAACGCCGCGTGCGGCACCTGCGTCACCACATCGAGATCGAACGGCCTGGCCTCCAGTACGTCGAGGTAGTCCTCGAAGGTCTGCCACGTCCACGGCAGCCCCTCGGTCAGCACCACCTCGGGAATGTCCTCCACGCCCTCCATCAGCTTCACCAGCATGTCGCGCTGGTGCGGCTGGCACGGCGCAAAGCCGACCCCGCAATTGCCGATCACGGCCGTCGTCACGCCGTTCCATGATGACGGCGTGATCTGGCTCGACCAGGTCACCTGCGCGTCGTAGTGGGTGTGCAGGTCGACGAAGCCGGGCGTCACGATCCGGCCTTTCGCCGCTATCTCCTCGGCGCCCTTGCCTGCAACCGATCCAATGGCGCCGATGCGCCCGCCGTCGATGGCAACATCCGCCTCGTAGGGCTCTGCCCCCGTCCCATCGACCACTATGCCGCCGCGAATGACGAGATCGTGCTGGTCTGCCATGGCGTTTCCTCCGGCTTGCCGTTCTTCGTCTGTGTGCCAGGATGGAAAGCCTAGGACAGGTTTTCCGCCGGCGCCAACAGTTCGAGCCGAAGTATCCGGTCCGCACATCGTGACTCCGCGAAAAGAGGGAATGCGAGCATGGCTTTCGATCTGCACCCTGAGATGGCCCCGCTGATCGCCGAGCGCGACAAGCTCCCGCCCGCGACCGAGATCGCCGATATCCGCCGCAACTGGGCCGTCTACTCGAAGGCGAGCTGGGTTCCGCCGCCCGCCGGCATGAAGGTCGAGGACCGCACCGTGAAAGCCCGCGACGGCCACGCCATCCCGGTTCGCGTCTACACGCCCGCCGGCGGTGGCAGCGGCGCCGGCGTTTCCTACTTCCACGGCGGCGGATTCGTGAAGGGCGACCCGGACTCGAGCGACACCACCGGCTGGGGCCTCGCGGCCGAGACGGGCGCCGTCACGGTGAGCGTCGACTATCGCCTGGCGCCCGAGAACAAATACCCGACCGCGCTCAATGATTGCGTCGATGTCGTGATCGACATGCACACCAACCCGAAGACTTACGGCGTGGATCCCACCCGCCTCGGCGTTGTCGGCGACAGCGCCGGCGGTAATCTTGCCGCCGCGACCGCCCTTTGGGCCCGCCAGAACGGCAAGCCGGCGCTGCGTTGCCAGGGCCTCATCTATCCCTGTCTTACCGACCGCCTGACGGCTCCGGCCTACGCCCGCAATGCCGAGGCACCCGGCCTCACCACAGCCAGCATGCGCGGCTACTGGCGCGATTATCTCGGCGAGGAGAAAGCCGGCCACTCCACCGACCCGCTCGCCACCCCGCTCGTCGCCGACGATCTCTCGGGGCTGCCCCCTGCCTACGTCCTCGTCGCCGAGCACGACCCGCTGATCGACGACGGCATCGCCTACGCACAACGGCTCATCGCCGCCGGCGTCGAGACCGGCTTCTCCCGCGCCAACCGCATGATCCACGGCTTCATCCGCCGCCGCACCCACGGCCCGGATTGCGGCCGGGCATTCAGCGCAATGACGGAATTCTTGCGGACCAAGCTGGACGGGTGACGGAGGCATCACACCCGTCAGCCGGACGATTCGACCAAGCCCATCGACGCTTTTGACTCGACGCAGACCAAGCCGCAGCCTCTCGATTTGTCATCCTCGGGCTCGCGTGCCCTCGGCGAAGGCCGACGGGTCCCAAGGCCCCATCGCGCCGCAATTTCCGAGCATCGAAATTGACCCAAAGGCGAAGTCGCGGTCATGTGAGATCCGAGCACCCTGACTGTCTGCTTCCGGTCCTATCGCGACGACTGATCGCTCCTCGATCGGGCCCGGGTCGGATGCACGACGGGGAGCCCTGTACGTATTGCTCAAGACACACGGTCGGTTCGGCGAGCGGCGAGCAATCGCCAACCAAGTCAGCGCAACTGAAACGCACCGGAACGGACAGCGTGATCCTGGAAGTTGCCAGTGCTTCGGGTGGCACAGGGAAGGGTGAGGCGCTTGAGTATGGCAATACCCGGCATCAAGCGCAGCAATGCCAGACGTGCCGCCAATTGCGGCATGGACAAGCTGCCCTTTGTCGTCGAGCCGGAACGTGACGATGACCAGGCCCTGGTAACGCTTTGCGCGCGCGGCGGCGGGATAGCGCTTATTGCGCTCGATCTGATCAAGCACACGGCTTGCCAGGTGGTTAGGGCCTTTGCATGGCCTCGTTCGGTGAACCGATTGTTTGAGCAGCGGCACAGGAGCCGTCTTGAGGCAATCACTTGCGGCGCCGAAGCTGATCTGGCGGCGCAGCGGCAGTTGCTGTGGCAGGAGGCTGCCTTTAGCGGGATGTTGAGAGTCGATCGGAGGAAGTTCTCCACCCGCTAGGCTTGGAAGTTTGGCCAGCTCAGGCAGGGACGTGTCACTCACAATCGATTCTGGTGGCTCATCACGAGGCTTCTCCGCTCGGTCTCTTTCGGCGCGGGTGCGGCTGAGGCTGCGTGAGCCGGCTGCAATTGACCGGGCGCGATGTCCTTGGACACGTCCATCAGCGCGACAGCCTCCGGCGCGATGTCGACCGCATAGGCACCAGTTGTATTGTCGGCGATGACCGGTGCACTTTGCCGGGTGATCGCCACGGCTGCTGCGGCATGTGCAGCCCCGCGACGAGTGGCGCACGCTGTCCACCGCGCCGCAGTCAGCAACGCGCCCCTACTGTCGAGACCGCGGGTCACTGCGCTTCTCCAATGCTACCAGGGGACCTTTCAAACCCGCTACATTGAGACGTGTCATAACATCCATGATCTCACCATAGGGAACCGTCTTGTCGGCGCGTAAATAGATGCGCTGCGCCGTGTCCTGCTTCACTGCTGCGAGGAGCGCCTGGATGAGATCGGCTTTAGCAACTGCCTCCTCAGCCACTGCGAACGAGCGGTCCGCCTTGATCGTGAGTAGAAACACGGGCTTTTCAGGTCGAATTGCGGGCTTGGCCGGCAGCCGTCGGCAGGTCGACGGCGACGTCCACTGTCGACAAGGGGGCCGCAACCATGAAGATGATGAGCAGACGAGAATGACGTCGATGAAGGGCGTCACATTGATATCGTGAATTTCCCTTTCGGGGCCATCGTCACCGCTGTTGAGACGAACCGCCATGCCTTACTCCATTACGTGTGTCGCCACAGGGCGCTTTGCGCGATCGAGATCGCGGCTCGCAAGCCGAAGCACTCCCTCCGCGGAGGCGTCACCCACGATTGCCCGATAGCTAGCGATTGAGCGCGAGAAGATATTGTAGATGACGACGGCCGGTATCGCTGCGACCAGGCCCACCGCCGTCGCAAGGAGTGCTTCAGCGATTCCTGGGGCCACAACGGCAAGGTTCGTGGTGTTCGCCTTCGAAATTCCGATGAAGCTGTTCATGATGCCTCACACGGTTCCAAACAATCCCACGAACGGACCGGTTGAGCCGATTGTTGCAAGAACTCCGGTACCGCGCTGAATGCGCCGCCCCTCAGCTGCCTCGAAGCGACCAAGGACGAGTGCAATACGCTCTTTCACACCCTCGACCGGCAAGTCGACACCAGAGGTCTCAATCTCTCTGAGGGCCGCAGCTGCAAGCCTCGAAGCGGGAGACCGACTTCATCGTGACCCGCGCTTCCGCTAGCGAGCGGGCGACACGCAATTGAGCCAAATTGAGAGCCGCCGCGCGGCGCGCTGCAAAAAGCTCGAGTGATTTCGCGAACCACACAGTCCAGGTTGCCACGGACGCAAGGGCGAGGCCAATGAGCACGCTCTTCACGACGATGTCGGTGCCGAGGAACATGCCCAATGGGCTCAAGTCGCTCGGCAGCGAGGCACCTGGAAGGTAGCCGTCGCGACCGCATCGCCAGCGTCAACGAGTAGCCCGCCAGCCATCGCGGTCGCATACTTCATCAGCAACTGGAAGGATCGGGCAGTCATGAAGCCGCCCTGGCTCGCGCACGCCGACACGAATTGGCTACCACTCATCACTATCGCACCCAGCACCCACCGAGCTGGCAGCCGTGCAGATGCCAGATGTGGGCGCACGCTCGGCATCCCTTTAAGCGAATCCTTGGACCCTGACCTTGCCGGTCACTGAGCGCCAAGTGCTGCGGGCGAACCGCACCGGACGTCCGGTCTTCTTCTGACGAACCGTTCCGCGGTCGAGCGCACAGCCATTGGGGGCCACGTCATCAACGCGAACGGCTACCACGTCGCAACCGCGCAACTTGCTGTCGATGGCGAGATTGAACAATGCGAGGTCACGGG
Source organism: Hyphomicrobiaceae bacterium (assembly GCA_041397805.1). GTDB lineage: Bacteria > Pseudomonadota > Alphaproteobacteria > Rhizobiales > Hyphomicrobiaceae. Next base: position 95,776 of record JAWKWD010000009.1, read on the forward strand.
TACGCCGCCCCAGTTGAAGCCTCGTCCGGATCGACCAGACGTGCCCCTGCCGGAGCGGCGGCTTCGCGCCGATCAACTTGCCCTTGTTCCAGGGCGGCCGGCGTGGCGGCTTACCAGTTGGCGTCGCGTGGTTGTCATTGTCGTTCATGGTCAGTCTCCATGGTTGGAAGTCTGACCAGGATGCGGCCGCAGTTTCGTATCCGGTTGCCCTCGGCAGCTTTCTGGCTACATCTGTCGTGGGATGGTTAGCAAGGGCGGCGGCAGACGACGCGTTTGACCCGCAACCGCCGAAGAACGATCCACAAACATCCAAGTCGAGCTTGTCCGCTGCTGTTCGAAGCAGACGACTTTACACATCGATCTTGAATCCGAGGTCCGCCTCCGAAGCAAGCTGCCCGCCCTTGATGCCCCAGCTGTCGGCTGGGGGTTCAATGAGAAATATGCGGCTTTCGGTACGCGGCACGCCGACAGCTTCGAGAGTGTCGGCGATGGCCTTAAACAGTGCGCGCTTGGCGTCCGTGGATCGGGCGGCGATGCCGATGATCTCGACGCGCGTGTAGCGCTCGGATCGGCCGGTCGAGACGATGCGGCGGTTCTCGTCGTAGATATCGAGCACGACATCGCGGTCCCACTCGGGGATCTTGAAGGCTGAGACGAGTGCCGCTTGCACGGCCTCGATCAGCTTACTCTCGATGCCTACCGCCCAAGTTCCAGTGGCAATGCGCACGCAAGGCATTGGAGCTCTCCTTCAAAACCTCGTGGTCCCCGGATCGAGCCCGAGTTGCAACCTACCGGCGATGCTGTAGCTCGACGGACTCATCGCGACGTGCTTTGCAGCCGCCTGCACATCGCGGATCGCGCGCTCCAGCGGCCCGCTCTCAAAGATCGCGGCTGACCCCGCGTCGGCGGCCAGCATGTCGACGATGCGTAGCGCCGTCTCGGCTGCATTCGCCCCTGCTGTGCGCAACCGGGCCCGCGCAGCAATGAGCCGCACGCCGCCAATGTCGGTCACGGCCATGAGCTCGGTCATCGCCTCGACGAGTAGCGCACGGGCGGCAGCGTGTTGTGTCTCGGCCCGGCCGACCATGGCCTGCACCAGCTCGCGGTCGCGCAGGAAGCCCGCGACGCCGAGCCGCGACTTGTTGCCAGTCAGTACCACGAACGCATCGATGGCACCGCGGGCGATGCCGAGCGGCACGACCGACACCGTCCACGCGAAGACCGAGAGAGGCGGCATGCGATAGAGCAGGCCCGGGTCCGTCGGGACGTAGCCCATGGACGGGTGCACCTGACTGCTCGGCACGAAGGCATCGCGCACCTCGAAGTCCGAGCTGCCTGTGCCGCGCAGACCCGAGACGTGCCAGGTGTCATGCACCATGACCTGGGCGCGGTCGAAGTAGCAGCACAGCCGCGGTTGGTCCGGAGCCTGGTTGCCGCCGACGGTCGCGAGCGCCATGAAGTGCGTGGCGTGCGGGGCGCCGCTGCCGAACGGCCAACGGCCGGTGACGCGATAGCCACCGTCCCCGACCTCTGCTCTACCAACGGCGCCGGTCGCGGACACGATGAAGGTGTGTGGAGTCGCGAACCAGTTTCGCGCCACCGCTGCCGGGAGATAGCCGCCGACCCGGCTCATGCCGCCGCCGTTACCGACGAGCCAGCCGACCGATCCATCCAGCGCGGACGCCGCCTCGACAACCTGCATGAAGCCGAGCGGAGACATCTCTGGTCCGCCGAGCGAGCGAGGCAACCAGAGCCGAAACAGTCCAGCATCAGCGACCGCGTTGAACACAACATCAGGCAGGCGCCGGTCGCGGTCGAAGGCTGAGCGATGCTTGGCAACGAGCGGCGCAAGGGCGCGAAGAGCTTCCAGATAGCCGGCTACGGTGTCGCCCTCTTCGCTGCTTCTCATGCTCATGGCTCGATGCTCTGGTCCAACAGAGCAATTTTGGTGGGCGCGGGATCGATCAAGCAAGCTCGAAGAATTCAGGTGCAGATGAATCTGACTCATCTACATTCATTTTATGCGCACCCTACCGCCACTGATTGAGCTACGTGCCTTCGAGGCTGCCGCCCGCCACATGAGCTTTAAGCTTGCAGCGGCCGAGCTTGGCGTTACGCCGACTGCGATCAGCCACCAAATCAAGCTGCTGGAACGCCACTGCGGCCAATCCCTATTCCGGCGACGGCCGCGACCGCTCGCGCTTACCTGGGCCGGTGAGCAGCTTTTCCCGGTCATCCGTGACGGGCTCGAGAGCTTCGGGGAGGCATTGGCTACGGTACGCACAGGTGGAGCGAGCGGGCGGCTCCGCATCACCGCGACCAATGCTTTTGCTGCGCGCTGGCTGGTGCCGCGATTGCCGCGGTGGCGCGAGGCGCACCCGCGCCTGAAACTGGATATTGTCGGCACTGACGCCGTGCTCGACATAGAAGCAGGCGAGGCGGACATAGCGATACGCTACGCCGTGAAGCCACCCGGTAGCGGCATAGTGACCGAGCTAATCCGCGATACGTTCCAAGTGGTCGCAAGCCCGAAACTGGTCGGCATGACGCGCCGGATGCTGAGCCCAGCCGAGTTGGCGTGCCTGCCGTTGATCGAGGCCCAGTGGCCACCTACGGACGGCAACGCACCGACTTGGCAGCGCTGGCAGCGCGTGGCTTGCCAGCGACACCAGGCCGTTCCAGATCTCGCGGCACTCGCAAGCCTCAGTTTCCGCGAAGAACTGCACGCCATAGAGGCCGCTATTGTCGGACAGGGTGTAGCCATTTGCAGCGACGTGCTCATCGCGTCAGAATTTGCGAATGGCACGCTGGTGCCAGTCTCGCGAGTCACCTTGCCCGGCTACGGCTTCTACGTCGTCCACCGCGACGGCCATCCGAAGCTAGCGTCAATCACTGCCTTCCTGACCTGGGTCAAGGCGGGGGCAGCAGCACGCCCATAAGCGGGCATCCTGATTGCAGCCACGGAAGCGGCTCGCGATGTTCCCTATTGGCCCATCGCGAAGTCTGGAGTTCGCGGCACGATCAGTCCTCGGTACAAGCCAGGACAAGCCCGTGGACGGGATCAGTTGGCCCCGCGCCACATCTCCTTCTCGCCAGCTGCGTCACGCTTCGCAACGCTTCGACTTCCCCCTTACTCCATCGTCCCGGCGAGCCTTTCCACCGCCTCCGCGAAATCCTTTTTGAACTCGTAGACCACGTCTCGCGCGCGCAACTCGTGCTGCATCAACCCGACGGCCTGCCCCACGTAATACGTCGCGATTTCCTTCGCACCCTTGTGGCCGGCCTCCGCGAGCTTATCGACCTTGGCGAGTGCCGGCCGCGAGATCATCCCCTGCAAGGGCATCTCCAAGGGCTCCGGCATGCCCGGCCCGCTCCACGCCTCGGTCCACGGCGACTTCAATTGCCGCGTCGGCTTCCCCGTCCGGCTCCGCGAGCGCACCGTGTCGCGCGATGTGGCCGCCAACATCTTCGCCTTCACCGTCGGGATCGTCTCGGCCTCGACCGTCGTCAGCCACACCGACCCGGTCCAGGCCCCCGCCGCACCCATCGCCATCACGGCCGCCATCTGCCGGCCCGTCGCGATGCCGCCCGCGGCCAGCACCTGCACATCGGGATGATCCTTGATCGCGTCCAGCACCTCCGGCACCACGACCATGGTCGAGATCTCGCCGCAGTGACCGCCGGCCTCGGTGCCCGAGACGACCAGGATTTCCACGCCCGCTTCGATGTTCTTCAGCGCATGCTGCCGTGCGCCCGTCAGCGCACCGATGGCGATGCCTTGCGCCCGGCATCGCTCCACCACCGATTTCGGGGGCGGCCCCAGAGCATTGACGAACATCTTGATGGGATGCGCGAACGCGACGTCGAGCAGCCGTTGCGCCCCGTCCTCGCGCATGTTCGCCGAGTAGTCGTGCGCCCAGTTCGACGTCCACAGGTCCGTCGAGTCGATGCCATGCTTCTCCAGCAGGCTGGCGATGTGGCGCTTGTGGCTCTCGGGCACCCGGCTCGCCAGCTCTTCCGCGGTCAGATCGCCCGCCTTGTCCTCCATCCGCGCCGGAATGAGCAGGTCGACGCCGTATGGCCCCTTGATGCGCGCGTCGATCCAGGCGAGGTCGATTTCCAGCGTCTCCGGCGTATGCGCCACCGCACCCAGTACCCCGAAGCCGCCGGCGTTCGTCACCTCGACCACCACATCCCGGCAGTGCGTGAAGGCGAACAGCGGGAACTCGATCCCGAAACGCTTGCAGAGTGCCGAGTTCATTGTTTCCTGCCCTTTGTGTTCGTTCGTCGGCTCCGATCCTGGCGCGCACCCGCAGCGATGGCAATCATCGCCTCACAGCGCAACGGCAGCGCCGCCGTCAAAGTCAGCCGATGGCCGCCGCATCCCCCACCGCGATCTCGCCGCCGCCCGCGACCTTGCCGTAGACGCCGAAATCCGCGTGCCCGAACGCCCTTTGCAGAGCCGCGGGAATGGCCGTGTCGCGCGCAGCCGTGCCCGGATCGACGTTCGTCGCGTCGCACCGCTGCGTCCGGTGGAACACCTCGAGCACCACGCCTCCGAGCGTCAGCCGCTTGCCGAGCCAGCCGAGCTCGCTCCAGGCCGGTAACCCCTCGAGCATGACGTTGGCCCGGAACCGCAGCGGATCGAGCGGCCGGCCCATGATCCGCTCCAGGTCGCGCACCGAAGCCAGATTGATGACATGCACGCACTTGGCCTTCATGTCCGAGAAGCTATGCCCCGGCGATGACACGATCTTCGGCGCGCCGCGTAGCTCCGCCTTCATGTAGGCCGCGAGGAACTGCTCGATGAGCTGGCGACCGATCGGCGTGGAGAGGTTGCCGCGCGCCACCTGTTTTCCGTCGCGCTTGATCACCAAAGTCTCTCCATCGTCCTCGATCCGCGTCGCGAGCGTCGCCAGCCGCTCGTCGCGCATCAGCATCAGGAAATGGATCTTCGGGAGGTAGCGGGGATGATCTGGATCGAACCCACCCGGCCCATTTTCGATAGCCCACGCCCGGTCCAGCGGAAACGTCTCGCCGACGCCGAGCGACACGTGCTGCATCGGCTCCGGCGACAGCCCCTTCACGGGGTAGCGATAGAGAGCTGCAACACGCGCGCCATCGGGTCCGGAGTCGCTCGTCATTGGTTGGCCTCGCGCGCTTGGGTTCTTGTTGCAGCGCATCATGCGCCCACCCGTGTCTCCGGGCAATGCGCAAAAGGCCCGGGAGATCGCTCTCCCGGGCCTCGTGATTTGATCCGTTGCCGAACTCTGGCGGACGCTATCAGGCCGCCTTTTCGAGGCTCTGCGCCCACTTACCCGCCGCGGCGAGACCGTTCATCTTGGCCCGGTGCGAGAACGCCTTGGCACCCGCCGCCTCGTTCTCCTTCTTGCCCGACCATGCCTTGAGCGCAGCTGCCTGCAGCGCACGACCGTAGGAGAAGGTCAGGTTCCACGGCAGCGTGCCCATGGCATTCATCAGGTGGAGATGCGCCGTCGCATCCTCGTCCGACTGGCCGCCCGACAGGAACGCAATGCCCGGTACCGCCGCCGGCACCGTGCGCTTCAGGATCCTTACCGTCTTTTCGGCCACTTCCTCGCGGCTCGCCTGCTTTGGAGACTTCTTGCCGGCGATCACCATGTTCGGCTTCAGGACGATCTGCTCGAGCGTGACGCGGTTGTAGTAGAGCTCCTGGAACACTTCCTTGAGCACCCACTCCGTCACCTCGGCGCAGCGATCGATGTCGTGCGCGCCATCCATCAGCACCTCGGGCTCGACGATCGGGACCAACCCCCCCTCGAGGCAGATCGCAGCGTAGCGCGCCAGCGCATGGCTGTTCGCCTTGATGCAGGTGTAGGAGGGGATGCCGGCGCCGATGTCGATCACCGCACGCCACTTCGCGAACTTGGCACCGAGACCGACGTACTCCTTGACCCGTCCGGGCAATCCGTCGAGGCCCTCGGTGACCACCTCGCCGGGGCAGAACTGCAGGGGCTTGGTGCCGCCGTCGACCTTGATGCCGGGCAGGGAGCCGGCGTCAGAGATGATCTTGGCAAGCGGGGTCCCGTCCTTGGCGTTCTGGCGGATCGTCTCGTCATAGAGAATGACACCCGAGATGTAGTTCTTCATCGCATCCGTTGAGCGGAACAGCATCTCGCGATAGTCACGGCGGTTGTCGGCGGTCGACTCGGCTTTGATCGAGTCGAAGCGCTTCTTGATCGTGCCAGAGCTCTCGTCTGCCGCGAGGATGCCGCGGCCCGGCGCGACCATCGCCTGCGCGACCTGCTCGAGTGTCATTGTCATGGGGCTAGCCTCCGCTGGCTGTCATTCTCATGCGACTGGAATCTGGTGCGAACCTCTAGCGCGGTTCACGGGATCAGGCCAAGAGGAACCGCAATCGTCCGCTGATCAACCTGAATTATGATGACCGTTCAGTTTGGCCATGCCCTCCAGCCTTGACCCATGTCATGCTTACAGGGTCCCTAGGCAGTAGGGGAGTCTGCAACCGAACTTGGAGCCCGTCGCCGCCGATGTCGATCGACCCGAAAGTGCTCTTGCGCCCGCTGGCGGTCGCGGTGATCGCGACGTTGCCGACTTTCGCCTTCGCCGAGGCGACCGACACCGAGACGCTGGTCGCAGCGGGAAGGTTAATTCTGTCCGAGCAGTGCAGCCGCTGCCATGCCGTAGACCGGGAAGGCGCAAGCCCCTTGGCCGCCGCACCGCCGTTTCGCACGCTTTCGCGGAAATACCCGCTGGACAGTCTCGCCGAGGCACTGGCGGAAGGCATAACGACGGGCCACCCGGACATGCCCGAGTTCGTCTTTTCAAGCGACGAGATTGCCGCCATCTTGGCCTACATCGAAAGCATCAGCCCTCCGCCGGCCAGGAAGTGAAGCGAGCCCCCTCCCCTGGACCGGCCAATCCGCTGGAGACCACCGTATGCTCAAGATCACCCCGATCGACGCGACGCTCGGCGCCCGGATCGAAGGTATCGACCTGTCGAAGCCGATCTCGCGCCACGAGAAGGCGGAGATTCTGCAGGCTTTCGGCAAGTACGCCGTTCTCTGCTTCCCTGGGCAGAAGCTCGACGCCCCACAGCATAAGGCCTTTGCCCGCGAGTTCGGCTCGCTCGAGATCAACGTCGCTGCCGGTCACTACACCGTTGCCGGCCACCCGGAGGTGATGGTCCTTTCGAACATCATCGAGAACGGCAAGGCGATTGGCCTCGCCGACGCGGGCCAGGACTGGCACACCGACATGAGCTATTCCGAGCCGATTGCGTTCTTGAACGTCCTCCACGCGATCAGGGTGCCCGTCAGGAATGGCGTACCGCTCGGCAACACCGAATTCCTCAATATGTACGCGGCATATGCCGACCTTCCCGAGGACATCAAGAAGCGCATCGAAGGACGTACCGCCACGCACGACTTCAACAAGTTCTGGGAGATGATGTTGAAGCGGCCGGGCACACAGAGAAAACCGCTGACGCCGGAGCAGCGCGCCGCCAAGCCGCCGGTCTCGCACCCGATGGTGCTCACCCACCCGATCTCCGGCCGCAAGGCGCTCTACTGTAACGTCGGCTACGTTACCCAGATCGACGGAATGCCCAAGGCCGAGAGCGACGAGCTTCTCGACTATCTGTTCAAGCACCAGTCTCAGGAGAAGTACAAATACGCGCACCGCTGGACCGAGGGCGACGTCCTCTGCTGGGACAACCTGTCGACCGTCCATAACGCCATTGCCGATTATCGCCCCGACGAGCCGCGCCACATGCGCCGCTGCCAGGTCATGGCCGACTGGATCTTCACGCCGGAAGCGAAAGAGGCGGCAAAGGCCGCGTGAGATCAGGCCGGGTGCGAGCCGTCGCCAATGGCGTCGGGACGCGACGCAGGACGATTTCGTCTACCCGCCCCTCGGCCTACCCACGGTCGATCTCCACCGTCCTCAAGGCCGGCAGTAGCTCGTCCGAGATCAGCCGCATGCTCGGCAACGATACGGACGCAGGCATGCCGGCCCAGTTCGTCCGTACCACGAGATGGCTGCATCCGAGCTCGGCCCAGTACGGCTTGAGCTGGGCGAAGCAATCCTCCGGCGAGCCGAGAATGAAACGGCCCTCGGTCAACTGTTCGAACGATCGCGAGAAGTCGGCATCGTCCGGCATCACTTTGTCCTGCCCCCACTTGGCATAGTCGGCATACTTGCCGCCGAGATAGGGCGCCGCCATCTCGATCGCCGTGCGCCGGTCCTTGGCGCAGAAGACCTCCTTGAACACCGGCAGGTCTCGTGGGAACGGCTTGCCGCAGGCCGCCAGCTCGTCGCGATAGACCGACATCATCCGACGAAGCGAGTCGAGCGTCGCATGCGGGTTGATGAACCAGGCATCCGCGAGGCGCGCCGCGCGTCGGACAGCCGGATCGTTGTTCGCCGCGATCCAGATCGGCGGACGCGGTTGCTGAATTGGCCGGATGTTCATCACCACGTTGTCGAGCCGGCACGTCTCATCCTCGTAGCTGACCGGCTTTCCCGTCCACAACTGCTGCACGAGATCCAGATAGGCCTCGAACCGCTTGACGCGCGCACCTTTCGGCACCGCAAACGCGTCGAATTCCATGTCGCGGTAGCCGAGCCCCACGCCGAACACGAAGTTGCCCTTCGCCAGAATGTCGAGCGTGGCGATCGTCTCGGCCGTGTAGACCGGATTGTGAAGATTGAGCAGCAGGATGCCCGTGCCGATCGTCATTTCTCCGGCCTCGGCGGCGAGCCGCGCCAGGAACGGCACCAGCTGCAGCTGCTTGTTGTCGCCCTCGTTCAGGTAGTGCTGCCCTGTAAGGAGTGAATCCCAGCCTCGGTCGCGCGCATGGTGCACCATCGCGATCTGGTCGCCGAGCGCCTGCACCATGTCGGCGCCGACCTTCTGCTGGTTGGTGATGAAGAGGCCGACCTTCATGAGCAAAGAAGTCCCAAGATAGTTGATGCCTCACCGCCGGCCCACGCCGCCAGCGGCGCAATCAGCGACACGGTCCGCGTCACGCCTTATGCCGCGCGATGACCTCGGCACCGAACCGCTCGATGCGATCGGCCGCCTCACGCGCATTGTTGCCGCCCAGCCTCAGCGCGACATGACCGACGCCGATCGACCCTAAAGCCTCGGCATCCGCGAGCATATCGTCCGAGGAGCCGGTGAACATCCGCCGCCCGGAGCCGTCCGCGGTCTTGTGGTCGCCCCACTCGAAGTGGTCCTGCACGAGGAGCGAGATCCCGAGTGTCTGCGGATCGCGGCCGGCCTTCTCGCATTGCGCGCGCACCTTCTCGATTCCCGACGCCAGGCGTTGCGCCGTGTTGAGCTGCATCGTCTGGCTGTTGTTTCCAGGGTACCAGGTCGTTCCGTAGGTGATGGCGCGCCGGATAGCCGGTGGACTCTCGCCACCGATCCAAAGCGGCGGATGCGGCTTCTGCACGGGCTTCGGCTCGAAGATGACCTCGTCGAAGTTGACATGCTTGCCGTGGAAAGACGCCCGCTCCTTTGTCCAGAGCGCGATGAACGCTGCCAGGCTCTCGTCCGTCACGGCGCCACGATCCGGAAAATTGGCGCCGAGAGCCGCAAACTCCTCTTTCATCCAGCCGGCGCCAGCACCCACGATCAGCCGCCCGTTCGATAGCACGTCGATCGTCGCCAGCATCTTGGCCGTGAGCATCGCCGGACGGTGCGGCACGACGAGCACCGACGTCAGAAGCTTGAGCCTGCTGGTGGCTGCTGCGAGAAACGCCACGGTCGAAAGCTGGTCGAAACAATGACCGTGTTGGGCAGGCGCGAATGTACCGCCGGCCACGTACGGATAGTGCGACTCGTATTGTGCCGGAACAATCAGATGGTCGCTGACCGAGAGAAAATCGAATCCCGCCCGCTCGGCCGCCGAGGCCACGGCGACATAGGTCTCGGGTGAGGTGAAGACGCGGCTGGTGATCGTGCTCAGACCGAACTTCATGATGGGCCGTCCTTTCGACGGATGGGAGTCGCAGAAAATGCCGGACTCCGATCATGGAGCCCGGCATCGATTTACGCCAGAGCGGAAGCACATCCGGGCCTTATCAGCGGCTCGCCGGCTGGCGGTCGCCGGATCGGAAAGCCCGCGTTCTCGCCTACTTCTTCTTGCCCGGCTTCTGCGTCAGCGCAGAGGCAGCCGCTGTCTTCGCGCTCTTGCTGGCCTTGGGATCGCGCATCACCTTGGCAGCCGCACTGGCCGCCTTGGCGCTCGTTACTTCCTTGCTCTTGCTCTGGGTAAGCGCGGAGGCCGCCGCCGTCTTGGCGTCCTTGCTGGCCTTCGGGTCCTTCAGCACTTTCGCAGCGGCAGCGGCCGCTTTGCCGCTCGTGCTCTCGCTCTTCTTCGCAGCCATCATCGTCTCCTGCGGTTCGCCGGCCTAACGCCCGGTCACTTAAGAAGAATCGGGTATGCGGATTCGAGCGGCGCCGATACGATCCACAGCCGATATTTCTGTTGATGACGGCGCCGTCAGCCTTGCCGGTACAGGTCCTTGCCGGCGACCGCGCAATTGACAGGCCGGCGGCAGCCGCGCCACAACGCCTGCCGGAACGCTAGGCGAAAAAGCTAAGGAGCCCCGTATGTCGACCGCCGACCTGCAGCAGACGATCGAAGCCGCCTGGGAGGCGCGCGACACCGTCAACGCATCGACCAAAGGGTCCGTACGCGATGCCGTTGAGACCGCCATCGACATGCTCGACAAGGGCACGGCCCGTACCGCCGAGAAGCGCGGCGAGGAATGGGTGGTCAATCAATGGCTGAAGAAGGCCGTCCTGCTCTCGTTCCGCCTGAACGATATGGGGCTCATCTCAGGCGCGCCGGGCGGCGCCTCGTGGTGGGACAAGGTCCCGTCGAAGTTCGATGGCATGGGTCCGGAAGACTTCAAGAAGGCCGGTTTCCGGGCCGTCCCGGGCGCAGTGGTCCGGCGCGGCTCCTATATCGCTCCCAACGTCGTATTGATGCCCTCTTTCGTGAACCTCGGCGCCTACGTCGGCGAGCGCACCATGGTCGACACCTGGGCTACCGTCGGCTCCTGCGCGCAGATCGGGAAGGATTGCCATCTGTCCGGCGGCGTCGGCATCGGTGGCGTGCTCGAGCCTCTGCAAGCCAACCCCGTCATCATCGAGGACAACTGCTTCATCGGCGCCCGTTCCGAAGTCGTCGAGGGCGTCATCGTCGGCGAAGGCTCGGTGCTTTCGATGGGGGTCTTCATCTCCGCCACCACGAAGATCGTGGACCGCTCGACCGGCCAGATCCACATGGGCAAGGTGCCGCCCTACTCGGTCGTCGTGCCCGGATCACTGCCGGGGCTGCCGCTGCCGAACGGCATGACCGGCCCGGGCCTCTACTGCGCCGTGATCGTCAAGACCGTGGACGCGCAGACGCGCGCCAAAACCTCGATCAACGACCTCCTGCGCGACTGACGCTTTCGCTCTGCCCGATGACGAAAGGATGGCCGGTCGGACCGGTCATCCTTCGTCTCCTGGATCATCGAGCGGCCGCGCCTATTGTACGGCCGCCCTCTGGCCGGCCTTCAGATAGGCCACGCCCTCGGCGACCGCTTTGCGAAATCCGGCCATGTTCTGTCCGCCGGTCGCGAAGTCGGAGAGATCCTTCGTATTGCGCGCAAAGACGCGCCCTGGCTGCGCCGGATCGATGACGAACACGAACGGTATGGCCTCGAGTTTGACGCCGTTCGCACGCGCGAGCAGCGCCTTTACGACCGTGTCTCCGCTGTAGATCAGAGCATTGCGCCCCTTGTGCGCCGTCGATAGCCCGATCTCGATGTGCTTGAACGTCTTCGCGTAGTCGATGGCATCGCCCTTGCGCCCGAAGAACTCCGGCCCCGGCATCGCGCGCTGCAGCGCCGCGCACCACGGGCACCACGTCGCGCCCACGGTGACGATGAGGAGTTTCCCCTCGCGTCGCGCTTCCTCGATCGATTGCTCCAGATAGGCGACTTGATCCTCACACACCTTGTACGTGGCACCGCCCGGCCTGAGCGGTTTCGAAGCGCGCACCGGATCATCGAGGCAGGGCGTAGCCGGCTTGTAGACATACCCGGGCGGGGCAATGTTCCAGCCCTGCGCCGAGGCGCCAGTCGACCAATGCAGCGCAAGAAGTGCGGCGGCGGCGAAAGTGCGCCAATCGATCATGGGAATGCTCCGTCAGAATGTCGCCTTGTTGGCAAGTCGACGCTTCAGATCGGATACAATCGCGCGCGGCGCAAGCACTACCCGGCTCACATACCGGTCACGACTTCGCGTTCACGAGCAATCGGATGACATCGCCTGCACGGCGGCCGTGACGCCCGAGAGCGAGTAGACGTCACGCGTCTGCTGACCGCTCGCCGTCGTCGCCGTTATCGTCAGCGAGCGGCCTCGCCGCATCGCGTCCAGCAACTTCACTTCCTCGTTCGCGTTGCTCACGTACGCGCGATCCCCGTCGGGAAAGAGGTCGAACTGACTGCCGTCGACGTCGGCCTTGATCTCCACGCCCTTCTTCAGCGCAGCCCCGATCAGCACGCTGATTTCGGCTTTCACGCCGGCTTTTGGCCAGGCGGTGACGTAGACATGAGGACTTTGCCGCTGGAGTCCCTTCGGATTCGCTTCCCCGGGCTCCGAAACGGCAAAACATAACTTCTCGTCTCCCGCACCGTGCCGATAGGTCTTCCAGTCACTGTGGGCGCCCACGAGCTCCGCCGCGCCGGCCAGCGGCACGCCCGCCCCTACGACTGTGAGCAGCAAGAAGATTGCGCAGGTGATTTTACCGTGTCTGGTCATGAATAAAGCGATCTTCGCACCCGTCTGTCCTTGATCCTGATCGGCATATGCTTGCTCGTGCCCCCTGTGTCCAGCAGCAATGCCCCGAGAACGTCACTTATGCACGACGTATGGGCAACACCGTGACGGCGTCATCATTCGAGCGCCGCATCGGAAGCACCCGGCATTTTCACGCACGACTTCGCGGCAATGCTGGAGCGCCCGGAAGGCGACCGCTCGTCTGTCGCGATATGTAACGGTCGTACATGACGATGGCACCCGCCATGGCAACGTTGACGCAGAACCGTGTCGGGATTTTCACCGTAACGTCGCACCGTCTTAGAAGCTCTGGCGACAGCGATCCCTTTTCGGGCCCCAGCACATAGGCGGCGCGTGACGGATGCCGAAACCGCGGCAAATCGATTGCATCCTCCAGAAGCTCGATCCCGACGAGCATGCAGCCCCGAGGCAGAGCGATATCGTCGACGCTCCCCCAGTCGTAGTGTGGCAGGTGCTGCGCGCTGCGCGAGGTATCCGCAAGCGCTTCGAGCGCGCTGTAGGTGGCCCCGATTGTAAACGTGAAGGCGGCCCCGAAGGCATGCGCGGAGCGCATCAGGTTGCCTAGGTTCAGGCTCTTCGACATGCGCTCGGCGCCAATGGCAAAATACCCGCGCTGTGTCTCGAACCCGCTCTCGGACATTGAATTGCTCTGGAACCACGAATTCGCTGCACTGACGAGCCGTCCGGCCCCGGCCGGGCCGCACCGCCTTGAGGATGGCCCGGGCCTTCTAGGCCCGATCCTCGTTGACCGCAATCCAGGCTCTCGTTGAGCCCTTCGTCTCGCAGTCTTCCTTTGGCTCAAGGCTTAAGCGCTTTTTAAGCGTTAGCCTCCATTCTCGCCAGTGATACGGCACGAGGAAGGAAGTCGTCGATCGTCTGCGTATTTGCGTCGGCGTAGCCGGCGGGCACTCAAGAAGCCCTCCGTGACAGTGACGCGAACGCTTGCTCCTCGGGCGAAGCCCGGCCGTTGCAGAACAGCCGGGCCCGATGCCGGTGCATTCGAGGGATCGACGCAAATGCGATTGACGAAACTTTGCCTGATGATGGGTCTTGCGCTGACGGTAGCGGCCCCAACCGCTCAAGCGGCCGACTGGAACCGTGGCGGCAGCATCAAGGATCGCGGCGGTATTCCGGTCCCAGCGCCGATCCCGGTGATGGAGACATTCAAGTGGTACTTGCGCGCTGATGTCGGCGGCGGCCTCGTCGACGGCGCCGCACCCTCCACCTCGCAAAATCTCTACGGCCTCGACCGTGATCCGCTCGAGGGCACCATGTTCGGAGCCCGCTCGAGCTGGTTCACCGGAGACTTCGACACTTTCGCGATGGTCGGCGTCGGCGTCGGCGCCTACTTCACCCCGCGCCTGCGCGGCGACATCACCGTCGACGTTCGCAGCAAGGGCGACGCCCACATCGACGCGACGTACAGCTACACCGGCTCGCCGGCAATCTACGATACCGGCAACACCGGCAGGACCGTACGTATCGACGGCGACACCCGCGAGCACACCGAGGTGCGTAGCACCGTGGCCCTGGCAAACCTCTACTGGGACCTCGTTGAGCGTGGATCGCGCTTCGTCCCGTATGTCGGTCTGGGTGTCGGCTTCGCCGTGCGCAACATCGATCGCGACCACGAGACGATCGAGAACGCCACCGATTTGGCCAATCCGACGGCTCCATTCCACACCCGTACCTTCTCAGGTCAGGGCACGGGCCGCCAGCTCGCTCCCGCCGTCGCCGCGACGGCCGGCCTCGCCTATACCCTCGATCACGGCATGGTTCTCGACCTGAGCTACCGCTACACGTACATCGGCTCGGTCGATTTCGATACGCGCATCGCCCTCTCCGAGACCATCAACGGCAGCAATTTCGTGAACTCCAAGCTGACCATCGGCGATACCCACGAGCACGCGATCCGCGCCGGCGTCCGCTGGAACATCTGGTAAGCGAGAACGCCGGGAACGACCCGGGCCGCACCGAGCGCCAATCCGGAAGCAAAGAGGGGCGGAACCCGCGGGTTCCGCCCCTCTTTCTTGTCCGTCTGTCGGCGCGTCGGCCGGGATCAGTGGCCGAGAACCGCCAGCAGCAGCAGCGCCACGATATTGGTGATCTTGATCATCGGATTGACGGCCGGCCCAGCCGTGTCCTTGTAGGGATCGCCGACCGTGTCACCGGTGACCGACGCCTTGTGAGCGTCCGAGCCCTTGAGGTGCTTGACGCCGTCCTTGTCGACGAAGCCGTCCTCGAAAGCCTTCTTGGCGTTGTCCCAGGCGCCGCCGCCCGAGGTCATCGAGATCGCGACGAACAAGCCGTTCACGATCACGCCGAGCAGCATGGCGCCCAGCGCCGCGAATGCATGTCCCGGACCGGCAAGCCACTTGACGACGAAGAAACAGACGATCGGCGACAGCACCGGCAGCAGCGACGGCACCACCATCTCCTTGATGGCGGCCCGCGTCAGCAGGTCGACCGCGCGGGCATAGTCGGGCTTTTCGGTGCCCTTCATGATGCCCGGCTTCTCCTTGAACTGGCGACGCACCTCCTCGACGATCGACGCCGCGGCGCGGCCAACCGCCGTCATCGCGATGCCACCGAATAGATAGGGGAGCAAACCACCGAACAGGAGCCCAACCACAACGTAGGGATTGGACAGCGAGAAGTCGACGCTGAGGTTGTGGAACATCGAAGCCGGCGTCGTCTTTGCCTGGTCGATGAAGTGATGCAGGTCCTCGTTATAGGCGGCGAACAGCACGAGCGCTCCGAGACCGGCTGAGCCGATGGCATAGCCCTTGGTGACGGCCTTGGTCGTGTTGCCCACCGCGTCGAGAGCATCCGTCGTCTTGCGGATCTCCTTCGGCAGACCCGACATCTCGGCGATGCCGCCCGCATTGTCCGTCACCGGACCGAACGCGTCGAGGGCCACCACCATGCCGGCAAGCGCCAGCATCGTCGTCACCGCGATGGCGATGCCGAACAGCCCCGCCAGCTTGAAGGTCACGATGATGCCGATGATGATGATCAGCGCCGGCAGCGCGGTCGCTTCGAGCGACACGGCAAGACCCTGGATCACGTTCGTGCCGTGCCCCGTCACCGAGGCTTGGCTGATGTCACGGACCGGGCGGTAGCCGATGCCCGTGTAGTACTCCGTCACCACGATGATCGCCGCGGTGATCACGAGACCGACGACGCCGCACCAAAACAGGTCCATGCCTGTGAAGGTGAGTCCGCGCGCCGTGTACTTCGTGCCCATGCCGAGCAGGGTGTCGGTGATTGGATAGAGCGCGATCAGCGACAGCACGCCCGTGGCGATGATGCCCTTGTAGAGGGCGCCCATGATCGAGTTGTTGGCGCCGAGCTTCACGAAGTACGTGCCGATGATCGAGGTCACCACACAGGCCGCACAGATGGCGAGCGGGTAGATCATCAGGTTCGTCACGACCGCCTGGCCCGCGAAATAGATCGCGGCGAGCACCATGGTCGCGACCACGGTCACGGCATATGTCTCGAACAGGTCGGCGGCCATGCCGGCGCAGTCGCCGACGTTGTCGCCCACGTTGTCCGCGATCGTTGCCGGGTTACGCGGGTCGTCCTCGGGGATGCCCGCTTCCACCTTGCCAACGAGGTCGCCGCCGACGTCCGCACCTTTGGTGAAGATGCCGCCGCCGAGACGCGCGAAGATCGAGATCAGCGAAGCGCCGAAGCCCAGCGCCACCAACGCATCGATGACCGTACGGCTCGTCGAGCTCAAGCCCATCGGCCCGGTAAGGATCGCGTAGTAGACGGCAACACCGAGAAGCGCGAGCCCCGCGACGAGCAGGCCGGTCACGGCGCCCGCCTTGAAGGCCATCGACAGGCCCTCCCCAAGCGACTGGGTCGAAGCCTGGGCCGTTCGCACGTTAGCGCGCACCGAGACGTGCATGCCGATGAAACCGGCGATGCCTGAAAGTACCGCACCGATCAGGAAGCCGAACGCGACGAGCCAGCCCAGAAGGAAACCGACCAGGAGGAAGATCGGAACGCCGGCAATGGCGATCGTGGTGTACTGGCGCGAAAGATACGCCTGGGCGCCTTCCTGGATGGCACCGGCAATCTCCTGCATGCGTGCGTTGCCGGCGTCGGCGGCCATCACCGACTTGATGGTGATCGCTCCGTAGACGATCGAGAGCAGGCCGCCGATAATGATGGCCCACATCACGGTGCTCATGAGAAAACTCCCCCAGTTCGAGCGTTGGAGTAGGATCGGGTAGGCAGGCCTCGATCGACGGATCGATGGACGAGTGTCGCAACACGACCGTCCGCCGCGCCAGGCCCGGGATTCGCGCGCGGACCATGCCCCAACAGATGCGCTGTTGCAACACGCCAGCGACGATCGCGGTTAGCTCTATCGTCTCCGGCGGTTAATTCATGGGGGCTCAGGCCGTATGTTGCCGTCGCGACACAGGTATTGACCCCTAGAAGTGGTCCCAGCCGGCCCGCGCCAGGGCGATCGGCTGCCCGTGTCCATCGCGCATCTCGACGTGTCTCCCCGCCGTCATCTCTCCGATGCGTGTGACGGAAAACGGCATCGCGGCCTTCTGTCCGGCCTCGTTCGCAACCGCCTCGAATTGCCCCGCCTTGTCGGGCGCGACCGCAACCAGCACCTCGTAATCGTCTCCAGACCCGAGGATATCGCCCCAATGTACTGCATCGTGCGCAACCGCTGCGTCGCCAGCTTTCCCGCGCGGGACAGCGTCGGCGTGGACGATTGCCCCGCAGCCGCTCGCCCGGCACATGCGCCCGAGATCCTTCACGAGTCCGTCCGACAAATCCATCGCCGCCGAGGCGAAGCTCCGAAGCGGGTCCCGCAGCGCCAACCGTGGCTTCGGACGGCGGAATCTTTCGACTGCCTCACCGACAGCCACCGCATCAAGCCCCCACGACCCGCCGAGTCCAGGCTCCCGCAACAGTCGGAGGCCGAGCGCAGACTGTCCTAGGCTCCCCGTCACAAACAGCGCGTCGCCCGCTCGTGCCGTGCCCCGGCGCACCATCGTCCCGGTCGGTACCTCTCCGAAAACCGCGATCGACACTGTCACTGGGCCCGGTCTGCGATCGGTATCCCCTCCTATGAGGTGCATTCCGAAGGCAGTTTGCGCTTCTCCGAGGCCCCGCGCGAAGTCGTTCATCCAGGTCCGCGTCGGCGCTTCAGGAAAGCTCAAGGCCATCAGGTAGGCCCGCGGCACGGCCCCCTTCGCCGCCAGGTCCGAAACGTTGACCGCCAGCGCCTTCCAGCCGATGTCGGACGGCGGGTCGCCGTCGAGAAAGTGAACCCCTGCGGCCACCGGATCGGTCTTCACCACGATGTCGTGACCCGGAGTCGGCGAAATCGTCGCGCAATCGTCCTTGAGCCCGAATGCGCCCGGATAGCCGGCAGCGAGAGGCGCCAGAAACTCCTGAATGATCGGCTCCTCGCCGTGCAGGAGCGCGTTCGCATCGTGCTTGGGGACAGAAATTTCACTCATGTTGCCAGTAGATCACCACGGGGCCAGGGCCGCCACCGCGAGTTGAAGCGCCTCCTACGTAACCGCGTCCATGGCCTCGAGCTCGTCGATGAACCCCTCGAGCACGCCCAGTCCTTTTGCCCAGAAGGCCGGATCGCGTGCATCCAATCCGAACGGCGCCAGAAGCTCGGAATGATGCTTCGAGCCACCAGCCTTCAGCATCTCGAAATACTTGGTCACGAAGCCCGGATGCGCCTCTTGATAGAGCCCGTAGAGCGAGTTCACCAGACAGTCGCCGAACGCGTAGGCGTAGACGTAGAACGGCGAATGGATGAAATGCGGAATGTACGCCCAGAACGTCTCGTAGCCCGCCTTGCACTCCACCGCCGGCCCCAGGCTTTCACCCTGGATCTCCATCCAGAAGCGATTGAGGTCGTCGCTTGTCAGCTCGCCCTGCCGTCGGCCCTCATGCACCTTGCGCTCAAATGTGTAGAACGCGATCTGGCGCACGACCGTATTGATCATGTCCTCGACCTTCTGCGCCAGCATCGCCTTGCGCTCGCGCGGATTGGTCGTCGCCGCGAGCATCGCGCGGAAGGTGAGCATCTCGCCGAACACCGACGCGGTCTCGGCGAGCGTCAGCGGTGTCGACGCCAGAAGCGGCCCTTGGGGGCCGGCGAGAACCTGATGCACGCCGTGCCCGAGCTCGTGCGCCAGCGTCATCACGTCCCGGGCCTTGCCCTGGTAGTTCATCAGCACATAGGGATGCGCCGATGGCACAGTTGGATGCGAGAACGCACCGGGCGCCTTGCCCGGTCGCACCGGGGCGTCGATCCAGCCGCTCTTGAAGAACTTTCCTGCGATCTCGGCCATCTCGGGCGCGAAGCCACGATAGGCATCGAGCACCAGCCTCTCAGCTTCCGGCCACGTCACGATCCGCTCGGGCTTTTCCGGCAGCGGCGCGTTCCGGTCCCAGTGCGCAAGCTTGTCGAGGCCCAGCCATTTCGCTTTCATCGCGTAATAGCGATGCGCGGTCCGGGGATAGGCTTCCCGCACCGTCGACACCAGCGCCTCGACCACCTCCCGCTCGACCCGGTTCGAAAGATGCCGCGCGTCGGCCACGTCCTGGAAGCCGCGCCAGCGGTCGGAGATCTCCTTGTCCTTGGCCAGCGTGTTGGTGATCAGTGTAAAGAGCCGGATGTTCTTCGCGAAGACCCTGGCGAGCCCCTCCGCGGCGGCCTGCCTCTTTGCACGGTCCGGATGCATCAGGAAATTCAGCGTGGGCTCGAGCCCGAGCGGCTCTGGCTCTCCTTCGACCTCGAAGCGCAGCTCCGTCATCGTCTCGTTGAACAGCCGGTCGAACGCTCCGCTGGCCGTCATGCTCTTCTCGAGAAACAGCTTCTCCAGCTTCTCATCGAGCTGATACGGCTTCTCCTTCCTGAGATCGTCGAGCCACGGCTTCACGCGCGCAAGTCTCGGTTCCTTCAGGGCTTCGGCAAGGTGCACATCGTCGATCTGATTGAGCTCGAGTTCGAAGAACAGGAAATCGCCCGAGGCGGCCGTCAGCTTTTCGCGGACGTCACCGTAGAACTTGGCGCGGGCCGGATCGGCCATGTTCGCGTAGTAGAGCAGTCCAGAGTAGGAGCCGAGCCGTCCCATAAGGTCGGCCAGCCGCTCGTAGGCTTCGATCGCCTGGGCCAGCGCAAGCCCGTCTCGCCCCATGCCCACCAGCTTACCCTGATACTGCTCCTTCATCGCTTTGGCATCGGCCGCGATCTTTTCCAGATCACGCTTCACCTCGGCCGACTCCATCCCCGGATAGAGATCGCCAAGATTCCATTCGGGCATCGCCCCGAGCTCGGCGGCCGCTGCCTTCGATCCACTCTCCACGGCGGTTGCCATCGCGCCGCCCACGGCTTCCCGGCATGCGGAGGAAGAAACAGCGCCTGGCCTCATGAGCGTACCCCTTGGATTCGTGTGACGGCTGGGCTTCTATGTGCGTGGCTCGCGGCCCGCATTCAAGCTCGTTTCTGGCGGCGGCGGGATCGTGCGACGAATGAATGCGGCTTCAGCGGCCCCGCTTTGCTGGCATTTGCTCATACAGGGGCCGCAGCGAGGAACGACCCGAATGCGCAACACAAAGCTGGAAATCCGCCCCACGTCCGGTGCTCTGGGCGCCGAGATCCTCGGCCTCGACCTCGCCTCTCCCCTCCCTGGCGATAGTGTTGGTGCTCTCAAGGGGGCCCTCGCCGAGCATGGCGTGATCTTCTTCCGCGATCAGTCGCTGACGCCCGAGCAGCATATTGCATTTGCTCGTAATTTCGGGCCGATCAACATTAACCGGTTCTTCAAGGCCGACGCCACGCATCCGGAGATCGCCGAGGTCCGCAAGGAGCCCGAGCAGAACCGCAATATCGGCGGCAACTGGCACACCGACCACAGCTACGACCAGATCCCCGCGCTTGGCTCGATCCTGCTCGCCCGGGAGGTTCCGCCACGCGGCGGTGACACGCTCTTTGCGTGCATGGCGAAGGCTTACGAGACCCTATCACCTGGCTTACAGAAGACACTCGAAGGCCTCAGAGCCGTCCATTCCAGCCGTCACGTCTTCGGTCGGGTGCAGTACGGCCGCGAGATGGATGGCCGCCTCGGCAATCCGGAAGCCGCCACGCAGGATGCCGTGCATCCCATCGTGCTTCGTCATCCTGCTTCGGGCCGCAAGGTCCTTTTCGTCAATCCATCCTTCACGACCCGCATCGAGGGCTGGACCGAACCCGAAAGCAAAGGGCTCTTGGAAACCCTCTACGCCCATGCCCGCCGTCCTGATTTCCAGACCCGCTTCCAGTGGCAGTCGGGCTCCATCGCGTTCTGGGACAACCGGGCCACCTGGCACTACGCCGTCAACGATTACCAGGGCGAGCGCCGCCTCATGCATCGCGTCACCATCGAGGGTGAGCCGCTGCACTGAGCGGGCGAACGCCGGCGAGCGTCTTTCTGGACTTGAACGGTTGCCCGGCAGGCCGGAAGGAGGCATTTCCGACCCATGCTGTTCGTCCTCTCCAAGTTGCTGGGCTTCCTCTCCCAGCCTTCGACATTGCTCTGGCTGCTGCTCGTGTTGGGGCTGGTCCGTGCCCGTTCGCTGCGTCCTCTCATCCGCCAGCAAGGGCTTCGTCTTGCTTGGACGGCGGCAGCCCTCTTGCTCGTCATAGGCCTTTCACCGATCTCGACCTGGTTGTTGTGGCCGCTCGAGGAAAGATTCCCGGTCCCGGCGATCGGTGCACGCGACAACGGATATGCCGGCATCATCGTCCTCGGAGGCGGCGAGGATGGCCGCAATTCCGCTCGCCGGGGACAATTGCATCTAAACGAGGCGGGCGAACGGATCACCACGGCCTCTACGTTGGCCTTCCGTCTCCCGGACGCTCGGCTGATCTTCACCGGCAGCGCCGCGACGCTTCTCCATGCCAGCCCGGAGGGCGCCACCGCCGTACGCGGCTATTGGACCTCGATCGGCATTGCCCAGTCGCGCATCGTCATCGAGCCGAAGTCCCGTAACACATACGAGAACGCCGTCTTCACGCACGCCATGCTGGCCCCGCAGCGCGGTGACCGGTTCTTGTTGGTGACCTCTGCTGCACACATGCCACGCGCCATGGGGGCCTTCCGGCACGCTGGCTTCGACGTGACCGCCTACCCGACAGACTACCGCTCCAATCTCCCCGACGAGACGTTTCACACGTTCAGCTCGATGCCCGCAGGCCTCAAGCGCTTCGACGAGGCGGTAAAGGAATGGATCGGCCTCGTCGCCTACCGCCTGCTCGGCCGCACCGACGACTTTTTTCCGCCCCCGCGTCCCTAGAGACAGGCCTTGGGCTATCGAGACGGCGACTTGCGGCCTAGCCGCGTTTACCGGCCTTCACCGGACGTGGCGGATTCGTGTTGCCCGGCTTGAGCTCGGCCTCCAGGTCGTAGATCGGGCATTTTTTCTCGGCGAGCCGCTGGTTCAGCGTCTCGAGCCGCGCCCTGTCACGCCTCAGATCAGCCGCGACATCCTGTCCATAGGTTGTGCCACCGACGAGAGGACGCGCGGCCGCTTGCGCAGTGGCCGCGATCGCCGACGGCCTCGCCCGCTGCCCCGCCGCCCGCATCTGGAGGATCTTGACCGTGATCGACCCGTTGATCCGCTTGCAGTCCAGCTCTTTTTCCTGGTCGGTGAGATGGTACGTCCCCGTCTCGTCGAAACCGCCGCCCTTCGGGGTCGAGGCTCTGAATTTCTCGAGCTTGGGATTCGGTGGTTGGTAGCCAGGAACCGCAGCCGCACAAGCGGCTGAAAGCGCGGCGAGAGCGAGGGCTGCGAGCTGCCGCCAGGGCATGTCGGCTCCGAGAATCGTCCAAATCCAGGCGCTACGTGCGCCCCGAACATGGCCGGCTTGCGGCACACGCACAATCTCCTTTCGACCATGCGTCAACTGGTTCGCGCATCCTCGCTGCCCCTGGCGCCCGTGTTGTGCAAAGTTGCCGGCCGATTCGCCCCTTCTCTCGAGAAAGCGCTCAGATGAATGCACTCGCCGCCCTTGCCGACGTCGTCGGTGCTTCCGCATGCCTCACCGCTCCAGACGACGTGGCACCCTACGCGGTCGACTGGCGCGGGGCCTTTCAGGGCACACCGCTTGCCGTCGTGAAGCCCGCCTCGACGGCCGTGGTCGCCGAAATCGTTCGCCGCGCGTCTGATGAAGGCTTGGCCATAGTGCCCGCTGGTGGCCGCACCGGCCTCTGCGGCGGAGCCGTCGTGGCCGCGAATGGCCCACCCTCTCTGGTCCTCTCGCTGGAGCGCATGAACCGAATTCGCTCCCTCGACGCTCGCGACTTCTCCGTCGTGGCAGAGGCGGGCTGCGTCGTCCAGAGCGTCCAGCAGGCCGCGGCCGATGCAAACCGCCTGTTCCCGATCCAGTGGGGCGCCCAGGGCACCGCCCAGATCGGCGGCATGCTGTCGACCAACGCCGGCGGCATCCGAACGCTTCGTTGGGGCAATGCCCGCGAGCTCGTCCTCGGACTGGAGGTGGTGCTACCGGACGGCCGCGTCCTCGACGACCTGCGTCGCGTCAGGAAAGACAACAGCGGCTACGCGCTCCGCCATCTCTTCATCGGAGGCGAGGGCACCCTCGGCATCATCACGGCTGCGGCATTGCGCCTGCAGCCAGCCATCAAGCGCATGGAAACGGCCTTCGTCGCCGTACCGAGCCCAGATGCCGCGCTATCCCTCTACGGCCGCATGCAGGCGAGCGGCGCCGACGTCATAGCCTTCGAGATTTGCGGTCGCTATTGCATGGAGACCGCGGCCCGTCACGGCGTGGGGTTGCGCATGCCCCTGCCGCTCGAAAGCCCCTGGTACGTCATGGTCGAGATCGCCGCTGCCCATGAAAGCGTGCCGCTGCGCGAAATGCTCGAGCAGACGCTCGCCGATGCGATGGAGGCAGGGGAGGTCACCGACGCGTCCCTGGCCGACAGCGAGGCCCAGCGCATGGGCATCTGGAAAATCCGCGAGGACTACCCAGAGTGCGCCCGCCGCGAAGGACCGGCGATCAACACCGACACGGCAGTGCCGGTTTCGGCCGTGCCTGAATTCCTCGACACCGCAATTCGCGAGGTTTCCGCCCGCTGGCCACAGGGTCGCATCTCGGCCATCGGACATGCCGGCGACGGTAACATCCACTTCGGCCTGCACGCACCGGCTGGCTGGGGCCAGGGTCGCCCTGCGTGGGTCGAAGCGACACAAGGGTTCGAGCCGCTGGTCAATGCGATAGCGGTCTCTCTGGGCGGAAGCTTCTCCGCGGAGCACGGCATAGGACAATCGAAGCGCCATGCCATGGCGACGCACAAGAACCCTATCGCCCTCGACGTGATGCACCAGATCAAGGCCGCCCTCGATCCCGCCGGCCGCATGAATCCGGGCAAGGTACTGCCGTAGGCAAGCGACGGCGCAGGACATTGGAGCAACCGCGGCTCTGGCGGTTTGGCCCGTGTCTCACGGCACCCTTGCCCCCGCGCAGCGGATAGCGGGTAGAATGGCCGCGGATCCGAAGTTGGCCCGCTGTCCGCGAGAGGAGCGCCCGATGACCGTCAAGCAGGAAAACTACAAGTACTTGAAATTCAACCGGCCCAAGGAAGGCCTCCTGGAGGTCGTCCTGTCCGCGCCCGGCAAGCTCAACGCCGTGACCGTCGATGGCCACGCCGAGCTCGGTCGAGTCTGGGCCGAGATCGATCGCGACGAGAGCGTTCAGGTCGTGCTGTTGCGCGGCGAAGGCGGCACCTACTCCGCGGGCGGCGACCTGAAGCTGGTCGAGCAGATCGCGCAGAGCTGGGAAACGCGCATGCGTGTGTGGAAGGAAGCGTCCGACGTCGTCTACGGCGTCGTCAACTGCGCCAAGCCGACCGTCTGCGCCATGGAGGGCGTCTCCGTCGGCGCCGGCCTTGCGGCGGGCCTTCTCTGCGACATCACCATTGCCGGACGCAACACCCGTATCATCGACGGCCACACGCGCCTCGGCGTCGCCGCTGGCGACCACGCCGCGATCATATGGCCGCTACTCATCGGCATGGCGAAAGCCAAGTACTACTTGATGTTGTGTGAGATGTTGAAGGGCGAGGAAGCGGAGCGCATGGGCCTGGTCTCTCTCGTCGCCGACGACGACAAGGTCATCGATACCGCCTATGCCGTCTGCGACAAGCTGCTGGCCGGCGCTCAGACCGCCATCCGTTTCACCAAGCATTCGCTCAACAACTGGCTGCGCATGGCCGGCCCCACGTTCGACGCTTCGCTCGCCCTCGAGTTCCTTGGCTTTGGCGGGCCGGAGATGAAGGAAGGGCACCTCAGCCACGTTGAGAAGAGGAAGCCGAAATTCCCGCCGAAGGCGCCCTACTAGGAAAGGCGCTATACGGTCGGCCGGCTTTGCCCAGCCGCGACCACGGCGCGCGGCCATTGAACAATTGGCCGCCGTCGTGACTTTGAGGATGGAGCGCCAAGTGAGCGACTTGGTGGGCGTCCGAGAAAGAGGCATGGCAGATCATAATCATTCTCACGCAGGCCACGGCCATGATCATGCTCACGGCCATGGGCACGATCATGCCGCGGGCGCGAGCGAGTCGCGTCTCGCCATAGCAGCCGCGCTGACCGGTGCCTTCATGCTGGCGGAGATCGCAGGCGGCCTTCTGTCGGGCTCTCTGGCGCTGCTGGCTGATGCTGGCCACATGCTCACCGACTTCGCAAGCTTGTCGCTTGCCTGGTACGGCTTTCGCCTCGCCCGTCGACCGGCCGACTGGCGCCGGACCTACGGTTATGACCGCTTCTCCGTGCTTGCCGCGTTCACCAATGGCATCGCTCTCTTTGCGATAGCTGCGTGGATCACCTTCGAGGCGTGGCAACGCCTGCAAGAGCCTGGCGCCGTCCTGGGCGGCATCATGCTGTGGATCGCCCTTGCCGGTCTTGCGGTGAACATCGGCGTGTTCTACGTGCTGCAGGGTGGCGACCAAGAGAGCCTCAATGTGCGCGCGGCGGCCCTGCACGTGCTGGGCGATTTGCTCGGCTCTGTCGCCGCATTGATTGCCGCGGTCGTCATCATGACGACGGGCTGGACCCCGATCGATCCGCTGCTCTCTGTCGTGGTCGCACTGATCATCCTCCGCTCCGCGTGGCGTGTCGTCGCCGAGAGCGGCCACATCCTGCTTGAAGGCTCCCCGACCGGCATCGACAGTCGCGCGCTCGCTGCTGACCTCGTCGGCACCGTCGATGGTGTGACCGACGTCCATCACGTGCACGCCTGGTCCATCAGCGAAAAGCGTCCGATGGTCACCCTCCACGCACGCATCGTCGATGACGGCAAGGCCCCGGAGATCATCACCGCCGAGATCAAGCGCCGCCTGCGGGCGAAGTTCAGCATTGCCCACGCGACCGTCGAGATCGAGCGCGACGGCTGCGCGGATACTCCGCACGACGACGAGGCCCACCGGCACGCCATTGCCGACCGTTAGGACGACAGGGGTCGTCGAGATCATGCCGTCGGCAGGCTCGGCCGCCGAAGGTGCCAATCCGTCACCTGCTGATAGGCATGCGCCACCCTGAGCAGCAGCGGCTCCTTCCACCACGCCGCCTCGAGCTGCATCGACACCGGGAAGCCGGCCGAAGAGAAACCGCACGGCACCGCGATGCCGGGAACGTGTCCGAAGGCTCCGTTGTAGGTGTTTTGCGCCACCGCCTTCGTGGCGGCCCACAGCGAGCGGTCCTCCGCATGCGGCGGCGGATCGATCGGAATCGTGGGCGTCAACAGCACATCGACCTTCTCGAACGTCTTGGCCAGCGTCCGCATCCACGCTTCCTTCGCACGCATAGCCGCCGCGTAGTCGACGCCCGTCCAGTCGAGCCCGAGCTTCAGCCGGTCGATCGTCTGCGGCGCCCACATCGACGGATCCTTGAGTCGTTCGCGATGCACGTCGCAGGCGTCGCAGTAGACCATCACCGCGCACTGGTCCTGCACGGTCTCGGCTCCGGGCAGCGTCACGTCGCTGATCTTAGCGCCGAGCGTCTCGAGCTGCTTTATGGCGGCTTCGAGCGCCTGTGCACGGTCCGCCGGCACGTTGTCGAAATAGTAGTTGCGCACCACGCCGATCCGCACGGCACCGATGCCGTCGCCGAGTGTAGGCAGGAAATTCTCGAGCGGCTTGTCGCGGCTCGTCGGATCGTCGGCATCGTACCCTGCGATCACAGCGAAAAGCCTCGCACAGTCGAGGGCCGACCGCGCCATCGGTCCGATCGTGTCGTGCGCCGCGCTGACTGGGAAACATCCTGCGTTCGGCACCCGCCCCGACGTCGGCCGCAACCCCGTGATCCCGTTGATCGCAGCCGGGATGCGCACCGAGCCACCGGTGTCCGTCCCGAGCGCCATGTCGGCCATCCCTGTCACCACCGCCACACCGGAGCCTCCGGACGAGCCACCAGGAATGCGTGAGGTGTCCCACGGGTTCTTGCATTGCCCGATCAGCGACGACATCGACCGAACGCCGAACGCGAACTCGTGCAACGTCACCTTGTGCGAGAGAACCGCACCCGCCTTGCGCATGCGCGCAACCACCGGCGCGTCGCGATTGGGCACGTTGTCGGCGAACCACTTCGACGCCATCGTCGTCTTCGTACCAGCCGTGTCGATGTTGTCCTTCACCGCAACCGTCGCCCCGTGCAACAGGCCGAGCCACCGTCCCTCGACCGCTGCCTTGTCGGCTGCCTCTGCGTCGGCATGCGCCGACGGCATCGACGTGATGACGGCATTCACATGCGGATTCCAGGCCTTCTCAGCCGCTAGATTGGCCTCGAGACGGGCAATGGACGGGGTTGTGTCGGTCATGGAGCGGCTACCTCGGACGAATTTCAGCCGGAAGGAAGACTACGACAGAAACGGAAGACGACAATGCGCAGTCGTCAGGCAGATTGCCCGCCAATCCGGAGTTCGGATCTAGTTTTGAAGGGCGACGCCGACCACCAGGTTCTGGTGGAGGCTAGGCCTTCGGAGCGAGCCCGCGAAGAATATCGAGCCTGTTGCTGGGGGCGTCCGGAGACAGGAAATCGGGGATCGTGCGGTCGGTGCGCTGCGGGCGCTTCAGAAACTCCACTGGCCACTCCGTGATCCGCTCGGACTTGACGTGCACGTACTCTCCCCGCTTCGGCTCGCTGATGTATTCCTTCTGCAGGACGAGCGCGAGAGGGGTTTCCACGCCAACTTCTTTCTCGAAGAATTTCAGCGCCTCCGCATAGGTCGCGAATGCGCGGAAATAGTCGTTGCCGTTCTCCAGGTCCTTCGCACCGTGCTCGGGATAGCACCAGACCCTGTATTCCAGCACGGCATCCCAGACCAGACCGCCACCGGACTTCGCAGCAGCAGGATAGGTCCCGACTCGGACGGGATCGATCGCATCGGGATAGGAATGTTTGGCCGTCATCGAGGATGACCCTTATCGAGCTCTTGTCGCGAGGTCCGATAGCGCACGTCGGCTGCTAAGGGGGGGCGGGCGTACCCATGCCCCCCCGGCATCGGGCCGGTCAAATCACGCCCTTGTCCTTGAGCTTGCCCATTTCAGCATCCGTAAGCCCGAGCAGACCTTTGAAAAGCTCGTCGGTGTGTGCCCCCATGGGCGGTCCGAGCCACTCCACCTTTCCCGGCGTGTCCGAGAGCCGCGGCACCACGTTCGGCATCGCGATCTCGCCGACGCGCGGATCCTTCATCCGCAGGATGTTCTCACGCGCCGCGTAGTGCGGATCCTTGAAGATGTCGGAGATGGAGTACACCGGCCCGCACGGCACCTGGTACTTGTCGCACTCGGCGATGCACTCTTCGAGCGTGAACTTCATGGTCCAGCGCGACACCCACGCGTCGACCTCCTCACGCTCCCGATCACGATCGAAGATCTTCTCCCATTTGCCGCCGGGCGCGGCCAGCTCGGGCTGGCCCTGCGCTTCGGCAAGACGTGCATAGATCTTGTCCGACGTGCACGCGATGGCGATCCACTTGCCGTCCTTGGTCGGGTAGTGGCTGTGCGGGCAGACGTTGACCGTACCCGGCCCCATGCGCTCGCGTTGATAGCCCTTGTAGTTGTACGCCGCCGCCAGCTCGTCGAGGATACGGAAGATCGGCTCGTAGAGACCGATGTCGATGTACTGGCCGCGTCCGGTCATGTCCCGGGCTCTGAGCGCGAACATCACGCCGAGCGCGCCATAGAGCCCGGCCAGATAGTCCGGAATGGTGGCCGAGCCCGGCGTCGTCGGCGGGCGGTCGGGGAAGCCCGCAAGATAGGAGAGTCCCCCGAAGGCATTACCGATTCGTCCGAAGCCTGGGCGCGGGCTGTAAGGCCCGGTCTGCCCAAAGCCCGAGATCCGCACCATGATCAGCTTGCCGTTCTCTTCCTTGAGCGTGTCCCAGCCGAGGCCCCACTTCTCCAGCGTGCCGGGCTGGAAGTTCTCGACCAGCACGTCGGCCTTGCGGATCATGCGCTTGAGAAGCTCCGCCCCCTCGGGCTTCCTCAGGTCGAGAGTCGCAACCTTCTTGTTGCGCGTTTCCTGCAGCCACGGGAGGGAATCTCCCGACGGTGTCGGAGTCCCGAACTTCCT
Source organism: Hyphomicrobiaceae bacterium (assembly GCA_041397805.1). GTDB lineage: Bacteria > Pseudomonadota > Alphaproteobacteria > Rhizobiales > Hyphomicrobiaceae. The sequence goes on from JAWKWD010000009.1 coordinate 125,264, forward strand.
GAGCGCGTCTCCAACGACCGGCAGCTCGAGCTTGTAGACCTCGGCTCCGAACTCGGCGAGCTGCGTCGAGCAGAACGGGCCCGCCAGGAAGCTCGACACGTCGATGACGCGAATGCCCTGCAGCGGCTTCACGGTCGGGTGGGGCGAGGGCGCGGCGCCGTCGGCGGACATGGGGCTCTCCTGGGAAATTGAATGTACGGACAGGCTTAGCGCAGCCGGCCCGCCATGCCAACGGCCGTAACGGGAAACGACAACGCGCGCCCCATGAACAAAGAGCGGCCACCGCTAACGACAGCCGCCCCACCGCCGAAGTTGCGGTTACTCTGCCGCCTGGGCCGTGCCGACCGGTTCCCACTTCTTGACGACCGGCAGCACCTCTTTCGCGAACAGCTCGAGCCCGCGCTTCGACACCTCGAATGGTGTGCCGCCGAACCGGAAGGCGACGTTCATTTCGAAATCTCCGAGCAGCTTGCGACGCTCCTCGATGCCACGCAGCACCTTGTCCGGCGTTCCCCAGGATGCGGCCTTCATGAAGCCCTCGACCGCCGCCGGCAGGCCGCCGCCCTTGCGCGCGATCTCGGCCTTCTGCTGATAGCTGTCATAGCCCTTCACCTTGGCGAAGTGCTCGCCGAGGAACTCGTAGTGGTAGAAGTTCGACTCGACGAACTTGCCCTGGTACTTGCGCGCCTCCTCCTCGCACTCGGCGAGGTTCGTGCCGATCACAGCGAACTCGGTCAGCATCGGTACCGGTGGCTTCGTGCCGTGGTATTTCTGGTGCAGCTCACGCCCCTTGTCGATCATGGGCTTGCGCATCTCCCACGGCCGGTCGGCGAACATCACCATGTGAGCACCGAGCTTGGCCGCCGAGTCGATCGAGTCCTCGCTCGAGGCCACGGCATAGATGCGTCCGTCGAACGAGTTCTGCGGCCTCGGCCGGATCTCGGTCTTGGGCTGCTTGTAGTGCTTGCCATTGCCCTCGATGAAACCCGTCTTCAGCGCGTTGATGATCATCGGCGCCGCCTCGTCGAACCGCTCGCGCGACTCGCTCATGTCGAGGCGGAACGCGTGGAACTCGCGACGCGCAAGACCGCGGCCCATGCCGAACCGGAGCCGACCTCCCGACAGCATGTCGAGAACCGCCGCATTTTCCGCGACGCGCAGCGGGTCGTGCCACGGCAGGATGACCGCCGCCGTCCCGACGTCGATGTTCGGGCACTTGGCGGTCAGGTAGGTCATGAGCTGGATGTTGTCGGGAACGAACGAGTAGTCGTTGAAGTGGTGCTCGGCCGACCAGAGACAGTCGAAGCCGAGATCCGCGGCCATGCGGGCGAGCCGGATCTCCTCGTCCCAGACCTGCTTGTCGGGGCAGTTCTCCCAGCCGTAGCTGGCGAACACCATCATCATGCCGACATCCATGCGCACTTCCTCCGGATTGTTCTTAATGTCCGGACATCATCGTCCCACGCATGGCACGCCCGGGCAAGGCCGTCGATTGCGGTCGCGATGTGTGCGCAGCTAATCTCCGTTATCGCCATGCCGCCACGGGAGGTCCCATATGCGCCTTGCAGAGCTCTCCTACGACCAGCTGACGGATGCGCAGAAGACAGTCTGGGATGAGGTCGTCGCCGGTCCGCGGAAAAAGATGCATGGACCATTCTTCATCTGGCTGCACAGCCCCGAGCTTCTGAGCCGAGGCGAGAAGCTCGGACTTTATGCACGCTTCCATTCGAGCCTGCCGCCGCGCCTCTCCGAGCTGTGCATTCTCATCATGGCATCACACTGGAAATGTGCCGGAGAATGGATAGATCACGAGCCCATAGCCAGGGCCCAGGGCATCGATGCCGATGCATTGGATGCGTTGCGCCGTGGCGTCCCCGCGCGGTTCAAGCAGACCGACGAAGCAGCGATCTACGACTTGGCCCAGGAACTGCTCGCCACACGCGAGGTCTCGGATGCCACCTACGCCAAGGCCAGGTCGGCCCTCGGCGAACGGGGGGTGCTCGATGTCGTGGCCGTGCTCGGTTACTACAGCCTCATCGCCATGAGCATGAAGACGTTCGCCATGACACCGGACGTAGTCCCGGACCCGTTTGCCGGCCGATAGACGCTACCTACCCGCCCTTGCCCTCGAACAGCTCGCGAATCCGCGAGAAGAAACCGCTCGACGCCGGGCTCGTCTCCTTGTGGCTCTCCTTGTCGAACTCCTGCAGCAGCTCTTTCTGACGACGCGTAAGGTTCTTCGGCGTCTCGACCTCCACCTGGATGTACATGTCGCCCCTGACGTTGGAGCGCAGCACCGGCATCCCTTTACCCTTGATGCGGAACTGCTTGCCCGTCTCGGTCCCGTCGGGAATCGTCACGGCCACCCGGCTGCTGTCGAGGAGCGGCACGTCGATCGAGCCGCCCAGCGCCGCCGTCGTCATGGCGATGGGCACCCTGCAGAAGACATCGGCTCCGTCGCGCTGGAAGAACTCGTGCGGCTTGATCGACAGGAAGATGTAGAGATCACCCGTCGGCCCTCCGCGTTGCCCGGCCTCACCCTCCCCGGCGAGGCGAATGCGGGTTCCGTCCTCGACACCGGCAGGAATCGAGACCTGCAGAGTCCGCTCCTTCGTCACACGCCCCGCGCCCTGGCACGTCGTACAGGGATCCTCTATGAACTCGCCCCGCCCCTGGCATGAAGGGCACAGCCGCTCGATCGTAAAGAAGCCCTGGCTTGCACGTACCTTGCCCTGCCCCTGGCAGGTCGGGCACTGCGACGGTCGCGTTCCGGGCTTCGCACCGCTTCCCGAGCACGTCTCGCAACTGACCGTCGTCGGCACGCGGATCGTCGCCTGCTTGCCCGTGAAGGCCTCGGCGAGTGTGATCTCCATGTTGTAGCGGATGTCTGCGCCGCGCTCGCGGCTCGAGCGCCCTCGTCCGCCCCGCCGTCCGCCCATGAACTCGCCGAACAGGTCGTCGAAGATATCCGACATCGACGACGCGAAATCAGGACCGAAGCCGCCGGCTCCGCCGGGCCCGCGCCCGCCTTCGAAGGCCGCATGCCCGAATTGGTCGTAGGCGGCCCGTTTCTGCGGATCCTTCAAGGCCTCGTAGGCCTCGTTCAGTTCCTTGAACTTCTGCTCGGCGGCCGTGTCGCCTGGATTGCGATCGGGATGGTGCTCCTTGGCGAGCTTCCTGAAGGCGCTTTTCAGCTCCTGTTCGGACGCGCCTCGAGACACTCCGAGGATCTCGTAATAGTCGCGTTTGGCCATCTGCCGAATTCCTAGCCCCTGCCCCGCATCAACTGGTTACTCTCGCCCCGGGAGCCACGTCGCTCAAATCAGAGATAGCAAATATTGGGCCCGCCCTCCCACACGGGAGAGCAGGCCCATTCTTGCTCGCGGCGCAAGCGAGGACCGTCATATCGGGGTCCCTCGCCGTGCTCAGGCGGACTTCTTCTTGTCGTCCCGAACCTCTTCGAAGTCGGCGTCGACCACGTTGTCGTCCGAGCCGCCCTTCGGCCCAGATGGTCCACCCGGACCGCTGCCCGGACCGCCTTCGTCACCGCCGCCCTGCCCACCGGCAGCATAGATCGCTTCGCCGAGCTTCATCGAAGCCTGCATCAGCTCGTTGCTGGCGCTCTTGATCGCCTCCGCATCGTCCGTGCCGCTTGCCTCCTTCAGCTTGGCGAGCGCCTCTTCGATGGCCGTCTTGTCGGCGGCCGCGATCTTGTCGCCATGCTCCTTGAGGTCCTTCTCGACCTGCCCCGAGAAGTGATCCGCATGGTTGCGTGCCTCGACCAGATCGCGCTTCTTGCGATCCTCGTCCTTGTGCGCCTCGGCCTCCTCGCTCATCCGCTTGATATCAGCGTCCGAGAGACCGCCCGAAGCCTGAATGCGGATCGACTGCTCCTTGCCTGTCTTCTTGTCCTTGGCCGACACGTGCACGATGCCGTTGGCGTCGATGTCGAACGTCACCTCGATCTGAGGCACGCCACGCGGCGCCGGTGGAATACCGTCGAGGTCGAACCGGCCGAGATGCTTGTTGTCGGCCGCCATTTCGCGCTCGCCCTGGTAGACGTTGATCGTCACCGCACGTTGCGCATCCTCCGCCGTGGAAAAGACTTGGCTTTTCTTCGTGGGGATCGTGGTATTGCGCTCGATCAGGCGCGTGAACACGCCACCCAGCGTCTCGATGCCGAGCGACAACGGCGTCACGTCGAGCAGCAGCACGTCCTTGACGTCGCCCTTCAGCACGCCGCCCTGGATCGCGGCACCCACCGCGACCACCTCGTCCGGATTTACGCCCTTGTGCGGCTCCTTGCCGAACAGCTTCTTCACTTCGGCCTGCACGCGAGGCATACGCGTCATGCCGCCGACCAGCACAACCTCGTCAATCTCCGCAGCCTTGAGGCCGGCGTCCTTCAAAGCCTGCTCGCACGGCGGGATCGTGCGCATGATGAGGTCTTCGACCAGGCTCTCGAGCTTCGCGCGCGTCAGCTTCATCGTTAGATGCAGCGGCGACTGCGTCTGCGGGCTCATGGAGATGAACGGCAGGTTGATCTCGGTCTGCTGGGCGCTTGACAGCTCGATCTTCGCCTTTTCGCCGGCCTCTTTGAGGCGCTGCAGCGCGAGCCGGTCGTTCCTGAGATCGATCTGGTGCTCTTTCTTGAATTCATCGGCGAGGTACGTCACGAGCTTCATGTCGAAGTCTTCGCCGCCGAGGAACGTGTCGCCGTTCGTCGACTTCACCTCGAACACGCCGTCGCCAATCTCGAGAATCGAGACGTCGAACGTGCCACCGCCGAGGTCATAGACCGCGATCGTCTTGGACGCCTGCTTCTTGTCCAACCCGTAGGCGAGCGCCGCTGCCGTCGGCTCGTTGATGATGCGCAGCACTTCGAGCCCGGCAATCTTGCCGGCATCCTTCGTGGCCTGGCGCTGAGCGTCGTTGAAATAGGCCGGAACCGTGATGACGGCCTGTGTCACCGGCTGACCGAGATACGCCTCGGCCGTCTCCTTCATCTTCGCAAGGATATCCGCGGATACCTGCTGCGGCGAAAACTGCTTCCCGCGCGCCTCGACCCACGCGTCGCCGTTCTTGCCTTCGGTGATCTTGTAGGGAACGAGCTTCTTGTCCTTCTCGACCATCGGGTCCGAGTAGCGCCGGCCGATCAGGCGCTTGATGGCGAACAGCGTGTTGGTCGGATTCGTGACCGCCTGGCGCTTCGCCGGCAGTCCGACCAGTCGCTCACCATCCTCGGTGAACGCGACGATGGAGGGGGTGGTGTTGGCACCCTCGGCATTCGGAATGACCTTGGGCTGTCCGCCTTCCATGACGGCGACGCACGAGTTGGTCGTTCCGAGATCGATCCCGATGACTTTAGACATGTCGTGGCTGTCCTTTTTGTTGCGGCGAACCGATCGGACCCGTTTGCTGAAACTGCACTTCATCAGTGCAAGCCCAGCGTTGGCATCCGATGTTCCGGTCGCTCCCCGTGAGTGTCCGGATGCGGTCCCCTGGAGCTGTCTTCGACGACAATCCGCTATATAGGTGTGGCGGTTAGGCCCCGCAACGGCCTCAACCACCCCGAACTGCGTAATTTCACAGAGATCGGCATCACCGCCCCTGCCTCCCGTTGAATAGGGCTGAAATGACGATTCTACAAGGTTTTAGCTACCACGCCGCTTATCTGGACCGTCAACAGCAGTTGCACCTTTGGGCGGCCGTTCGAGCAGTTGTGGCCGAAGCGCCATTCTATACCCCCACGATGCCGAGGTCAGGCAAGCCCTTGAGCGTTCGCATGACCAATTGCGGCAGCCTCGGCTGGATGACCGACAGGACCGGGGGCTACCGCTACCAAGCGACGCATCCCATCACGAATCTGCCCTGGCCCGCGATTCCGGAGCAACTCTTGAGCATCTGGCGAGACGTAACAGACTGCCAAGTGCTTCCCGAGGCCTGCCTCGTCAACCACTACGCCCCCGGAAGCCGTCTCGGCAGCCACGTCGACGCTGACGAGGCCGACACGACAGCCCCCGTTGTCTCCATATCGCTGGGAGACGACGCCGTATTCCATGTCGGCGGCCTGCGCCGGTCTGACGCCAAGCACCGCATCACGCTGCATTCGGGCGACGTGGTGGTGCTCGGTGGCGCCTCCCGGCTTGCCTATCATGGCGTCGATCGGATCCTGCCTGGCACCTCCGATCTCATCGAGGGGGGCGGACGCATCAATCTCACCATGCGTCGGGTAACCTTGCCGGCATGAAGTCTGACGACGGTTCAGTCCGTGCCGCCCCAAGGGACGGCGCGGACTCCGTTATGTCGCAGTTCCGCCCGCCTCGCCGTCGCGTTTGCCGGGCTGCCCGCTTTCATGGCCAGCCTCCGACGTCGACGCCGCAGCGCTTTCTGTCGATGCCTCCCCCGTTCCGGTACCGGCTGCGGACGCGTCTGCAGCCTCCGTTGGCGGTGCTGGCTTGGCGCCCCCCTTCGAGACCGCGACCATGGCAGGGCGCAGAACTCGCTCTTCAATCATGTATCCGGATTGAAACACCTGCGTTACGGATCCCGCTGGAACATCCTCGGAGGGCACCTCGACCACGGCCTGGTGATGATGGGGATTGAACGGTTCGCCCTTCGGATCGAGACGCGTGATCCCGTGACGGGAAAGCACGCTAAGAAGCTCCCGCTCGATCATCGTGACGCCCTCGAAGAAACTCTTCAGCGTCGTATCCTGCTCGACCATCCGCGGCGGCACAGCATCGATCGCCCGCTGCACGTTATCGCCCACGGCAACAATGTCGCGCGCGAACTTCGTGATCGCGAATTTCGCCTGCTCCGCCTTCTCGCGCTCGAGCCGCTTGCGGACGTTGTCCATCTCAGCATGCGCTCGGAGCAGACGGTCCTTCAGATCTGCCACTTCCGATTTGAGCTGCGCAACATCCTCGGATACGGCCGGTCGTGACGTCTCTTGCTCTACCGTGCCGCCAGCCTGGTCCGTTTTCGGAGCCTCGGACCCGGGCTGCGCCTCAGGTGTTCCTTTCCCCTGCGCGTCGGTTTCGTTCTCGAATTTCTTGTCGCTCGTCATTGGCCTCTCGTCTTGGAAGTCGTGGCTCCGCTCACGCCGCTGCGGACGCGGCCGAACCGCTTGTTTGGGCTGCTTGTCTTACTAGCGCCCCCTAAAATCAAGTCAGCGCCTTGCCGATGAGCCGTGCCGTGTAGTCGACCATCGGAATGATGCGGGCATAATTGATCCTCGTGGGCCCGATCACGCCGAGAACCCCGACCACCTTGGTCGTCTCGTCCCGGAACGGCGCCACGATCAGTGAAGATCCGGAGAGCGAGAACAGCTTGTTCTCCGAGCCGATGAAGATATGGACGCCTTCACCCTTCTCTGCGAGCCCCAGCAGGTGAACCAGCTCCTTTTTCGATTCGAGATCGTCGAAGAGCTGCCGGATGCGCTCCAGATCCTCCATGGCGCCGACGTCCTTGAGCAGGTTCGCCTGCCCCCGCACCAGCAGGTTGCGCCGCTCGCCCTGGGAGCCGGACCAGGTCGCGAGGCCGGCCTCGACCACCTTCTTGGTCAACTGATCGAGCTCGGCTTTTGCCTTCGCGAGCTCGCTCTCGACATGGCTCTTCGCCTCGCCGATGCTTAGGCCCCTGATATGATGGTTCAGGTAGTTCGCCGCCTCGATCAGCGCAGAGGGCGGCAGCCCACGCGGCACGCTGATGATCCGGTTCTCGACCGTCTGGTCCTCACCGACAAGCACAACCAGGGCTTTGCCCGGCTCGAGCGCCACGAACTCGATGTGCTTGACCCTGACATCCTGCTTCTCGCTCAGCACCAGCCCGGCGCAATGCGACAAGCCCGAGATCATCTCTCCGGCCTCGAGCAGCACCTGCTCCATGGGACGGCGGCGACGCGCGGCGAGTTGCACATCGATCTGTCGCCGTTCCTCTTCGGTCAGGTTGCCGACCTCGAGCAGCCCGTCGACGAACAGCCGAAGCCCCGTCTGGGTCGGCAAACGTCCCGCCGAGGTATGCGGCGCATAGATCAGCCCGAGGTGCTCGAGATCCGACATGACGTTGCGCACAGACGCCGGCGACAGCGAGATCGGGAGGTTGCGCGACAAGTTGCGCGAGCCGACCGGCTCGCCCGTCGTCAGATAGCTCTCGACGATCTGGCGGAAGATTTCCCGCGATCGCTCGTTGAGGCTCTGGATTCCGGATGGGTTCTGTCTCATTTGCGCAGGATCGCCGCTCGATCTGATGACGAGCAAGGAGGAAAGCTAGGTATCGCCGGCCTCCGCGTCAACGCCTCCGCCATCAGCTCCACACAGACTAGCGGTTGATTAGGGACGTAGCCTCCACTAGCTTCCGCCGGTCGTCTTCCCGGCTCCGGCCCAAACATAAGCGAGCTTGAACATGCGTCCTTCGAAACGGCTGCCCGACGAGCTGCGCCGAGTCTCCTTCGAGCGCGCGGTGTCGATGCATGCCGAGGGCTCGTGCCTGATCAAGTTCGGCAACACCCACGTTCTCTGCCTGGCGAGCCTCGAGGAGCGCATCCCGCCTTGGCTCAAGGGACAGGGTCGCGGTTGGGTGACGGCCGAGTACGCCATGCTTCCCCGCGCCACCAGCGAGCGGACCCGCCGCGAGGTCACCACAGGTCACCCGTCTGGCCGCACGCAGGAAATCCAGCGCCTCATCGGGCGGGCGCTTCGTGCCGTGGTGGACCTGCGGGCGCTCGGAGAGCGTCAGATTACAGTAGACTGCGACGTCATCCAGGCGGACGGTGGCACGCGGACGGCCGCAATCACAGGTGCCTGGGTGGCTCTGCACGACTGCATTCAGTGGATGCAACAACGCGACATGGTCAAAGGCAGCGTAATTCGCGATCAGGTTGCGGCCGTGTCATGCGGGATCTACAAGGGACAACCGGTCCTCGATCTCGACTATGCCGAGGATTCCAACGCAGACGCCGACGCCAATTTCGTCATGACCGGAGCTGGCGGTTTGGTGGAGGTGCAGGCGACCGCTGAAACTGTAGCTTTCCAAGAGGAGACGTTCTTCGAGCTGCAGGCCCTAGCCAAGAAAGGCATTGGCGAGCTTTTGGCCTTGCAGAAGCTGACCGTCGCTTGATCTCTTGGGTTAGCCGCCCGGGCGTCCTTTGGCAGCTATGAAGAACGAGGCGATACCGCGCGCGTTTTCTATTGGTGGAGACCGAGAGGCACGCTTCCCCGTGCCCGCACCGAAGGGAGCAGCCGGATGTCGGAGATGAAGCCCGAAGGCGTGCTGGAGACGGTCCTTTATGCCTGCGACCTCGATGCCACCGAGACGTTCTGGCGGGACGTCCTGGGGCTCGAGCCATTCTCGAGGCTGGATGGCCGCCAGCTCTTCTACCGCTGCGGCGATCAGGTCCTGCTGATCTTCAATCCCGAGGCGACAGCGATACCGCCCAAGGCAGGCGCCCTGCCGGTTCCGCCACACGGCGCCATTGGCGAGGGCCACGTCTGCTTCCGGGCAAGCGCCCTCGAGATCGCCGCTTGGCGGACACGCCTCGAAAGCAAGAGCGTGCCGATCGAGGCAGATTTCGTTTGGCCGGCTTCCGGCGGTCGTTCGATCTACTTCCGCGATCCAGCCGGCAACTGCCTCGAGTTCGCAGAGCCCAAGATTTGGGGATTGGACTGATGCCTACCCGAATGCTCCGTCGCGGCGGCCGGCTCGTCGTCGCGAGCCACAATCCCGGCAAGCTGCGTGAGATTGCCGATCTCGTCCGGCCATACGGCCTCGATGCGGTTTCGGCCGGAGCACTCGACGTCAGTGAGCCCGATGAGACCGAAACGACATTCGCTGGAAACGCGCGCCTCAAGGCGCTTCACTCCGCCGTGAGCACCGGCCTTCCAGCCCTCTCCGACGACTCGGGCCTGGAGGTCGAGGCGCTCGGCGGCGATCCCGGCGTCTACTCGGCTCGGTGGGCCGGGCCGTCGAAGGATTTCGATGTCGCCATGCGCAAGGTGCACGACGCGCTCGCCGCCAAAGGCACCTGGGCGAGCGGCGGCGGCCCTCGGGCGAACTTCACTGCCGCTCTCTGCTTGGCCTGGCCCGACGGCGACACCCAGGTCTTCGAGGGAAAGGTCTTCGGCCGCCTGGTATGGCCGCCGCGCGGCGCAAAGGGCTTCGGCTACGATCCGATGTTCCTTCCCGACGGCGCCACAGAGACGTTCGGCGAGATGGAGCCCGAGAAGAAGCATGCCATCTCGCACCGCGCCCGTGCTTTCCGGTTGTTCGTCGAGGCCTGCCTTGAATGACGTGACTTGGCACCAGGAAGTCGGCCCCGGCTTCGCCGTCTACGTCCATTGGCCGTTCTGCGCCCAGAAGTGCCCCTACTGCGATTTCAACAGCCACGTTCGCCATGACGGTTGGGACGAAAAAGCCTACCTTGCAGCCTATCTGAAAGAGCTGGACACGGCGGCTGCATGTCTCGATGCACCGGCGCCCGTCACCAGTATATTTTTCGGCGGTGGCACCCCCTCGCTGATGCAGCCATCGACCGTTGCAGCCATTATCGAAGAGGTGGCGTCGACTTTCGAGCTTTCGCCCGATTGCGAGATCACCCTCGAGGCCAATCCCGGAAGCGTCGAGGCTGCCCGCTTCCGAGGCTATCGCACAGCCGGCGTTAATCGCGTCTCGCTCGGCCTTCAAGCGCTCGACGACGCCCATCTTCGGCGCCTCGGCCGCATCCACACCGTGGCCGAAGGCCTTGCCGCACTGGAGATCGCGAAATCCACGTTCGACCGCGTGTCTTGCGACCTCATTTACGCGCGCCCCGGCATGACCGAAGCCGCCTGGGAGGCCGAGCTCGCCCGCGCGCTGGCCTTCGAAGCCGGTCACTTATCCCTTTACCAGCTCACCATCGAGGACGGCACGCCGTTCTCCTCGCTTTATCGCGCCGGCAAGCTGGTCGTGCCCGAGCCCGAACTGGCCGACCGCCTTTACGAGCTCACCCAGGACATGTGCGAGGCAGCAGGGCTGCCCGCCTACGAGATCTCGAACCACGCCCGCTCTGGTGAGGAAAGCCGCCACAACCTCGTCTACTGGCGATACGGCCATTATCTGGGTCTGGGTCCCGGCGCCCATGGTCGCGAGCAGCGCGAAGGCGGACGCCTCGCGACCATCAACGTGAAGTCGCCAGAGGCATGGCTCGCCCGCGTCGCGGAAACCGGTCGCGGCCTCGACGAGGCCGCGGCGCTGAGCCGCGACGAGCAGGCCGACGAAATGCTCCTGATGGGCTTGCGCTTGCGGGAGGGCCTCGATCTGCTCAGGCTCGCCGGGCTGGCCAGCGTCCGGCCCTCGCAAGCGTCTGTCGCACGCCTGATCGACCTGGGTTTGATCGAGCGCCCATCGCCGACACGCATCCGGGCGACCAGATCTGGCAGGTTCGTGCTCAATGAGGTCATTCGGCAGCTGGCGCTCGCCTTCGAGCCAGTCGAGGCGCAGTAGCCGTAGCAGTAGCCGCCTTCGCCTACTCCACCTTGTACGTCCTGAGCTCTCGCACCAGCGTCGTCAGCCGCTCGGAAACCTCGACGCCTGTCTCCACGATCACCTTCAGCGTCGCACGCCCCTGGATCAGTTTGTTCAGCCGCTCCTGCTGCTCGCCGAAGCCGTAGAACAGCTCCTCCGGTGCCTGTATCTCGCCGTCCTCGACTGCGCTCATCACGTCGAACGCGTTCTGTGAGGCCAGCACCAGCATCGACGCGATGTCGTTCATCAGCTGATGATAGGCCCGCGCCAGGCCCTGATCGATGCGCGGTCCGCAAACCCCGAACTTCAACGGTGATGCCGCCCCTGCGGCCTCCCCGGCGAACAACTTCGGATTGCGGTGCAGCCTCTTGAAGATCTCCTGCAGCCCCATGCAGCACGACTCGAGATCCTTGAGGGCGACCCCGGCCTTGCGGCGCGCGCGGGCACGGTCGGCGGTCTTCTCCTGCCCCACCCAGTTGATTGCAGCGATCGACGCAATCGCTCCGAGAGCTGAGACAGCCGGCAGAACGGCCGCGAGCGGATCGGGCGCGATCCTGCTGTCGGCCTCCTCCGCCTTTTCGAATTTGAGTTGCATGATCGCCGTCCGGATCCGGTCCCCGAGCACGCGCTTCGCCCCCGAATCGTATCGGAGACGCACACATCGAAACTTGCCCCTGTCCTCTGCCGACAATGAGACGGCAAATGCGCTCGCTCGCGGGTTATCCACGACGGAGAAACAAAAAGCCGACCGCGTGGCGCAGCCGGCTGTCTTCAATCGATGATCGTGCACCGGCGCCGGGTGAAGCTGCCGAGCTTGTCGGCCCCGGCGCCAGACGGCCTTGCGGGCCTCAGTACACCCGGGCCTTCGGCTCGATGTACGACACCTCGTTCGTCATCGTGTACGTGTGGACGGGACGGTAGTCGATGCGCACCTCTCGCTTGGCGTCGTCCGCCCAGGTCAGGGTGTGCTTCATCCATTCGTTGTCGTTCCGGTCCGCAAAGTCCTCTCGCGCGTGCGCCCCGCGGCTCTCCTTGCGGTTCTCGGCCGCATACATCGTTACAGCCGCCTGCGCGATCAGGTTGTCGTACTCGAGCGTCTCTATCAGGTCCGAATTCCAGATCAGCGACCGATCGGTCACCGCGATGTCCGACGTGCCCTTCCAGACCTCGGTGATCTGCTGGCACCCCTCCTTCAACACCGGGCCGTCGCGGAATACGGCGCAGTTCGACTGCATGATGCGCTGCATCTGCAGCCTCAGCTGCGCTGTCGAGGTGCCGCCCTTGGCATTGCGGAAATGATCGAGGCGTGAGACCGCCAGCTCGCCGGCATCCTTTGGCAGATCCTGATGCGCCGCCCCCTTTTCGGTCGTGTCGGCCGCTCTGAGACCCGCCGCACGCCCAAAGACCACGAGATCGATCAGTGAGTTGGACCCGAGGCGGTTCGCGCCGTGCACCGAAACGCACGCCGCCTCGCCGATCGCCATCAGCCCAGGCACGATATGGTCGGGGTCACCGCCGAGCTTGGTCAGCACCTCGCCGTGGAAGTTGGTCGGTATGCCACCCATGTTGTAGTGCACTGTCGGCAGTACCGGAATCGGCTCGCGCCTGAGATCCACGCCGGCGAACACCTTGGCGCTTTCCGTGATGCCCGGAAGCCGTTCGGCCAGGATCTTCGGGTCGAGGTGGTCGAGATGCAGGAAGATGTGGTCCTTCTGCGGGCCGACGCCGCGCCCTTCGCGAATCTCGATCGTCATCGAGCGCGAGACGACGTCACGCGAAGCGAGATCCTTCACGTGCGGCGCGTACCGCTCCATGAAACGCTCGCCATTCGAGTTGGTCAGGTAGCCGCCTTCGCCCCGGCTGCCTTCCGTGATCAGAACGCCGGCGCCGTAGATTCCGGTCGGGTGGAACTGCACGAACTCCATGTCCTCGAGGGGCAGGCCCGCACGTAGCACCATGGCGTTGCCGTCGCCCGTGCAGGTGTGGGCCGACGTGCACGAGAAGTAGGCCCGCCCGTAGCCCCCGGTCGCGAGAATCGTCTTCTTGGCGCGGAAACGATGCAGTGTCCCGTCCTCGAGGCACAGTGCCACCACACCGCGGCACGCGCCTTCCTGATCCATGATCAGGTCAATCGCAAAGTACTCGATGAAGAACTCGGCCGAATGCCGCAGCGACTGGCCATAGAGCGTGTGCAGCATGGCGTGGCCGGTGCGGTCGGCCGCGGCGCACGTGCGCTGTGCCGGCGGACCTTCGCCGAACTGGGTGGTCATGCCCCCGAACGGCCGCTGGTAGATGCGTCCGTCCTCGGTTCGCGAGAAGGGCACGCCGTAATGCTCCATCTCATAGACGGCTTGAGGCGCATTGCGGCACAGGTACTCGATGGCGTCCTGGTCGCCGAGCCAGTCGGCGCCCTTCACCGTGTCGTACATATGCCAGCGCCAGTCGTCCTGGCCCATGTTGCCGAGCGCTGCGGCGACGCCGCCCTGCGCCGCAACCGTATGCGAGCGCGTCGGGAAAACCTTCGTCACGCAGGCCGTTTTCAAACCGGCTTCCGCGCAACCGAGCGTCGCGCGCAGCCCCGAGCCACCCGCTCCGACCACCACCACGTCGTAGGTGTGGTCGATGAACGGATACGCCTTTCCGTTAACGGCCGGCTTTGCGACCCCATTCGATTTGTCTTGAGAAACAGTCATCTGCTTAGGCCCCGAAAGCGATTTTGGCCACCGCGTAGACGCAGGTCAGCCCGACGAGGATTGCAAAGAAGGTGTTCAGCATCAGAAGGACGACCTTTCGCCCTTCCGTATGCACGTAATCCTCGATGATGGTCTGCATGCCGAGCCGCATGTGCACGACGCCGGACAGCACCAGTAGCAGCAACGGCAGCGACAGAACCGGGCTCTTCAGCGCCGCACGGACGGTCTGATAGTCCGCCCCGGCAAGTCGCACGATCTGTACGAGTACGACGACCACCAGCACGGTGTTGGCCACGGCCGTCATCCGCTGCAGCCAGAAGTGGTCGGTGCCGCTTTTTGCTGAGCCGAGCCCACGGGCTTTTGCGAGCGGCGTGCGGATGCGCGCTTCGGTAGGACCAGGGGTCGGACGAAGTGTCGTGCTCATGGCTCAAGCGCCTCCCTTCGCCGCGAGCGCCCAGATCCACAGGAGCACGGTGAGCCCGAGTGAAAGGATGATGGTCCCCCATGACAGCGTGTTCACCGTCGCGAGATCGAAGCCGCGTCCCGTATCCCAGATCAGGTGCCGTATGCCGCCGATCATGTGATGCAACAGCGCCCAGGAGAACCCGAAAAGCACGGTCAGTCCGAGGGCCGACCCCATGATTCCGCTGACGTAGGCGAAGTAGTCAGGCCCCGTCGCCGCGGCAATCAACCACCATACGAGCAGCAGCGTGCCCACATAGAGCGCCGCACCGGTCATGCGATGCAGGATCGACATCACCATGTTGATGAGCGGGCTGTAGATCTGAAGGTGCGGTGACAGCGGGCGAGGTTTGGTCCGCTGCGTCTCGGCGTTCGCCATCGGGTCGTCTCTCTACCGGCGCATGAATTGAGCGTGTCGTCTTAGCGTGGCATACCGTTGGCGGCAATTCCAATCGATAGGCCCCGGCACCTGGAGTTCCTGGCTGGGCATAGGTTGGACAGGCGGCCCCGACGCCAGTCGCGTCTCCGGGCAGCGATCCAGGAATGTTCTGGACACCCGCAAGTCGCCAAGCCGCCGGAAAGACAGCATCCTAGTCCAGGGCGTTGACGATCGCCCGCCCGAGCCCGGCACCGCTTTCGAACGCATGCTCGGCGAGGCGCCCCAGGCACCAGTCGCCAGCCACGCCGACCAGGTGCTGCGTCGAGAACAGGAACGTTTCTCCCAGTGCCTCTTCGACCAGACCGTGTCGCCAGAGGTGGGCGGTGATCTGAGCGGGCCGTATCGGAGGCAAACTCAGGATGTTGCACACTTCGTTCCAAAGCTCGGAAGCGACGACCTCTGGCTCGACGTCCTCGGTCTCCCGTGTCCAGCCGGGTGATGCATGGATCACGATGTGGTCGCCTCTGACAGGCCGGCTTGGCTTGGCGTTGTTTCGCGCCACCCAGCGAACCACCTCCGACATGTCGGAGAAGACGTCTTGCGTCGGGAAGACACGGTCCTCGAGTCGCACCAGTACCGCCCAACACGGAGAGATTTTGACCCCCCCGAGCGGCTCCACCAGCTCCTCGATGCGCCCGAGCAGCAGTTGGGCCTCCCGTGCCGGCGTCGCCACCGCCGCGGCATGGAACGGGCCCGCTCGCGTCTCGTCCTCGAACCAGAGGTTCCAGCCCTTTTCGCCTCGCTGCAGGGTGTGAACGCGGCGGTCTGTATGCAGCCGAACGCCCTCGGCGAGCGGCCGTACGAGAGAGCTCATTCCAGGTGTGCCGACGAACCACGGCATGAGCTGGCTGGCCCACTCACCGTTTGCCGCCGTGGGATTCCAGCGCGTGGCATAGCCCGCGCCCATCAGTTCATCGAGGTACGCCCGGAACATGTCCGACCGCGCCGTGACGTATTGCGCTCCCGGATCGAATGGCACGAGCCCCAGGCGCGTCGTCGCCATCCTGCCGCCGATGATACGGTCCTGCTCGAAAACCTCCACGTAGCAGCCGGCGCGCCGGAGGACCCGCGCACACGACAGCCCGGCCACCCCGGCACCGATAACAGCGACCTTCTTCGTCACAATTGGGCCTCTCTGAGGCCGCGCACACTGATCCGCCCTCCACCGTCGACGACTGTGCGCGGCGGCAACTTACGGGGTGCACGACCTCTTTTCCGGCCGAACTTCGCACGGATGCGCTACTCTATGGTTAACAGCTTGCTGACAAATGCCCCCGCTTCACGCACCCGACTTCTGATAAATCGATTGGCTGACGCTGATCGCTATCGCGGCATTACGACCCAGTAATCGAGGTCGAGAATGACCCCCTCGGTCGCCGAGGCGGCCTCCGACGGCCCCGGGAACTGCCCGCAAGCGACATTCTTGGTTGCGATCGTACGAAGCCTGAGCGCGCCAACGTCCGTCCGGTTCGGAATCTCAGCGCGCTCCAGGATCTCCGACCAGGCATAAACGGTATCCCCGGCGAAGGCTGGCGCCGCATGTCGCCCCCCGTTGACGGCGGCCACGTGAAAGGCATTCGCGAGCCCATTGAACGTTAGCGCCCTGGCAATCGAGATGATCACGCCGCCATAAACGAGCCGCCGCTTGAAGCGACCCTGTCCCTCGCTGTGCTGGTTGAAATGCACCTTGGCCGTGTTCTGATAGAGGCGCGTCGCCAGTTGGTGCTCTGCCTCCTCGATCGTCATGCCGTCGATATGGTCGATGCGCTCGCCCACCACATAGTCGCCCCAGACGAAGGGCGAGCCGGCAAGCGCTCGATCGTAGGCGCCGCCATCGATGACCGGCACCGCGGTCCCGAGATCTGCAACCGCGACGAGCTGCGGGAGCTTCGGCACCGAGGCCTCGGGCACTGCTGCTGCCTTGTCGCGCTTCCGCACCATCACCCAGCGCGCGAACGTGAGCACGGCTTCGCCCTTTTGGTTGTGCCCGGTGGAGCGGACATAGACGACCCCCGTCTCCTTGTTCGAGTTCTCCCGAAGCCCGATGATCTCCGTCGTCGCCGACAGCGTATCGCCGGCGAATACGGGCTTTAGAAACCGGACGTCCGCGTACCCGAGATTGGCGACGGCGTTCAGCGAAAGGTCCGGCACGGTCTTCCCGAACACGATGTGAAACACCAGGAAATCATCCAACGGAGCCCCGGCATAGCCGACCGCCCGCGCGAAGGAGCTCGCCGTCTGCACCGCAAATCGCCCTCCGTAGCAGGCTTGGTAAACGGCGGCGTCCCCGCTGGTGACGGTGCGCGGGGCCGCATGCCGGATCACCATGCCCACCCGGAAGTCCTCGAAGAAATTACCTGCCGTCGACTTGGATGGCGCTTGTTCGGCCGAGGACATGCTTCTGCTCCTTAAGGTCGGGCGGTGGACAAACCGCTCGCGAACGGCCTGTGTTGGCCTCTGCGATCGACCCTTGCGGCCTCGCGGTGCTGGCGTCAACATGGCCGGCGGTCACGCTCCTTGCGCGGAGCAGAGAACCAGCCACGTCGCCCTGTCGAGGCACTGCCAGTCGAGGACGTTGATTTGTCCGGACGGGTTGGCGCCGACCATCAAGCCGTGTAATCGTACCTTGTAACCCTTCCAAACCACTCTAGTCAGCGAAGCTCACGCAAGAGGCAATCACGCATGCGATATGAGTCACCGGACACGCTCGAGGCAGCAGCCAAACTGCTTGCATCGGAAAGCGGCGATGCGCGCGTACTGGCGGGGGGCACCGACCTTCTCGTGCAGATCCGCTCCGAGGTTTTGAGCCCGTCGCTCGTGGTCGACATCAAGAAGATCGCAGAGACGCGCACCATCAAGGAGGAGAACGGCGGCTATCGCGTCGGTGCTGCCGTTACGGGCGCCGAGTTGAAGGAGCACGCCACCCTCAAGAAGGCATGGCCCGGCGTCATCGAGGCCGCGAACCTGATCGGCTCGACGCAGGTCCAGGGCCGCGCCTCGCTCGGAGGCAACCTCTGCAACGGTTCTCCGGCCGCTGACAGCGTTCCCGCCATGATCGCAGCCGGCGCCGTGGCCTCGGTCGTCGGCCCCAATGGCCGTCGCGAGCTCAAGGTCGAGGACATCATGCTCGCTCCGCGCAAGCTGGCCTTGCAGAAGGGTGAGATCATCGCGTCCTTCCTCCTGCCCAAGCGGCAGCCGCACTCGGGCGACGCCTATCTGCGCTTCATTCCCCGCACCGAGATGGACATCGCAGTCGTCGGCTGCGGCGTGAGCCTCACGCTCGACGGCTCCGGAACGTGCACCGCGGCGCGCGTCGGTCTCGGCGCTGTTGCAGCCCGACCCCTCCTGGTCGAGGACGCCGCCAAGGCCCTGGTCGGTACCAAGGTTGACGACGCCGCGCTCGAGAAGATGGCAGCCGCCTGCCGTGCGGCCTGCAAGCCGATCGATGACAAGCGCGGAACGATCGAGTTCCGTACCGACGTAGCGGGCGTGCTCGCTAAGCGAACCGCACTGATCGCGCTCGAGCGCGCGAGGAAGGCCTGATCATGAAACATCATGTGACCACCACCGTGAATGGCGACGAGGTCGAGTACCTCTGCGAGACCGAACAGACTTTGCTCGACTGTCTGAGGGACGAGCTCGAGCTGACGGGCACCAAGGAAGGTTGCGGATCGGGCGATTGCGGCGCCTGCAGTGTTCTGCTCGATGGCCGTCTCGTTTGCTCTTGCCTCGTCCTCGGTGTCGAGGCGAACGGCAAGAAGATCGAGACCATCGAGGGCATGGCGACGGGCGAGCAGCTGCATCCGCTGCAGCGCAAGTTTCTGGAGCACGCCGCCTTGCAGTGCGGCATCTGCACCCCGGGGGTCCTGGTCGCAGCCAAGTCGCTGCTCGAAAAGAATCCCGATCCGACAGAGACCGAAGTGCGTTACTGGCTCGCCGGCAACCTCTGCCGGTGCACTGGCTACGACAAGATCATTCGTGCAGTGATGGACGCCGCCGCTGAGATGCGAGGAGCCTGATCCCATGCAGGAGCGAGTGAAGAGCCCCAAATTCGATGTCGTCGGCACGCGCCCCGTGCGCCCCGACGGTGCGGACAAGGTGACCGGCCGCGCCAAATATGGCGCGGACCACAACGTTGCCGGCCAGCTGATCGGCAAGGTCCTGCGGTCACCTCACGCCCATGCCCGCATCAAGTCGATCGACACCTCGGCCGCATTGGCGATTCCGGGCGTCAAGGCCGTCGTCACGCGTGACGACTTCAAGGACCAGGCCTCGGAGTTCGTTCCTGCCGGCGAGATGCTCATCAATTATCGCGATGTCGTGCGCAACGTCATGGCACGCGAGAAAGCCCTCTTCGAGGGCCATCCTGTTGCTGCAGTGGCCGCGACAAGCGAGTCGATTGCACGGCGGGCGCTCAAGGCGATCAAGGTCGATTACGAGGTTCTGCCGCATGTGATCGACGTCGTCGAAGCCATGAAGCCCGACGCTCCGATCGTCGAGGACGGCATGATCACGGTGGGCGTCACGCCTCCGTCGACCAAGCCTTCCAACGTTGCCAAGCGCGTCGAGTTTGTGCTCGGTGACGTGGAGAAGGGCTTCAAGGAGGCCGATCTCGTCGTCGAGCGCGAGTTCAACACCAAGCCGGTGCATCAGGGCTACATCGAGCCCCACGCTTGCGTGGCCTCGGTGTCCGAGGACGGCACCGCGGAGTTGTGGACCACGACACAGGGCCATTGGGTCGCGCGCGCCCACTGCTCTCGCCTTCTCGGCTGGGACATCACCAAGCTCCGCGTTACATCGTCGGAGATCGGCGGTGGCTTCGGCGGCAAGACGGTCGTCTACCTCGAGCCTCTCGCGCTGGCCCTCTCCGCCAAGGTCCATCGCCCCGTGAAAATGGCCATGACGCGCGAGGAAGTGTTCAAAGCCTCCGGTCCGACTTCGGGCGCCAATATCTGGGTCAAGATGGGCGTCAAGAAGGACGGGACGATCACCGCGGCGGAGGCCGTCCTGAAGTATCAGGCCGGTTGCTTCCAGGGCAGCCCCGTGCAGCCCGGCTGCATGTGCGCATTCGCCCCGTATGACCTCGCCAACGTCAAGGTCGTCGGCTACGACGTGCTCTCCAATCGGCCGAAGGTCGCAGCCTACCGCGCCCCGGGTGGTCCGATCTCCGAGTACGCCGTCGAAAGCGTCGTCGACGAGATCGCCGAGCAGCTTGGGATGGATCCGATCGATCTCCGGCTCAAGAACGCAGCCAAAGAAGGCACCAAGGCCGCCTACGGTCCGAAGTTCGGTCCCGTCGGCATGGTCGAGTGTCTCGAGGCTGCCAAGAAGAGTCCGCACTGGAACGCGCCGCTCGGCAAGAACCAGGGGCGCGGTATAGCAGCCGGCTTCTGGTTCAACATCGGCGGCGAGACGACGGTCAATCTCCAGCTCAACGAAGACGGCACGCTCACCCTCATGGCCGGCACGCCGGACATTGGCGGCCTTCGCGCCTCGCTCGCCATGATGGCGGCAGAGGAGCTGAAGATTCCCTATGAGAAGGTGCGACCGATCATCGGCGACACCGCGACCCTCGGCTACAACTTTGTCACCGGCGGCAGCCGCTCGACCTTCTCGTCGGGTCTCGCCACCGTCGAGGCCGCACGCTCGATCATCAAGCAGGCTTGCGGTCGTGCGGCGAAGCTCTGGGAAATTCCAGAGGACGCCGTCACTTGGGAGAACGGTCAGTTCAAGCCGGCCGGCGATAACGCCGGAAAGTTTGAGCCGATGACCCTGGCCGACATCGCGAAGGTGGCCGGCAAGACGGGTGGATCGCTGGTCGGCGTTGGCGCCATCTCGGCCCAGGGGGCGGCCCCGTCGTTTGGTGTGCACATCGCCGACACCGAGGTAGACCCCGATACTGGCAAGCTGACGATCACGCGCTACACCGTGATCCAGGATGCCGGCGTCGCCATCCATCCGAGCTACGTCGAGGGCCAGTTCCAGGGCGGTGCCGCACAGGGTATCGGCTGGGCCCTCAACGAGGAGTACATCTACGACGAGAAAGGTCTGCTGCAGAACGCCGGCTTCCTCGACTACCGCATCCCGGTTGCCTCCGACTTGCCGATGATCGAGACGATCATCGTCGAGGTGCCGAATCCGCGTCACCCCTACGGTGTGCGCGGCATCGGCGAGACGGCGATCGTGCCGCCAATGGCCGCAATCAACGCGGCTGCCCGGCGCGCAACCGGCGTACGCATGTTCGAGCTGCCGCTGTCTCCGCCGAAGGTCTTGAAGGCCATGAAGGACGCGAAGAAGGCCTAAGCGCCCGCCCCCAAAGCACTCGACAACAACGGGCCGGCGCGGGATCCTGCGCCGGCCTTCTTCGTTCATTTGGAGCTCTGGAGCGATACATGGACATCGCAAATTTCGAAGCCGGCCTGAAGGCCGACGGCTACGAGGAGATTGAGAGAAAGCGCTACGAGCCTCGCCCCGCCAACGGCGAGCATGGCCATCATTTCTCGGTGCGCGGTCTCATCCTCGACGGGACCTTCATAGTCACCAAGGAAGGGACGCCTCGGGCCTATCGGAAGGGTGAGATCTTCGAGGTGGCCGCCGACACCATCCACTTTGAGGAGGTCGGCCCCGACGGCGTCGAACTGATCATCGGTAGAAAATACTGAGCTGGGCCGGGCGTCATCCGCGGGTAGGACCACCAGAAACTGTGAGGACGATCGTGGCCCACATCACCTTGATGGGAAATTTGCGTCAGTACACTGGCGGCGTTACCGAGCTCGATCTCGATGCGTCGAACATCCGTCAGCTTTTCCGCAAGCTCGGTGAGAAATACCCGGAGCTCGCCCCTCATCTCGAGGAAGGGCTCGCCGTCGCCATCGATGGCCAGATCTACCAGGACACCCTTCTCGAGCCGATCGGTCCTGACAGCGACGTCCACGTTCTTCCCCAGATTGCCGGCGGGTGAGGCGGTTGCGAGCGGTCGCAGCAGCATGCCTCCTGGCCGCCGATGACGGGGAGCTTTGAGATAGGCCATTTTGGCTTGCGTGGCCGTTTACCTTGCCTGATACTTGTTCGATCCAGACCGACGAATATTTGGCGCACGGCTGCGATGCGCGAGGAAGCTGAACTCATCATGTATTCCGGTGGTCGATACGCTGTGACGTTGTCCGGCGAGCACCCCCGTTCGGTCATGGATGCCCTCCGGACGATATTGGAGACCACGCATGCGGCAGACGGGAATCGTAAAGTTCTTCAACAAGACTAAGGGCTTCGGCTTCATTACACCCGATACCGGCGGTAAGGATGTGTTCGTCCACGTCACCGCGGTTGAACGGTCCGGAATGCCGAGCCTCGATGAAGGCATGCGCGTCTCGTTCGAGACCGAGCCGGACAAGCACGGCAAGGGCCCCAAGGCGATCAATCTCCAGGAGGAGATGTGATCGCAATCTCGGGAGGGCGTGCACTGTCCTGATTGCATCGCACGGTGCGATCCGTCAGGCTCGTCCAAAGCGTCTGTTCAAGTATCCGACAAAAAGAGCCAGCGCGGCTGCGGCAATCCCCGCTCCCGCCGCCTCGGTTCCAGCCGTCCCCAAGTCGGCCATCGCTCCGTGCGTTGCGGAGACCGACATGCTGCGCGCGACGATCTGACCTCCAAGCATCCCCCCGACCGCACCGACGACAGTCGCGTCGAATGCTCCGAGAGGCAATTGCCAGATGCGCCTGCTGATCAGGAACGTCGAGCCTATGCCTGCGGCGAGATGCACTATAAGACCAACGAAATCCACACGTCTTCCCCAGGCATTTTCTATTTGCAGGCTCTAGACCTCTTTCGGCTGTCATGCCTGCATCAAACTCGTGCCCTTTATGTGACATCGGCTTGCGTTCCATCCGCAAGTGGCACGTCAAATGAGAAAAGTCCCACGTTCTCGTCTAAGGATGGCGATGGAGATAGCCTCCTAGAGGACAGTACGATGATCCGCGCACTCGGTATCGCAATGGCGGGGGCCATTGCCGCGTTTTCCTTGATCACTTCTTCAGAAGCAGTCGCTGGCGATAAGCCGAAGACATATCGCAAGGCTCCGCAGGTGCAGGGTTACGTCGCGAGACAGGGTGGATATTCCTACTCCTACGCAGACACCATCAACACCTACGGCGACAGCCGCTCGGTATACGGTGCCACGCAGAATTTCCGCGACCCAATGCTCGATCGTCAGACCAATGCCGGTCCCTTCGACCACGGCTTCTTCTTCGAATCCGGCGTTGCACCCCGCGGTGGCAACTCGCCCTACATGAACTGAGCCCAGCCTCTCGGCCGGCCAAGTAGCCCGCTGCGTCCTCTTCCCGTGCCGAGCGAAGGAACTCCGAGCCCGCCTCGCTTGCGAGCTGATGTGAGCGCCCATAACGGACGCGCTCATCGGACGAATGAGGCTTTCCCGGCAGCACTGCTTGTCGGCAGATCGGCCACGCACCGTGCCTCCCGCAAGTTCACGCGCGGTTTGCGCTGGCGGGGCCTTTCGTGCGGGTCTATAGCGTCGAGAACATGCCGCAGAATGGTGGTTGCGTGCATGCCATTGGGTGGACACTGAAGACAGGGGGCTTTGGCCATGTCTCGATCGAGCGCATCGTTTGCGTTTGGGCTGTTCGCAGCAGCCACGCTTCTCGTATCCGGCTCGGACGCTGCGAACGCGAGATGCACCAAGCTTGGTTTCTCGGTGAACGATTATGGCAAGGACGGCCCCACGAAGGACGCCAAGGCCCTGCTGGACAAATACATCGCCAACTGGACGGCACAACGCGGCATCAAGAGGTACACCACCGGCAAGAAGAACGTTACCTGCGAGCTGTTCCTCGACTTCGGCATCTTCGACGAGCACACGTGCAAGGCGACGGCGACGGTCTGCTGGTCCGGTGATCCCGCTCCGTCCAAGACGCCGGTCTCTACCCCGAGAAAGGGCCAGGCGACCGACACGAAGCCTGCAGTTCCCCAGCCCGCCCCGTCGGCGCCTCCATCCAATTTCGTACGGCCGAAGGCCGCCTAGCTTTCAATTCGAGATCAAGGCTCGTTTTGCCCGGCTGCGGCCGGATGTCGGTCGAGGCGGCGGAGAAATGCCACCACGGCATCCGCCGCGACCGCGAGGTTACCCTTCCGGGTGAAGCCCGACGCCCCGCGGGGGCCGAAGTCATGATCCCCGTCGCTGATCCACGCGATCTCGATCCGGGGATCGAGCGAATATCCTCCGACCTCGCCCCGGCTGCCGAACGGGTCACGCTCCCCCTGCACGATCAACGCCGGACAGGCGAGTGACGCCAGATGCTCCGTGCGAGTCTTCTCGGGCATACCCGGCGGATGGAACGGATAGCCAAGGCAGACCAGAGCCGAAATCTGCGCCGAGCCATTTAGCTCGTCTGCGACGAGACTGGCGACCCGCCCGCCCATCGACTTGCCGCCGATCGCCAGACGCCCGATGGGCGCGCTCCTATGCACCTCTTCGACGGCGAGCCGGTACTCGGGCATGAGAGTCTCGGCCTTAGGAGCGGGCCGGCGCTTGCCATTTGCACGCCGCGCCGCCATGTAGCCGAACTCGAAGCGGACGACTCGCACCCCCCTCTCGGAGATGAGCTCTGTTACCCGCTCCAGGAACGCAGTCTCCATGCCAGCACCCGCGCCATGCGCCAACAGTAAAGTCCACCCCGTTTCGCCGGGACCGGTATCCAGGAAATCGGGCATGTGCTTTTCCTCGCAAGGCAGACTCCACTTCCCTCTACCATGCATCGACCATCGGCCTCTTCTTTCCGTCTCGCGGAGCGGGCGGCCGGATCGAGGCCAGCAACGTCGCTACCCACTGGCGCGTTTCCGCCGGATCAATCGTGTCGTCGATACCGAATGTCGTCGATCGGAGCACGGCCTTCCCCGCCTCGTAATGCTCTGCGACCATCTTCTCGTAGTAGGCGCGTCGCGCCTCCGGGTCTGAAATCGCTGCGAGCTCGCCGCGATAGCCGAGCTTCACTTGCCCCTCGATCCCCATCGGCGCGAACTCGCCCGTCGGCCAAGCGACCGTGAAGTAGGGCGCCCGGAAGTTGCCACCCGCCATCGCGACTGCACCGAGGCCATAGGCTTTCCGCAGAATGATCGTGAAGTAGGGCACGGTCGCGTTGGCCGCCGTCAGGAACATGCGCGCGGCATGTCTCACGAGCCCCGTTTTCTCGATCTCTGGCCCGACCATGATTCCGGGCGTGTCGCACAGATGCACCACCGGAATGTCGAAGGCATCGCAAAGCTGGATGAAGCGTGCCCCTTTGTCCGAGCCGTCGCTGTCAATCGCACCTCCAAGCTGAGCCGGGTTGTTGGCAACGATCCCGACCGACCTGCCTTCAATGCGAATGAGCGCCGTGATCATCGTCCGTCCGAAATCGCGTCTGAGCTCCAGCACCGAGCCTGCGTCGGCCAGCGTCTCGATGACCTTTCGCATGTCGTAGACCCGCACACGGTTCTCCGGCACGAGCGCGCGCATGCGCCTCTGGTCCGGTGCCGTCCAATCTGCGATCGTGCCTTGAAAATACGAGAGGTACCGCTTCGCAACCGCAACACCCTCCGCTTCGTCGGCAACCGCAATATCGATCACGCCGCTGGCCCGCTGCACCGGCGAAGGGCCAATCTCCTCGGGCCGAAAAACGCCGAGACCGCCGCCCTCGATCATCGCCGGTCCGCCCATCCCGATGTTTGCATCAGCCGTCGCGATGATCACGTCACAACACCCGAGCAGGGAGGCGTTGCCGGCGAAGCATCTCCCTGACACGATCCCGATCATCGGCACGAGACCCGAGAGCTGACCGAAGTGATGAAACGTGTTGAATCCGATGAACCCGCCATAATCGTCGTCGCCCGGTCGCCCGCCGCCGCCTTCGGCGAACAGCACCAGCGGCATACGCCCCTGCTCGGCGATGTCGATGATCCGGTCTGTCTTCCAATGGTTGTGCACGCCCTGCGTGCCTGCGAACACGGTATAGTCGTAGGCCATCACCGCGGCCCGCGCCGCCGGATCACCGAAGATGTCCCCGTTGATTCGGCCTACGCCGGTGACGAGGCCGTCGGCCGGGCTCCGCGTCAGCAGGTCCTCAAGCCCGCGCCGCCGCCGCTGCGCGGCAACCGTCAACGGTCCATACTCGACGAATGTGCCAGGATCCACGAGATCTTCGACGTTCTCTCGCACCGTGCGCTGCCGCGTCTTGCGCCGGCGCGCTACGGCCTCCGGCCGCTTGTCATCGCGTGTCAGAGCTCGCCGCGCCAGGACCTCCGCCAGATCGGGCCGGATGAGGTCGAGATCGATCTCCTCTTCGATCATGCCGGAGTCGGACGCGCCCTCCGTCGGCTCGACCGTCAGTAGCAGCTGGTCCTCCCAGAGCGTATCCCCGGGCGCGACGTGTACCGCCCTGACCGTACCGGCAGTTTCGGCCACGATGACGTGCTCCATCTTCATGGCTTCCATGACGGCGAGCTGCGCGCCGCGGGTGATCGCATCTCCTTCTTCGACCGCTACCGAGACGATCGTGCCTTGCAGCGGCGAGCGCACGGCTGTCATGCCATCGGCGACCGTCTCCCCCTCTGTCCGCCTGTCACTGGCAGTTCCTTCCGCTTGTCCGTACGCTAGAACCGCGAGCGGATCGACCGCATCGATCTTTGCCCCTGCCCGCGCCGCATGCCCGGAAGGAAGCGACGCCTCCGTGGTTGGCGCGAAGTAGAGATGCGGATGATGAACGCGTGACACCCCCGCAAGCCTCGTTACCTCTGCCTCGACGAAGCCCGTATCGATTGCCCAGTCCTTGACGACTGCATCCGCGAGCAGTGCCTGCAGGAAGGGAATGTTGGTTGGCGCGCCCGCGACGTGCATTTCGCAAAGGGCCCGGTAGCCCTTGGCAAGCACGTCGTTCACGCACCCCGATCCGGTGTGCACGATGAGTTTCGCCAGCAAGGGATCGTAGGCAGGGCTCGTCCGGTAACCCACGTAGGCATTGCTGTCGACCCGGATCCCTCTCCCCGACGGCGCCTCGAATGCCGTCAGTGTCCCTCCACCCGGCTTGATCGTCCCGTCTGCAGCCATGCTCTCCGTATTGATGCGCGCCTGCAAGGCGAAGCCTCGCGGCACCGGTACATCCTCCCGAGACAGCCCGAGATCCGCGAGCGTGGCGCCTCCTGCAAGCTTGAGCTGGAGCTCCACGAGATTGAGCCCGGTCACTTCCTCCGTAACGGTGTGCTCGACCTGAAGTCGTGGATTGGCCTCGATGAAGAAGAATTCCCCCGTTTCGGTATCGACAAGGAATTCGATCGTCCCGAGGTTCTCGTATTTCACGGCAGACGCAAGTCGCAGCGCCGCCTCGATCAGCTTGTCTTGAAGCCCCCTCGTCAAATTCGGCGCTGGCGCGATTTCAACGATCTTCTGCCGGCGCCGCTGTAGCGAGCAGTCCCGCTCCCACAGATGTGAAACGGCGTTCCCGTCCCCGAGGATCTGGATTTCGATGTGCCGGGCCCGGCGAATGAGGCGCTCCACATAGAGATCGCCGTTGCCGAAGGCAGACTGCGCCTCCGAACGACACCGCTCGAATGCCTCGTCGAGATCGGCTCCGTTGGTGACGGGACGCATGCCCCGCCCTCCGCCGCCGGCAACGGCCTTGACCATCACCGCGCCGCCGGGGCCGAGCCGCTCTAGGAATTTCCTTGCCTCGTCGACCGACGTCGGAGCGGCTGTCCCGGGCAGTATGGGGACGTCCACATGCGCTGCAAGCGCGCGTGCCGCATGCTTGTCGCCAAAGCGTTCGAGTGCCTCAGGAGATGGACCGACGAATGTAATGCCCGCCTCGGCACACCGTCGCGCAAACTCTGCATTCTCCGACAAGAACCCGTAGCCGGGATGGAGCGCGACCGCTCCCGTCTCCCGCGCCGCCGAGAGTATGGCGTCCATGTCGAGATAGGCTGCCACGCCCTGGCCGGGCAATTGGTGTGCAAAGTCGGCCTTGCGCGTGTGCAGACTGGCCGCATCGTCTGCCGGAAACACGGCCACCGTCTCGAGCCCGAGTTCCGCGGCCGCTCTGAAAATACGCGTGGCGATTTCGCCGCGATTCGCGACGAGCAACTTCCCGGTGATCATGACGAGGGCGCTTCCCCTGGCTGTTGAGGCGTCTTGAAAGCCGAGGGTAGCGAGGCGTGGCGTTTCCGCCTAGCCGGTTGTCCAGCGTGCGCCCGCTCCCGGGCTCGCCGCCGGGCAGTGACCAAGCCTCGGTGTAAAGCATGCCTCGCTCTTCCGCATCGAGCTTGTAGTGCTTCAAGAGCCCATAGATGTTGCGCTCGCTGATCCCGAGGGCTTGGCCCGGTGGCCGGAATACCTCTGATGCAGCGCCGTCACATATCTCTCACGCATCTCCTCCGGCAGGTTAGGCTGCTTCGCTCACTGCCGACTGCGCTCGAACTCGTAGTTTCGCATAAGCGTCACGTTATCGAAAATTCGAGACAGCTCGAGCTCCAGCTCGTCGACATTGGTCGGATTGGAAAGATAGGCCACCGCCCCTCGGCGCACGGCTTCCACCGCGTTCTTGATCACGCGAATGCCGTCAGAACCACCACAGCGTAGCAGCCACTGAGTTTTCCTCGACCAAGTCCCCTGATTGGCGAGGAAATCTTGAGGCAACGCAGAAATGAATGGTTCGCGACGAAATACACAAGCTGAAACCTCGATTGCGGTTGAACCTGCCACAACGGCAGCTCGCTAAGACCGAGATTAAGAATTCGTCAGTGCTTGCGGCAATTCGGCCACCCGCCGAATTGTCGTGCACGCCGAATTCACCCGTTCGCTCGTCATGCAATCGTGCTCGACCGCCAGGAACCCCGGGGCATCAAGCGCGCCCAGAATGCCTGGCTTCCTGACACGTGGTCCCGAGAGCCTCGAACCCCCAACGACGCCATTCTATGCCGGCGACAAGAGGCGGGAGCTCCGCCTCACTCCTCCGCGATGCGGAGCAGGTACTTGCCGTAGTCCGATGTCTGAAGGTGTTCCCCGAGGGCGCGGAAGGCGTCCCGGCTGATAAAGCCCATGCGCCAAGCCACTTCCTCCGGGCAGGCGATGCGGAAGCCCTGGCGCTTCTCGAGCGCCCGGACGAAGTCGGACGCCTCGCTCAGGCTGTCGGGCGTGCCCGTGTCGAGCCAGGCATAGCCCCGCCCCATCTTCTCGACGTGGAGCTGCCCCCGCGCCAGATAGGTGGCGTTGACATCGGTGATCTCGAGCTCCCCGCGCAGCGACGGCTTGAGCGACGCCGCGATGTCCACCACCTGCCGGTCATAGAAGTAGAGCCCCGTCACCGCCCAGTTCGACTTGGGCGACTTCGGCTTCTCCACCAGCGACACCGCGCGGCTCTCCTTGTCCAGCTCCACCACACCGTACCGCTCCGGGTCCGTTACGTGATAGGCGAACACGGAGGCGCCCGAGGAACGAGCGGCGGCACGGCCCATCAGCTCAGGCAATCCGTGCCCGAAGAAGATGTTGTCGCCCAGGATCAGCGCCGAGCTCTCGCCGCCGACGAAGTCCGCGCCGATGATGTAGGCCTGCGCCAGCCCGCCCGGGTTGGGCTGCTCGGCGAACGACAGCTCGAGTCCCCACTGCGAGCCGTCACCCAGCAAGCGCTGGAAGCTCGGCAGGTCGTCCGGCGTCGAGATCAGAAGGATCTCACGGATTCCAGCCAGCATCAGCGTCGTCAGTGGGTAGTAGATCATCGGCTTGTCGTAGACGGGCAGCAGCTGCTTCGAGGCAACCAGCGTCATCGGATAGAGCCGCGTCCCTTTTCCGCCCGCGAGAATGATCCCTTTCATCTGCCCCTCGCTCATGCCGTGGCAGGCTGCCCCAGCAGCCGCGCGACGCAATTCTCGATCCCGCTCTGCCACGCCGGCAGCCCATGCCCTAGTGCCTGCCGCAACCGACCGCAGTCGAGTCGCGAATTGGCTGGCCGCCGCGCCGGCGTCGGGTACTCGGCCGTGGTGATCGCGCGCACGCGCGCCACCGGACCGCCGTGCCGCGCCGACTGGACGAACACCTCGCGCGCCAGCCCGCACCATGTCACGTCGCCCGTGCCCGCCGCGTGGTAGATGCCCCACGCCACCTCGCGTCCTTCGGCCAAATGCCCCGCAAGCGCCAGAATGGCGTCGGCCAGGTGCGGTGCATAGGTCGGGTTGCCGATTTGGTCGTCCACCACCGCGATCTCGTCCCGCGTGCCGGCAAGCCGCAGCATCGTCTTGACGAAGTTGTTGCCGAACGGGCTGTAGACCCACGCCGTGCGCAAGATCAGATGCCGCGGACAGAGCACCGCGACCCGCTGCTCGCCCTCGAGCTTCGAGCGGCCATAGACGCCGAGCGGCGCCACCGGATCGTCCTCGACGTAGGGCGCCGGCTTGCTGCCGTCGAACACGTAGTCCGTCGAGACGTGGAGGAGCGGCATGCCGAGTTCATCGCACGCCCGCGCCAGCGCCTCGGGCCCTGCCGCATTGATGGCGAAGGCCGCGTCCGCGTCGCTCTCCGCCCGATCTACTGCCGTGTAGGCCGCCGCGTTGACCACCAGCCCAGGCCGCACTCGCTCGACCGCTGCCGCCGCACCGGCAGCATCGGCGAGATCGAGACACGGCCGCCCGAGGCTCTCGAGCGTGACACCCGCCGGCAGCACGGCCTCCCGCAGCGAGCGCGCCAGCTGCCCCTCGGTTCCGATCACCAGCACCTTCACGGCAAAGCTCCCGCCGTACCATCGGAAGTGGCCGGCTTGCCGCCGATCAGGCCCAGCCGCTCGCCTTTGTAGACCGCCGTGCGCAGCGGCGCCCACCATGCCTCGTTGGCCAGATACCAGCGCACCGTCTTCTCGATGCCACTGGCGAAAGTCTCTTCCGCACGCCACCCAAGCTCGCGCTCCAGCCGGGAGGCGTCGATCGCGTAGCGCCGGTCATGCCCGGGCCGATCAGTCACGTACGTGATGAGCTTGCCGTGCGGAGCCCGCTCGGGCCGCTCGGTATCCATCAGCGCGCAGATCCGCTCCACCACCGCCAGGTTGGTCTGCTCGTTGCGCCCGCC
This sequence comes from Hyphomicrobiaceae bacterium, assembly GCA_041397805.1. GTDB lineage: Bacteria > Pseudomonadota > Alphaproteobacteria > Rhizobiales > Hyphomicrobiaceae. The sequence continues at coordinate 156,454 of JAWKWD010000009.1, forward strand.
GACGTTGTACTTCTCGCCGAGGCGTCCGCGGTTGAGGATCAGCCACAGCGCACGCGCGTGATCGTCGACGTAGAGCCAGTCGCGGATATTCTGGCCGTCGCCGTAGACCGGCAGCGCCTTGCCGTCGAGCGCGCTCAGGATCATCAGCGGGATCAGCTTTTCCGGAAACTGGTAAGGCCCGTAGTTGTTTGAGCAGTTCGACACGACCACCGGCAGCCCATAGGTCCTGTGCCAGGAGACGGCCAAGTGATCGGAGGCCGCCTTGCTCGCCGAATAGGGCGAGCTCGGATCGTAGGGCGTGTCCTCGCGAAAGAGCCCCTCCGCACCGAGCGAGCCGTAGACCTCGTCTGTCGACACATGCAGAAAACGAAAGCTGTCGCCGCCCTTCCCCTTGCGCGATTGCCAGTAGGCGCGCGCCGCTTCGAGCAGCGTGTACGTGCCCACGATGTTGGTTTCGATGAACGCGCCCGAGCCTGTGATCGAGCGGTCGACATGGCTTTCGGCCGCAAGGTGGATGATCGCGTCGGGCTGGAATTCGCCGAGCAGCGCGTCCATGGCGCTGCGGTCGCAGATGTCAGCCTTCGCAAAGCGATAGTTGGCGAGTCCCGCCACGGGCTCCACCGAGGCGAGGTTCGCGGCATACGTCAGCTTGTCGACATTGAGCACCGCCGCGCCGATTTCGCCGGCGAGATAGCGGCAAACGGCCGACCCAATGAAACCGGCCCCGCCGGTCACGACGATCCGCATCACGCCTGCCCCCCACACCCCGCACGCCGCCGGCCAGACAGCGCTAGTCCGGGCTCATCGCCCCGAACTCGAACGCCACCGGCAACTCCGCAAGCCGCGGATGCGTCCGGTCCTTGTCCGACAAAATCGCCTCCCCGGCACCGACCGGCCAGTCGATCCCGATCCCCGGATCGTTCCACAACAGGCCCCGATCGCACTCGGGCGCGTAATAGTCCGTGACCTTGTATTGAACCTCGGTATCGTGTTCAAGCGTGCAGAAGCCGTGCGCGAAACCAACCGGAACCCAGAGCTGGGCCCAGTTCTCCGCCGACAGCACCGCCGTCACATGCCGGCCATAGCTCGGCGAGCCTTTCCGGATGTCGACGGCGACGTCCAGGATCGCCCCGCGCGTCACCCTGACGAGCTTTCCCTGTGCCCGCGGTGCAATCTGGAAATGCAACCCACGCACGACACCTTTGCGCCGCGACAGCGAATGGTTGTCTTGCACGAAATGCGCCGGCAGCCCCGCTTCGGCGAGTCGGCGCGCGTTGAATGTCTCGGAGAAAAATCCCCGCTCGTCACGATGGATCTGTGGCGTGATCAGCTTCACGTCAGCAATCGAAAGCACCTCGATCCGCATGCCCTACCCAATTGCACGACCATCTAGCCCGCATCGTTACTTGCGTACGGCGGGAGGCGTTCGCACGCCTCTCGTTCCCGCCCGGACAGCAAGCCACGGCGCATCCTCAACGGGCCGCTTGCACCAGCTTTGACACGCTGTCGAAGATTGGTGTGAGATCGATGAAGCCGGCTACGTGCGCCCCGTAGGCGGCCGCAATCAGAACAAGCAGCCCGATCAGGAACATCACGAAACCACGCGATCCAGATCTGCGCTCGACATAGGCTGGCTCTAAGCTCGGCGTCGGTCTCGGTCGCTCCGTCTGCGACGGCGATGGTCTCGCCCCCGAAGAAGATGTTCGCATCGGTGAAGAGGTCGAATTTTCGGGCGAGCCCGATCGAGCGCCTGGCGTGTAGCTCGGCACGGAGGTCGTCGGACGCGCAGGCGACGCCGTTTCTGTCGCGTAAGGAGACAGTGGCGCAGCCTCGATCGTTTGACTTGGCACGGGCTCCACTCGTTGCGGCTCTGTGGGAACCGTCGCAACACGGGCGAGCATCGCCCCCGGATCGGTATCGTCCTCGTCGGCTTCGACTGTCCCGGGCTGGTCTGCGAGTGCCTTTTTCGCCTCGTCGAGCAGAGCGCCGGCCCACGGTTGTCGAGCGAGCGCTTCTTTCCCATCGAACAGATCTATGAGTTCGCGGAACCTCTTGTTCTGGCTCAGCACGATAGCACGACGTCTGACGAGTCCAGGCTGCTCAGGATGCGTCTCAAGACCACGCAATTCTAGCATTTCGGCCTCGTCGCCACGCGCGAGACCGCGCAAGGCAATGGAGGCACCGACAAACAGTGGCGCGTCCGTCTTTCCCTCTTCGAGCAACGGAGAGAGCAGATTCAAGGCCCTATCGAAATTCCGATCGGAGGACAGAGCGTTCGCGACTTGCAGCTTGACGTTCACGTTTTGCGGGAAAAGTGCCAAGGCGCGCTCTTCAACTGAACGGGCCGCCTCGAGATCCTTCAGACCGCGGAGCGCACGCGCCATCTGCAAGAAGGCGGGTGGGCTCTTTTCGCCCTTCTCGACCATGTCGGAGAGGAGCGCCTTTGCTTCAGCGAATTTGCCTTCATCATTCAGTTTCGCAGCAGCCTGCGGCGGTGGCAAAGTCTGCGGTTCAACCATGTCGGACCCCCCAACTCTACAAATTCTCGAAATTGGCACTCTCGCCGTCACCCCGCCAGCGCGCCAAGCACCGGATACCCATCTCTCCGGGATCATGCAAGCCGCAAGCGTCGCACCAGGACTGACAGCCGAATGCCTTGAGCTCCCCCATGCCATTGGGTCCCCGACTGCTGGGCTCGGCCCGGACTGGCCACAATGCCGCTTCGATGGGCGCTCTCCTCCGAATTGACATGGCGTCCACTCCGTTGTCGAGGCTCGAAGAACGGCAAGCCGCACACCGAACGGGCAAAAGTCGACGACCACGCCTGCGCCTCGATACAAGAGCCTTGCGCCAGTCCGATGACGGGAACGCCGGCGTTCTTGCAGGCGCTCCCGCACGCGCAAATTGCAGTTCGGCAACACCGCGTCGTCATTGACGCAGATCGTCGCGCTCGTCGACGGGAGCTTCAGCTTGCTAATGCTGCATGCGAGAGTGATTGGATGCCGCAAACGGCAGGTGGGCCTGGGTATGGAACGGCGCAGAGGCAGCCAGAGGAACCTCCGTGAGCGGCGCACAGCTAACACTCCATAGCCGGACCGATGATCGGATTGAGCTCGTTGCCGCAGGAGCCTGGACGGCAGCCCAGGCCAATGCCCTTGATGCGGAGGTCGCGGGCGCCTTGCGTCTGGTCAAGAGGGGGAGTGGCGTCACGCTCGACGTGACTGATGTCAGTCAACTCGACACCTACGGCGCCTGGCTGCTCGAGCGGCTCGGACGCGAAACGAGATCCCACGGCGGGACCTGCATCGTTCGCGGATTGTCCGAAAGGTTCTCCGGTCTGGTCGCCGCCGTGCACGAGGTGCCCGACGTCGTCGTCGCATCGGCAAGACCGTGGTCGCCCCTTTCGGCCGTCGCCCGCATCGGTCAATCGACCGAAGCGCTCGCCCAGAATCTCGCAAACGGATTGAACCTTCTGGGCGCCGTCGGCCGTGCGCTCGTGATGGCCGTTATGCGACCGCGAACCTTCCGCGCGACGTCACTCGTCCACCACCTTGACCGTGTCGCGTGGCAGGCCGTACCGATCATACTTCTTATTACGTTCCTGATCGGCGGTATCATTGCGCAGCAGGGTTTCTTCCATTTCCGAAAATTCGGAGCTGACCTGTACGTCGTGGACATGGTCGGCATACTCGTCGTCCGGGAAATCGGCGTTTTGCTCGTCGCGATCATGGTCGCAGGCCGCTCCGGTAGCTCGTACACCGCCGAGCTCGGATCCATGAAAATGCGCGAGGAGATCGATGCGATAAGAACGATGGGGCTCGATCCGGTCTCCGTTCTGATCCTCCCCCGCATCCTGGCCCTCGTCATCGCGCTCCCCGCACTGACATTCCTCGGCGTCATGGCGGCCCTCTATGGCGGAGGACTGGTCGCTTGGCTCTATGGAGATATGGCGCCGGCAATATACGCGGAACGGCTGCGCGAGGCAGTCACCCTGACGCACTTCAGGGTGGGAATGATCAAGGCACCATTCATGGCAATGGTGATCGGCATAGTGGCCTGTGCAGAAGGCCTGAAGGTGCAGGGCAGCGCTGCTTCTCTTGGGCAGCGGACGACTTCTTCGGTCGTGAAGTCGATCTTTCTCGTGATCGTGCTCGATGGCATCTTCGCCATCTATTTCTCCGCGATCGGGATGTGATCCATGGCGACTGGCGCAGATGAGGCCATCATCAAGGTGCGCGACCTCGTCGTGGGCTTCGGTTCACACGTCGTCCTCGATCGCCTCTCGTTGGACGTCAAAGCGGGCGAGATCTTGGGTTTCGTCGGAGCCTCGGGTAGCGGCAAAACAGTGCTCATGCGGACCATAATCGGCCTCATACCACGCCGCTCCGGCCGCATCGAGGTGCAAGGCCGCGATCTCCAGACGGCAACCGAGGAGGAGCGACAAACGATCGAGCGGCGCTGGGGCATCCTCTTCCAGCAGGGAGCGCTGTTCTCGTCCCTGACAGTACGCGAAAATCTGCAGATGCCGATGAGGGAGCACCTCCACTTGCCTCAGAGGCTTATGGACGACATTGCGCACGCGAAACTGGCCATGGTCGGCCTCACGCCCCGTGATGCCGAGAAGATGCCGGCCGAGCTGTCCGGCGGCATGACGAAGCGAGTGGCGCTCGCGCGCGCTCTTGCACTCGATCCCGAAATACTCTTCCTGGATGAACCGACATCAGGATTGGACCCGATATCTGCGGGAGATTTCGACGCGCTCATCCGGACACTGCAGCAGACATTGGGTTTTACGGTCTTCATGGTGACGCACGATCTCGAAAGCCTGCGCAGCGTGTGCGACCGCATTGCAGTCCTAGCGGACGGTGACATTGCCGCCATCGGTACGCTCACCGACATGATGGCCTCTGGGCATCCGTGGGTCAGGAGCTATTTTCGCGGACGCCGCGGAAAGGCGCTGCAGCTCGGTTCGGCGTCGCGAGATTGACGGAGGCATCACCAGATGGAAGTCCATGCGCGCCACACGTTGATGGGCCTTTTCGTCCTTGCCGTGATCGGCGCAGGCTTTGCCTTCGTCTATTGGCTCGAGGCCGGCGGCCTTGCTGAGCGTGCGACGTATCGCATCCGCTTCGACGGATCGGTGGCCGGCCTATCCCGCGGCTCGGCCGTCAACTTCAATGGCGTGCGCATCGGCGAGGTGACCGCCTTGCGCCTGGACGCGGCCAAACCCGGCGAGGTCGTTGCCGAGATAGCGGTTGAGAAAAGCGCACCGCTGCGCGCGGATACCCGGGCAGACATCGACTTCCAGGGCCTCGCCGGCGCCCCCACGGTCGCACTCTCGGGCGGCTCGCCGTCGTTGCCCCTGCTGGCCACGGCAAGCCCCGCCGATCGCATGCTTACGGCAGACAAGGACGCCGGCCAGGGAATGGCACAGGCAGCACGCACACTTCTTCGCAACCTGGATACGGTCGTCACCGAGAATGCCAAACCGTTGACGAGTGCCATCGCCAGCATCGACAAATTCGCCGGCGCCCTCGCTCGTAACTCGGACAAGGTCGACGGCATATTGGCCGGTCTGGACCGACTTACGGGAGGCGGGCCGAAGGTCCAGCCGCGCATCTTCGATCTGAAAAGTCCTACCGCATTCCCCGCACTGCCATCGATCCCGCAGGGCCAGATGTTGGTCCCCGAGGCGAGAGCGCTCGCCAATCTCGAGACCGACAAGATCGTCGTCGACAGCGAGGCCGGACGCGTCGAGAACGCCCTCTGGGCCGACATGCTGCCGCGCCTCGTACAGAGCGCGGTGGTTCGTAGCCTTGAGAATGCAGGCTACAAGCGCGCACTTGCACGCGCCCCGGAAGGAGCTGAGGTCAATGAGCAACTTCTGCTCGAGATCCGCCGCTTCCATCTGATACCGCATCCCACTCCGACGGCCGAGGTGGTAATTGCAGCTCGTCTGTTGAAACCCGGGGGAAGCATTACGGAGGTCCACGTCTTTCGCGCTACGGCCGGCGCCGCCGGCACGACGGCCGAAGAGGTCACGGCCGCGCTCAATCGCGCGTTCGACAAAGTCGCCGTTGAGCTGGTCGCCTGGGTCTTTGGTGCCGCATGACGCACGAAAGCGGCGACCCCTAGATTGATTGCCGACAATCGATGACGTTTGGATTTGCGAGTAGCGTATGGACGTGGCCGCTACGGAGGAGGGTTGAATATGGACGCTGATCGGCTCCCGGGCTTCAAGGGCGGCGCAGCCGCCGCGATGGTTGGCGTGGCACTGCTTGGGCCTTGCGCTGCCACTGCGGCACCCGAGGTGGCGAGCACTCTGTCCGGAAGCTGGGGCGGCAGCGGCCGCATCTATTATACTGACAACTCCTCAGAGAACATTAGCTGTTCGGCGTACTATACCAGCTCCGGAAACGACCTGCGCATGGCCATCCAATGCCGTAGCGACCGGAACCCGATCCACATTCGCAGCACGCTTCGGATCGACGGCCGACGCGCTTCGGGTGAGTGGGAAGAGCGCACCTTCAACGCCTCCGGAAGAGCCACAGGAACGGTATCGCCCGGCAATATTTCATTGCAAGTATCAGGCGGCGGCTTCAACGGCAGTATGACCGTCTCCTACAGCAAATCCTCTCACACCGTAACCATCTCGACGCAGGGCATCGCTATGAAGAGTGCAACGATGCGGTTTTCCCGCCGGTAGGGCACACACGGCAATTCCCCTGCACAGCTTCATGCCACCGATGCGCTTCAAAGACTGATTGCGACGATGCGGCGCGGCCCACCGAGACGAGTGTAATCGCCTCTTGCCCGCAAGATTCTGGCTTGACAAGAGGACGTTGGCTGCCGCGCCGCAGCCTGTTTGCGATCTTCAACCCCGTCCCTGAATCGCGGCGCCGCCGGCATGTCCGGGAAGCCGGTTCGCAAGAAGGATTACCGCTGCAGTCAGCATCAACATCATCAACCCGAGGACGGCTATGGCGCCGAGGTCGCCGCTCTCTTTCAGATCGAAGATCAGCACCGACAACACTTTGGTGTCAGACGTGAACAGGATCACCGCGGCGGACAGCTCCCGGATGACCGCCACGAAAATGAAGCACCACGTCGCGATGACCCCCGAGCGCAATAGCGGCACCGTTACGTCGAACAAGGAGCGCAGGCGGCTGGCACCGAGAATGCGGCTGGCTTCTTCGAGCTCGGGATGGACGGCGTGAAAAGCCGACTGCAATTGCTGGTAGGCGGCTGGCAATTCGATCGTCACATACGCGATGAGAAGGATCCAGAGCGTCCCGTAGAGCACGAGAGGGGGACGCGTATAGGCGAGGAAAAGTCCGACGCCCAGCACGATACCTGGAATGGCGATCGGCGCCGTCGCAAGGAAGCCGAGCGCCTGCGATCCCGGAACGGCTCGCCGCGCGGTGGCATATGCGATAATCAGCGCAAGTAGCGTCCCCACCGTGGCTGCCATCGCACCGAGTTGGAACGTATTCTGCATCACGCCCCAGGTCTGCGAGAGTTCGAAGAAGGTGAAATGAACGTTCTGCAGAGAGAGAGTCGAGAGCGTCACCAACTGGGTCGGAATGCTGGAGAACGCAGTATTGAGCAGCGCCGCATACGGAAGGAAAACGGGCATCGCAAGGACGAGCAGGCACAGGCCAACGGCCGGCCACCTGAACCAGCCGAGCCTTACGGGCCTGGGTGCTCCGTACTTGCCACCCACGACAGCGTAGCTGCGCCGGCCCAGTACGACCTTCTGCGCGCGCAGCAAGATCACCGTCAGCACAAGCAGTGGCAATGCGGCCGCCGCTGCCAGTTCGGGCTTCGGCGGGAACTGGAACAAACTCCATATCTTGGTCGTCATCGTATGGAAACCCGCCGGAATCGCGAGAATAGCGGGTGAGCCGAACAGGTTCATCGCTTGCAGGAAAGCGATCAACATGCCGGCGAGTATGGCCGGAAGCGCCATTGGGATCGTGACTTTCCGCGCCGTCACTGCCGCCGTGGCGCCGAGCATCGCGGATGCATCCTCGAGCTCTCCGGGAATTCGATCGAGCGCATTGGCGAGAAGCACGAAGACGTAGGGGAAGGTATAGCAGGCGATGACGAAAACGAGTCCTGCGAAAGAGTATATGTTGAAGAGCGCGTAGTCGGAAGACGCGCCGGTCAACGCGCGCCAGGCCTGGTTGAGCAGCCCGCTGTTCGGCGCCGCGAGAATTTCCCAGGCGATGGCACCAAGAAACGGCGGCGTGACGAACGACGCCATCACCAACGTGCGCACAGTCTGGCGCAGCGGCATGTCGGTTCTCGCCACCAGCCAGCCCATCGGGGCCGCCACTGCACAGCAGGCGAGCCCGACCGACAAGGCGATCGCGAGTGTCGTCAGCAGAGGCCTGACGTACACAGGATCACCGAAAATCGACACGAAGTTCGCGAAGGTCGGCGCTCGGTCCGGCGTCGTGAAACCGTAGACCACCACCCAGCCCATCGGCAGCACAATGAGCGCGAGCAGCAGAAGCGAGATGATCCCGATGAGCACACGCGACAGCTCGATGGAAGGATAGCCGCGTGCGCCCGGCTCTTGCGCCTCATCCCGTGCCTCGATTGTCACGCGGGTCTCGCTCTTCTGAAGTTGCGCCGCTCAGACTTTGAACAGCTGGGCATAGCGCTTCTTGATCGGGTCAGCCTCGGTGAGTAGCTTTTCCGGGTCGTCCCGCATCACCTTGATCGATGCGAGCGGGCGGCGTCCCGCCTTCGGCTTCACCAGCTTGTGTGGAACATAGAGCCCTGAGAGCTCGACCAGAGTGTGCTGTCCCTCGGCCGAGTACATCCAGGCGAGCAGAAGGCGGGCCGCATTGGGATTGGGCGCCGCCTTGAACAGGGCATTGGGGCTGTTGACAACCGGTGCGCCTTCCACAGGATAGACCGCCTCTACCGGCTGCCCTTTGTCCTTCGCCAGCAGCAAGAGGTAGTCCGCTCCGTCCACCATTGCAGCGCGCTCACCGAGAGCGATCTTCTTCGGCGGATCGACGCCGGACTGCACCTGCAGCACCTTCATCTTTGCGAGTTGCTCGAAGTATTCCCAGCCGAGATCACGGGCCATGGCGAAGGTCGCCGTCAGTACGGCTCCCGAATAGGCAGGATGTGCTTTGACGAGCTTTCCCGTCCACTTGGGATCGAGAAGGTCTCGGAAGCCCTTCGGAGCGTCCTCAGGCTTGACCAGGTTCGTGTTGTACCCGGCTATCGAGAATACAACCCTGAGCGTCGCCCATAGGCCGTCCGCACTCTTGAACTCCGGCACGAAGTGCTCGGCAACATCCGAGGTCACGAACGGCTCGAGCCAGCCTTTGTTTCGCCACGCATATGGATGCGCTGCATCGGTGGTGTTCACGCAATCGACATTGAAGATGTTCGAAGCGTACTCCTGCGCAATCCGGCTGAAAACCCGCTCGGCACCCGAGCGCTCCACCTTCACCTTGATTCCGGGGAACTTGGCCTCGAAAGCGCGCGCGTACTTCTCCGACATAGATAGGTCCATGGCGGAGTACCAGTTGACCTTGCCCTCCTTCTTGGCCGCCGCGACAAGCTGCGGCGTGATCGAAACGGGAGGCGGAGCGGCAGAAAGCACCCTCGCACCAAGAGTGCTGGCGACACCGGCAGCAACGGTACCTCCGAGCACTTGGCGTCGCGTGAGCCTAGGCATTGTCATCGTCGTCACTCCGAGCACGAATAGAGCATGGAATAGCCCTTCACACCTTGAAAATTGCCGCGTAGCGCTTCTTGATGTCGTCGGCCATCTTCTCGACCTCCGCCGCATTCTCCTTCATCAGCTTGATCTCGGAGAGCGGCTTCCTTTGGGGACGTAGCTTGTCCTTGACAAGAGCGTGGGCCGAGCGGAGCGCTCCGACCTTCACAGCAATCTCCTGGCCTTCCGGGGAGAACCCCCAGAGGTGGAAGAGCTTTGCCGCGTTCGGATTGGGAGCCTTCTTCATCACGGCGGACGGACCGGTGATCAGCGGCGTCCCTTCGCTCGGATAGACAATCGCCAGTGGCGCTCCCTTGTCGATCTGGACCTGCGCCACGTAATCGCCGCCGTCCACCATGATCGCCCGCTCACCGAGTGCAAGCTTCTTCGGCGGATCGGCAGCCGATTGCACCTGAAGGATTTTCTGCTTGGCAAGCCTCTCGAAATACTCCCAGCCGAGATCCCGCGCCATCTGGTGCGTTGCCGTCATGATGGTCCCGGAGTAGCCGGGATGCGCCTTGACCATCTTGCCCGACCATTTGGGATCGAGCAGATCGGCGAAGCTCTTCGGAGCCCCGGCCGGATCGACCAGCTTGGTGTTATAGGCGATGACCGACAACATCACCCGCCACGAAGCATAGTAGCCATCGGCATCCCTGTGCTCGGCCGGGTAGTGCTTGGCGACATCCTCCGGCACGATGGCCTCGAGGATCCCCTGCCGCTTCCACACGATCATGTGCGCCGCGTCCGACGTGTTGACCGCGTCGCAGCGGAATATGTTCGAGGCGTACTCCTGTCCGATGCGCTGGAAATTGCGCTCGGCGCCCGTTCGCTCGACCTTCACCGAGATGCCTGGAAACTTCCCTTCGAAAGCCTTCGCGACTTGTTCGGCAACCTTGAGGTCAACCGAGGTGTACCAGTTGACCTTGCCTTCCTTCTTGGCCGCCGCGACGAGATCCGGCGTGATCGAGGCGGCCGGCGGAGCCGCAGCCATCGACACAGTCGGCCAAAGCCCTGTGGCCCCAGCCGCTGCGGCCGCGACACCGAGCCTGAGAGCATCGCGGCGATGAAGATTCGTCTTCTGTGCGGACATTTTACGCTCTCGTGGTTCGGTTGGTGAAGGCAGAAGGTTCGGTGCGGTGGTTCGTGGATTTCAAGGCTATCGAGCCAGTGCCCTGCATCTTTCTCGCGGCAGCACCAGCGTCACAGCAGCCCCCGGCGCCATACTGAGCTCCGGCGAGGACGTGATGCGCACCTCGCTGCCGTCGGCCAGAGCCACGAGGTAGTCGCGGGTCGCGCCGAGAAAGACCTGTCGGCGGATTTCGCCAGGAATCATGTTGCCTTCTCCCGTGGCCGCCGGGCCATGCCGCAGCCCTATCTCATGTTGGCGGATCGATATATTCGCGGAGCCACCCTTCTGCAGAGCAACGCCGGTGGTCTGGATAGGAACGCCCGCGAGCTCGAACGTGTGCTCATCCAAGGCCTTGCCTGTCAGGATATTGGAAGCTCCGATGAAACGGGCGACAAACGACGAGAGAGGCCGCTCGTAGACATCCTCGGGCGTGCCGAGTTGCTCGACCTTCCCGGCATTCATCACCGCGATCAGATCCGCGGTCGTCATCGCTTCTGCCTGGTCGTGCGTCACATAGACTGTCGTTGTCCGCGTCTCGTCGTGCAGCCGCCGAATTTCGAATCGCATCTCCTCCCGCAGGTTGGCATCCAGATTGGACAGCGGCTCATCCATCAGCAGGGTTTCGGGCTCAACGGCGAGCGCGCGAGCGAGCGAAACCCGCTGCTGCTGCCCCCCAGAAAGCTCAGAAGGATAGCGGTCAGCGAGTTCGGTGAGCCGAGCCGTCGCGAGTATGGCATCGACCTTCTTTTTGACAGTCGCCGCATCCAGCTTCCGCAGCTTCAGTCCATAGGCGACGTTCTCAGCCGCCGTCATGTGTGGCCAAAGCGCGTAAGACTGGAAGATCATGGACATGTTACGCCGCTCGGGCGGCTCGGTCCGCTCCCGCGTCGAGACCACCCTGTCGCCCACGACGATCTGTCCCGAGCTCGGCTCGAGAAATCCCGCAAGCAGACGCAGCGTTGTCGTCTTGCCGCAACCGGACGGTCCAAGCAGCGACACGAGCTGACCATGCTCGATCTTGAGCGAAACATTGTCGACGGCCGTCGCGGCGCCGAAACGCCGTGTCACATCCCTCAGCTCGACCCGTGCCAAGCGCTTCTCCCTGGCGGACCTGTCACCGCTTACTACATGCAGCAGGGTTGCACGGCGTTCTTGCCGCACCGTTGGCCCTGGCATTCGGCCGCTCGAGAATGATGATCCGGCGCAATGAGCGTGTCCAGAGGGCTTGGACGCCCCCTATAACCCGTCCACATCCTCCTGGCTCGCTCGCGAGGTGCGATGACAAGCAGCCTGTATTGGCGTTGAATGATCCCCAAAGGGCTGGCAATCGCTTGCGGCAGTGCCGCGGTCGTTATCGTCCGCAATGATGCAGTCGGACCACGCCGGGCAAGTGTCGAGCCGCCGCCCGAAAGCGCCAGGGAGGTCCACGCACCAAAATGAGCACTGTGCCTGTAGCTATCGTTGGAGTAGGCTCGACGCGTCCAGTTCGGCGCTCGCCCGCAGGATTGCGAGCCCTGGTCGTCGAGGCGATCGATGCGGCCCTGACCGACGCCGGGCTTGTGCCAGAGGACGTCGATGGTGTCGTCAGCGACGGTCTCGTGATGCCGACGACCGTGCCGCGCGACTGGGTGGCGGCGCAATTCCGCTTCCGGCGCGGCTACGACGGCGGCATGTCCTTTGGCGGTGCTGCATCTGCCTCTGCCCCGATCCATGCACAGCTCGCGATTTCGAGCGGACTGGCACAAACGCTGGTGTATTATTTCGGCGTCGATTGGGGAACGCGCGCATCCGGCCCTTACGGATTCCATGATCTCTACGCGGCAAAGAGCGCCTTCGAGAAACCTTATGGCTTCGCGGCGCAACCACAGTACTTTGCCCTCTGGACCCGTCGATATATGCACGAGTACGGCCTGACCGAGCGCGACCTCGCGACCATTGCGGTCACCCAGCGCCAAAGCGCCCTCCTCAATCCGCAGTCGCAGGCGACGCAGCCGATGAGCTTCGACGACTATTACGCCGCGCGCGTCGTCTCTGATCCATTGCGCGTCCCCGACTGTTGCCTCATCACGGATGGAGCATGCGCCTTCGTCATGACGAGCCTCGAGCGGGCACGCGATTTGCGGAAGCCCCCCGTACGCGTCATGGGTGTGGGCTTTGGTAGCGAGCCGATCAGCGGTGACGATGTCTTCACTCAGCCCGGCGGCATGATGCGGATCCCCGGCGCGCGCATGGCCACCGACAAAGCGCTTCGCCAGGCGGGCGTGACCCTGGACGACATGGATTTCGCTGAGGTCTATGATTGCTTCACGATTTCATGTCTCCTGCAGCTCGAGGAAATCGGGTTCTGCAAGCGCGGCGAAGGCGCGGCATTCGTCCGCGAAAAGGGCATCGGAATCGACGGCGCATTCCCGGTGAACACCCACGGAGGATTGCTGTCACACAGCTATCTGCTCGGAGTGGAGCACGTGGTGGAGGCAGTCCGTCAGCTCCGCGGAGAGGCGGGGCAGGGGCAGGTAGGAAACGCAGAGCTCGGCCTCGTCGGCGGACTTTCAAATCCAGACTACGGCGTCATGATTCTGGGGCGAGATCACCGATGAGCGAAACGACGAGTGACATGCCGCCGGAGTTCGCCGGCTTCTTCGACCACGCCCGGACTGGCAAGCTTGCTTTTCCGCATTGCCGGGCCTGCGGCACCTTCCATTGGTATCCGATGCCGCTTTGCCCTCACTGCCGCAGCCGAGACGTCGGCTGGCAAACTATCGCGGGCGCGGGGGAGATATACGCTTTCACGCGCGTGATGCATGCCTTCGACAAGGCACGTGCCGGCGATCTACCGTATTACGTGGCAATCGTAACATTCCCCGATGCGCCGGGGGTAAGGTTCGTCACGAATATTGAGGGGCACGCTGACACGGTCCAGATTGGCAAGCCCGTCCGACCCGTTTTCGAGGTCGGAAGCAACGGCCTGCCGATCGTGAAATTCGGAGCTGCGTGAGCCGATTGAGAGGTCGACTGTCATGCCGGACCTGATGGACCATCCCACGCTGTGGCACGCGCTCGCCGATACGGCAGCGCAACAAGGCGTGCTCCCGTGCCTCTCGATCCCGCCGCGCTCGGTACGCGACTATCATCCGCAAGGCTTGCTCTGGTCCTATGCCGAAGTCGCGGAGCGCGTCGCCAGATTGATTGAGCGCTACACTGCTGCGGGTTATGGACACGGGCATCGCGTTTCTCTCGTACTAGAGAACCGACCGGAATTCATGCTCCATTTCCTGGCGCTCAATGCCCTCGGATGCTGGGTGGTTCCGATCAATCCCGAATTCCGGCATGACGACCTGACCTACGTGCTTGGGCACTCCGACGTCGATCTTGTCGTAGCCCTGACGCAGCACGTCCCGCCTATGGCGACGGCAGTCGGCTCTATCAGGCGAGAGATCCCGGTCATCGATTCTGCCGCCTTCGACGAAGCGCTCGAACGCGTCCGGCGCCCAGGGAAAGGCGCGCCGCCCGACCGCAACTCCGAGAGCGTCCTCATGTACACATCGGGCACCACCGGCATGCCCAAAGGTTGCATCATCACCAACGATTACTTCTTCTTCGCAGCCGAGCGGTATCTCTCGGTCGGCGGCACCGCGACGGTCGAGCACGGCGGCGAACGTCTCTACAATCCCCTGCCCCTTTTCTATGCAAATGGTTTGGCGATCGCCAATCCAGCCATGATCCTGTCGCGCAACTGCATGATATTTCCCGACCGTTTTCACCCCTCGAGCTGGTGGCAAGACCTGGTCGCCACCGAGGCGACCATGATTCATTACCTCGGTATCATCCCGCCCGTCTTGATGGCACGTCCCGAAGAGCCGGACGAAAAACGACACAAGGTCCGCTTCGGTCTGGGCGCCGGCGTCGACCCAGCGCTACGCGTGGCCTTCGAGCGGCGCTTTGGCATGACTCTCGTCGAGATCTACGGCATGTCCGAGATCGGGATTTGCTCGTGCGATGTCTCGACCGAACGGGATGGCAGGACCCGTTCAATCGGCCGCGACATGCCTGGGCTCGAATACCAGCTTGTCGATGACGATGGCGTTCCGCAGCCAAAGGGAACACCGGGCGAATTGCGCGTTCGACGACCGGGCAGTGAACCCAGGCGTGGGCTGCTGAAGGAGTACTTTCGCGATCCACAGACGACGGCCGAGGTATGGAAGGACGGCTGGTTTCATACCGGCGACATTCTCGTCGACACGCCTTCCGGCCTCGTTTTCGTGGACCGCAAGAAGCACATGGTCCGTCGAAGTGGCCAGAACATTTCGGCAGGCGAGGTCGAGGCGACATTGCGAATGCATCCCGCGGTTCGGGAGGTAGCGGTCATCCCTGTGCCCGACGAGCTTCGCGACGAGGAGGTCTATGCTTGCGTGGTTCTCCAGGACGCCGCCAGTGGCGGTCCGGAACTTGCCGACTCGCTCGCCCGCTACGCTCTCGAGAAGCTCGCCTACTTCAAGATTCCAGGCTGGGTTGCATTCGTCGACACCTTGCCGACCACCTATTCGCAGAAGCTTCGCAAAGGCGCGATCTTTGGTGACGCCGACCCGCGGCAGCACCCGACCGCCGTGGATGTGCGGGCGATCAAGCAGACGAGAGGACGGCAGGCATCCCGACGGTCATAGGTCTAAGAAGTTTCGAGGTCGTGGACACGAAACCGACGCAAACAACTGACGCAACGCTCTGCAACCGCGGCGCTAGAGTGCGAGAACAATGCGACCCATCAGCTGCCCAACCCTCTCCGCGATTTCATCGTGCTGCTGATCTTGCTGATATCCTGTGGCCTGAGCCGCCTTCGAGCAATCACGAGGACTATTCCGTTCTCGATGGCGAGATGTCGATGTTCGGTTGCTGCGAATGCGCGCATGAGATTGGTGGTATTGGGGTCGAGTACGATGAGATCCGCGTCGTGCGGCGCCGTAAGGGCCTCGATGATTGCGCCCGCCTGATCCTCGGTCTGCCGATGATCGAGCGCAAGGCGCTCGAGAATGCCCTCGATCTCATCTTCAGACCGGGCACGGCGGAGCAGGACGGGGTAGATGTCCCGATCTTCATCCTCATGATGACGGGGCAGATCCTTCTTCAGATACGAAACGATGGGCTTGGCGACATCACTCGTGGAGGTTCCGTCTTCTGCCATACCGCGCAATCGGGCGCACAGGCAGCGCTGACGGAAGTGATCGGCCAGGATGTAGTCCAGCGGACTGTCCAACAGTGTGTCCGGAGGTGGTTCGAGCCCAACCAAGAAGCCTTTGCCCGTAGCTTTTTCCTCATGAACTTTCATCATGACACGGCTCGCGGCTCTCACCGGTTGCGCATGACCCGAAGCTCTGCGCGGCTTGATCGCATGATCCGTCCCGGGTGAGCGCCCACCTGATCGCATGGAGCAGAAATGCCTGAGACGGCTGAGTTGCCTGCTCCATCGCACCGAGTACCGTGACCCAATCGGCGGCGCTCGCTCCACCGGCGAAACGACCGACCGCACCAGCGGTGTAGCAGGCAGGGCTTTCCCCAAACCGGGCGCCGGTAGCGGAGATCTCGGCATAGAGCACCAGGTCTCCGATGGCTGTGAGGGCATCTCCAGCATTTTGCTCGCCTTCCAAGCGGCTGATGAGCCGACCGAGATCCATGAGAAGGCTCCTATCCAGCCAAGGATTTAACTGAAGTCGCGAGATCGATGCCGGAGATCTTCGATCGACCGGCAAGCATAGAGATGTACTCGCAGATGGCCGCTCGCTTGGCCTTCTCTGTGAGCCACCCGGCAATCCGCTCGTGCACGATCTCGAAGGGTAGGGACTGTCCATCCAATCGCTGATCGACAATCACCACGTGGAATCCAAAGCGCGTCTCGACAGGCTCCCCGACGACTTTGCCAACGGGCGCCCGAGCGAGTGCCTGCTCGAACTCGGGCACGGTCTGACCGCAACTGACCTGGCCAAGATCGCCCCCCATGTCGCGGGATGGACAAGCCGAATGTAGTCGAGCAAGCGCCGCGAACCGTCCGGGGTCGCGCTCGACCTCCGATATGATTCGTGCCGCCTTCTCTCGAGCACTCGAGCGTCCACACACATCCTTTGGGGCAGCCACCAAGAGGATGTGTCGAACGGCAAACAACGGAGAGGAAGAGAACTTGCTCCGATTCCGGTCGAAGTAGCGACGGCAGGTCTCCTCGTCGGCCACTGGTGTCACGATCTCGCGCTCGACCAGAGTCCGGACAAGCGCCTCTTCGTCGGTCTCTCGCCGCCCTTCCCCGTCGGAGATTCGATTGGATGCGATGCCGAGGCGTCGTGCTTCTTGTAGCAGAAGCTCCCGCACGACAAGGGCGCGCGCCGCAAGAAGCCAAGCCTCTATCGGTTTGGTCGCAGGATGGTTCTGCGCTTCTCTTGCGATCGTAGCGCCGGGGATTGTAACGCCATTGACTGTGACGGGCTTCGGACGTGGCAGATTGGCGGACTTATCGTGGCATCGACTTGCCGCAGCCGTAGCAAGGACCGTGGTCATGACGCTCACTCTCCCGGTTGGCTCGAGTAGGTGCCGTGAGCGCGGACATCAGCGCCAAGCGGGCGCCGCGTCCGAACAACCTGATAGCCACGACGCGCGACGACATACTTGACCGGTGCCGACCAAATGTGGACGAGCCGCGAGAACGGGAAGAGCAGAAAGATTGTCATTCCGAGGACAAGGTGCACCAGATAGGGCCAGTCCAAGCTCTGCAGCGCCTTCGTATCGATCGGCTGCACGGTGACGATCCCCTGTGCCCAATGAGACAGATGGAGCATGACCGAGGCATCCTCGTGCCCCAGGGAATAGGGAAGCGTAATGATGCCGAGCACGAGCTGAACCCACAGGATGATCAGGATCGCGAGATCCATGTAGGTGGACGTTTGTCGCACACGAGAATCGACGAGCCTCCTGTGAAGAAGCAAGGTCAGGCCGACGAAGCAGATCGAACCTGCAATACCACCCGCCGCCATGGCGAGCATCTGCTTCTGCTCAGGCGTGATGAAGAGCGTATAGATCGATGTCGGCGTCAGCAGACCGATCGTATGACCGAAGAACAGGAACAGGATACCGAAATGAAAGAGATTCGACCCCCAAAAGAGCTGACGTTTGCGCAGCAATTGGCTCGAACTCGCCTTCCACGTGTACTGCTCGCGGTCGTAGCGGATCAGGCTGCCGAACACGAATGAAGAGATGCAGACGTAAGGGTACCAAACGAAGAGTATATGGAAGATTGCGTCTTTCATGGCGCATGCTCCTCAAGAGCGAGCCGTTGAGGGTGTCGTGATTACGGTTGCAGGACGTATCCGCCCCCGTTCCTCCAGGCCGGGCGCAGGTCTCCGCCCTTGGCGAATTTTGGCCGCGAGCGAATCCACGCCGCAATTGGATGCTGCGCCGGGGCCGAAGATCACCTCTTCCTCCTCCCACGCAGAATCGAGGGCCTCGAGGTCGTCCGGATCAGGATCGGGCTCGGACCTCAGCGCCTCCATCTGGGCGAGGTTGAGCGCGGTTCCGGAAAGCGCAACCAGCGCCGCGAAGACCCCTTGGTAGACCGACTGGCGCCTTCCGAGCCGCTCGGCCAGTGCAGCCAGCACATGGCCGGGCTGCCCGACAAGATCGATCGCCTCGACTGGTGGTCGACTCGAGGCGAATTCGAGAAACAGAGGTAGGAAGTCCGGCAACTCCGACGCGGTCGGCACATAGCCGGCGTCCTCGTAGAGCTGGAGCAGGTCGACCATCGCCTGGCCGCGATCGCGGCTCTCTCCGTGCACATGCTCGAAAAGATGGAGGGACAGCGAGCGCGTCCGATCAAAGAGGAGGACGTAACGCTCCTGCGCCTCCAGGATGTCGAGGCTGGCAAGATCATCAATGAGAGCCTCGACTGCCTCGACATTCGAACGAGACAGGACCGCTTCGCTCCGAAGGACTGCCTTCAGCTCGCCCGCTGCCCTCAGCAACTCGGGCGTCGGATAGGCGAGCAGCGCGGAGAGCACCTTGAGCGTCTTCATCAGTAGGCCCCCATGCGCGGCTTGTCGTTCTTCACCTTGACGCCCCCGAAGAGATTCACGCGGCCGTCACTCGGAAGGCAGCCCTCGCCGAACGAGAAGCCGCATTCGCCCCTCAGCTCGTAGGCATCCTGCGTCACCTCGCGGTGACTCGTCGGGATGACGAAGCGGTCCTCGTAGTTGGCGATTGCCATGACGTGGTACATGTCCTCGATTTGCTGCGATGAAAGACCAACGCGGCGCGCAATGTTTTCATCGATAACACCGTCGATCGTCTTCGCCCGCATATAGGCGCGCATCGCCAGCATCCGCTCGAGCCCCAGCGCGACGGGCCGCTCGTCTCCGGCTGTGAGCATGTTCGCGAGATAGCGAAGCGGAATGCGCAATGAGCGAACATCCGGCATTTCGCTATCAGCACCCATTTTCCCGGCTTCCGCTGCTGCCGTGATGGGTGAAAGAGGTGGTATGTACCAGACCATGGGCAATGTTCGGTACTCCGGATGGAGCGGGAATGCGACACGCCAGTCCATGGCCATCTTCCAGATCGGAGACCTCTTGGCTGCCTCGAGCCATCCCTCCGAGATGCCCTCGGCTCGAGCCTTTTCGATCACCAGAGGATTGTTCGGATCGAGGAAGATAGAGAGCTGGGCCTCGTAAAGCGCCTTCTCGTCTTTCTCGCCGGCTGCAGCCTCGATCCGGTCCGCATCATAGAGAACCACGCCTAGGTAGCGGATGCGACCGACGCAAGTCTCCGAGCACACAGTCGGTTGCCCAGCCTCGATGCGCGGATAGCACAGGATGCACTTCTCGCTCTTGCCGCTCGACCAGTTGAAATAGATCTTCTTGTAGGGGCACCCGGAGACGCACATGCGCCAGCCGCGGCACTTCTCCTGATCGATGAGGACGATGCCGTCCTCCTCCCGCTTGTAGATGGCCCCTGAGGGGCAGGAGGCCACGCACGAGGGATTGAGACAATGTTCGCACAAGCGCGGCAGGTACATCATGAATGTATTTTCGAACTGACCGTAGATCTCCTTCTCGATGCCCTCAAAGTTCACATCCGCCGACCGCTTCGCGAACTCGCCGCCCAGGATTTCCTCCCAGTTGGGCCCCCATTGTATTTTCTCCATGCGCTCTCCCGTGATGAGCGAGCGCGGACGCGCCGTAGGAAATGCCTGCGCCTCGGGCGCCTTCTGCAAATGCTCGTAATCGAAGGTGAAGGGCTCGTAGTAGTCGTCGATTTCTGGCATATTCGGGTTGGCAAAGATGTTCGCCAGAACCCGCCACTTGCCGCCAATCCTCGGCTCGATCCGGCCATTCCCCTTGCGGCGCCAGCCGCCCTTCCAACGATCCTGGTTCTCCCAATCCTTAGGGTAGCCGATGCCGGGCTTTGTCTCGACGTTGTTGAACCACGCGTATTCCATTCCCTCGCGGTTGGTCCACACGTTCTTGCAGGTCACAGAGCACGTATGGCAGCCGATGCATTTGTCGAGGTTTAGAACCATTGCGATTTGCGCGCGCACCTTCATTGTCTCTTCTCCTGATCACTCGGCCGCGCCGGCTTTGGCTCTCGGAATGGCAGGTCCCTGAGCGTGGGTATAGTCGCCCTCGAGCCAGTCGACGTTCCGCAGCTTGCGGATCACCACGAACTCGTCGCGATTGGTTCCGATAGTTCCGTAGTAGTTGAACCCATAGGCGAGCTGCGCATATCCCCCGATCATGTGCGTGGGCTTGAGGACCGCCCGCGTGACAGAGTTGTGAATGCCGCCGCGCTGCCCCGTTATCTCGGAGCCTGGGACATTCACGATTTTCTCCTGGGCGTGGTACATGAAGAGCGTGCCGTCCTTCATTCTCTGGGATACGACGGCTCGCGCCACCAATGCGCCGTTTGCGTTGTAAGCCTCGACCCAGTCGTTGTCCGCGATACCGGCCTTCGCCGCGTCGTTCTCGGAAAGCCACACGATCGGACCGCCTCTCGACAACGTCAGCATCAACAGGTTGTCTGTATAGGTGGAGTGGATCCCCCACTTCTGGTGTGGCGTGATGAAATTGAGAACGATCTCTTTCTCGCCGTTCGGTCTGATGCCGCGGATGCCGTTGATCGTCTTCAGGTCGACCGGCGGGCGATAGACGCAGAAGCCCTCTCCGAATGCACGCATCCAAAGATGGTCCTGATAGAGCTGTTGCCTGCCGGTAAGCGTTCGCCAGGGAATGAACTCATGCACGTTCGTGTAGCCGGCGTTGTAGCAAACTTTCTCGCTCTCGAGGCCGGACCACGTCGGCGCCGATATGATCTTTCTTGGCTGCGCGACCACATCTCGGAAGCGGATCTTCTCGTCCTCCTTGACGGCGGCCAGATGCACGTGATCGCGTCCGGTCATCTTGGACAAGGCTTCCCAGGACTTCACCGCAACCTCGCCGTTCGTCTCCGGGGCAAGCATGAGCAGCACCTCGGCGGCGTCGATATCACTGTCGATGCGGGCCAAACCTTTGGTCGGTCCGTCCTCTGAGACGACACCGTTGAGCGCCTTGAGGCTCTCGACCTCATGCTCTGTCTTCCAGGCGATGCCCTTGATGCCGTTGCCGACCTTCTCCATGAGAGGGCCAAGCGCCGTGAACCGCTTGTAGAGGTTCGGATAGTCGCGCTCGACGACGGCCACCCCCGGCATCGTCTTGCCCGGGACAGGTTCGCATTCCGCCCTCTTCCAGTCCTTCGGCTCGAAGGGTTGCGCGATCTCCACCGGTGCATCATGCAGGATTGGCGTCAGGACCACGTCCTTCTCGACGCCGAGCACCTCGGGCGCGACGGTCGAGAACGCCTTGGCGATGGCCTTGTAGATTTCCCAGTCAGACTTGGCTTCCCACACCGGATCCACTGCGTTCGTCAACGGGTGGATGAAAGGGTGCATGTCTGAAGTGTTGAGATCGTTCTTCTCGTACCAAGTGGCCGTCGGCAGAACGATGTCGGAGTAGACGCATGTCGTCGACATGCGGAAGTCGAGCGTCACAAGCAGATCGAGCTTACCGCGAGGTACCTCCTCGTGCCAACGCACTTCCCTCGGCTTCTCGCGACCTTCCTCGCCGAGATCCTTGCCGAGCACACCGTGCGACGTGCCGAGCAGATGCTTCAGGAAATACTCGTGCCCCTTACCCGACGAGCCGAGCAAGTTGGACCGCCAGACGAACAGGTTACGCGGGAAATTCTCAGGCGCGTCAGGATCTTCCCATGCAAACTCGAGCTTGCCCTCCTTCAATGCCTTGGCGACATAGGGACCCACCTCCATGCCTTGCGCTGCTGCCTCTTTCGCAATCGAAAGAGGATTCTGAGTCAGCGTCGGATAGGCGGGCAGCCACCCCATTCTAAGCGACCGGATGTTGTAATCGATGATCGCCCCGTCCCATGGACCAGCCGGCGCTGTCGGCGAGACGATCTCCTTCACATCGAGCGTCTCGTAACGCCACTGGTCGGTGTGGGTATAGAAGAACGACGTCGAGTTCTGCTGACGCGGCGGACGTCCCCAATCGAGCGCAAAAGCCAGCGGCGCCCAGCCGGCCTGCGGACGCAGCTTTTCCTGACCGACATAGTGTGACCAGCCGCCGCCGGATTTCCCCACGCAACCGCACATCACCAGCATGTTGATCACGCCACGATAATTCATGTCGGCGTGATACCAGTGGTTCATCGCGGCACCGATGATCACCATCGATCGGCCATTGGTCTTCTCGGCGTTGGTGGCAAACTCCCGCGCGACCTGAATGATCTTGTCACGCGAGACGCCAGTGATCTTCTCGGCCCAGGCAGGAGTGTAGGGTGTACCCTCGTCATAGGAATTGGAGACGTTGTCACCGCCGAAACCACGGTCGACGCCATAGTTGGCGATGAAGAGGTCGTGGACCGTTGCGACGAGGACTTCGCCGTCGCTCAATTTCATGCGCTTCACAGGTACGCGCCGCTCCAGAACACTCGCATGCTCCGAATGCGTGAAGTGCTCATGCGCGATGTTGCCGAAGTAGGGAAAGGCTACCTCCGCGATCTCGTCATGCACCTCGTTGAGAGACAACCGCAGCTTCGTCCCGGTACCGCCCGACTCCTTTTCTTCGATGTTCCATTTCCCTGTCTCCCCCCATCGGAACCCGATGGACCCGTTCGGCACGACAACTTTGCCCGATGCCTCATCGATGGCCACCGTCTTCCAGTCGGGATTATTGGCCTCGCCGAGACCGGCATCGAAGTCCGAGGCCCTGACGAAGCGATCAGGCACCAGCTTGCCGTCTTGGCGGACCAGCTTCACCAGCATCGGCATGTCGGTATATTGGCGCACGTAGTCGCGGAAGTATTGGACCTCGCGCTTGACGTGGTACTCGGTCAGGATCACGTGCCCCATCGCCATCGCTAAAGCAGCGTCGGTGCCTTGCTTCACCGAAAGCCAGATATCGGCGAATTTCGATGCCTCTGAGTAGTCAGGGCAGATCACGGCCGACTTTGTGCCTCGATAGCGCGCCTCGGTATAGAAGTGCGCATCCGGTGTGCGCGTCTGGGGTACGTTCGAGCCCCACAGGATGATGAACCCGGCATTGTACCAGTCGGCCGACTCCGGAACGTCGGTCTGCTCACCCCAAGTTTGCGGACTTGCAGGCGGCAGATCGCAGTACCAGTCGTAGAATGACATGCATACGCCACCGAGCAGAGACAGATATCGAGAGCCTGCTGCATACGAAATCATCGACATGGCCGGAATGGGCGAGAAGCCAATGACCCGATCGGGGCCGTAGTTCTTTGCGGTATAGGCGTTAGCGGCACCGATAAGCTCAGTTACCTCGTCCCATTTGGCGCGCACGAAGCCTCCATGGCCGCGCACTTGAATATAGTCGTTGCGCTTTGCCGGATCCTCGACGATCGATTTCCACGCCGCGACAGGAGCAAGATGATTGCGCGCCTCTCGCCACTGGCGGAGCAGCCGCGAGCGGATCAGCGGATATTTTACGCGATTGCCCGAATAGAGGTACCAGCTGTAGCTTGCCCCGCGCGAGCAGCCCCTGGGCTCGTGGTTCGGCAGGTCCGGTCGTGTCCGCGGATAGTCGGTCTGTTGCGTCTCCCAGGTGACGATCCCGCCTTTGACGTAGATCTTCCAAGAGCAAGAGCCCGTACAGTTGGCTCCGTGGGTCGATCGCACGATCTTGTCGTGCTGCCAACGCTGGCGGTATCCGTCTTCCCAGCGCCGGTCCTCGTTGGTGGTTATGCCATGGCCATTCGAGAACGGCTCCTTGGCCTTGCGGAAGTAGGTCAAACGATCGATGAAATGGCTCATGTGTTGCGCCTCAACAGGTCAGGAGCGGCTCCGCAGAGCCGGCGCCGACACTCAGGGTCATTCGGCAGGATGGAGAGTGGAGCGGGTCGCATTGCGCCCGCGCTCGATGTCGTGCAACAGCCCGCGAGGCCTCGTGTAGAACCACCACGTCACGAGCACGCAGCTGACATAGAAGACCAGAAATCCCCACAACGCCGCCTCCGGTCCCCCGGTCAGCGTGATCGATGAGCCATAGGCCTTCGGGATGAAAAAGGCACCATAGGCTGCGACCGCCGAAGTGAAGGCTATGATCGCCGCACTCTCCATGTCTGCCTGGCGGGTGCGCCTTTGTGCCGGCAGATCGGGCATTAGCCGATCCACTTCCGACCTCATGATCACGGGGATCATCTGGAAGGTCGACGCATTGCCTACACCTGTCGCGAAGAACAGGATCATGAACATCGCAAAGAAGCCCCAGAATGCACCCGGCTGCTCCTTGATCCCCAGGAAATAGAGCACCCCAGCCACTGCCCCGATCATGACGATGAAGGTCCAGAACGTGACGCGCCCACCGCCGAATTTGTCGGAGACCCAACCGGTAGCCGCGCGCGACAGGGCACCGATAAGTGGCCCGAGGAAGACAAATTGCAGACTGTCAACCGCGGGAAACTGGGTCTTGGCGAGCAACGGGAAGCCCGCCGAGTAGCCGATGAACGAGCCGAACGTGCCGGTATAGAGCCAGCACATGATCCAGTTGTGCTTCCGTTGGAAGATCACGGACTGGTCGGCGAATGTGGCGCGCGCAGTCGCAAGGTCGTTCATGCCGAACCAAGCTGCGACGGCCGAGATCATGATGAACGGAACCCAGACGAAGCCCGCATTTTGCAGCCAAAGCTTTCCGCCGCTCGTTAGCGCCTGTGGCTCGCCACCGACTGCGCCGAACACACTGGTCGTAATGACCAGCGGTACAAGAAACTGCATCACGCTGACACCGGCGTTGCCAAGTCCCGCATTCAGAGCCAGTGCATTGCCCTTCTCGGACTTCGGGAAGAAGAACGAGATGTTCGCCATCGACGAGGCGAAGTTGCCGCCACCGAAACCACAAAGCAGTGCCAGGACCAGAAAGATGACATAGGGCGTGTCGGGGTTCTGCACTGCATACCCGATACCGAACGCTGGGATCAGCAGCGACGCTGTGGAAGCGGCCGTCCAGAACCGGCCGCCGAAGATCGGGACCATGAAGGAGTAGAAGATGCGCAGCGTTGCACCCGACAATCCCGGCAGCGCCGCAAGCCAGAACAATTGGTCCGTGGTATACTTAAACCCAATGCCCGGAAGTTTGGCGACGACCACCGACCAGACGAGCCATACGGAGAATGCCAGCAGCAGCGCCGGTATCGAGATCCATAAGTTGCGCCGGGCAATGGCACGACCCGTCGTGTCCCAGAACTCCTTGTCGTCGGGTCGCCACTCCTCGATTGATCCCGCGAGCGCCCCTTTGTGCTCCTGCGTATGTAGCGGGGCCATCTCCGGCAATTGCGGCATCACCTCTACATCTACACCACGAGCCTCGCGTTCCATCCTGGCGATGGCGAAGTGCATCCAGAGAAGCGAGACCATGACGACGCCGAAGAGCAGCATGAAGCAACTCGTCCAGACACCTGTGAGGTCGAGCAGGACGCCGAACGAGATCGGGAGGATGAAGCCGCCGAGGCCGCCCACGAGCCCCACGATGCCGCCGACGGAACCAACGTGGTTCGGATAGTAGACTGGGATGTGCTTGTACACGGCCGCCTTGCCGAGGCTCATGAAGAAGCCCAGCACGAACACCATGATGACGAACGGGACGAGATCGACCCTGGTACTGAACGAGATCGGCCCGCGGATTCCATGGATCAGATAATCTGTATTCGGATAGGCAAGCATGAAGCAGATGATGGCTGACACGCCGAAGGTCCAGTACATCACGCTGCGTGCGCCGATCTTGTCGGAGAGATGCCCGCCGTACGCCCGGAAGACCGAGGCCGGGATCGAGTAGAATGCGGCCAGCATGCCGGCGCTCTTGATATCGAGCTGATAGACGCCGACGAGGTAGCGCGGAAGCCAGAGAGCCAGCGCAACAAAAGCACCGAACACGAAGAAGTAATAGAGCGAGAACCGCCAGACCTGGATGTTCTTCAGTGGCTCGAGCTCCATGAGCGACGAGCGCACCGCTTCGCCGCGTGCTCGACGATCCTTGATCACCGGATCGTCTTCGGTGCTCAGCCAAAAGATGAGCGCCATGGCGAGAAGCGCCGCCGCCCAGACCTGCGCGACCGCTGTCCATCCATAGGCGACCATCACGAAAGGAGCCGTGAACTTGGTCACGGCCGCACCGACGTTACCCGCACCGAAGATCCCGAGCGCCGTGCCTTGCTTCTCTTTGGGATACCAGCGCGATACGTAGGCGATACCAACTGCGAACGATCCACCGGCGAGACCTACACCGAGGGCCGCCAGAAGCATCATTTCGTAGGTCGTGGCGTAGGACAGGACGAACGTTGCAATCGAGGCAAGGATCATCGTCACGGTGTAGACCGCGCGACCGCCGTATTGATCGGTCCAGATGCCCAGGAAAATGCGGCTGAGTGAGCCGGTCAGGATCGGCGTGGCAACGAGCAGCCCGAATTGCGTGTCGGTGAGTCCAAGCTGCTGCTTGATCCTTACTCCGATGATCGAGAAAATGGTCCACACCGCAAAACATGCCGTGAACGCGATAGTGGAGAGCCAGAGCGCCCTGCTCTGTTCCGAAGGACTTGGCGTGCCTGCCGGCATTGTCGCCCCCTTGCTTGAGAAACAAAGATCTGCAAAGGCGACGCTCCCGATTGGGGGCCCTCGATGGCTTGATGCAAGTCAACCAGTGGACCGTTTCGGCAATTTTCAAGCGCGGCCCCACGGGCCGTCACGCGATTGGACGACGAAGCTCAAGCTGGCCCCAGGTCGGTGCACAATTTCGCCCTTGACTATTGTCAAGGGTAGGAATGACTATCCCTCGTGGCGATTCCTACCTACTCGAAGGCATCGAGATGCGGCCGGCAGAGATCGAAGAGACGCGAAAATTGCGCATCTTTGACGGGGTGGGCGAAAAGCATTTGCTGGATATGCTGCGCCCGGCGTTTCTGCAGCGCTTTCCGGCAGGCGTCGAGTTAGTACGTGAAGGAGACCCGGCAGACTTTCTTCACGTCGTAGTGGAAGGCAAGGTAGAGGTCTTCTCTGCGTATCGCGATCGCGAGACGACGGTGTCGGTGCTGGGTCCCGGCCAATGTTTCATAATGGCTGCCGTGGTGCTCGACCGCGTCTATTTGAAATCGGCGCGCTCACTTACGCCTGCTCGGATATTGCTTCTTCCTGCAGATGTGGTGCGTCGCGTGTTCTCCGATGATGCGGCCTTCGCGCGCTGTCTGGCCTCCGATCTGGCCGCCTCCTACAGGATGCTCGTGAAGGAGCTGAAAAACCAGAAACTACGAACAGGTCTTGAGCGCTTGGCCAACTGGCTGCTGGCGCATCGGGAAGAGATGGGTGGCGCTAACCGTTTCGAGTTGCCCTTCGAGAAGAAGGTCTTGGCCTCCCGACTAGGGATGGCACCAGAAGTCCTGTCGCGGACGTTTGCCTCTCTTGTGGCCTACAAGGTCAAAGTCAAGGGAGCCGTCATCGAGATAGGAGACGTACCTGCCTTGACGAAGCTTGCACGGCCGACCGCCACGATCGATGATCCGGCGACTTGAATAGCACCATGAGCGTAGGCAGACGCTGATCACCTCCGCGCCGAGCGCAAGCTGACGCTGATGACCGGTGAAGGGAAGTTTGTGCAGTCTCCGAAGAGGTCGCACTGACAGGGTCACCGAAGACGTCCGCTACTCCGGTTGCGCTGGTATGCCCACCGTTTCGACCGCAGGCCCTCAGAGTACGACCGACGAGCAAAGGGCCAAGCCCGTCATCATCAGGGCCGCCGTCCAAATGTGCTGCAATGCAGCCCCGCGCGCCTCAAGGCGTCCTCGGCTGAGAAGCCCGTACACCGCGGCAGCACTGACTGCCGTTGTAACGACCAACGACAACAAATGTAGGCCGACGGCAAGCATCGCAATCGGGACAGACGCTGCGCTGAACAGTTCCTTCGCCGGGGACCCGGCAAGGCACAAAGGAAGAAGGATCGGCACAAGCATCAATCCGGTTCCGTGGCTCGTCGACATGACAAACGACCACCCCATGAGACCGAGCATCCCGCCCGAAGCCGCAGCGCACTCCTGCTGGCGCGCGCCCATCAGGGCACGAGCAATGCCCCATGCAATGAGAGCGCCCCCCGCGATCCATCCAATGGATCGCAGATCCATGACGAAGCCGAGCAAAGCGACCGTTGTTGCAACTGTCACGATCGACAGGGCGTGGCCGACGGCTATCGGTATCAGACTGAAATACAATGCTGCTCGGCGCTTGCCCCGAAGCCCGAAAGCGGCTGCGAACAACCAGCCGCTAGCCGGATGGAGGCCGTGGAAGGCGCCCAATCCGGCCACGGCGAGCCATGGCCAAGCATCGTGCATACTCATGCTGCACCGAGCCTCTGGAAAACACAGCCTCACATCCGGCACGGAGATCGAAACGCTTAGGCAGCCATTGCCACCTGCCGGCAGAAGCAGGAAGCCTTGATCGGCACTTCCGCCCGCGCGACGGCAAGATCGAGCCGCTGCTTGATCAACGGCGCCTCAACCTTGTCGCCGCGTCGAACCAAACACTCGTAAAGCCCGTGCAGAGACCACAAGTTGTCAGGATGCTGGCAAGCTCTGCTCAGCTTGCCGTCGAGGCCGAGATCAGAACGATAGACGGCCTCCGCCTCCTGGAAACGCCCCTGCTCGATTAGAAGCGCACCCAGCGCATGTCGCGTGGGCTGCATCCATCCCCACGGCTCGTCGTAAGGTAGGTTGTCATCCAACTCGACCGATTTGCGCAGATGAGCGAATGCAATGTCGAAGTTCCCTTTGCGGTACTCCAGCTCGCCGTTGAGCATTTCTTCAGCCACACCCAGCAGGTCGACGACCGTATTGTTGTGCACCCGCCGACTCTCGGGTACCCGCAATTTTGCTGCCTGGAAGAGGGCCTTCTCCTTTTCGGCTTCACTGACATTACCGAGTGCCGAATGTGCCACGGCCTTGGCGTAATGCATCATCGCAACGTTGGAGGCATACAATTGCGCATCACGCGGCAGCTCCTGCGCAATGATCTCCCGCCATTTGCCAAACCGCACAAGAACGTGCTGCTTCATCGTCAAGTAGCCCTCGAGGAAGTCCGCCATGGGCGGCGACTCCACGCGAAGAACCGCCTCGGGAACCGTTGCGATGAGCTCTTCTGCGGCAGCCATTGCCGGCGTGAACTGCCCGAGGAACATTGCACCGTAAATGGCAAAGTGGAAGTTGTGGATCACATATATCAGGTAGATACCAGGATCACTGGCATAGGCGAGAAACTTACGGTCTGAAACAAGTGCTTTCTGATTGTAGACGAGCACATCGTGATAATGGCCGCAAAGCACGTCAAGGTGGGTCGGCATATGGAGCAGATGACCGGACTCCGGCACGATCTCCCTTAATCTGTCTCCGGCGCGCAGGGCCTTTTGCGGAAATGGCGACATCTCCATGAGATGGACATAGAGGTGCAGAAGACCAGGATGATTCCAGGAGGCCGGGATCTGGTTGAATGCCTGCTCCAGCACTCGCATGCACTCTTCGGTTCCCGCTCCCTCCGCCGGGCGGCCCGTCGCAAGATCCCACATTTGCCAGGGCGTCTCGTTCATGATCGCTTCGGCAAAGACCGCTCGGACTTCCAGGTCGCCCGGATAGGATGCGAAGATCTTTCGCATCTCTGCTGTGTAGGCCTGGTCCCAAGGCGACATGTCCTCAATTGCCTCGCGCTGCGGATAGCGAGCCTGCAAGGCCTTGATCATGGCCAGCTCGACAGGACTTGCCTTGCCCGCGTGCGACAGCGCCAGCTGGAGCGCATCATAGGATCTTGCGAGCGCCATCTGCCTTCCATGAGGATCATACAGCTGCCATGGCAGATTATAGTTCGGTCCCGATGCGTAGCTCACGCCCCAGTGCGCCATCGCACATTCCGGGTCTTGACCGATCGCCTTTTCAAAGCATTTGATGGCCTCTCCATGGTTGAATCCGAATAACCAATTCAGCCCACGGTCGAACCACATCTGCGCTTCGTCTGATGAAGTCGTGACTCTCCGGCCATACGATCCTAGGTCAAAATATTGCACTGCACCCTCCGATATCAGACAGATCATTTTATGTTATGCTCGTCACCAGCAGCGTAAATTCCAAAAGCGTGTCGTCAACTCAAATCTCGGTTCCTATCCAAGACAGACCCTCATCGCCCAATTCTGGCGTTATTGGACGATTCCTCCGCGCCACCGGATCGATCTCGAGCACGGCGGCCCTTCGTCAGCGGACAGTCTTCGAATGATTTTTGCAAAGAGTCGCCTCGCGTCCATAACGTGGATGTTGGCAAGCCCCTTTTCGACCGCAAGCAGACGACCGTGAACGAAAGGTATGCATGCACGAGGTTATGTTTCCGGCCGGCAGACCGGCCTACTCGAGGCACGGCAAACGCGAGTAGCAGCCGCCTCATCGACCAATTCGTCGTGTCAAACCCTGTTTTGGCTCACTGTGGCTCTGAAAGACTGCTCACCGGAACCCGCAGGTGCCAAGCGACGCCTGTCTCCAAGATGCGGTAATCTACCAATCCGCCTAGGGAAGCGCCAACAACCTTGTCGAGCAGCTGGCTGCCAAAGCCCTTGTTGCCGGTCGCCATAGGGACCAGAGATCCGTTCTCGATCCAGGAAAAATCGAGCATTCCGCCGCTTTCCCCGCCCCGGACCGTCCAGAAAATCCGAAGCTTTCCGCCTGTCGCTTTGAGGGCGCCGTATTTCGCGGCATTCGTCGCGAGTTCGTGAAGTGCAAGTCCGAGATTCTGCGCGGCGGCGGGTGTAACCGTTATGTCGGGCCCCTCTATGTCCACGCTCCGGTCGCTGTTGCTCGTGAAGGGTTTCAAGTGCTCTCGCACCAGTACTCGGAGGGATACACCGGCCCAGTTGCCATGCACGAGGAGGTCGTGCGAGACAGCCAGCCCCTGCAGGCGCTCGAGGAACATGCGCACCTGCGGGGAGGCCTGCTGCGCCTGCGCGAACGTACGCCGCGCAATCGACTGAATCACCGCCAGTAGGTTCTTCGTGCGATGTGAGAGTTCCCGCGTGATTATATCTAGCTGCTCGGCACGCTTGACTCGCTCATGAATGTCCTCGTTCATGCCGACCCATTCGGTGACGCCTCCATTCGCTGTGGTGAGCGGAACACCTCGGGCTCGCGTCCATCGAAATCCACCGTCGACATGCTGAAGACGATAGTCGACTTGGTAGTGACGCTGCTCTTTCACAGCTTGCTGCCACACTGCACGTGTTCGGTCACGATCAGCGACATGAACGGCATCGAGCCAGCCGTAGCCGGTAAATGCCTCCGGCGACTGTCCAGTGAAAGCGCGCCACGAAGGTGAATCCTCGACGACCATGCCCGAAGGTGTCGCCGACCATACGATCTGTGCGGTGGCCTGGACGAGGGCCTCGAAGCGCGCTTTGGCGTGGGCCAAATTGTTGGCGAACTCGGAGAGATGCGCTTCGACTTCGGCCCGCTCCGTCACGTCGGCCACGACGTTGATGAGGACGTGAGGCGCGCCGTCAGGCTGGCGCGAAAGCACCAACCCCCGACCAGCGACGTGTCGTATGCTTCCGTCGCGAAGGACGATGCGATAGTCGGCATCGAGATCGTCATGGGCAAGAATGTGCGCGTGGTACTTAGCCAAGAGATGACGATCGTCAGGATGCATGGCGGCAATGAGCTCGTCCCGGTCGCCCCCCACGATTCCGGCTGGCCCGGAAAGATCGAACAGGGCGACCGCCTCAGGAGACCACTTGCGAACCTTGCGCGCGAAGTCGGTCTCCCAGCTCCCCATCTTTCCGAGAAGCATCGCGGCCCGATAGCGCGCCTCGCTCTCGCGCAGATGACTGGTTCGCGCCTCCACCAGATCGCCAGCCTCACGCAGCCCTTGCATGATCTCGACGGCCTCCACAATCCCGGGTGTCCAGTCGAGCGTCGGCCGACTTGTGGCGAGTCTACCGGTAGCCTCGCGAATGGCCCCAATACTTGCCGACACTCGCCGCGTGACGAAAACAATGACTGCAAACGCAGCAGCCACAGTCGCGAGAATGGCCAGAGCCATGAGATAGAGCGAACGCCACAGAGGCCCGTCTAACGTCGTGCGCGGCACCCGAACGACTGTGGTCCACCCGGTCAGGTGCGACCGGGATACCGCTTGGAGCCACACTTCGTTCGCAATGACTCGCGTCGAAATCGGACCTTGCTTCGTTACCAGTCTCTCTGGCGTTCTCTGGCTCAACCCCTGAGCATCGCTCGGCATGGCGCTCGCCATCGTCTGGTTCTTACCATCCAGTAGGAGGATAGCGTAGTCCTCGCGGCTCTTGCCGGCTCTCAGGATTGGAGTGAACCGGGATGTGTTCACCGTAAGGATCAGGATATAGCGAACCTCGCCGCGATCGATGACCGGGCTCAGAAGATTGATCACGTGCTGACCGGAAACCGTGCCGACGAATGCATCAGAGATCTTCATTTCCCGCGTCTTCAGGACCCTGCGAGCGACCTCCTCATTGGATGTCTTGGGAAGCGGCGTGCCGTACGGCCTTCTGGTGTTCAACAGCTGCTGCATGTCCGTGTCGACGACCAGAACGTAGGCTTGTCTCGGTCCTAGCGCCGCGGAGGCGCGGGCATGGAACGTGGCAAGGTCGCCTCTCAGCAGCGAGGACGAAGTGGCCAAGGTGTCAAGAACAGTAACGAGGCCTGAGATCTCGCGATCGACATCAGCGGCAACGCTCGTAGCATCTCGGACAAGCTGATCGCGACCCGCCTGCATTTCCGAACGCACAAACCCTAGCATCAGAAAGATAGACATGATGATCAGGGGTAGAACGAGTGCCACTGAAAGCACGACGAGATAGGTGCGCAACGATCTCGGTTTCGCCAATATCTCCCTGACGGGCCATCCTCGACTCAAGGCCGTCCTGTCGCTCATGTATATCTATCGCTCCCGTTCGCCCGGAGCGGCGCGCGTCGTTAGACTGATCGGACCTGTGACGGAGCACTCGGGCGAGGGCCCAGGCTATCGAATCGTCTGCGCATTGTCTTCTGCGTTGCGAACGGGTCTGACGTGGGTAACCGGAAGTTCCGTCAGCGTCTGTCCATCAATACATGGTGGAAATGGCAGCGAACGACGCGGCATCGAGCTTGCGGAGATCCTCGAGCGCGGTGAAGTCGGTCAGACTCCCAATCCCACCAACTCAGGGATTCGCGGCCGGCAATCGGCACCGGATCAAGTCGGCTCAGTGTGTCCGTCGGATCGACGACGGGCGATTTACCCCAGCTTCTTCGTCGGGCACTCCGAATCGAGCGAGTTGCGCTCAGACCAGGAACCGACGGAGTTGCGCGCTCAGCAAGTCGATCATCATCACCGTTACAACGACAATGATGATGATTGCTGCCGTCTCGGAATACTGGAACGCGCGAATGTTCTCATAGAGCGGTTGGCCGATTCCACCGGCGCCGACGAGACCCAGCACGGTCGCCGAGCGCACGTTGGTCTCGAAACGGTATAGCGTGAACGAACTCCAGAGCGGCAGCACTTGCGGGATGATGCCGAAGACCACCTCTTGTAGCCGGCTGGCCCCGGTGGCCCGGATTCCCTCGACAGGGCGTGGATCGATGGCCTCGACCGCCTCTGAGTACAGCTTGGCGATAATGCCGATGTTGTGCACAGCAAGCGCAAGCACACCCGCCAGAGGACCAAGCCCGACGGCCACGACGAAGAGAAGTGCAAACACGATCTCATTAATCGCGCGCGCCGAGTCCATCAGGCGGCGTACGGGTTGCACGACCCACTGCGGCATAACGTTGGACGAGGACAGGATGGCGAATGGTGCGCCAAGCAAGACCGAGAGCGCTGTCCCCCAGATTGCGATCTGGACAGTCTCGACCATCGCCCCCGCATAGATGTCCCAGTCGCGGAAGTTCGGCTTCATGAAACCGGAGGCGAAGTCCGCCATGTTCCGCCAGTCGGTGAACAAGAGGATGCTTTTTTGCATCTCGACCGGCGCCCAGCTCCATGCCAGGAGCGCAACGAGACCGGCGACCGCGAACCAGCCACGTAAGTTGACCCACGTCTTCGGGCGCGGCACCACCGCGTCCTTCCAGGGAGACGGCGACTGTGGAATTGTGCCGGAAGAGCCCATGTCTCGCCTTCGGGAACCGGGACGCGGGCCAGAAGGGCCCGCGTCGTTTGTTATTGGTTCGATTAGCTTCTGCAATCTCAGTTCTTGATCGCCTGGATCTGCTTTCCGAGCTCGGCGAACTGCTTCTGCAACGGCGCAATAGCCTTTGCTTTGTCGGCCTCGGTCAACTTCGCATCGCCCTTGATCTTGGCGATCTTCTTATTGACTTCCATCTGGCGGATAGGAAGTAGCTGGGCGTTGCTCGATTTCTTGAACGGCGCCCAGCCGAGATCGGCGAGGATCCTCTTCTCCGCATCGGTCTTGCCATAGCCCAGGATGAAGCCGGAAATCTTCTCCTTCAGCTTGGCATCGAGGTCCTTGCGCCAGACCAGCGGATCGGCGGGGATGAGCGGCGATTTCCAGATCACTCTTATCTGCGCAGCCTTTTCGGACGCTGTCTTGGCTAGGCGGGCGAGGCTTTCATTGTTGTTCGACGCTGCATGCACGAGCTTGTTGGCCACCGCGAGGGCATTCGCCTCGTGGTTGGCATTGCGCACCGTCTTGAAGCACTGCTTCGGATCGATGTTGCGGGCAGAGAAGATGAACGTGGTGGGCACGAGGAAGCCGGACGTCGAGTTCGGATCGCCAATGCCGAAATCGATCGACTTGTCGCACTTGAGGATATCCTCAAGCGACTTGTAGGGGCTGTCCTTGTGTACGATGATGTGCGACCAGTAGCCTGGATTTCCGTCTTTATCGACGGTCTGCGCAAAGATTTCTCCGTTCGCACGGTCGACCGCCTCCATGGCGGACTTGTTGCCGAACCAAGCCAGCTGCACCTTGTTGAAGCGCATCCCCTCGATGACGCCAGCATAATCCGATGCGAAGAAGGCCTTCACTTGGAGGCCGGTCTGCTTCGTCATGTCGCCGATGAAAGGATCCCACACCTTCTTCAGGTTCGTGCTCGACTCGGTCGAGATGATACCGAAGTTGATTTCCTCGGCCCTCGCGGCCGTCGCCGAGAAGGCGATGGCGACAGCGACGGCGCCAAGCGCTGTCTTGACTTTTGTTCCGAGCATCACGTGTCTCCTGTCAGACGTTTCACGGACCCGTCGGCCCTCTGCCGCGTAGCAGGGCCGGACCTCGGCGCGGCGAACCGGGACCGGCGTTCCTTGACCTTCAGGCCGAGGTGCCGATCTCGATAGCCGGGCCCATGGGCCGCCGGACCGTGGGAACCAGCGCACTGCGCCCCGCCGTCGGAGCGCCTTCCCGCGCATCCCGGCGCCCTACCGAGGGTGAAAGAATCAGCTTTTCGCTCTCGGCTCCGTAAAGCTCGCCCAGAAAGGAGGGCGTCAGCGCATCCGAAGGGCCGTCGTAGACGATCCGCCCCTGTCGCAGCGCGATGGTGCGCGGACAGTAGAGCAACGCGTACTCGACCTGATGCAGCGAGACGAGCACGGTGATGCCGTCCTTGCGGTTGAGGTCTGCGAGAATGTCCATCACACGGCGCGCAGAGTTCGGATCGAGCGATGCGATCGGCTCGTCTGCGATAAGCACGTCGGCACCCTGGACCAGGCTGCGCGCGATTGCTGCGCGCTGCTGTTGGCCTCCCGAGAGCTCCGAGCCACGCTTCAATGCCTGATCTGCGATACCGACGCGCCCCAGCGCGTACATGGCCCGGCGGCGGTCGTCGTCGGAGAAGCGCCCCAGCGTGCCACGAAGCCGACCAATCTGACCGAGGCGGCCAAGGCAAACGTTGGTGAGCACCGTGAGCCTGGGTACCAGGTTGAACTGCTGGAAAACGACGCCGATGCGCGAGCGAAGATCGTTCGCTGCACCCGCGATTCGACCGCCCCTCTGAATGGGCGTGCCCAGAACCGAAACCAGCGCCTCGTCCGTTCGGTCGGCCGAAATAAGCCCGGCAATCGTGCGGATAAGGGTCGACTTGCCAGAGCCTGACGCGCCGATGAGCGCTACCATTTCGCCCTTTTCGATCTTCAGCTCGATACGGTCCAGAACGCGGCTGCCGCGCTTGAAAGACTTGCTGACGCCTTGCAACTCGACTGCTGCCGACATTGGATCGCTCCCGCCCAATCGACCAAAGACGGAGCCTCAGCTAGCAGGCCTGTGTGACGGCTTGGCTACGGGTGAATGAACGTTTCGTGACGCTTCCAAGCAACTTGAGCTCGTAGCCCCCATCACCTGCGACCGTAGTTCATTCCGTCACAAAACCTTCAACCGATCTGCGTAAGAACCTCACCCGTTCGAAAATAGGACGAGATAGCCTTGCACGGGTCCTCCAAAGAAATCGCTGCGCGGCAGGCACTGATGAAGGCGTGCTCGCACGCGTCGGCATCGGAGATGCAGGCTGCGATCAATTCGGTCATCGGCGCGCCGGTCTGCACGGATCTTCGTCGGCCAGAGGCGGGCCTGGTCATGCTGCGCGGACGCATCGGGGGCGACGGCGCGGCCTTCAACTTCGGGGAGGCGACGATGTCACGCGCTGCAGTGAAGCTGCAAAGCGGCGAGATCGGATATTCATACCTGTTGGGTCGAGATCTGGTGCGCGCGCGTTTGGCAGCCATCATCGATGCGATCGGTCAGCGAGCCGAGCATCGCGAGCGCCTTGAGGCAGGCTTTGTCGCGTCGGTAATGGCGCGCGTGGCCGCCGAAGCAGATCGCAACCGGCGCCGCACTGCGGCTACCCGTGTGAACTTCTTCACAATGGTGCGAGGTGAAGATTGATGCTGACGTCTTCGAGCACCGTCGACCAGTCCGGCTTCGCCGACGGCACCAGGGAAGCCCAGCAGGTATTCCGCTGCTGTCTTCAGGCACTGTCCCGACCGGCAATCCCAGTCACGATCGCGACCGCGCTGCCGAGGATCGGAGGCATGGCGCCTGCTTCCGCAGCAGTACTGCTCGCTCTCGCGGACTTCGAAACCGCCGTCTGGCTCGACGCGGCCGCTCGGGCGACGCCCGACATCAGTGCCTATCTGAGGTTTCATACCGGAGCCCGCATTTGCGCGTCTCCAGCAGACGCCGATTTTGCGCTCGTCCTCGACCCGACGGAAATGCCTCCCCTCGGCTCATTCAAGCAGGGCACGCCCGACTATCCCGACCGATCGACCAGCGTACTGATGCAGGTCGCGCGCCTATATGCACTTGGACAGAGCTTCAAGGGCCCCGGCATCGACGGCAAGGCTACCTTCTGGGCTGCGCCGCTCCCACGCGATTTTCCTGAGCAATTGGCACGCAATCGCCGCTGCTTTCCGTGCGGCGTCGATCTCCTCTTCGTCGCCGGCAACGAGATGGCCGGCCTCCCACGAAGCGCCGCAATCCAAGTCACCGGATCAAACTGATGTACGTCGCAGTCAAGGGCGGAGAAGCCGCGATCGATGCTGCACACGAGCTGCTTGCGCACGAACGGCGTGGCGATCCGGAGGTTCCCGAGATCTCGCCGGACCAGATCCGGGAACAGCTCACCCTCGCAGTCCATCGCGTCATGTCCGAGGGCTCGCTCTACGACCCCGATCTTGCCGCACTCGCGGTCAAACAGGCGCGGGGCGACCTCATAGAAGCGATATTCCTGCTCCGCGCCTATCGCACGACGCTGCCGCGGTTTGGATATTCGGTGCCGCTCGAGACAGCGTCGATGACAATTCGACGCCGCATCTCGGCGACCTACAAGGACCTGCCAGGTGGTCAGATTCTCGGTCCGACCTTCGACTACACGCATAGGCTGCTCGAGCCGGAAGACGCCAGTGGCGAACCGCATCGGGAGCCACGTCTCGCCGAGCACGACGGGGATCGCGAAGCGCCGCACGTCAGCACACTGCTCGACCAGCAGGGCCTCATCGAGAAGAACGTCGCGACAGATCAAGCGGACCGCGTCCGCGACCTGACACGCGATCCGATCGCGTTCCCGACGGAGAGGGACGTTCGGCTGCAGGCGCTAGCTCGGGGCGACGAGGGCTTTCTGCTTGCCCTCGGCTATTCGACGCAGCGCGGCTACGGCCGCACGCATCCATTCGCTGGCGAGATCCGCATAGGCGAGGTCGACGCCTTCATCGTGCCGGAAGAGTTGGGATTCCCGGTTCCGCTTGGCGCCGTCACCGTCACCGAGTGCGAGATGGTGAACCAGTTCAAGGGCACCGGCGACACGCCTCCCCAGTTCACACGCGGCTATGGCCTTGCCTTCGGACACTCCGAGCGGAAAACCATGGCCATGGCGCTCGTAGATCGGTCGATGCGCGCTCGCGATCTCGGCGAAGAGATCGTGGCACCGGCACAGGACGAGGAATTCGTCCTCTCCCACTGCGACAACGTCCAGGCCACAGGCTTCGTCGAGCACTTGAAACTGCCCCACTACGTCGACTTCCAGGCCGAGCTCGCGCTGCTGCGACAGTTGCGCCGGGAATGGTCAGAAGCCCGTTCAGACGAGACGACGGCGCCGGGCGCTCGCCGGGAGGCTGCCGAATGAGGGGAGCGGTCACTTACAATTTTGCCTACCTCGACGATCAGACAAAGCGCATGATTCGCCGCGCGTTGCTCAAGGCCGTGGCAATACCGGGCTATCAGGTTCCGTTCGCCAGCCGCGAAATGCCGATGCCGTATGGCTGGGGCACAGGCGGAGTGCAGGTGACGGCCTCTGTGCTAGGGCCGGACGACGTGCTGAAAGTGATCGACCAGGGCGCCGACGACACCACCAACGCCATTTCGATCCGGAAGTTCTTCGAGAAGACGGCCGGTGTCGCGACGACGACCCACACGGAAGAGGCAACTGTCATCCAGACGCGCCACCGCATACCTGAGACGCCGCTCGCCGAAGGCCAGATCCTGGTCTACCAAGTTCCTATACCCGAACCCCTGCGCTTTCTCGAACCGCGAGAAACCGAGACGCGCCGCATGCACGCGCTGCAGGAGTACGGCCTCATGCACGTCAAGCTCTACGAGGACATAGCGCGCCACGGGCACATTGCGACGACCTACGCCTATCCGGTGAAAGTGGACGGCCGCTACGTGATGGACCCGTCGCCGACACCGAAGTTCGACAATCCCAAAATGCACATGAGCCCGGCCTTGCAGCTTTTCGGTGCCGGTCGCGAGAAGCGGATCTATGCCTTGCCGCCTTACACCAACGTCGTGAGCCTCGACTTCGAGGACCACCCCTTCGAGCCGACATGCTTCGAGCATCCATGTGCACTCTGCGGAGCAACGGACGCCTATCTCGACGAGGTCGTGGTCGACGATTCTGGCGGCCGAATGTTCGTGTGCTCCGATACCGATCACTGCGAGCGACGCCGCGCGGCGCCGACAGGAGTGGCAGGAGACCCCGCATGACCCCTGCCGATAGGCCGCTTCTGGAAGCTCGCGACCTCACGAAGCTATATGGAACGCGGGTCGGATGTCGCGACGTTTCGCTTGAGATCCACGAGGGCGAGGTGATCGCTGTCGTCGGCGAATCGGGTTCCGGAAAATCGACGCTTCTTGGCCTAGTTTCGATGCAATTGCCGCCAAGTGCGGGCAGTGTGGCCTACCGAATGCGCGACGGCGCGGTACGCGATCTGATGGCGCTCGGCGAGGCGGAGCGCCGCTTTCTGATGCGCACGGACTGGGGCTTCGTACATCAGGACGCACGGCTCGGTCTGCGCATGAACGTGTCCGCCGGCGGCAATGTCGGCGAGCGGCTGATGGCAATCGGATGGCGCAACTACGGGCAGATCCGCGCCGAGGCATCGGCCTGGCTCGAGCGCGTCGAGATCGAGAGCGAACGCATCGACGACCGCCCGGATTCATTCTCTGGCGGCATGCGCCAGCGCCTGCAGATAGCCAAGAACATGGTGACTCGCCCGCGCCTAGTCTTCATGGACGAACCGACCGGAGGTCTCGACGTCTCCGTGCAGGCGCGGCTTCTCGACCTCATTCGTGAGTTCGTGGCTGGTTACGGCCTCGCTGCCGTGATCGTGACGCACGACCTCACCGTCGCACGGCTTCTCTCGCACCGGACAATCGTGATGCGCCACGGGCGCGTCATCGAGACTGGTTTGACGGATCAAGTGCTGGACGATCCGCAGGAGCCGTACACGCAGCTCCTCGTCTCCTCCGTCTTGCAAGGATGAGCCCGGCATGATCGAGCTCCAGGGCGTGGCCAAGACGTTCACGATGCACCTGCGCGGCGGGGCGCGCCTGCCGGTGGTGAGCAACGTGAGCTTTACCGTCGAGCCCGGCGAATGCGTCGTGCTCGGCGGCCGCTCAGGCGCCGGCAAGTCGTCGATCCTTAAGATGATCTACGGCAACTATCGTATAGATACGGGCCATGTTCGCGTTCGCGGTCCGGCCGGCTGGGTCGACATGG
>JAWKWD010000010.1:0-193237 GCA_041397805.1 Hyphomicrobiaceae bacterium
TACAGGGGCAAACGCTGTCAGCCACAAGGAATTTGCGCCGGACACTTCTCTCAGCAACGCCGGTCCATACGTGTGCTCGGTTACGCGATTTCCCGCAGCAATACCCTCCAGCATGGTACCTTGGCGGTACCTCAACCATCAATAACTGAGGCACCTTCGTTCGCAAATCGCTGATTCAATTGGTCGGAGCGGCGAGATTTGAACTCGCGACCCCCAGTCCCCCAGACTGGTGCGCTAACCAGGCTGCGCTACGCTCCGCCATTCGCCGCCCGGTCTGCCGCGTCGACGAGCGAGGCTCGTGCGATATCGGCGTCGGGCGTCCTGGACTGGTCCCCGTGGACCGGCCCGTCGTGCACCGGCCGCTGGGGTCGCGCGCCGGCTTGGAGCGCTCTTCCTACTCGGTTGTCGCTTGGAGGGCAACCGTCTCGACGTGCCGCCAGAACGACAGGCTGGCCGTTTCCGCCCCCTAAACCCACCGGAGCGAGAAAAGCGCCGATGAAT
The DNA here is from genome assembly GCA_041397805.1 of Hyphomicrobiaceae bacterium. Classification (GTDB taxonomy): domain Bacteria; phylum Pseudomonadota; class Alphaproteobacteria; order Rhizobiales; family Hyphomicrobiaceae. Next base: position 502 of record JAWKWD010000010.1, read on the forward strand.
GGGCCCCTCCGCTCATGCCTCGACCTTCGGAGAGCGGGCCTCATGCTGCAAAAGGGCCAGGCCGGCCTCGCCAAATGGTCAGGCTCTCGGGGTGGGAGGCACACCGGCCTCAGCCCAGCATGTCGTCGGCCAAGTCGATCGCCGCCGGGGTGCCGGCCAGTCGCGCAGCAGCCCCTTCGGCGCGCGGCACGCAGCGCGCGAAGACGTCCCGCGCAGTCAGCACCAGCCCTTCGCGCCGGCGACGTTCAGGTTCGGAAGCCGAGACCGAGCCAGGTCCTGCAATGGCCGCAAGCGCCTGCTCGAGCCAGATCCAGGCGAATGTCGTGGCGCCGACGAGTTCCATGAAGTCAGGCGCGCGCGCCAGCGAGGCCCGCAGGCCGTCGCGCGATGCAATCTCGGCAAGGCGGCGCCGGGCGCCGTCGACCGAGGCCGCGAGGCGCGAAAGCTGCTCGGCCAGCGACCGGAGCACATCGCGCTTCGATGCGGTGTCAGTCGTTGCAGCCAGTCGCCCCAGGTAGAGCGCGAGCGCTCGTCCCTCGGCCATCGTTGCTTTCCGCCCGGCGAGATCGATCGCCTGGATGCCGTTCGTGCCCTCGTGGATCGGGTTCAGCCGGTTGTCGCGATAGTGCTGCTCGAGCGGGAAGTCGCGCGTGAAGCCGGCGCCGCCCAGCACCTGGATGGCGTGGTAGTTGGCAACAAGGCACTCCTCCGAGACCCAGGCCTTGAACACTGGCGTGAGAAAGTCGAGCAGCAGGCCCGCATCGCGCCGCACCGGTTCGTTCTCCGCCGCAGCCTTCTCGTCCGCGAGCTTCGCGAGGTAGAGCGCCAGCGCAATCCCACCCTCGGCAGCGGCCTTCTGCTGCAACAGCATGCGGCGGACGTCGGCATGCGCGACGAGGGGCACCTGAGAGCTGCCCGGGTCCTTTGCATCGGGATGGCGGCCTTGCCGACGCTCTCGGGCGTAATCGAGGGAGAGGCGGTAGCCGGCACTCGCATGAGCCACGGCTCCCATGGCCACGCCGATCCGCGCTTCGTTCATCATCGTAAACATCGAGGCGAGCCCCTGGCCCGGCCCGCCCACGATCTCACCGATCGTCTCTCCGCCCTCGCCGACGTTGAGCACCGTGTTGACGGTGCCGCGTTGGCCCATCTTGTGATTGAGACCCGCCAGGGCGACGTTGTTCCAAACGGACGGGCGCCCTTCGCCGTCGAGGCGCTTTCGCGGCACGATGAAAAGCGAAATGCCCTTGACGCCCGGAGGCGCGCCGTCAATCCGCGCGAGCATCAGATGGACGATGTTCTCGCCCATGTCGTGCTCGCCGCCGGAAATCCACATCTTCGTCCCACGGATGGCATAGGTGCCGTCGGGCCGCGGCTTGGCCGTGGTCGTGATGTCGCCGAGCGACGACCCAGCCTGCGGCTCGGAGAGCGCCATCGTGCCATGGAACCGCCCTTCGAGCATCGGCGCCATGTAGCGGGCCTTCTGAGCGTCCGTCCCGTGGCGGGCGAGAAGCTCGGCAGCGCTCGCCGTCAGCATGGCGTAGTTGGCAATCGAGATGTTGGCCGCCTGGAAATGCAGAAAAGCGGCATTCGCGAACGTGCGTGGCAGTCCGAGCCCCCCATCCGCGGGTCGCGCCGTCATGGCCGCAAATCCCGCGTCGCGAAAGGCGGTGAGCGCGGCCTCGATCTCGCTTGGCAGCACCACGCGACCGTTCTCGAGCCTTGGCTCGTTGTCGTCGAGCAGCCGGTAGCTGGGTGCGAAGACGTCCTCGGCGAGACGGGACGCTGTCTCGATCATCGCCGTGGCCCCGGCCCGGTCGTGCTCTGCAAAACATGGGAGCCGGAACAGAGCCTCGCCCGCGAGCACCTCGTCGAGCACGAAGGCGAGGTGCCAGGAATCGATGAGAGACGTGGTCATCGGCCTGCTCGCATTGGTTGACGTCGCCCCTCGCTTGTCTGCCCTGTAGAGCGTCTCGGCAATGACGCAATCGATTATGAGCCGGCGCCGAGGCGCTGCCTCAGAATACGATGCAGGATCTTGCCGGTCGCCGTGCGCGGCATGCCGTCCTCGTCGATGAAAGATATCGTGCGGGGTCGCTTGTAGCCCGCGAGGCGCTCGCGAGCATGCTCCATGATGTCCGCTTCCGAGGCCTGCATGCCCTCGTGCAGAATGATCACGGCATGGACACGCTCGCCCCATTTGTCGTCGGGAAGACCGATCACGGCCACGTCCTTCACCGCTGCGTGGCTGCCGACGGCAATCTCGACCTCCGACGGATAGACGTTCTCGCCGCCCGAGATGATCATGTTCTTCTTGCGATCGACCAGCCAGATGTAGCCGTCCTCGTCGCGCCGCGCCATGTCGCCGACGCTGCAATAGGGCCCGCGGAATGCCTCGGCGGTCTTCTCGGGCAGGTTCCAGTAGCCGTCGAACGTGTAGGGATTGGACGAGAAGAGCTCGCCCGTCTCGCCGTCCGGGACCTCGTTCCCCTCCTCGTCCAGGAGGCGGATCGGCGCCGAGCCGACGCATTCCCGTCCGACGGAGCCGAGCTTCGTGAATTGCTCGCTTGGATGCAGCATCGTCACCCATGCCGCCTCCGTCGAGCCGTAGAGCTCGTAGAGCCCGGAATTGCGAAACATCTCCATGATCGCCCGCTTGGTGTCCGGGCGGGCCGGCGCCGACGAGATCATGAGCTGACGCACGGCATCGCAGGGATGGCGTGCGCGCATTTCCGCCGAGAGAGCCAGCATCATGATGTAGTGGGTCGGAACCAGCGACGTGAACGTGGCGCCGACGTCTGCAAGCGTCTTCAGGGCATGCTCGGGATCGAAGCTCTTGCGCGAGTAGATCGTGACGCCGGCCCCGCAATAGGCGTACGCGCCAAAGAAGTAGAGCGAGTTCGCGTGACACATCGGCATGACGAGCAGCGCATTGTCGTCGCGCTTGATGCCGAGCTCGATCTCGGTGATCAGCGACACGAGCGCGTTGGCACGGTGGCTGCGGATCGCACCCTTTGGATTGCCTGTCGTGCCCGAGGTGTACATCAGCATCCAGGGATCGGATGCCGTGACGCCGCTGTCGGACTCGACCGTAGCGGCGGCTGCGAGAAGCGTCTCGTAGTCGGTGAACCCGGCCGAGGAGCGGGCAGCCCCGAACCGAACCATGCGGCTGGCGGGAAACGGCAGGTCCGAGCGGATCTCTTCCACGAGCCCCGCCAATTCGTCCTGGACGATAAGCGCCGAGGCGCCCGCGTCCTCGATGATGTAGCGCGCCTCCTGGGCGACGAGCCGGAAGTTGATCGGCACCGCGACGATGCCGGCTTTCGCGGTGCCCGCATAGATCTCGGCCCACTCGACGCAGTTGTAGGCGAGCACGGCGACGCGGTCGCCTGGCCTCAGACCGAGGCCGAGCAGCGCATTCGCAAGCCGGCAGGCACGCTCGTTCCAGACGCGGAAGCTCATGGCCCGTTCGAGATCGCGCACCGCGACCCGCTCGGGATTGAGGCGCGCTTGAGCCGCGAGAATTTGCCCGAGTGTCAGAATGTCCTGGCCCATGATCAGCCCTTGTCGACGGATGCGCAGCCGATCCTATTCCTGAACCGTGAACCGGAACAGCCGGGAGCCTCAAACAGGCTTCAGCAGCACCTGCCGAGCCGCTCCGAGCGTCAGCGTGATAACGCCTTCGGGCGTGACGTCGCTGAGCCTGAGCTTGGCCTTGTCACTGAGCACGGGCTCGCCGTTGACCGCTATCGCCTGCTCCCTGAAATGGCGCTTGGCCTCGGGATGCGACCGGGCCAGTCCCGCCGAAATGAGCGCTGCGAGGACGCTGAGCTCATTCAGGAGATCGGACTGCGGAATCTCGACTATGTCAGGCCCGGCGACCGCATCTACCGCTGCGGCGGTGTCGGTCGCCAGAGCCTCCTCGCGCTGGGCCCGAGCCTTCGCCGCACGGCGCCGCGCAGCGCGTTCCCGCGCCACGCGCTCGCCGAACGTCCCCTGATGCGAGCCCAGCCGTTTGGACGGTTTGCGCACGGGCTGCCTCTCAGACAGGCTTCAGAAGGACGTGGCGCTTCTTGCCCAGCGAGAGCTTGATGACGCCGTCCTTCACATCGGCGGTGCCGAGCTTGGCCTTCTCGTCCTTCGCGACCTCGTCATTGACACGCAAGCCCCCGCCCTGGATCTGGCGCCGAGCCTCGCCGTTCGATTTGACCAGCCCGGCCGTCACGAAAGCCGCGAGCAGCCCGATCTCGCCGCGGATGTCCGCCGCGGATACCTCGACGGTCGGCAGGTCGGCGCCGAGCGCGCCTTCCTCGAACGTCTTGCGTGCCGTCTCGGCGGCCGCATCGGCCTTCTCGCGTCCGTGGACGAGGGCTGTCGCCTCGGTGGCGAGAACCTTCTTCGCCTCGTTGATCTCGGCGTCGCGAAGGGCAGCGAGCCTGGCGATCTCGTCCAACGGCAGCGTGGTGAAGAGCTTCAGGAACCGCTCGACGTCGGCGTCCTCGGTGTTGCGCCAGAACTGCCAGTAGTCGTAAGGCGCGAGATGGTCCTCGTTGAGCCACACCGCGCCAGCCGCCGTCTTGCCCATCTTGGCGCCCGAGGACGTCGTCAACAGCGGGCAGGTCAGAGCATAGAGCTGGTGGGTCCCCATGCGCCGGCCGAGGTCCACGCCCATCACGATGTTGCCCCACTGGTCGGAGCCGCCCATCTGCAGGTTGCACCCGTAGCGCCGCGCCAGCTCGACGAAGTCGTAGCTTTGGAGCAGCATGTAGTTGAATTCGATGAACGAGAGCTCCTGCTCACGGTCGAGACGCAGCTTCGCCGAATCCATCGACAGCATGCGGTTGACCGAGAAATGCCGTCCGACGTCGCGCAGGAACTCGATGTAGTTCAGCGGCGCGAGCCACTCGGCATTGTCGACCATAAGCGCCTGTTTCGCGCCGTCACCAAACGTGAGGAACTGCGAGAAGACGCCCTTGATCGCCTCCTTGTTGGCGTTGATCGTCTCGATTGGCAGGATACGGCGCGTCTCGTCGCGGCCCGAGGGATCGCCGACGCGCGTGGTCCCGCCCCCCATCAGCGCGATGGGCCTGCCCGCGCCCGAGGCCTGCAGCCAGTGCATCATCATGATCGAGAGGAGGTGGCCCACGTGCAGCGAGGCCGCCGTGCAATCGTAGCCGACATAGGAAATGATCTCGCCTTTCGACGCGAGGGCATCGAGCCCGGGAGTATCCGAGCATTGGTGAATGTAGCCCCGCTCGGCCAGAATGTTCAGAAAGTCTGACTTGTGCGTCGACATGGGTTAGGCTCGCCTTGGAAGCTCTCGACTGGTCACTGCCCGGCCGCAGGCTCCCGCCAAGAATGAGGGGAGAGTGGGGGACAAGACCCCGATGGTGTGCGGGACGCGCGGGTGCGTTATGTGCATCCGAAGCACCAGGAAGGACGCCCCGCCCGCGCCGAAGCGCGATCGGGAGCACTTCGGATGAGCCAAATTGCACGGGAGACACCCCATGAGCAAGATCAGGCGCGCCCTGGGGTTGATGAGCGGCACGTCGCTGGACGGCATTGACATCGCCTTGCTCGAGACGGACGGCGAGGAGCGTGTTCGAAAGCTCGGAGCCCAAAGCGTGGCGTACCCGGAAGAGTTTCGTGCCCGTCTCCACCAGGCGCTTGCAGACGCGGCCGGTCTCGCTCGCCGCGACGACCGTCCGGGCTGTCTGCTCGACGTGGAGCGCGAGCTCACGGAGCGGCACGCGGACGCGGCACTTCGTTTCATGGGCGATCGAATGCTGCAGCCGAGCGCCATCGACGTCATCGGCTTCCATGGCCAAACGGTGCTGCATCGTCCCGGCGCTGGGCTGACGATACAGCTCGGCGACGGCCAGCTGCTCGCCGACAGGACAGGCGTCGACGTGGTCTACGATCTGCGAGCGGCCGATTGCGCGGCGGGCGGGGAGGGGGCACCGCTGGCACCCGCCTATCACCGGGCCCTGGCTGCAAAGCTGCCGCAGCGGCCGGCCGTCTTCCTCAATATCGGAGGCGTCGCCAACGTCACCTGGATCGGCGAGGACGGTGCACTGGTTGCCTTCGACACCGGCCCCGGCAATGCCATGATCGACGATCTCGTCTCGCGCACGACCGGTGCGCCGCACGACACGGATGGTGGCCTCGCGGCGAGTGGCCAGGCGGACGCTCGCGTCGTCCACGCCTATCTGATGCATCCCTTTTTTGCCAAGCCCGTCCCGAAATCGCTCGACCGAAACGCCTTTGCACCGGAGCTGATCGAGGGGCTCTCGCTCGCCGATGCCGCCGCCACGCTCACGGCTTTCACGGTCGAAGGGATCGTCAAGGCGCGCGAGCACATGCCGGCCGAGCCGGGGCTCTGGATCGTCTGCGGCGGCGGTCGGCGCAACCGAACGCTCATGAGCCGCCTCGCCGCCCGGGTCGAGAACGCCGTCGTCCCCGCCGAGGCGGTGGGCTTGGACGGCGACACGCTCGAGGCCGAGGCCTGGGCCTATTTGGCTGTCCGCTCGCTCGATGGGCTGCCGATCAGCTGGCCGGCGACGACGGGCGTGCGCGAGCCGATCACGGGAGGAGTACTGGTGAGAGCTTGAAGTCGGCGAGGCCCGTCTCCTCCTTGAGGATGGGGAGAGGGTGTGGGAGGCCCCGGGTTGACGCGACACCCCCTGCCTCTCACAGTCCGGTCATTCTCAACACACACCGAAAGGACCCCGCGATGAAGATCGCGATCATCGGCGTCGGCGCCATGGGCTCCGTCTACGCCGGCCTTCTCGCCGACCAGGGCGGCCACGACGTCTGGGCCGTCGACACCTGGAAAGACCACGTCGAGGCGATCAAGACGAAGGGGCTGCGCGTCGAGGGCGCCTCGGGCGACCGAACAGTCAAGATGAACGCGACGATCGACCCGGCCGACGTCAAGGACGCCGATCTCGTCATCATCGCCACCAAGGACGACGGCGTCGCGGGCGCCGCCAAGGCGGCCCTGCAGGTTGCCAAGGCCGACGCGCCGATATTGACCATTCAGAACGGCCTCGGCAGCGCCGACAAGGTGGCCGAGATCGTCGGCTCGAAGCGCATCCTGATGGGTGTCGTCGGCGGCTTCGGCGCCTCGATGAAAGGTCCGGGCCACGCGCATCACAACGGCATGGAGTTCTTGCGCCTCGGTGAGATGGACGGGGGCCTGACGCCCCGCCTCGAGGCTGTAAAGAAGGCCTGGGAGGCCGGCGGCTTCAAGGTTCTCGCCTTCGACGATATTCACAAGATGGTCTGGGAGAAGCTGATCTGCAATTGCACTTACTCGGGCCCCTGCGCGCTCACGGGCCTGCGCGTCGGGGAGGTGCAGGCCAATCCCAACGCCTGGAGCATTGCGGCGGCCTGCGCCAACGAGGCCTTCCTCGTCGCCATGGCCAAAGGCATCAAGCTCGATTTCGACGATCCCGTCCGCTACGTGCGCGACTTCGGCCAGAAGATTCCGAACGCCCGGCCCTCGATGTTGCTCGACCACATGGCCGGCCGCCCGGCGGAGGTCGACAACATCAATGGGGCGATACCGCGCGAAGGTGCCAAGGTCGGCGTCGCGACCCCGGTCAATTCGGTCGTCGTCGCCCTTCTCAAGGCGAAGGAGGCCGGTTTCGCTGGCGCGAAGGAATGAAACAACGGGCCGGCGCGGGCGCGATTGCGCGGCGCCGGCCCATCGTCCGGCGATCCAACGGAGGTCGTCGATGGCCCAAGGAAGAAGAAACACTTTCAACAAGAACTGATGTCTGCCGTTAACTTCTTGGGGAACAGTCATTCCTTCGTGGAGGGCTTACTGAGCAGCGTTCCGCGCGCCTAACGTTTGGGTGATCACGCCTAGACGAAGAAGGTGCCATGACCGCTCAGGATCTCGCCCGTCTCATCGCCTCTCACAGGTGGCTGTCCCAGGAGCTGACTGCACAGAACGCGGCCGGCCAAGAGGAAAACTGCCAGCACATCCGCGCCGAGCTTGACGCGCTGTTCTTGAAGATCGTCCAATTCCCGTCGGACAATCCATACGTCTGCTGCGCGCAGATCGACTTCCTTGTTTCTGCCATGGCCACGCCAGGGCGTGACGACGCCGTGCGTGGGCTCCTGTGTAAATTGACCCTCTCGCACCTGAAGCGCCTGACCGGCCATCTCGACAATGCCAAGCGCAACCGTACTCGCTCGGCGGCAGCACGGCCGACGGCCCAAACGCCGACCCGTCACCACGTCAGAACTGGTAGCGCCTGAGGCCCCCGTCGACCGGGATGACGGTCCCGGTAATGTAGCTGGCGAGTGGCGAAGCAAGGAAGCAGACGAGGTTGGCAACGTCCTCCGGCTCGCCGTAGCGACCGACCGGGATCTCGTTCTCCGCCTGCCATTGCCGATACTCGGGCGAATAGTTGCGGCGGATCTGCTCGCTCATGATGCGCCCAGGCGGGATCGAGTTCACCGTGATGCCGAACTTGCCGATCTCGCGGGAGAGACCCTTTGCCCAGGCGTGAATCCCGGCCTTGGCCGAGAAGGCCCCGTTTACTCCCTCAGGCTCCGACTTGCCGGTGATGTTGACGATCCGGCCCCATTTCCGGGCGATCATCTGGTCGAGCAGCCGATGCGCGAGCTGGCGCGGACGCGTGAAATTGAGCGTCATCGCCTCGGTCCATTGCGCTTCCGACGCGTCCTTGCCGAATTGCCGGCTGCCACCCGCGTTGTTGATCAGGATGTCGACCGATCCGAGGCCATCGAGCGCCGCCTTCGCCGTGCGGTCGGCGGCGTCCTCGGCCATTACGTCCTGCACGATGACGACCGGCCTGATGCCGCCGCGTGAGACGATGCCTTCGGCCACCTCCTCGAGCAAATTTCCGCGCCGCGCCGCAATTGCAAGCCGCACACCCTCGCGCCCGAACGCTTCCGCGATGCCGCGGCCGATGCCCATGCTCGCGCCTGTCACGAGCGCCGTCTTGCCGCCGAGCCCGAGATCCATGTCGTATCATTCCCGTGGTTGAGCCGTAGCCGCCAACCTACCGGGTGCGATCGGTCGCGCAAGCGAAACCGGCGGCCCACCGTCAGCCGGCCGGGAGCCGGCCGAACAGCTTGAGCGGCAGGAAGACCGCGATCAGAGACGCGACGATGCCGACGATTGCTCCGATCAGGGGCTCCGACACCAGCTCCATGGCACCCTTGACCGACCACGCCAGCACGACGACGAGACAAGCGACCATCGCAAGCGACAGCGCGCTCGCAATTCCATCGTTGCTGAGACGCGTCCCTCTCGGTGCCGATCTGGTGGCGCGGGCCACGAACCAGAGGAGCACGCCTGCGCCAACCGATCCCGCGAGGCCAATCACCAGATTCAAAGCTCCGCCCATCGCCCTTCTCCGCTTGCCCGTTGGGCGGCAACTGGGCCGCCCGGCCTGTCTGCAAATGAGGGTAGGTCGCGTCCGCGCGGGTGGAGAGTTAAGTCCGGGCGCTGGTGCATAAAATCGGCGTAAAGAAGCGCGCTTTCGTCGGATCCGGGCGCGTGGCGTGAACCGCCTCACGCGAGCCCACAACGGACGTGCGGCGCGGCGAGCGGGAGGCTCGTCAGCGATCTGCTGCTCCCGGTAGGGTTCCGTGAAAAGCGACGCACCCGCAGTCCTGCTCATTATCCGGGCACGCCTGCCTGGACTTTGACGTTGTGGCGGATATGCGACCGATTAGCTTGAACTCTCGTCGTGGGCGGAGCGGTCGGCATCGCTTCGCCTCACAATGGAGGGGGTTCATGAAGGAGCATGCGAGCACCGATCGCGCGGTTTGGAACGAAACCTACCGCGGTCACAGCATCGCGACGCGGCGCGAGAAATCTGTCTGGCGTGTGGCCGTCGACGGCGTCGTCCAGAACGGCGTAGCGTTCGAGTCCGATCAGGAGGCCGCGGCGTGGTTGCGCCGTCGCGTCGACAACCGCATCGCCGAAGAGATGTTCCCCGGTTTGGCACGCGCCTGAAACGCTGCGCGAACGACAGCCGTCACCCCTTCGGGGGCACACCGTATCGCGCGAGGAACATCTCGACCGCGGCATTGACGACCCTTTCCGCGGCAACCTGACTGAGCGGTGCCGAGACCGCGGCATAGAGCCGGGGCCGCACGATACCCGCCTGGCACAGCTCCAGAAACTGTTGCGCGGCAAGCTCCGTATCTGCGATCGCCAGTTCCCCCGCAGCTACACGCGCTTCGAGGTACGTCTGCAGCGCCCGGCAAACCCGCCGCGGCCCTCCGTCGTACATCTGTCGGCCGATCTCGGGCATTCGCTCGCAAACCCCGATCACGATGCGGTGCGCCTGGATCACGTTGGGGCGGCCGAGGATCTGCACCAGGAGCCGCCCGAACTGCGAAAGCGCCTCGCGAGCCGCATGCTCCGGGTCCAGTGTCTCGACGATCTGCCCGATGCTTCGGTCGCGCTCTTCGCCGATTACGGCAGCAAAGAGTTGCTCCTTGCTGGGGTAGTACACATAGAGCGTCGCCTTCGAAACGCCGGCCTCGGCCGCGACATCGGCCATGGACGCGGCATCGAAGCCCGTTCGCCTGAATACCTTCGCCGCGCCGTCCAGGATTTGCCGCCTCTTGCGCGGGTCCGTGCCAGCCGCAGGTCGGCCTCCGCGCCGAGCCTCGGGAGTGGAAGGAGACGGATCGTCGCTCTGCTCGTGCATCGGGGCCGGACTGGCTCCTGTATCGGCAGGCACGCGATGTGTCGCAGCCTGCGGTGCAATAAGATTTGAACCGAACGGTTCGGTTTGATGTTGTTTTGCGCGACGAAGGTTGCTATGTCAAGTGCAACCAAACTGAACGGTACCGTTCAAATAGAGATTATGAGCTTGCCCATGTCCCGTTCCGCAACCCAGCCGCTCGATCCGGTCGATACGGAAAGAAGCGCGGACAACCCGCGATCGTCGTCGCCGGAAGCGACCGACGAGTCGCGTCGTCTCACCCTGCGTGAGGCTTTCGTTTCTGGAGCCTCTGACGGTCCCACAAGTCGAGCGCGGCACGAAGCCAGGGGCGATGCCGAGCCGCGCGGTCCGCGGCCCGAGCCCGCCGCCCGTGCCCAGGCGACCGGCGTCGAAGGGGCGCCACCGCCTTCGGCTCGAAAGTCCGGGAAAAAGAAGGTCGTGTTGGGCCTTGTCGGGCTGTTGGTGCTGATGGCAGCCATCGGTTTCGGGGCGCACTGGTGGCTGGTCGGTCGCTATCTTGTGTCGACCGACGACGCCTATGTCGGTGCCGACATCGCACAGATCTCTGCCCGCGTAGCCGGCCGTGTCGAAAGTGTCCCCGTTGCCGCCAACCAGTATGTGGCGCAGGGCACCCCGGTCGTCGTTCTGGACACCACCGACTACCGTCTGGCGCTCGATCAGGCCAAGGCCAAGTTGCAGACCCAGGAGGCCTCGGTCGGCCGCATCGCCAGTCAGATCGAGGCGGCCAAAGCGGCTGTCACCCAGGCCCGCGCTCAGCGCGATTCGGCGGCCGCCGAGGTGCGGCGCGCCGAAGCGGATTTCAAGCGCATCGCCGCCCTTGCCAGCAACCAGTACAACTCGGTCGCTTCCCTCGATACCGCCCGCGCGAACCGTGACAAGGCCCAGGCCGCGCTCGAGTCGGCGACTGCCGGCATTCGCTCGGCCGAAGCCAACGTCGCCGTGCTCGAGGCGCAGAAGACCGAGGCCGAACGTACGCTGGCCGAGCTGCGCGTGTCCGTCGATAAGGCCCAGTGGGACCTGGACGCCACCGTGGTGCGTGCGCCTTTCGACGGCGTTGTCGGCAATAAGAGCGTGCAGGTCGGGGACTACGTGACGGCGGGCAAGCGCCTGGCCGCCTTGGTGCCGGAGGACGCGGTCTATATCGACGCCAACTTCAAGGAGACACAGCTCGCCGGCATCCGTCCGGGCGCCGTCGCCCACATTTCCGTTGACGCAGCCGGTGGCGCCACCATCGACAGCAAGGTTTTGAGCATCGCGCCGGCAACGGGCTCCCAGTTCTCGCTACTGCCACCGGAAAATGCGACCGGCAATTTCACCAAGATCGTGCAGCGGGTGCCCGTCAGGATCTCGGTGCCCAGGTCTGCCGTAGAAGAGGGTATTCTGCGCCCAGGCCTGTCGGTCGTCGCGACCGTGGACATCCGGACGGGCGGCGAGGCCAAGAAATCGACGCCCGCTGAGACACCCGCACCCGAGGCGACGGCCCGCGCACCGAGATCCGAAAGCATCGCCCGATGACTGCCATCGCCTCCAGTCCGGGCGCGGTCCCGGCCGGTGCGGCCGGCGGTGGCGAGCGCCTGTTGCTCGGCGTGCCGCCGCGCAAGCTATTCGCGTTCCTCGCCATGGTGCTCGGCATGTTCATGGCGATCCTCGACATCCAGATCGTCTCCGCCTCCTTGTCGGAGATACAAGCCGGACTGTCGGCGAGCGCCGACGAGATCAGTTGGGTCCAGACCGCCTACCTGATTGCCGAAGTCGTAATGATTCCGCTGTCGGGCTTCCTTGCCCGGCTGATGTCGACACGCGTCCTCTTCACGATGTGCGCGGCAGGCTTCACCGCATCCAGCGTGCTCTGCGCGACGGCGTCGTCGATCGATCAGATGATCGTCTACCGTGCGCTGCAGGGGTTCATCGGCGGCGGCATGATTCCGAGCGTCTTCGCGGCCGCCTTCACCGTCTTCCCTGCGTCCAAGCGGTCCGTCGTCTCGCCCTTGATCGGCCTCATCGCCACTCTCGCCCCGACGATCGGCCCGACCATCGGCGGCTACCTGAGCCACGCGTTCTCCTGGCACTGGCTTTTCCTCGTCAACGTCGTGCCGGGCATCATCGTGACGGCCGCCGTGTGGAACCTGGTGGACTTCGACAAGCCTGATTGGCGCCTGTTCGATCGCTTCGACTGGACCGGACTCGCCGCCATGGCCGTCTTCCTCGGCTCGCTCGAGTACGTGCTCGAGGAGGGGCCGCGCTACGATTGGCTGGACAATCAGACCATCGCCATGCTTTCGGTCATGATGGTCGTCGGCGGTCTCGTGTTCTTCTGGCGAGCCTTCACCGCACCGTTGCCGATCGTCGACATTCGGGCCTTCTCCAACCGCAATTTCGCGTTCGGCTGCGCCTTCAGCTTCGTCATGGGCATCGGGCTCTACGGCTTGACCTACCTCTATCCCGTCTATCTGGCCCGCATCCGAGGCTACGACTCCCTGATGATCGGCGAGACGATGTTCGTGACCGGCCTCAGCATGTTTTTCATGGCACCCGTCGCCGGCCGGCTGTCTCGGCTTCTCGATCTGCGCGTCATGATGATGCTGGGCTTCGCCGGTTTCGCGGCGGGGACCTGGCTCGCGAGCGGGATCACCACCCAGTGGGACTTCTGGGAGCTGCTGGTGCCGCAAATCCTGCGCGGCGGCTCGCTCATGCTGTGCATGGTGCCGATCAACAACCTGTCACTCGGGACGTTGAGCCCGGATCACGTCAAGAACGCAGCCGGCCTCTACAATCTCACCCGGAACCTCGGAGGCGCCGTCGGTCTCGCTCTCATCAACACGATCCTCAACGACCGTACGGATCTTCACTTCGAGCGGTTGCGCGAGAGCGTCCGGTGGGGCCGCCCGGTGGCCGAGGAAACGCTCGCCGGCCTCACGCAGAAACTGTCCGTACTGCCCGATGCAGGACTGGCGGCGCTGAAACAGTTGAGCGCAATGGCCTACCGTCAGGCGCTGGTGATGGCGTTCGCCGATGTGTTCCTCGTCCTGACGGCGCTGTTCGCCAGTCTGATGCTGTTCGCATTCCTGATGCGCAAGCCACCGGAAACGCAGAAGCCCGGCGCAGGACATTGAGCGCCTAGGCTTCTGCGCTCTCCAGAATCATGTCGGCCGCCTTCTCGGCGATCATGATTGTCGGTGCGTTGGTGTTCGACGAGGTCATCTTCGGGAACACCGAGGCGTCGACGACGCGGAGGCCCGCAACGCCGTGCACGCGCAGCTGGGGATCGACGACCGCCATCCTGTCGGTTCCCATCTTGCACGTGCCGACCGGGTGGTAGACGGTCGAACCGTATTGATAGGCGTAGTCGAGCCACTCGTCGTCGGAGCGGATGTCCTTGCCCGGATAGACCTCCTCGCCGCCGTATTTATTGAAGACTTTCGTAAACAAGATGTCCCGGCACTTCTTCAGCCCGGCGACGATGGCCCTTCGGTCAATCTCGTGATCGAGGTAGTTCGGCTTGATCGCCGGCGCCTCGCGCGGGTTCGACGACTTGGCGAGCACCGTGCCGCGCGCCTCTGGCCGGCATTGCCAGGCCCCGCATGTGATGCCCGGTGTCTTGTCGAGAACGCCGATCTGGCCGTTGGGATAGCTCGCCGGCGCGAACGAGAGCTGCACGTCCGGCCGCGTCATGTGCTCCTCCGAGCGCCAGAACGCGATGCCGTTGCCGGCCGAGTAGGTGAGGATGCCATCGCCCTTGATCGCCCAACGCGCGACGTGCATCGCGAGCCGCCAGCCGCGGCTCTCCTCGTTGACGGTGGTCCGTTTCGTGATCGAGCGCACGACGCGAGCCACGTAGTGGTCGTGGAAATTGTAGCCGACGCCCGGCAGCGCGGTGCGCACGGCGACGCCGATCGACTTCAGATGTTCGGGATTGCCGATGCCGGAAAGCTGCAGGAGCTGCGGACTGTTGATCGAGCCCGCACAGATGATCGTCTCGCGCTTCGCCGTCACCGGCACCGGCTCGCCCTGGCCCATTCCGCGCCGGAAAGTGGCGCCCGCGACCCGATTGCCTTCGTAATTGAGCTGCGTGACGAGAACGCCCGTCTCGACCGTGAGGTTTTTGCGCTTCATGGCCGGGTGCAGGAATGCGCGCGCGGTCGACATGCGCCAACGCCCGGCACGCGTCTGCTGCACGTAGCCGATGCCTTCCTGCCGGGCGCCGTTGTAGTCGGGATTGTAGGCGAACCCGAGTTCCTTGCCGGCCTCGACGAACTCGTGCGTCAGGGGGTGGTGGCCGCGGTAGTCCTCCACGATCAACGGTCCGGACTTGCCCCGGTATGCCGGATCGCCCGGCAGGTACGTCTCCGACTTCTTGAAGTACGGCAGCACCTCCTCGTAGGACCAGCCGTGCGCGCCCATGGCCGCCCAGTCGTCGTAGTCCTCGCGCTGCCCGCGCACCTGCATCACGCCATTGATCGACGACGAGCCGCCGAGAACACGCCCGCGCGGGTAGAGGATGCGCCGGTCCTTCGTCTGTTTTTCGGGCTCGGTGTAGTAGACCCAGTTGACGGCCGGGTTGTCCAACAGCTTGAAAAAGCCCGCCGGGAAATGGATGTAGGGGTTCTTGTAGTCGGTCGGCCCCGCCTCCAGAACGCAGACCGTGTAGCGCCCGTTCTCGGTGAGCCGGTGCGCGAGCACCGACCCCGCCGAGCCCGACCCGACGATTACATAGTCGAATTCCATTCCCATCGCTCCTGCTGGCATCCGGCCGTCTGCCCGACCGCCCGGCGAGGCGAGGGCAGGGCGGTGTGGTTCACACCACCCCGTTCGCTTTCAGCGCCTTGACGTCGGCGGCGCTGTAGCCGAGGCCGGCCAGGATCTCGTCGGCATGCTCGCCGCGCTCTGGCGTGGCACCCAGCGTCTCCGGTTGCGGGAAGCGGCTCATGTTGATCGGCTGCCCGACGACGCGCATCTCGCCGAGCTTCTTGTGCCGCACCTTGCGGGCGATGCCGATGTGCTTGACCTGCGGCTCCGCGAACGTCTTGTCGATCGAGTTGATCGGCCCGCACGGCACGCCCGCCTTGTTGAGCGCCGCGATCCAATGCGCCGACGTGTTCGTCTTCGTCACCTCGCCGAGTCGCGCATTGAGAGCCTTGCGGTTCTCCGATCGCTTGGCGCCGGTCTGGTAATCGGGATCGCGCACCAGGTCGGGCACGCCGAGGGCCTCGCAGACGCGCTTCCACAAATTGTCGCCCGAGGCGGCGATGTTGATGTGGCCGTCGGACGTGGGGAACACGCCGGTCGGAATGCTGGTCGGGTGGTCGTTCCCCGCCTGCCCCGGCACCTCGCCCTTGATCAGCCAGCGCGCCGCCTGGAAGTCGAGCATGAAGATCATCGCCTCGATCAGCGACGTGTGTACCCACTGCCCCTTGCCGGACCGCTCCCGCTCGTAGAGTGCGAGGATCATCGCCTGTGCCAGCAGCAGCCCCGACGTCAGGTCCGCGATCGGAATGCCGACGCGCACCGGGCCCTGCCCCGGCAGGCCGGTGATCGACATCAGCCCGCCCATGCCTTGCGCGATCTGGTCGACGCCCGGCCGCGTCGCGTCCGGACCCGATTGCCCGAACCCCGAGATCGAGCCGTAGATGATGCGCGGGTTCACCTTGGCGCAGTTCTCGTAATCGACCTTGAGCCGCGTCTTCACGTCGGAGCGCATGTTCTCGACGACAACGTCGGCGTCCTTCACGAGCTTCATGAAGATCGCGTGGCCTTCCGGGCTCTTCAGATTGAGCGTCAGGGACTTCTTGTTGCGGTGCAGGTTCTGGAAGTCGAAGCCGTCGCGCTTGCCGCCGGCCGCGTCGATGTCGAGGTCGCCCGCCGGCTCGATCTTGATGACGTCGGCGCCCCAGTCCGCGAGCTGCCGGACGGCCGTGGGCCCCGCCCGATGCGCGGTGAGATCCAGGACCTTGATGTTGGCGAGCGGGAGGTTGGTTCGGGCGTCGGACATAGCATGGGTCTCCTTCTGAGCCCCGGCTCGGCCGCGGGCGAAGCCAAGGTTAGGCAGCGATGCCCCTGCCGATCAAGCCGGGGAAGCGGCGTTCTCCCGCATGACGGCTGAAGCCGCCCGATATGGCGGCCGCCAATCGTCATCTTTGCGCCGCAGGGCCGCCCAACGGCGCCAAATTCGTCTGCTAACGATGGACCGGCCGGGGGCGGCGACAAGAACGGGAGGTCTCATGCGGCGGCCCATCGCTCCGCTCACGCGGCGAGAGCTCGTGAAATCGTTCGGCCTCTCGGCCGTGCTCATTCACCCTGTCCTGCGCAGCATGGCCTACGCCGCCGAAACCCCGTTTGCCGGCGCGCCACGCTACGTCATGTTCTTCAAGGGGGGCGCATTCTACCCGAGCCGGACGAGCCCGCAGTCGCTGACACAACTCGCTGGCACGCCCATCGCACCGCTCGAGCCGCACGCCAAGGACATCATCCTGTTCAAAGGCATGAGCATCCACGCGGGATCGCCGAAGAGCAATGGCTACCAGGAGGAGCACGCCGCCGGCGTCTACGGTTGCACCACAGGCAACAGCTACAAGTACTTCAGGAACGATTCCTACTTCGCCTACACCGATCACCAGTCGATCGATGTCGCGATGGCCAACCATTTCAAGAGCCGCGCGGATCTGAAGGACGTGCCTCTGGCGAGCCTGCACATCGGCGGCGGCGCCCATTCCGACGCGGACCAGGTCGGCGTCGGCAACCGCTACATCTCGTTTCGCAACCGGGTGAAGGGCGACACGCGCTACGGCAACGCCATCGAGCCCATTCAGGACGCAGGACAAGTCTACGATCTGCTGATGCGCGCCGCGACCGCCGCCTGCAGCGCGCAATCGAACCGGCCTGAAGGCGACAACGCCCGCCTCGAGGCGGCTCTCGCGCGCCGGCGCAGCGTCGTAGACTTCATCCTCGCCGACATCAAGGACGCCAAGCGACGCTTCGGCATGGACAGCGAGCACGCGAGGAAGCTCGACGGCATGCTCGAGAGCTGGAGCCAGTCCGAGCGCTCGGTGCGCAAGGCGGCCGTCGCAGCGGGCCCGACCTCGGCCGCGTCCGCTGCGAGATCGTGCCCGACGCTGGCACGGCCGAATGGCAATGGCGCCAATCTGTACAACCTCGACCGCCTCTCTCCGGTCCACGACCAGATGATCGCCATGATCAAGCTCGCCTTCGAGCTGGATCTGACCCGCGTCGCGGCGTTCACGCTCTCGGGCGGCGCCAGCGGGCAGACGTGGCCCAGCCGCGGCATCCACCGGGCCCATCACACGCTCGAGCACAACGGCGACGTGGCCAACCTCGTCAAGATCGACACCTACTACTCCGAGAAATTCGCGCGCCTCCTGACGGCGCTCAAATCGATCGATGACGGCGGCGGGAAATCGGCTCTCTACAACAGCTCGGTGCTGCTCGGCATGGAATGTTGGTCCAATTCATCGAGCGGGCACTACCTGACGAACATTCCGTTCGTTTTCGCCGGGCAAGGCGGCGGTCGCTTCGAGACCGGCCGCATCGTCAACGCCTCCGGACGCAACAACAACGACATTCACGTCTCGTGCCTGCAGGCGGCCGGCCTGAGGACCAATAGCTTCGGCCTCGCGAGCCTGAACAAAGGGCCGATCATCTGAGCTCGGGGTTTCGGTCATGCGTAGCGCTGCGGGGCGCGAGAATAATCGGAGAATGAAGGCCGCTTCGGCTGCACGGGGGGTGAGCCTCGCCGTCCTTCTCGCGGCGTCGGGCGCCATGGCCCGCGTTGCCCCTTCCAGCGGCGAGCAGCAGGCGCTCGCCGCGGACCCGATCCTCTACACGGCGAGTCGGGTCTATTTCCCGACCGACGATCCTGCCTTGCCTGCCCGCCGTTTGTTTCGCCTCACGCGCGACCAGATCGACCTGACAGTGGCGGCGCTGCTGCCCGGCTACGTGAAGCGCTCCGTCAAGGAGGTGATGCCGAAGGACCCCCTTCAGACGAACTACGAATACGCCGAGATGATCGGGCTCAATGCTGCCAATTGGGGCCCGCTTTCGACGTGGATAGCTGAGATCGCGGCGCGCGTTCGCTCCGATCCGAAGCGCCTCGTCGCATGTCCCGATACGCGCGACGAGGCGTGCCTGAAGGAAAAGGCGCGTGGCTTCGTCGTCAGAGCGTTCCGCGGTGCCGCCCCGCCGGCCAAGGTCGATAGGCTCGTCGGCTTTTTTCTGGAGGGTGTGCGCTCGTCGGGCGCCGCCCAGGCGGTCGGCGATCTCGTCGAGGTGGTTCTCAACTCGCCCGATTTCCTGTTTCGCAAGGAGGTCGACGTGGATGCGGCCGGCCACCTCGCACCGGCCGAGCGGCTTGAAACGCTTGCCTACACGCTCGCCGACGCGCCGCCATGGAAGCTCGGTCTTGCAGTGCCGGTGAAGGAGGGCGACGTCGCGGACCCGGATGCCACCGCCGCCGTTGCCGAGCGCATCCTTGCAGCACCCGAGGCGCGCGCCAAACTCGTCCGCTTTTTCAAGACGTGGCTCGAGATCAAGGCGCCCGCCGACTTCACCATTTCCCGCGAGACGTTTCCCGAGTTCACGCCCCAACTTGCCGAAGCCATGGTCGCCGAGACCGATCGGTTCCTCGAGGCGAAGCTCGCCCAACCCGCGCCGCGCCTGAAGGACATCACACGTGCCAGCGAGGCTTTCGTCTCGAAACCCCTCGAGGCGCTCTATGCGGCCAAGGCCGCGGACCCGTCCGGAAGAAAAGCCGTCCCCGTCGACGCGACGCGACGTCTCGGCATCTTCTCGCAGCCGGCCGTCATCGCCTCGCACTCGGGGCCGACCGGCACGCGCCTCGTCAAGCGCGGCGTCTTCTGGGTGCGCAAGGTGATGTGCATGGAGATGAGCCCGCCACCGCCCGGGATCAACACCACGCTCTACGGCGGCGCGAAGACGACCGAGCGCGCCCGCATCGAGGAGGTGACGGCGAAGAAGGCCTGTATCGGCTGCCACAAGAAGATCGACCCGTTCGGCTTCCTGCAGGAGAACTGGGATGCCCTCGGCCGGTGGCGCGCACTCGACAACGGCTTTCCGGTCGATGCCGCCATCTCCATCGACTTCCTCGACGAACAGCCGGTCGAGACCAGCGGCCCGGTCGAGGCGCTACGCGTGCTCACGGGCGCCATGATGTTCAAGCAGTGCTTCGTGCGCCAGCTCTTCCGCTTCTACATGGGCCGCAACGAGGAGCCGGGTGACGATCCTCTGCTGCGCCGCATGTTCCTTGCCTTCGCCGCCAGGGACGAGCAGGACATTTTGCAGGCCCTTCGCGTTTTGGCTGTCGCCCCGCGCACGGTCCTCCGCAAATGATTGGGCGGCCGTGTGCAGAGGCCTTGCCTCAGCCTTCCATGATCCCGGAAACCGTGAACCCGCCGTCGGCGCAGAAAACGTGGCCCGTCGTGAAGCTCGCTTCGCCCGAGGCGAGGAACGCCGCGACCGCCGCGATCTCCTCCGGCCGCCCCCACCGCTTGAGCGGCATCCGCATCTGCACGCTCCCCCATGGCTCGGCCGGCTGGTCGTCGCGCGTCTTGGTCGGCCCGGGCGCCACCGCGTTGACCAGGATGCCGTGCTCGGCGAGCTCGATGGCGAGCGTCTGCGTGAGGTTCATCACACCGGCCTTGCTCGCCCCGTAGGCGATCCGCCCGCGCCCGCCGAAGAAGCCGGAGTTCGAGGCGACGTTGACGATGCGGCCGCCGTTTCCGGCATTGATCATCGCTCGTGCGCCCACCTGGCAGAAGACGAATGTCCCGTAGAGGTTGGTGTCGATGATCCGATGCCAGAGCGCATCGTCCATCTCGAGCGCCGGCGCGCGGTCCATGATCCCGGCCGCATTCACCAAGACGTCGAGCCGTCCGAAGGCTTCGACCGCATGCGCCACGGTCGCCTCGACCTGGCCCCGGTCCTTGACGTCGACAGCATGCGCCTCCGCGCGCCCGCCACTGGCCACGATGGATGCGGCATGGGCCTCGGCACGCTGGGCCGAGATGTCCGCAACGACAACGCTGGCTCCGTCTGCCGCGAGCCGCGTGGCGATCGCCGCCCCGATGCCGTGTCCGGCACCCGTGACAATCGCCGCCTGATCCTTGAGCCGAGCCGTCATACCTGCTGCCTCCGGGTCGAGATGATGTTACTGGGGCGCGAGGTTACCATCCCGGCGCAGCGGCGGCCCACTGCATCGTCGGACGCCGCTGCGGAGAGGACATGCAGACCGTTCTTCGAATGTGGTTCCTGGCGACGGCCGTCGTCCTGGCCGGTGCGATGATCTGGGCCTTCGTCCCGGTGCTCGTTCCGGTGCTGGGGCTAACGGCAGTCATAGGCGGCCTCGTCGCCGTCATCGTGGCATTCGCCCGGTGGCTCGAACGCCGTCGCGGCGCGCGCGGCGGCGACTGATCGCGTCGAGGCCGCAATCGCCACGCGACCGCCTCTACCGGCGTCTGCCGAAGCCGCCGCCTCCCAACCTGGGACCGCCGCCGCCGCCGAAGTTCCGGCGCTCGATCCTGGGCGGCGAGAAGCGCCGGTTGGACGGCCCTCTCGAGCGCTCCGGTGTCCGCGCCCCCCGCAGTGGACGCGACCGCCGCGGCGGATCCCGGCGGATCACGCGCTCGCGCTGTCGCTCCGGCGGCCGCGCGCGATGACGCTCCCGTCGCTCCTGCGCCCGCTCGCGAACACGCTCCTTCCGCTCCTGGGCGCGCTCCCGCGTCCTGCTCCCCTCGCGGGATTGCTGGCGTTCTCGCGCTTTGTCGCGTTCCTGCGCCCGCTCGCGAATGCGATCGCGCTTGCTCTTGCGGTCGTCGTCCGGCTTGGTCCGAGGCGGCTTCGGCGGGTCGTCGACGCGCGGCTTGTCCGGCTTCCGGTGGCCGATACCTCCGAGCTTGGGTGGCACACACTTACCGCCGCCGTCGCGCACGAGGCGCCCGGGACATCCAACCGTGCTTCCGGGCTTGGGTGGTGGCAGGCTGACGCCTATGCACCGGCCATTGATGCGCTTCTGCCCGTAACCACACGGCCGCCCGTCATGTCCGCCGCCAAGGTTCGGGGGCACGCACCGCCCGCGCCCGTCGCGCGTGAGGCGTCCGGGACAACCGCCCCCGACCGGCACGCACCGGCCGCTGTGTGCCAACCGCTGGAAGCCTGGTCCGCAGCCCGGTCCGCTTGTCGGCTGGCACCGGCCCGTGCGCGGATTGAACGGCGCATTGAGCGGGCAGGCGACATGCGGGCAGCGACCATTGCGCAGTCGGTCCCGGCCGTCCGGACATTTCGGCAACGAAACGATCGGCGGGATTACCGGCAGCGGGATGCAGCGACCGTCGAGCAGACGGGTGAAACCGATACCGCACGGCTCCGTCACGATGCGCGGCCGGCAGGCGCCGTCACGCCAGCGTTCGCCCCTGGCACAGCATCCGCCGTCGGGCTTGCGTCGCGACGCATCGCGGCAACCGATCACCGGCGGTACGCGGCAGGCGCCGGTCGAGGCCCACCACACCGTTCCGCGCGGGCAGCATTGGCCTGACGGCGTGAGGCGCGCCTTGTCCCAGCACACCGGGCGCCAGTTGCAGCTTTCGGTCTCCGGGTCCCACGGCGCGTTGAGCGGGCAGGCGCACCGGCCTCCCGGCAGCGGTGGACGTCCGTTGGCGCAGACCGGGCTCGGCGGCAAGAGGCCGAGCGTCGGGGTGAACGACCCCGCCAGTGTCGGAGAGGGCCCGCCCTTTGCCGGGCTGGAAACTTTCTTCGGCTCACCGAGCTTGATCCACAGGCAGGCGGGATGTGCGTCCGCGGCCACCTTTGCAATCTTCTGGAACTTCGCCGGCGCCAGCAGCCCGCCGAGCAGGTCCGGATGGTCGAAGAGCCACGGATCGGTCGCCGCGAAGCAGTTCTGCACGAAGGCCGGGCCTGCCGGCGGCATCGTGATCGTGATCTTGTGAGCGAGGCTCTCACCGGCCGCGAGTTCGATCGGCGCCAGGCACGAGAACGGCAGCTTGGTCGGCGCTGCGGCACACGCCAGCGGCGGTTCGATCTTGGTGATCGCGGCATCGACCAAAGCGCCGTCGGCCACCATGTGGTCGGCAAAGAGCACATCCCCCTTGAACGGTTGCGGACTAGCGTTCGTCACCGTCAGCGTGAACGTGCAGTCTGTCCCGGGCTTGCAGAACGCCGGTCCCGTCTTCGAGACGACGACGCCCGTGCCGCCCTCGGAGCAGGCCCTGCCCTTGCCGGCCGGATGATCGATCGTCACGCAATTCCGGAAGCCGACGTTGCCGCCGAGCACGAGGTCGCGCGTGTCGATCCAGACCGACAGCTCGCGCGTGCCGCCCGGTGCCAGAAGCGCGGCAGGAAGCTTGCAGGCAAACGCGCCTTTCGCGTCGGCCGAGCAAACCCACTC
The DNA here is from genome assembly GCA_041397805.1 of Hyphomicrobiaceae bacterium. GTDB lineage: Bacteria > Pseudomonadota > Alphaproteobacteria > Rhizobiales > Hyphomicrobiaceae. The sequence continues at coordinate 23,674 of JAWKWD010000010.1, forward strand.
GTCGCCGTCCGGCTTTGCCTCGGCGACGGGAATGAGATCGCCCTTCGCCGGACCCCAGAGCGTCCGCGTCTCGTCGACGATCTGGATCAGGCCGTCGCCCGCCGCGTCGCCCGTGTTGCGCACCACGATCACGCAACGCACGCGGCCGCCGAAGGCCACCGGCTCGCAACGCTTCTCGACGACGAGATTGGCCCCCTTCGTCCAGACCGGAATCTCGACCCGCTCGGCCGAGTACGTCACACTCGATTTGCACGGGCTGAAGATGCCGACGTTGCCGATGTGCCCGTACTTCTCCTCGTCCGAATAGGTGGCGTCGTAATCGACATACCAAGCCTCGAACGGCGGCTCGTTGTCGGGCCGGACGCGGTTCTTGTAGATCCCCTGCAGTCCGCCGACGAGGCGCGGCCCGCCGCGCGAGACACGCACGATATCGCTTCCCGCGCGCAGGTGCTCGCCGGTGAGCCACAGCGTTTGCCGGCAGCGGTCGTAGTCGATCTTCCCGAAACGGTCGTAGCCGTAGTTGAGTGCGAGACCCCCGACGGCGCCGTGGTAGTCCGGCGGCAGGCCAACCGAGTACTCCTCGGCAGCGGGCGTCCACCGGTTCTCTTTGTCGTCCCAGAGGTACCGCAGCGCCGCCGATTCCTGCGGGCGCATGAATGTCTGGTAGTCGTAGCTGCCGAGCTGGGACCCGCGCTGCGCCAGATGCATCCGCTTCGGGCCGTCGAACAGGATGGTGCTGATCTGGTCGCCGGCGGGTGTCCCTTTCACCTGGATCTCGACGCGCGCGTCGCCCGCGAAGCTCCCGTCGGGTGCGAGCCCGACCGACCAGATCGTAGGCCCGTCGGCGATCGCGTAATAGAGACGGTTGTTCTCGACCGCGAGGCCCCACACCCGCCGCGTCGGCGGTGCAAAGCCCCAGGTTTCTGGCTCCTCGGTGTTGAACGTCTCCTCGCTCCTGTCGGTGCGCATCGCGGGATCGTAGGCGACGAAGTCGAGACCCGCCGCGGCACGGCCCTCGGTACCGTGATCGAACGTGTCGATCAGCTTCCCGGTAAGGTCTAGCCGCCAGATGAGGCCGGTCTCCATGTCGGAGACATAGAAGTGCCGCGATCGTGGGTCGAACGCGATCGCGCCGAGTCCGGCGCCCGAGTTCTCGAGATCGCCGGTCTTGATGTCGGCGAAGAGCGTGATCTCACCGGTTCGTCCGTCCACTTTCCAGATCGAGCCCGGCCCGCCGCCCCTGGCGCCGCCGAACAGGCCACTCATCCATTGTGCGCCCGGCCTCCCGGTCATGACGCGCTCGAGGTTCCCGTCCGTGCCGGGCGCCATCAGCTGGAGCCCGTGCACCGAGGTCGCCGTCAGGTAGAGATTGGGCGGGCCTGAGCCCTCGGTCCCGTCACCGTCGAAAGCGATGCCGAACACGTGGCCGACGTCCTTGGCCTTGATCACGTGCCGCACCGGTGCGTCCGAAAGCTGGCCCTCGGGCCCACCGCCGAGTTGCGTCAGGTCGAAGATCCGGACCGTCGCGCTCTCCGGATCGATCGTGGTCCGGTCCAGCGGATGGATGTCGAGCGGCAGGTCCGGTCCTGGCGGCCGCGTCGCCGCGAACCCTGTCACGACGGCGTCACCGCGTCTGACGAGACCCTCCGGCCCGGGCGCCGGGACCACCTGTGCGCGCGCCGCGGTGGACGAAATCATTGCCAAAGCAATGACGATCCAAATTTCGATCATCCGATGGGAAATAAGTCTCGGGTGCAACATGGGTGCCTCGAAAGAGCGCGTGCTGACAATCGACCCGCGGCGCTTGTGCACGCCTTCCGCGTCAAGCTCGGTATCTTATAGCATCGGCGGCGGCTGCGGCGGATAAATACACATCGTTCACTGAAATTTGAGGGCGGTTATCGGCCGAGATGGCAAACAGCCCGGACGGCGCGGTCAGTCGGCTGCCGAAAGGGCCTTTGCCGCGGCCGCGGTGACAGCCTCCGCACGACCACCGGCCGCGACCCGGTGCCATGAGATCGTTCCCGCGCCAGTCGCCACTTGTCGTGCAACTACGTCGGGTGTCGCATCGGACGCATCACCCGTTCGCGATTGAACCCGCGCCTTGAGTACGTCGCTAGCGGCCTCGAGCCAGACACCGTCGAACGCGACACCCAGATCCGTGGCGATCTGCTCGACGGCAGCGCGCTGGGCGCCGTTCGCGAAGACGGCGTCGACCACCACGGAGTGTCCCGCCTCGAGCGCGAGCCGTGCCCGGCCGCCGAGCTGGCGGTAGACCTCGTCCGATGCTTGCTGCGTGTAGGCGTCGGAGGAGAGCCGCTCGAGCTCGCGTCGGCCCGCGAGCTGCTTGCGCATGACGTCGCTGCGCAGATGCAGGGCCCCCGGTGCAGGCGGGAGCAGCGGCGCGAGCCGGCGCGCGAGCGTCGTCTTTCCCGTTCCCGAAAACCCGCCGACGGCGATCAGGCGCGGCGGTGGCGGACTGAGGTAGTCGACTGCGCGCGCCAGCGTCTCGAGCCCGTGCTGCACCGTGCCCGGCTTCTGTGCGGTGGACTGGACGCGCGCCCTGTCGAACGCGACCATCGCCCGGATACCCGCCCTGAGACCGAGAAACAGGGGCAGCGTCGCAAGGCCTTCGAGGTCCAGCATGCGCCCTGTTCCCGCCAGATAGCGGTCGAGCACGACGTGCGCGGCCCGTCGCTTCCCCCGCCGGTCGAGATCCATGAGCAGGAAGGCGAGGTCGTAGAGCACGTCGATCGTCGCCAAGCCCTCGTCGAACTCGATCGCGTCGAAGAGCTGCGGCCGCCCGTTCCAGAGCACGATGTTGCCGAGGTGGGCGTCCCCGTGGCACCTCCGGACAAGTCCCGCGCCCGCGCGCTTCCGCAACAAGTCACCGAGGCGCCCGAGTTGTGCTTCGGCAAGCGCGAGGAAACGGCAGTGCAACTCTGCGAGCCCGTCCACCTCCGTCGCTGCCGTCTCGAAGCTCCGGTCGACGTTGCCGATGATGCGGCCCATGTGGCCGGCCGCATCGTCGAGCGACCGGCGCTCGGCCACGTCGTGTGCGCCGAGCATCATCTCCGCGAGCGCCGCTGCCAGCTCGTCGTCGATGCCGGTCCTGTCCGCGATAGCCGAGAACAGTGCCGCCTGGTCGAAACGCGCCATCCGCACAGCCCATTCGACCGGTGCCCCGCCACCCTCGATGCGCAGTCCTCCATCCGCCTCGCGCGTGATGGCGACGACATCCCGGTAGATGTCGGGGGCATTGGGCTTGTTGATTGCGATCTCCTGGCGGCAAACCGCCTCGCGTTTGGCGAGCGTCGAGAAATCGAGATACGCGAGACGCACTGCCCGCTTGATTTTGAGGGCCGTCTCGCCCGCGAGGAAGACGAGCGCGCCGTGCGTCTCAATAACCTCGACGTGGCGGGTATCGGCGCCGTGGCTCTTGGGATCGCGGAGGAAGGCGATCACCTCGGCCTGGGTATCATCGCGCGGCGTTCCGCTCGTCATCGCCGTCTCCGCGTGGCCTGGTCGGTTGTGTCACTCGTAGCCGGGCGGCGCCACGAAACCTCCGATCTCGCGTTCGACCAGCCGGCTGAAGGCCGTCGCCCACTTGTCGCGTCCGCCCGCCGCGATCGCCTGGTATCCGACGGGAAGTCCCGTCCTCGTCAGGCCGGCTGGCCCGACCGTCGACGGCAGGTAGAGGACGCCCGAGTAGCCGGCCCAGAACAGCTGGTCCGTCGTCGGCACCCGCTTGTTGTTGACGATGATCGTGCGCTGCCAGCGCTCGCCTTCGTGGTCGTGCGGCCACGCCGCCGACGCCGCCGCGGGGCACAGGACGATGTCCCAGTCCTCGAAGAACGCATTGAACTGCCGGCGCAGTTTCATGCGCTCGTTGTTGAGACCCAGCCACTCGCGATGCGAGAGCGTGCACCCTTTCACCATTTGCTCGACGTAGGCGAGCTTGCCGGGGCCGGCCTTGTCGATGGCCGCCTGCCACCGCGCGAGATCTGCCTCGGGTGTCCGCGCCGACGTCGCCGCCCTGAGCAGCCAGACGTAGACCTCGTGCAGCCGCTTGGTGTCGATCTCGGGCTCGATCTCCTTCACGGTGGCACCGCGTTTGGCGAGCGCATCGACGAGCGCTTGCAGCTTGTCCGCGTACTCGCCGTCGATCTCCGAGTTGGGATCGGTGAGCTTCACGGCGATGCGCATCTCCTTGAGCGAGCCGGCCGGGCACTTCGGCAGATCGAGCTTCCAGGCGATGCCGTCGATGTCGTCCGGCCCCGCCATGGCGTCGAGCGCGACGTCCAGATCTTCAGCCCCACGCGTCAGCGGGCCGATCGCCGAGATATCGCCATAGGCGACGACACCGGGCAGTGCGTGTCCCTTGGGCGAGATGATGCCCCACGTGGGTTTCAATCCGAAGACGCCGCAATAATGCGCCGGATTGCGGATCGACGAGCCGATGTCGCTGCCCGCATCGATGCCAGTGAGCCCGGCCGCCAGTGCCGCCGCCGATCCGCCGGACGACCCGCCCGGGATCAGGCTCGTGTCCCACGGATTGTTGGCCGTGCCGTAGATGTCGTTGAAGCTCTGCCAGTCGGCCAGCATCAAGGGCACGTTGGTCTTGCCGAACAGCACCACGCCGGCCTTCTCCAGCCGCTCGACCGACAGCGCGCTCCCCTCGGTGACGTTGTCCTTGAGCGCCGGGTCGCCCCACGTCGTTGGCGAGCCCGCGACGTTGTAGCTCTCCTTGATGGTCATCGGGACGCCGTGCAGCGGGCCCCAGATCTCGCCCTTGGCGAGCGCCGCGTCGGCGGCCTTGGCCCGCGTCCGCGCCCGTTCGCGATCCTGCCAGATGATGGCGTTGAGTTTCGGGTTGAAACGGTCGACGCGAGCGAGGAAATGCTCCAGCACCTCCGCCGCCGATACCTTTTTGGCGCGGATGAGTGCGGCAATTTCGGTCGCCGGCTTCCAATGCAGCTTGTCCATGTGGGTCCTCCTGGCGCTAGAGTATCGCCGGGCGGGCCGAAGTCGGGCAACGCCGAAAAGAGTGCAGCCTGGAGCATACCCCATGCGGATCGCCGTTGCCGGCTTCCAGCACGAGACCAACACGTTCGCCCCTGTCAAAGCCGACTATGAGGCTTTCGCCGTCGCAAAGAGCTTTCCGCCGCTGTGCCGCGGCGAGGATATGGTCCGGCGCGTTCGCGGAAAGAAGCTGCCCGTCGCAGGAGCCATTGCCACGCTCGAGGCGGCCGGTGCCGAGATCGTGCCGCTGCTCTGGTGCATGGCGACGCCGTCGGCGCACGTCACCGAGGATGCCTACGAGCGCATCGTGACCGACCTCCTGCAGATGGTCGCTGGGGCCGGTCCGCTCGACGGCATCTGCCTCGAGCTGCACGGCGCCATGGTGGCGGAGCATGTCGACGACGGTGAGGGCGAGCTCCTGCGCCGCCTCCGGGCCCAGGTCGGCAAGGATCTCCCGGTGTCCGTGGCGCTCGATCTTCACGCCAACGTCACGCCGGCCATGATCGAGCATGCCGACTACATGGACATGTATCGCTACTACCCCCATACCGACATGGTCGAGACCGGCGCTCGAGCCGCGGCCGGCCTGCTGCGCATCATCCGCACCGGGAAGCGTCCGGCAAAGGCCTTCCGCCAGATCGACTTCCTCATTCCGATCAACGGCGGCTGCACCGATTTTGGCCCTGCGCGCGACATCTACCTCTCGCTCATGCCCGAGATGGACCGGACGATGCCCGGCCTCGTCGGGCTTTCGTTCGCCTCGGGCTTTCCACACGCGGACTTCGCCGATTGCGGTCCGAGCGTCTTTGCCTACGCCGAGAGCCAGGCCGTGGCCGATGCCGCCGTCGACCGCCTCGCAGCCGACGTCTGCCGGCGCGAGGGCGACTTTCTGCCCGAGTTCTATTCTGCGCCCGAGGCCGTGGCCCGCGCACGCGCGATGGCCGGATCGGCAACCAAGCCCGTCGTCATCGCCGACACCCAGGACAATCCCGGCGGCGGCGGGCCCGGCGACACCACTGGCGTCCTGCGCGCACTGATCGAGGCTGGCGCAAAGGGCGCGGTGATCGGCGCCATCATCGACCCCGCAACGGCCACGGCGGCCCACGCGGCGGGCGAGGGCACAATCGCGAATTTCGCGATCGGCGGCAAGCGGCTCCCCGGCGACGAGCCCGTGGACTGCCGCGCTCGCGTTGTCCGTGCCCGTTCGGACGGTTGGACCGCGACAGGCGCCATGAAGGGCGGGATGCCCGTCGATCTGGGGCTCACCGCGCTCCTCGAGATCGAGCCGTCGGGCGTTCTCGTCGCTGTCGCCTCGCGTCCGGCTCAGACCATGGACAGTTCCATCTTTCGCCATCTGGGCCTCGTGCCGGAAAAGCTTCCGATCATCGTGGTCAAGAGCTCGGTCCATTTCCGCGCGGATTTCACGCCGCTGGCCTCGGCCATCCTCGTAGCCGCCGCGCCCGGGCCCGTTGCCATCGACCATACGCAATTGGCCTATCGCAGGCTGCGACCGGGCATGCATGTGATGCCTCGAAAAAGGTGACCCGTTCTCGCAACGACGAGCCAGCGCCGGCTCCAGCCCGAAAACCGCTCTGCCTGACGGAAGTTCATTCAGTCTCGCTGCCCGTTTTCCGTGCGCTTCTCCTTGACCCCCGGTCGCCATCCCCGCAGATTGGCACCGATGTCGGGCTTCGTCGGCTCGGGATTGCCTGAGCCGTCGGGCGGAGAACAAAGGGAGAGATGCGTATGAAGTGGACAAGAAGGCTGGCCCTTGGGCTCGGCCTGCTGGCGTCGTCCGTCATGGCAGCGCAAGCGGAAACGACGCTGAAGTTCGTTCCTCATTCGGATCTCAAGATCCTCGACCCGATCTGGACGACGGCCTACATCACCCGCAATCACGGCTACATGGTCTACGACACGCTGTTCGCCATGGATGCGAACGGCAAGGTCCAGCCGCAGATGGTCGGCAAGTACGACGTCTCGGCCGATCAGAAGACCCACACGATGGTGCTGCGCGACGGGCTCGCCTGGCACGATGGCGCGCCGGTAACCGCCGAAGACTGCGTCGCCTCGATCAAGCGCTGGGGCGCCAAGGACGCCATGGGCCAGAAGCTCATGAGCTTCGTCGACAAGCTGGAGGCCAAGGACGCCAAGACTATCGTCATGACGCTGAAGGAGCCGACGGGACTGGTCACCCTGGCGCTCGGCAAGCCGTCGTCCAACGTCCCGTTCATGATGCCGAAGCGCGTCGCCGAGACGCCGCCCGGTGAGCAGATCAAGGACTTCACGGGCTCCGGCCCCTTCGTCTTCGTCAAGGACGAGTGGAAGCCCGGATCCAAGATCGTCTACAAGAAGTTCGGCAAGTACGTGCCGCGCTCCGAGCCGGCCTCTGGCCTCGCCGGCGGCAAGGTCGTCAAGGTCGATACTGTCGAGTATCTGCCGATCCGCGACCACCAGCAGGCGGTCAACGCGCTCATCGCCGGCGAGATCGACTACATCGAGTCACCTCCCCACGATCTTCATGCGCTCATGAAGAAGGACTCGAACATCACGTCGACCAACTGGAACCCGGCCGGCAACCAGTACACGTTCCGCTACAACGTGCTGCACAAGCCCTTCGACAATCCGAAGGTGCGCCAAGCGCTGCTCTACGCCTTCAACCAGGAGGACTTCCTGCAGGCGGTCGTCGGCAGCTCCGAGTACTACAAGGTGTGCAAGGCGCTCTTCATCTGTGGCATGCCTTTCGAGACCACTGCCGGCATGGACGGCCTCCTCGAGTCGAACTTCAAGAAGGCTCGCGAGCTGCTGAAGGAGGCGGGTTACGACGGCACGCCGATCGTCCTCATGCACTCGACCGACCTCTATGTCCTGACCAACCTCGCACCTGTCGCCAAGTCGTTGATGGAGAAGGTCGGCTTCAAGGTCGACATGCAATCCATGGACTGGCAGACGCTGGTCGCCCGGCGCGCCAAGAAGGACCCGCCCGACAAGGGTGGTTGGCACGCCTTCATCACGTCTTGGACCGCTGGCGACCTCTTCAACCCGGTCGGCCACGCCTTCATGAACGCCGGCTGCGACAAGGCGCTGTTCGGTTGGCCGTGTGACGACCAGATCCAGAAGCTCCGCGACGACTTCGCCCGGGCCAGCGATCCCAAGAAGCAGATGGAGATCGTTGAGGCCCTGCAGAAGCGCTGGGTCGAGTACCCGACGCACATCCACCTCGGCCAGTGGATCAACTTTGGTTTCCATCGCAAGAACATCTCCGGGATCATCCCGGCCGGCGTTCCCGTGCTCTGGAACATCGAGAAGAAATAAGACCTGACGCGTATCCGGGTGGGACGAGCACTGTGACCGTCCCACCCGGCCGCCGCTTCATACCGAGAGCGCCGCCATGATCGGGAGACTTGATGGCTAGCTACCTTCTTCGTCGCTTGCTGGCCGCCATTCCGGTGATGCTGATCGTCGCCGTGCTCGTCTTCCTGATGCTGCGTCTGACGCCGGCAGACCCCGCAGCCATCATCGCGGGCGACTTCGCCAACGATCAGCAGATCGCCGAGATCCGCCAGAAGCTGGGCCTCGACCAGCCCATCGTCACGCAGTTCGTGCGCTGGATCGCCAACATGGGCGCGGGCGACTTCGGCGAGTCCTTCTTCTACAAGAAGAAGGTCGCGAGCCTGATCCTGGAACGCCTCGAGCCCACGCTCTCGCTCTCGCTTCTGGCCATCCTGCTCACCGTCGCCATCGCGGTTCCTCTCGGCACCCTCGCTGCCTACAAGCAGGGAAGCTGGGTCGACCGTCTCGTCATGGGCTTTTCGGTGATCGGCTTCTCCGTGCCGGTATTCGTCGTCGGCTACGTACTGATCTATCTGCTCGCGGTGCGTCTCGACTGGTTTCCGGTGCAAGGCTACCAATACATCGCAGACGGAGTGGGTGGCTGGCTGCACCGCCTCATCCTGCCGGCGCTCACGCTTTCGATCGTTTTCGTCGCCCTCATCGCGCGCATGACGCGAACCAGTGTGCTCGAGGTCCTGCACGAGGACTACATTCGCACGGCGCGCGCCAAGGGGCAGTCCGAGCTCAAGGTGCTGGTCCGGCATGCGCTCGCCAACGCCGCGGTGCCGATCCTTACCGTCATCGGCCTCACCTTCGCGACCCTCATCGGCGGTGTCGTCGTCACCGAGTCGGTCTACACGCTCCCCGGCCTCGGCCTTCTCACCGTCGACGCCGTGCTCGCCCGCGACTATCCGACCATCCAGGCTGTGATCCTGCTTTTCTCGCTGGCCTACGTATTGGTCAACCTGGCCGTCGATCTGGCCTACACGCTGTTCGATCCGAGGATCCGCTACTGATGGCCGTCGCCGACGCAACGCCCCTTCGTCCCCGCGCTTCCGTCGTCCGCCAGCTCGTGCGCTCGACCAGTGTCGTCATCGGCGGCTTCCTGGTGGCGGTGATGGTCGCCATCGCCGTCTTGGCACCGGCGCTCGGCACGCGCGACCCTGCCGAGGTCAATCCTTCGGTGCGCAACAAGCTTCCTGGCTACGAGGCCACCATTCGCGATGACGACGGCAACAAGGTGCCCGTCTCCTATCGCTTCGGCACCGACAGCCTTGGCCGCGACATCTACAGCCGCGTCGTCTACGGGGCCCGCGTCTCGTTGATCGTGGGCCTCACGGTATCCGTGATCTCGATCGTCGTTGGCCTCCTGATCGGTCTCGTTGCCGGCTACGTGCGTTGGCTCGATGGCATCATCATGCGCCTGATGGACGGCTTGATGGCCATCCCCGCCATCCTGCTGGCCATTGGTCTCGTCTCCGTGTTCCGCGCAGGCCTGTTCGCCGTCATAGCGGCCATTGTCGTGCCGGAGGTGCCGCGCGTCGTCCGCCTCGTCCGCTCCATCGTGCTCTCGATCCGCGAGGAGCCCTATGTCGAGAGCGCCATCACCGTCGGGACGCCGACACCTTTGCTCGTCGTCCGGCACGTCCTGCCGAACACCATCGCGCCGCTCATCGTGCAGGGCACCTTCATCTGCGCCGCCGCCATTCTCATCGAGGCCATTCTGTCGTTTCTCGGCATCGGCATCCCGCCGGAGATCCCGACCTGGGGCAACATCATGGCCGAGGGCCGCACGCTGTTCCGGGTCTTTCCTCACAACATCCTCTATCCCGGCATTTTTCTCGCCGTCACCGTGCTCGGCGTGAACATGCTGGGCGACGGTTTGCGCGACGTGCTCGATCCGAAGATGGAGCAGCGGGGCTGAGATGGAGCAAGCGATGTCGTCCAGCGCCCCTGTTGTGTCGCTCGAGCGCGTGAGCGTTGCACTACCTCGCGGCGGCGATCGGGCCCACGCCATCACCGATGTCTCGTTCGAGGTCGGGCGTGGCGAGATCGTCTGTGTCGTCGGTGAATCCGGGTCCGGCAAGTCGGTCACCGCGCAGGCCATCATGGGGCTGTTGCCGAAAGGCCAGCTCGCGCTCACGGGCGGTGCCATCCGCCTCGAGGGTCGCGAGATCACGGGGCTGCCGCAGTCGGAGCTGCGCCGCCTCCGAGGCCAGCGCATGTCGATGATCTTCCAGGAGCCGATGACCGCGCTCAATCCGGTTGAGCGCATCGGCACGCAGATCGGCGAGGTGCTCGAGATCCACACGCCGCTCTCCCCGGCGGAGCGCCGCCAGAAGGTGCTCGACATTATGGCGGCCGTGCACCTGCCAGATCCCGCGAGCATGATTGACGCCTTTCCGCATCAGCTCTCGGGCGGTCAGCGCCAGCGGGTCATGATTGCAGCGGCCCTCGTGCTCGACCCCGTGCTGCTGATTGCCGACGAGCCGACAACAGCGCTCGACGTGACCACACAGGCCCAGATCCTGAAGCTCATCGCCGAGATGCAGGAGCGTCGAGGCACCGGGGTTCTGTTCATCACGCATGACTTCGGCGTCGTTGCGGAGATCGCCCATCGCGTCGTCGTCATGCAGCATGGCCGCGTCGTCGAGGTCGGAACGCGCGACGAGATCATCCGCCGCCCCGCCGAGCCCTACACCCGAATGCTCATCCAGTCGGTGCCGAGCCTCGAGCCGCCGCCGCGGGCGCCGAAGACCAGCACCGTTGCGCTTGCGACGGACAGCCTCTCGAAAACCTATGTCTCTGGCGGCTTTCTTTCGGGCAAGCGGCGCGTCGTGAAGGCCGCCGACAACGTCTCCATCGATGTCCGTCGCGGCGAGACGGTGGGCATCGTCGGCGAGTCGGGCTCGGGCAAGACCACCGTGGCCCGCTGCATCGCGCGTCTCATCGAGCCGAGCGACGGCGTGGTGCGCATCGACGGCATCGACGTCGCTCACCTGAGCGAGCGCCGGTTGAGACCGTACCGCAAGCATGTCCAGATCGTCTTTCAGGACCCCAACCGCTCGCTCAATCCGCGCCGCACCGTCGGCGCCTCCATCATCGAGGGTCCTGTGAACTTCGGCGAGGCCCCGGCCGACGCCATGCGACGGGCCCGCGATCTCATGCAACTCGTCGGCCTCCAGCCGGAGGCCCTCGACCGCTACCCGCATCAGTTCTCGGGCGGCCAGCGTCAGCGCATCGCCATCGCCCGCGCGCTCGCCATGGAGCCCGCCCTGCTGATCGCGGACGAGGCCGTCTCGGCGTTGGATGTCTCGGTGCAAGCGCAGGTCCTGCGCCTCCTCGACGACGTGCGCGAGCGCTTCGACCTGGCCGTCCTCTTCATCACCCACGATCTGCGCGTTGCCGCCCAGATCTGTGACCGCATTGCGGTGATGCAGAACGGGGTCGTCGTCGAGGCCGGCCCCACGGCCGAGATCTTCGCGGCGCCGAGCCACCCGTACACGCACTCGCTCTTCGCTGCCGCCCCGGGGCGCAACGTCAGGTTCGGAGAGGGACTGGCGGTCGAGGCCTAGCCACGTACCCCGACAGCCGACGATCGCTAAAGTTGAATACGCCTTGCATGCAAAGCATTGTTGCCACCATAGGATGTTTGTAACGCATTGCTGCTACCGTCGCGGGAGTGAAACTGGCGTTCGGCGGACCCGATGCACAATCTCGACGCGTTTATCGTTGCCGACGACAAGATCGACTTTGATGCGACACGGGCGGCCCCCGCGGTGGCCGGGCAGTCGGTCCGGCTCGGTCTGGCGGCAAAGGCGGCATTGCTCGATCTCGAGACGGCCGGCATGTTCATCGCTTGCGCGACGAGCGCCATCAACTACGCGGCGCGCCACCCGCATCTCGCAAGCCAGGTTCTCTTGGCGCTCCCACCCTGGCTTCCGACATCGCCGGCCAGCGTCCGCACCGTCCAGATCGAACTGCTGAAGGACGACCTCCCGCTCTCCGTTTGCAGCGCTCTGCGCGATCTCGGCTTGCATCTGCGCATCGCAGGGCGCGCGACGCGCCTCCATTGCGAGAAGGTTGCCGCCCGGGCCCCGGTCTCGCCGACCCAGATCGACGAGCTGGTCAGCCTCTGGGGGCTACTGAGTGAGCGCACCGTGGCGCTGATCCAGACGCTCGGCCCACTCGCAGCTTCGACCGAGCCCAGCTCGGGCAAGCCCACTGACTGTGGTCCCGCCTCCGAGCGTCTTCTCGCCGCTGCGGCGCTCGGCCATTGGCCTTGCATCGGCGAGCGAGGCACCATCGCCATACCTGGCTGGATCGAGCGCCGCGTCGAGCGTCGTCATCGCATCCGCCTCGAATGCCGCCTCGTCGAGGCGGGCCGTACCTGGCGCGCCCACACGATAGACATTTCACGCAGCGGCGTAGGCCTGGCCGGAGCTCCTCCTCTCGCACCTGGCGCGCGCGCCTCGATCGCCATCGGGGCGCTCGCGGAGCAGCATGGCTGCGTCGTCTGGAGCAATGGCGAGCGTCTCGGCTTCCGCTTCGACACACCGCTCGAGTCCTTGGCCGACCTCGGCCGCAGCCTCCTGACCGGCTAGACGCGCCGCTGCTCCCCCGAACCGGTTCAGCCGACCAGGTGGGCGTTCTTGTCGAGTACGGCGAGGATCTCGTCACGCGAAAGGTCGGGCACCTCCAGCAGAACGCGGTCGATGCCGGCATCGCGATAGGGCTTGAGGCGTTCCGCATCGGCGGGCGCCCGGAACACGGTCATCTGCAACGACTTCGGATCGCGTCCAGCTGCCTTGGCTGCCTGCTCGAGCCTCGCCCGCTGCGCCTTTGGGTCGAATGTCGCTGTCGCCCGCGGGAACCATCCCTCGCAGAATTCCGCGACACGGCGCAGTGTGTGGTCCGTTTCCCCGCCGAGCAACACCGGCGGATGCGGACGCTGGGCGGGTTTCGGCCACGACCAGATCGGGTCGAAATCCACGAGCTCGCCGTGGAACTCGGCCTCCTCCTTCGTCCAGATCTCTTTCATCGCGAGAACGCGCTCGCGCAGCAGCTTGAAGCGCGTGTCGTAGCGGGCACCGTGGTTCTCCATCTCGTCGACGTTCCACCCGCCGCCGATGCCCAGAGTGAACCGCCCTCCCGAGAGCAGATCGAGGCTCGCCACACTTTTCGCGGTCACGATCGGGTCGCGTTGCGTGATCAGGCAGATGCCGGTGCCCAGCCGAAGCGTCTTCGTCGTGGCGGCGGCATACCCGAGCGAGACGAACGGATCGAGCGTGTGGCTGTAGCGCTTCGGCAGTTCTCCGCCCCCCGGGAAGGGCGTCCTTCGCGAGGTCGGGATATGCGTGTGCTCGCACACGAAGAGGCTGTCGAAGCCCCGCTCCTCGAGCGCCCGGGCAAGCTCGCCCACTTCGATGCCGTAGTCGGTGGGGAAATAGAAGACGCCAACGCGCATGAGGGGGCTCCGATCGTTTCCTCGTGTGTTTGTGCCGAGGGTAGGCCCCCGGCGTCGGCCTCGGCAACCCGCATTCTAGCGGCCGGCGCCTCGAAGCTCAGCGGGAAAGGATCTGAGCCGTCGCCGCTTCTGGCACGATGGCGCCCCGATGGGAAATGACGACCCCGGCAAGCCGGTGTCCGGCCCGTGCCGCCTCCTGGGCGCCTTGGCCCGCTAGGCGCGCGGCCAGGTAGGCGGCGTTGAAGCTGTCGCCGGCTGCCGTCGTGTCGATCGCAGTGACGGTTGTTGCAACGGCAACTTCAACGGGCCCGCTGCCTCCGGCAGCGACCAGAGCTCCAGCCGGTCCCCGCTTCACCGCGATCTCGCCGATCCCGAGGCGCGCGAGACGTGAGATCGTATCCCCGGCGTCCCGATCTCCCCACAACGCTGCCTCGTCATCTGCCGTCGGCAGTGCCGTCGTGGCGAGCTGCCAGAACCGTTCCATCACGGCCCGGGCCCTCTCGGCGTTGCCACCCCAGCCGCGCGGCCGGTAGTTGCCGTCCATGGCCACCATCGCTCCTGCGGCGCGCGCCCGCGAAAGCCCCTCTGCAAGGCGGTCGAGGCCGAGCGGCGAGTAGAGCGAGAGTGTGATGCCGGAGAGATAGACGAGTCGGGCCCCGGCAATCCCCTCGATCACACGCCCGGCGTCTTCACCGTCGAGCAACTCGCGGGCCGGCGCCCGGTCGCGCCAGTAGTGGAAGGTTCGTTCGCCGTCCGCGGTCGTCTCGATCAGGTAGAGACCCGGCATGCGCCCCGGCCGCGGCAGGATCAGGTCCGTCGCGATGCCCTCGTGCTCGGCGAGGGCCACGATCCCAGCGCTGTAGGGGTCGTCGCCGAGCGCCGTCGCATAGGCCGTTTCGATCCCGCACCGGGCGAGATAGACGGCCGTGTTGAAAGTGTCGCCCCCGAAGGACTGGCCGAAACGGCCGTCGCTCCCGCGCGCGAGCTCGACCATGCACTCGCCGATGGCAACGGCGCGGCCCTCAGCCATGTGGCTCTCCGTGAGATTTGCAACTCGAAGCGTCATCCTAGCACGCGATCCGTAGCGATCCGACGAGTGCCGGGACCCCACGACGTGGCAATGGACCTTGTGCTCGCCCGTACCTCTCCGTCACTGTGGCGCGGCGAGGAGGCGGAGCATCAGTTGAGCCGGTTGCACATGAGAGTTCTGGGACGTTGGCTGGGGAGGGACGTCGCTGCCGCTGCGTCGGCGCCGTCCCCATGGCACGGGCTTGCGCTACGCGACGCCGTGGCCGGCATCGTCGCGTCCTTCGTGACGCTCTCCTACTGCTTGTCCTTCAGTGCCCTGGTGTTCGCGGGTGACCTCGCCTCGGGCCTGCCGATGGCCCTGTGGGGCTTCATGCTCGCTACTGCCGTCGTCACATTGCTGTCGGCCGTCAAGACCACGCTTTCGCCGTTCCTGGCCGGGCCGAGGAACCCCGTTGTCGCCGTCATGGCCGTGCTCGCGACGACCGTCTCCGCCGCCGCATTGGATCGGGGCGTGCCACCTGCCGACGTCGCCCGCTACGTGCTCGTGGCGCTGTCGATCGCGAGCATGCTGACCGGTGCGATCTGCTGGGCGCTGGGGGCCTTTCGCCTCGGACAGGCCGTGCGGTTCGTGCCGTACCCGGTGATCGGCGGCTTTCTCGCAGCGTCGGGACTGTTGCTTCTCACAGGCGGCATCAAAGTCGGCACTGGCGCGACGTTCGATGCCGACGGGCTCGCCGCACTTCTCGCTGGCGAGCCCGCGCTGCGACTGGCCCTTACGCTCGCGTTCGGTGTCGTTCTCGCGCGCCTGCGCCACCTGCGCGGCGGGGCGCGCCTCCTCCCCGCGGTCATCGTCCTCGCAGTCGTCACCGTCGAGCTCGTCCTCTGGATGGCAAAGGGCGGCTCGTCGCCCGGCTGGCATCTGGCAATGACCGGCGGCGCGCGCGGTTGGTCGCCGCTAGCTTCGCTCGCGGGTATCGACTGGAGCATTCTCGCCTCCGCCAGCGTCGAGATCGCGTCCATCGCCGGCGTTTCGACCGCCGCCCTTCTGCTCGACGTCTCGAGCCTCGAGGTGCAGCGCCGAGCGCAGGCCGACATGGATACCGAGTTCCGCGTCAACGGTGCCGCCAATCTCGCCGTCGTCGCGGTGGGCGGCTTTTCCGTCGGTCTGGCGCTGAACCCCACCCGCCTCGTCGACGCCTTGGGTGGCAGGGGCCGCGCCGCCAGCCTCGCCGGCGGGGCCTTCATTGGTCTGTTGCTGGCCTCCGGCATCGATCTGGCGAGCCTTGTGCCGAGGCCTGTTCTGGGCGGGCTGCTACTCTTCCTCGGTGCGGGCATTCTGTCCGAGGCGTTGAAGGTGCCGGGCAGGCGCTCGCGGCCGGAATTCGCACTCACGCTCCTGATCATGGGCGCAATCGTCGGCCTCGGTTATCTGACGGGCATCCTCCTCGGCATGATCGGCGCCTCGGTCCTGTTCGCCGCTCGCTACAGCCGCATCGACGTGATCCGCCGCCATGTGACCCGCGCCAGCCTCTCCGCGCCTGTCGAGCGCCGGCCCGAGGTTGCCCGGCTATTGGCCGAGCAGGGCAGCCGCATCCACATAGTCTGGCTCAGCGGCTACTTGTTCTTCGGCTCGTCGAATGGCCTTTACGAGAGTATTCGCCAGGCGACTGCCTCCCGAGGCCTGTTCGGGCGCCGCTGGGTGGTGCTCGATTGCTCGGCCGTCACCGGCATCGATGCCTCCGCCGTGCTGTCGTTCCAGAAGCTGGCAAACTGGGCCGCCGTGTCGGACGTGTCCCTGGTTTTTGCAGCCGCGAGCCCTGCGCTCGTTGCTGAGCTGGCGGCGGCCGGCCTGTTCGAGGGCGGGACGCCGGCTCGCCATTTCCTGACGCGCAACGAGGCCCTCGAATGGGCCGAGGACCAGCTCGTCCATGCCACTGGGGCCGCGGGCGAGACGCGGGCGGACATGGATTTCGAAAGCTGGCTCGCCCGCGAGCTCGGCTCCGAGAACGCCCGTGGCCTGATCGGGCGCTACCTCGAGCGCCGCGACTTGGAAGGCGGCGAGATCGTCTGTGCTCTAGGGGCTCCGGCCGACACCATCGAGCTCGTGGCGTCCGGTTCCGTCGCCGTCGTCGTGCCGGGGCTGGGCGACCGCCCGGTGCGAGTTCGGCGAATGAGGGACGGTACAGTGGTCGGCGAGATGGGCTTCTTCCGCCACTCACCCCGCGCTGCCTCCGTGATCGCCGAGGAGCCGGCAGTCGTCTACGTGCTGACGCGCAAGGCCTACGAGCGGCTGCTCAGCACCGAGCCTGCACTCTGCGCAGCCGTGCTCCAGTTCGTCGTGCGGGCGTTGTCCGACCGGCTCGAGTCCGCCAATCGCGAGATCGGCGCCCTGCTCTGAGCCTCAGGGCATCCGATATTGCAGGTCGCGAAAGATCTGCTGCGGATTGTGCCGGCGTTGCGACACGCGTCGCGGAGCGAGCCGGAAGATCGGGGGCGGACCGAAGAACCGCGGCGGACCACCGAGCCGATATGCCGGCGGCGGCACGAAGCGGCCGACGAACCGGGCGCCCCGGGGCTTGCGGTGCGCGTGACGTGTCACGTGGCGATGGACCACGCGCGTTCCGCGTGGCTCTGCCGTTACGGTCCTTGGCGCTCCCGTCTCTGCGCGTGCCAGCTCAGGCCCGGGGAAAGTCCGCTGAAAGGCGGCCGACGGACGCAGAGGAAGCGGCGGTTGCTGAGGTGCGAGCGATGCCGTCGTTATCGGCTTCCCGATCGGCTCGTGGCCGCGGGCCGGCACGGTCTTGGGCAATGCGGTCTTACGTGCCGCCAGGGCAGCGAGCTCGGCCTTCCGGCGTTTCTCCGCCTCGGAGCGCGCCTTCTCGGCCGCGGCGAGCTGGGCCAGGCGATCGGCCTCTGCGCGTGCGGCTGCCTCGGCAGCGTGCTGCCGGCGCCGCGCCTCGGCTGCCTCGATCCGCCGTCGCTCGAGCTCGGCGCGGCTCGGCACCTGCGGCGGCGTCACGACGACTGGAGACGCAGGTGCGGTTGCGACCGCTGCAGCAGCGCGAGTTCGTGCCTCGGCCGGAGCAGCATCTTGGCTCGCCGTTGTGGTCGCGGTGTTGCTCGCCGCGAGGCGGCGGCGCTCCTCTGCGATCACACTGTGCGGAAGGCATTTCCCGCCATCCGAAAGGGCCTGGCCTTGCGGACATACCGCCCCACAAGCCTTGGCGGAATGGCCTTGCAGCAGCGTGAGCAAGATGTAGTCCGGCTGGTCCGTCGGCAGCGTGGCATTGACCCGGTCGTTGAACGCCTTCATGGCGCGCCGCGTCTCGGGGCCCCAGTCGCCGTCGAGGTCGCCCGCATAGCAACCGACCCTCTTCAGCTCTTTCTGGATCGACTCGGCGAGCCGTGTCTCGGCACTGCGCTTGTCGGTGGCAGCACCGGTCGGCCCGTCACCGCGCGGCAGGCCGTTCGCTTGCGGACGCACCGCAGGCCTAACGGGGTCCCGGGTCGCATTCGTGGTCGACTGGGCCACCCGCAGCCGGGCTGTCTCGTCGCGGCGAGGAGGGATGCCAGGTTCGCTGCCGATCCTTGCCGCAAGCACCTGATGTGTGGCGCGAGGGGCCGTAAGGTCTGATGAGGCGGCTATCGCTACGGCTGCTGAACGGAGACGTGCCTCTTGCGAGCCCTGCCCGGCGGCTGGCGCCGCAGCCCGGGTCATTCGCTCGATCCCGTCCCGCAGACGGTCCCGCCCATCGGGGCCGATCGCTAGAAGCCCCACGCCGCTGGCGAACAGCGTGATGGCGATAGCCTTGACGATCCGCACCATAGACTCACTCCGTACTCGAGCCCCGCCCCAGGCAGGATGCGCAGCGTTGGTTCGGCCCCCCGATCGATGCCCACGCCGTCAGTGACGTCCTTCGAGCCGTCCCGAGGCTCGTCGGACGCCCACGTCCTGGTCTCCGTTAAAGCGCCTCACCCGGTCGGAGGCAATCCCGCAAGGCCAATCCACACCGCACGGAGTGTCTTTCCGGCCGGGATAGCGGCTTCCATGTCCCACATCCCACGGCGCACAGCATAAGCCCCGGGGCGACCCGCGGAGCACCATATCTCGTGGCCAGGTTGCAGGATGAGCTAGATATAGCGTCGGTTGAGCTGCTGGGGACGGACAGAAAATTGTTGAAAAATCTCCGGCGACACGCCCGGCTGCGAGTCGCTCCTTGGCCGTCCTATATGCCCCAGTACCTAGCTTACGTGCATGAATCATTTACAAATATTTACGAATCGCTAAAGTAGCGCGATCTGAGTGGACCAGTTTGCATATGTCCACAGTATGCAGAACCGCCTTTTGAACGTGCATAACTCCGCGCCTCGCGGCAGGGGCCAGGAGCTAGGCGTTCAAGGAAGGTTCAGCGCTTTCCCACAGACCCGTTAGTCGATCTCATGTCGTCCGGCGCTCAGCTCAAGGGTGTCGGGGCTCAACGGCAGCTGTCGACCGCGTGTGGCGCAACGGCCTTCTGCCTTGCTCGGCCACGTTGGCGACCGGTCTAGGGATTTGGGTGGTTCATCAGCGCGCGTACTGCGTCCCACACATTGTCCGGCAACCCGGACAGGGGAGCCGGATTGGGGGTTAAGGGGGCCTCTAAGACATGAGACACGTTCTAGGTGTGCTAGGCGTTCTCGCTGCCGCGGTACTGCTCGCGGTCTCGGCAGCGATGAACTGGCGCTTCGGCTATTCACTCGGCAAGACCGAGCTGGACGGCTTCATCTACGGTTCGGCAAGTGCCGCCGCAGATTGCTTCAAAGCGCTGGTTCCATTCTTCTTTTTCGCCGCAATCCGCAACCGCATGTGGTCACAGGCCGTGGCCTCGGCGGTCGTCTGGGTCGTTGTCCTCGCCTACTCGCTGACGTCTGCGCTCGGCCATGCCGCGCTCAATCGTCTCGATACGGCAGGCCAGCGGGCCGCTCATGCTCAGTCCTATCAGGACCTGCGCTCCGACTTGAAGCGCGCAGAGGAGCAGCTGAGCTGGATCCCGCAGCACCGCCCCGCCGCGACCGTCCAGGCCGAGCTCGACAGCATGAAGCTGCAGCGCCCCTGGAAGTGGAGCAACGCTTGTGCCGAGGTGAAGGGCAAGCAGACCCGCGATTTCTGCCAGAAGTTCCAAGGTCTCACCTCCGAGCTTGCCTCGGCGGAGCAGGCCGATCTTCTCGGCAAGCGCATCGACGAGGTGCAGGCCAAGCTCGCCAACGCGAACGGCAACGGCAACAGCGGCGCAGCCGTGATGTCCGAGGCCGATCCGCAGGCCGCCGTGCTCTCGAAGCTCGTCGCTTTCGTCGGCATGGGCAAGATCAAGATCGAGGACATGCAGACCGCGCTCACGATCTTCGTGGCACTGCTCCTCGAGGTCGGATCTGGCTTCGGCATGTACGTCGCCTTCTCGACCTGGCGCCTGCACGAGCGTGAAGCTCCGTCGGCACCGCGGCTCGAGCCGGCTGTGGCCAATGTCTCGGCGCCTGCCGCTGTCCGTGTCGCGCAACGCGCCGCACCGGCAACGCCAGCCGCAGCCGTGGCGATCGCCAACGACAACAAGGACGTCCCCGTGCAACGGCTGGTGGCGCCCGAAACCGACGTGGAACGCTTCTACAAAGAGAGAATCGAGACGACCGATGGATCGAGCCTTACAGCAACGGCACTCTACGAGGACTACATCGCCTGGTGTGAGGAGTATGACAAAGAGCCTCTGGCGCTTCCGACCTTCGGACGCGATTTCAGTGAGCTAGGCGTCCAGAAAGCAAAGATTGCAGGACGTGTCAGATACATCGGTGTGGCCTTGAAGTCTGGTTCCGTCTCAGAAGACGAGAAAAGGCCTACGGTCACCGAACCCGCCAATGCCGCCCAGGCAGCTTGAGCCGGGTGGCCAAATCGAAAGGAAAAGGGTCGCTTCGGCGGCCCTTTTTCTTTTTGAAGGCCGTCAGTCGCCTTTCAGGAGCTTCGGCGTCGCGAAGTGCGTGATACGCCCGCACCCTGGGCCGATCGCGCTCCAGTCGGCGATGTCGAGATCGAGCACCACCAGCGCCGCCGTCGGCAGCTTCTCCGCGATCGTCTCGTGCGCCGCGTCGAGCCTGCCGCCGACGAGACAGAGCACCAGATCCTGGAGCCCGGGATTGTGCCCGATCATGAGCAGGTGCCTAACGCCGTCGTCAACGGTCCGCAGGCGTGCAATCAGGCTGGACAGAGAGGCCTCGTAGATCGCGCTGTCGTGCGAGATCGGCAAACGGTTGTCGTCGAACTCCCCGAGCGCCAGCTTCGCCGTCTCGCGCGTCCTCGCCGCCGACGAGCACAGGACCAGGTCCGGCGCCAATCCGAGATCGCGCATGTGGCGGCCCATCAGCGGCGCCGCCTTGCGTCCCCTCGGCGCCAGCGGGCGGTCGAAATCGTCGAGCGTCGCATCGTCCCAACTTGATTTCGCGTGGCGGAGTAGCGAGAGCGTTCGCATAGGGGCCTCCGGGTCGGTCTGCAGTCGTGCTTTTTGGGCCGGCGATGCTGGCGGCGGCACGGCGAGCCGGTTAACGTGCCGGCCGGCGCCAGGCAACCATAGATCATCCCCTGGCAGGCTCACTCAATCCGGGAGAACATCGCGTGGCGCACAAGGGTATGATCTTTGGTATCTTTCTCGCCCCCTTCCATCGTGTCGGCGATAACCCGACGCTCGCCATCCGTCGCGACATCGAGCTGATCGAGTGGCTCGACCATCTGGGTTACGACGAGGCCTGGGTCGGCGAGCATCATTCCGCCGGCTGGGAGACCATCGCCAGCCCCGAGCTCGTCATCGCCGCCGCCGCCGAGCGCACCAAGCACATTCGCATCGGATCGGGCGTGACGAGCCTGCCCTATCACCATCCCTATATGGTCGCGCAGCGTTACGTGCAGCTCGATCACATGACGCGCGGGCGGTCCATGCTGGGCTGCGGCCCGGGTGCGCTCGTCTCCGATGCCTACATGCTGGCGATCAAGCCCGAGGACCAGCGTCGCCGGATGGACGAGTCGCTCGACGCGATCTATCGCCTCCTCAAGTGCGAGGAGCCGGTCACCATGAAGACCGACTGGTTCGAGATGCGCGAGGCGCGCCTCCATCTGGCGCCCTACAGCGACCCCCATTTCAAGATCGCCGTCGCCTCGACCCAGACGCCCGCCGCCATGGTGATGGCGGGCAAGTATGGCACGGCCGTCCTGTCGCTCGGCGCTGGCATTCCCGGCGGCCCCGAGGCGCTCGCCAATCAGTGGAAGATCGCCGAGGACGAGGCCGCGAAGCATGGCCGCACCATGAATCGCAAGGATTGGAGCCTTGTCGTCAACATGCATTGCGCCGAGGACGACGAGGAGGCGCTCCGGCAGGTCTCGAAAGGCGAGCGCTTCGAGACCATCAACTATTTCGAGGAAACACTTGGCCGGCCGCCGGGCCGCGCCGACGATCCGCTCCGCGAAGGCGTCAAGATGGGCACTACCCTCATCGGCAGCCCTGAGACCATTGCCAAGGGTATCGACCGCCTGATCGAGAACAGCCGCGGCGGCTGCGGCGGTTTCATGTTCCGCGCCACCGAGTGGGCCAACCGTGCCGACACGATGAAGAGCTATGAGTTGTTTGCACGCTGGGTGATGCCTCGCTACCAGGGCTCGGTCACGACGCTCGAGGCCTCGCAGAAATGGGCCCGCGACAACCGGCCGACGATTTTCGCGCCGTCTGTTGCCGCGGTGAAGAAGGCCTACACGGACGCCGGCCGCGAGGCCCCCGAGGACTTCAAGCAGCGCCTCCTCGGCGCACGCGACGCCGACCAGAAATAGGCCGCCGGAGCGGCGGGCCATCGCCCGCCTTCGCTCAACCATCCAACAGTGCCGCGCGAGAGAGCCATCGAATGCCCACCGACGACCGCACGCCGAACCCGGACGCCGGCCCTGTCGCCTGGCGCTCGGTTGCCAATCACAACCGCATGATGGAACTCGCCCGTGACGGCGCGCCGGCTGTGAGCGACGAGATCGAGCTTGCCTACTTCGGGTCGTCCGCTTTTCGCATCACGTCGCCGAAAGGCCTGACGATCATGATCGATCCCTGGCGCAATCACCCATTGCGCCATTGGGACTGGTACTTGCGCGACATGCCATTGACCGAGGTCGACATCGGCGTCTCGACGCACGCACACTTCGATCATGACGCCGTGAACCGTCTGGATGCCCATGTGTTGCTCGACCGCTTGATCGGGACCTACTCCTTCCTCGACGTCACGATCACGGGTATTCCCGACAAGCACGCGACCCAGTCCGGCTTCGGCACCTACGACTTCAAGAAGGTTCACCGCGAGATCCATGGCGTCGATATCGAGCCGCCCGGGAACCCGCGCTCGTGGGACAACTGCCTGATCGTCGTCGAGACCGGCGGCCTGCGCATCCTGCATTGGGGCGACAACCGGCACGACGCCCCCGATCATGTCTGGGACGCCATTGGGCGGATCGACATTGCCCTCCTGCCGGTCGATGGCTCCCAGCACGTCATGAGCTACGCCATGACGGCCTCCATCATTGAGCGACTGAAGCCGAAAGTGGTCGTCCCCCATCATTATTACATCTGGGACTTGACCACGCGGGGCTCGACGCTGCTTCCCGCAGATGCCTGGGTCGACGCACAACCCCATGCGCGCCGGCTCGAATGCCCTGCGGCGCGCTACTCGCAGGAGCGACTTGCGTCCCTCCCGACAACCGTCGACTTCTTCGGGGACCACGTCGCCTTCGACAAGCTCGCCTGGCGAAAGGGCGCATGAGCGCCCATGGCGCTCACGACGAACGGTAGATCAGGACCGGAATCGTGCTGTGACTCGCCACCTTTTGCGTCTGGCTGCCCATCACCAAGGCGGCGAGGCCTCGCCGGCCGTGCGAGGCGATCACGATCAGGTCCGCACCCTTCGCCTTTCCAGCCTCCAGGATGCCGTGCCACGGCTGCTCGTCACGCGCGTGGATGGTCTCGCACGCAACGCCGGCGTCCGCTGCGAGCTTGCTCACTACCCCGAGCGTCGCTTTCGCGGACTTGTCGGCATTCTCCTCGTAGGCGGCCGGATTGCTGACCACGACGCCTTCGCCGATCAGGATTGCTTCGGCCGGCGTCGTCACGGTCACCGCCGTCACCTTTGCCCCGAGCTGCTTGGCAAGCGCGATGCCATAGGCGGCCGCCTTCGCGGAAAGCTCTGTTCCGTCTGTCGGGATCAGGACATTTTTCGGCATGTCGGTCTCCGCAATATGGTGGGCTGGATCCTGCGCCTGCGACGTTCGGCCTGCCATTGCAGGGCCGCCTTGCGCTGCGTCAAGGTGGTCCCCGGCGCGGCTGTCGCTTGGCCCGCATTTCGGAGCCTCGGTGCGAAGCAGGCGGCTTGCCTGTGCCCGGACGGGGCTTGTGCGACGCGCCGAGGTTTGACAAGGCTTGAGAACGTAACTAGAACGCAATGGACGTCCAGGCTGCTGCAACTCGAATTGCGTGGACAAGCTACCCGTCCCGCTTTGGCCAGGCCTCCGTCGCTGTAGGGTCGCCGAAACGAGTCGCCGCAGCGCCGGCAGCCAACAAGGAGAGGTTCTATGGCTGGATCCGTGAACAAGGTCATCCTCGTGGGCAATCTCGGCGCGGATCCCGAGATCAGGCGCACGCAGGACGGCCGGCCGATCGCCAATCTGCGGCTGGCCACCACTGAGACATGGCGTGACAAGGCGTCCGGTGAGCGGCGCGAGAAAACCGAGTGGCATCGGGTCGTCATCTTCAGCGAGCCACTGTGCCGTGTGGTCGAGCAGTACGTGAAGAAGGGCGCCAAGCTCTACGTCGAAGGCCAACTGCAGACCCGCAAGTGGCAGGACCAGCAGGGCCAGGACCGCTATTCGACCGAGGTCGTTCTGCAGGGCTACAACGCCGTTCTGACGATGCTGGACAGCCGTGGCGCCGGCGGTGGAATGGCGGCAGGCATGCACGAGGGCGGCCCCGACTATGGCGGGCCCGATGATTTCGGCGGCGGCTCGGGCGGCGGTTACGGAGGGGGCGATCGCAAGCCCGCTGCCCGCTCCGGCGGTGGTGGCGGCAAGCCCTTCGACAAGAAGATCGACGACGAGATCCCGTTCTGACGGCCCGCTAGGACGTCCGACCTCGCGCCAAGCGGCGGCCTTCACTAGAGATGGCGCGCCGGTGCCGGCTGGCACGCTGATTGCGCGTATGCACCTCGTTAGTCCCGCGACGAGGAGCGCCAGCGACGTATGCGTGCCAATTTGGGTCAGCTTGCCCGGAACTGCCTGCTCAGCCTTGTATCACTCGGGCTGTGCTTGATGGTGCTCGAGTTCGTCGTGTTTCGGTTCATTCTCGTACCGGACGACCTGCTTCAGAACGTCTCGATCAATGGCGTCGTTCGCTATCAGCCGAGCACGCACGCGACCTTCCGACATCCTGACGGCTCGAGCAGTCACGTCACCATAAACGCGGACGGCTGGAACTCGACCAGGCCCGGCTACGCCGTGGCTCGCGTGCCGGGCGTCCGCCGTATTGCCGTAGTCGGCGACAGCTACGTCCACGCAGCATTCGTCGACACCGCCGATGCCTTCCCCGAGGTGCTCGAGCGCACTCTCGTAGCCGGAGGCGTGCCTACCGAGGTCTACCGCTTCGGCATGGATGGCGCGCCGCTCTCCCAGTACCTGCACGTCCTTCGCCGGGAGGTGCTCAAGTATAAGCCCGACCTCGTCGTCGTGCCCCTGATCCACAACGACTTCGACGAGAGCTGGCGGTTCTTGAAGACGCGCTACGCCTCGAGCTTCCTCAAGATCGGTCGCACGACTGACGGCCGTCCGCTCGAGATTCCGCCGACCGACTTCCACGCCGGCACCGCAGATCTCCTGCGCCGCTCGGCCGCGTTTCGCTACCTCTACTACGAGACCAACGCCTACCTGCACTTCAAGAGCCTGATCAGTCGCCACTTCTGGGGCGGCACCGAGGACTGGAATACCGAGTTCATCTCCTCCGCCGTCGACATCCGCAAGATCGCCGATCACGAGAAGAACCGCTTCGCGGCCCGCTACGTCATGGCCGAGATGAAGCGCCTCGCGGCAGAGCATGGTTTCCGGCTTCTTTTCGTCATGGATGGCGTGCGCGAGGCCGTCTACGCCGGAAAGCCCCGCGCCGACTATGCGGTCGCGCGTCTGAACGAGTTGGCTGCCGGCCTCACGGACGAGCTGGGTTTGCCCTTCCTCGATCTGCAGCAGACGTTCGCCGCCGACTACGCCCGGCATCACCAGCGGTTCGAGTTCTCGTTCGACTGGCATTGGAACCGGCATGCCAATCGCCTCGTGGCCGAGGCGATCGCTCAGCGAATCACGAACGATCCCGTCCTGCTCACACCATTGCTCGAGCGCTCGGCTGCCGTTGCCCCTTAGGCCGAGCCACCACCGCTAGCGGGGCCGCGCCTTGCCGCGCATGAAAGCCGCGAGCGGCACCGCCGAGAAGCCCACGAGGGCCATCAGGTGGAAAGCGTTGACGTAGCCGATCATCGCCGCCTGTCGTTGCACCTCCCGGGCGATCCGCGACAGGCCGGTCGTCGTTTCAGGGTCCCACGGCGCCGGTAGTCCGAAGACGCCGAGCGCGCGCCGGTAAGGCGACACGAACTCCATCATCTCCGAGTAGTTGATCGAAGTGTAGCGAACGAGCACCAGCACCGACATCGAGATGAACAGGCTCGAGCCGAAGTTCCGCATGAGCGTGAACACCGCCGAACCCTCGGTGAGTTGATGCCGCGGCAGCGTTGTGAAGGCCATCACCGTCATCGGCGTGAATGTCACACTCTGCCCGAGACCGACCAGGTAGTGGCTCCAGAAAACGCGCGATTCGTCGACGTTGATGTCGAACTGCGCCATCCAGTAGGCCGCTGTGCCCTGGATGGCGAGCCCGCTCGCAATCGCGAGCCTGGGCGCCACTTTCGTCAGCCGTGCAATGAAGAAGAAGGCCGTCCAATTGCCGAGCCCGCGCGAGGCGATCAAGGTTCCGATCACCGTGTCGGGATAGCCTTTGAGATCGTGCAGCATGCTGGGAAAGAGAACGAGGCTCGTGAAGCTCAACATGCCCATCACGAACGCGATCGCGAGCCCGATGGAGAAGTTGCGGTCGAGCAGCAGGGACGGTGACAGGAACGGCGCCTCAGCCGTCAGGCAGTGCGAGCAGAAGATCCAGAACGACAGCAGACCGACGAAAGCGAAGATGGTGATCTGGCTCGACTCGAACCAGTCGAGCCGCTGCCCGCGGTCGCAGATGAGCTGGGCACAGATCAGCGCGATCGACAGCGCCAGGAATCCGATCCAGTCGAACTTGGCCTGCTTGCGTTCCGTGTAGTCCCGGAGCGCGAACCAGATCGTCACGAGCGCCGCAATGCCCGGTGGTACGATCATGAAGAACGCGGCCCGCCAATTCCAGGCCTCCGTCGCCATCGCGCCGAGAATGGGCCCGACGACCGGTCCGAACACCGCCCCGATCCCCCACATCACCAGCGCTGCCGGCTGCAGGTGCGGGGGGAACGTCGCAAGCAGGATCGCCTGCCCCATCGGCATGATCGGCGCGCCGAAGGCCCCCTGCGCGACCCGGGCCATGACCAGCGTCTCGAGGCTTGTCGCGATCCCGCACAGGAAAGAAGACACGGTGAACCCCATCACCGTGAAGAACATCATGTTCCGCCATCCGACGCGTGACGACATCCAGCCCGTCAGCGGCGTCGCCACGGCTGTCGCGACGAGGTTCAGCGTCACCACCCACGAGATCTCGTCCTGCGTCGCCGAGAAGGTGCCGCGTACCTGTGGCAGCACGAGGTTGGCGAGCGTGATCGTCATGCCGAACAGCATGTTCGACAGCTGCACCATCAGCAGTATGAGCCATTGGCGGCCCGTCATGCTGAAGAGGCCGCCTTCGGCTCCGGCTTCGGCGGTGCCGTGCGTCGTGGTCATGCGCGTCGCGTTTCCTCGGGCCGCTTTGGGCGCTGCGGCTTTGTCGCGGGGAGCGTTCGCCGCCCCGGCTGGACAGGCTGGCACCGATTCGAGCGGGGCGCAGCCGGATTCTTTCTTCGTCGGTTCGCAGGCCCGAGCTGCGGTCAGCCCTCGGTCTTCGCCAGCGTCTTCCTGTAGCCGAACGACCGCTCGATGCGCCCGAGAATGTGCGCGCCTGACGTCGTGGGCTCGTATCGGCAGTCGGCCTCGTTCGCACCGAGCTGGCGCGGATCGATCACGGCCTTGAAGTCCGGGTCATAGAAGGTCGCGATCGAGAACCGCTCGCGGCCCGAACGGTTGATCACGCGATGCGGCGTCGAAGCGTAGCGATCGTTGGTCCAGCGTGCCAGCAGATCGCCGACGTTCACCACCAGCGTACCGGGAACCGGCCGAGCCGAGATCCAGGTCTTCGATTGCCGCTCGAGCACTTCGAGGCCACCGTTCTCGTCCTGCCAGAGCAGAGTGATGCAACCGAAGTCGGTGTGCGGGGCAAGCCCGAACTGATCCGCTTCGGCGCCCTCGGGATGCGGGGGATAGTAGATGATCTGCGTCCGCTGCAGCCGCTTCCGGTACTTGTCACGGAAAAAACCGCTATCGAGGCCGAGCGAGACCGCGACGCACGCAAGGAGATCGGCGCCACACCGGCCGATCTCGTCATAGTAGCGGGTCATCGCGGTCCTGAGGCCGGGGCGATCGGCAGGCCAGTTGTTCGGGCCCCTGAGCGGCTCGCCGGCGACGACGTCCGGGTCGTCATCGGGAAGCTCGAGTCCCATCGTGTAGAACTCTTTGTAGTCGGGCTTGGTCGCCTCGTACATCAAGGCGTCGCCGAGCGCGTTGAAGCCGCGGTGGCGCTTGTTGATGGCGACCTCGCGCTTCTTTTCCACAGGCTGTCTGAAAAAGCCCTGCGCCTCGCGCAACGCTCCGGCGACGACGTCATCCGGCAGTCCATGGTTTGCGATGTAGAGGAAACCGACGGTCGTGAACGCGTTGTGAATGTCGCGCGCCGCCCGCGCAATCGCCTTTGCATCGCCACCCCGCACGCCCCTCATGTCGACGATCGGCAGTTCCGTCATCGTTCGCCTCTCCCGCAACACCTCGAAGGTTGGCCAGATGGTAGAGACGATGCTTTCCGCTGCCAAGGCTCGGCGCGCGGGCCGCTCAATCGCAACCGGCTTGCACCGCCCCGCGGAGAACGCGATAAGCCGAATGGGGGTTCCCAGACCGTTCCCGCCGATGCCTGCGCCCATGGGAGGATGTTCATGAGCGGCTTGCTCGCCTTGCTCGACGACGTAGCCGCTCTCGCCAAGCTCGCGGCGGCCCAGCTCGACGATGTCGCCGCCCAGGCAGCCAAGGCCGGCACCAAGGCAGCCGGCGTCGTCATCGACGATAGCGCGGTGACGCCGAAATATGTCCATGGCCTGCCGGCAGCGCGCGAGCTTCCGATCGTCTGGCAGATCGCCCGCGGCTCGCTCTTCAACAAGCTCGTCATCCTGTTGCCGGCCGCCCTCGCGCTCGATGCGCTGGCCCCATGGCTGTTGACGCCTCTTCTCATGCTCGGAGGCGCTTACCTCTGCTTCGAGGGGGCAGAGAAGGTGCTTCACAGTCTCGTCCCCCATGCCGACCCCCACGATCGGCCCGAAACGCTCGACGCGGCCCACCTCGAACGCCAGCGCGTCGCTGGCGCCATCAAGACGGACTTCATACTGTCGGCCGAGATCATGACCATCGCTCTCGCCAGCGTCGCCGGTCAGCCGATCTGGACCATGGCCATCGCCCTGGCGCTCGTCGGCGTGGGTATAACGGCGCTGGTCTACGGCAGCGTCGCGCTCCTCGTGAAGGCCGACGATTTCGGCTTGAAGCTCAGCCAGATCGGACGGCTGTCGGCGACCCGTGCCGTCGGTCGGAGCATCGTCACCGGCATGCCGAAAGTCTTGGCGTTCATCTCCGTCGTCGGCACGGCCGCCATGCTGTGGGTCGGCGGCGCCATCGTGGTGCACGGTCTCGAGAGCCTGGGATTTGCCGCGCTGGGACACCTCATCCACGACGTCGCCGCAGGTGCCGCGGCCGTGGTCCCCGTTGCTGGCGGCTTCGTCGAGTGGCTTGTGAAGGCGACGCTCGACGGCCTCTTCGGCCTCGCCCTCGGCTTCCTGCTGCTTCCTGTCGCCACCTACGTGCTGGAGCCGTTGGCTGGTCGCCTCGGGTTCGGCGCCGGGCACGGGTGAGGGATCGGCATGAACGAGAACCCTTCGCCCGGCATCGCGCGCGCCCGCTCCCCGGCCGATGTCGCTGCTGTCGCCGTGCTCTTCCGGGCCTATGCGGCCTCTCTCGACGTCGACCTCGCCTACCAGGATTTCGAGGCCGAGCTTGCGTCGTTGCCGGGAATGTATGCCCCGCCGCGCGGCGCCCTGCTGCTGGCCCGGGACGAGGCCGGAGCGCCGCTCGGCTGCGTGGCCCTCCGCCCGCTGCAATCCCCCGGCAGCTGCGAGATGAAGCGCCTCTACGTCGCGCCGGAGGGCAGGGGGGTGGGCCTCGGCCGGCGCCTCGCAGAAGCCATCGTCGAAGACGCTCGCCGCCTCGGCTACCGTGAGATGCGCCTCGACAGCCTTCCCACGATGTCCTCCGCCATCGCCCTCTATCGCCGCCTGGGCTTCGTCGAGACAGCGCCCTACTACGCGACCCCCGTCGCCGGAACCGTCTTCATGGCGCTCGATCTGGCGTCGCCGCCATCTTGAGCACGGGGTTTCCCGCGGCCCGCAACGCTGCGATAGTGCGCGCGAATCCGCCGATCCAATCGCCCAAGGAGACCGCCATGAAGACCCGTGCCGCCGTCGCGTTCGAGAAGGCGAAGCCCCTCGAGATCGTAGAGGTGGACCTCGATGGCCCGAAGGCCGGTGAGGTGCTGGTCGAGGTCAAGGCGACCGGCATCTGCCACACCGACGAGTTCACATTGTCGGGTGCCGACCCGGAGGGCCTGTTCCCGGCCATCCTTGGTCACGAGGGCGCGGGCGTCGTGGTCGACGTGGGTCCCGGCGTCACCACGGTGAAGAAGGGCGATCACGTCATCCCGCTCTACACGCCCGAGTGTCGCCAGTGTCCGTCGTGCCTCAGCCGCAAGACGAACCTGTGCACGGCTATTCGTGGCACGCAGGGGCAAGGACTGATGCCCGACGGCACCTCGCGCTTCACGTTCGAGGGCAAGCCCGTCTTCCACTACATGGGCTGCTCGACGTTCTCGAACTACACGGTGCTCCCCGAGATCGCCGTGGCGAAGGTCCGCGAGGACGCGCCCTTCGACAAGATCTGCTACATCGGCTGCGGCGTGACGACGGGCGTCGGCGCCGTGATCAACACGGCGAAGGCCGGCCCCGGCTGCACCGCCGTGGTCTTCGGCCTCGGCGGCATCGGCCTCAACGTGATCCAGGGCCTCCGCCTCGTCGGTGCCGACATGATCATCGGCGTCGACGTCAACCCCGCCAAGAAGGCGTGGGGCGAGAAGTTCGGCATGACGCACTTCGTCAACCCGAAGGACGTTGGTGACAACGCGGCGCTCATTGCTCATCTCGTCAACATGACGAAGCGCGGGGCTGATCAGATCGGCGGCGCCGATTACACCTTCGACTGCACGGGCAACGTCGAGGTCATGCGCATCGCGCTCGAGGCGTGCCACCGCGGCTGGGGCGAATCGATCATCATTGGCGTTGCGGGCGCCGGCCAGGAGATCAAGACGCGCCCCTTCCAGCTCGTCACCGGACGCGTCTGGAAAGGCACCGCCTTCGGCGGCGCCAGGGGCCGCACCGACGTGCCGAAGATCGTCGACTGGTACATGGACGGCAAGATCTCGATCGACCCGATGATCACCCACACCATGCCGCTCGGCGACATCAACAAGGGCTTCGACCTCATGCACGAAGGCAAGAGCATCCGCAGCGTCGTGGTGTTCTGAGGGCAGAACGCTTCGTGGCTTCGTCCAGTGGGGGCAAGATGCGATGGTTGAAGGGCATCTTGGTGGTGTTGCTCGTGAGCTATGCGGGAGTGTGCACGCTGGTCTTGGCTTCAAGGGAAGACCGACGAATCGCCCTGCCGAGTTACCAATTTGATCATGATGCCAAATCAGGCTCATTTGAGATGACCGGCACATGGAAACTGGACGAGGCCGAATTGGGCTACCCCATCCAATCCACAACGATAAGGTGCATTCGAAGTAATAACGTTTGCATAGAAGCCACGGCGGTCATTCCCGAAGGGTCATTATTGATGCCTGTGTCACTCGAGTTTCTTTCTATCGACAAGTGGGATTCTGACAGCCTCATATTTCGGGGGCGCGATGGGCAATGTTTCGACATGGTTTACAGTGCAGCGTTCGCGACAAAATCCGTGACGGGGCTGGCTCAGCTCCGCCGGGATCGGTCTGAGGTCTGCGGCGCAGCCATCGAAACCAATCGGAAAAAGGCGCGGCGCGGACACTTTGGCGGCGCGAGAAAGGCGCCGTGACAAGTGACCAGGACGACATCGACACCTCGGACATTCCGGAAGTAACGGATTGGTCCGGAGCCGAGGTCGGTAAGTTTTATCGGCCCATCAAGAAGCAAATAACGCTCCGGATTGACGAGGATGTGCTCGAGTGGTTCCGGGCGCAGGGGGCCGGGTATCCATCGGCTATCAACAGTGCGCTCCGGGGGCACGTCAGCAGCCGGCTCCGGAGATTGCGTGCCAGAACCGGTGACCCTTGCCCGGAGAGTGGGATTTGGGCGGTGGTCGGAGACGCTGCTGGGACCGTAGCGATCGTCAGGGGCGAACCGATGCCTCGATCCGGAAAAAGGGCCGTTGTCTGGCACCTCGTACGGAGAGCGGCCTAGCGCGATACGCGGGCCGCTCTCACCCACATGAGCGAGCTAAGCGGGGCTCTTGCGCTGTCAAACCGCCAGGTTCACCGTCACGTTCTTCCTCTGCGTGAAGCTGTCGAGCATGCCCTCGAGCGAATGCTCGCGGCCGATGCCCGATTGCTTGACGCCGCCGTACGATTGCCCGGGGAACTGCCCGAGCCCCTGGTTCACCTGCACCCAACCGGCTTCGATGGCGTGAGAGGCCCGCAGCGCCCGCCCGATATCTTTCGTCCACACATAGGCCGCGAGCCCATAGTGCGTGTCGTTGGCCATGCGGATCGCCTCGGCCTCGTCCGTCCAGCGGATCGCGACCAGCACCGGCCCGAAGATCTCCTCCTGCGCCAGGCGCCAGTCGTTGGCCGCATTGGCGAACACGGTCGGCATCGCGAAGTAGCCTTTCGACAGAGGTCCGCTCTTTGGCGGCAGGCCGCCGAGCAGCACCTTCGAGCCTGGAAGATTGAGCCCTTCCTCGACGTACCCGCAAACCTTCTTGAATTGCTTCTCGTTGATGATGGCGCCGATATCCGTCGCCTCGTCGAGCGGATCGCCGATCTTCAGTTTCTCCGTCTTGTCCGCAAGTTTCTGCAGGAAGCTGTCGAAGATGTCGGCGTGCAGGAAGAGCCGCGAGCCTGCCGTGCATGATTGGCTCTGCCGCGTGAAGCGCATCGCCGCGATGATGCCGTCGATGGCCCAGTCCTCGTTGGCGTCCGGATAGACGATGGACGGGCTCTTGCCACCGAGCTCGAGACTGACCGGCACGATCCGCTCCGCCGCCGCCCGCATGATGATCTTGCCGACCTCCGTCGAGCCGGTGAACGAGAGCTTTCGCACGGTCGGATGGGCCGAGAGCGCCGCACCGGCTTCCTCGCCGAGCCCGGTCACCACGTTGAGCACGCCCTTCGGCAGGAACTGCTCGCAGATGCGCGTCATGGCCAGTACGCCGAGCGGGGCATCCTCGGCGGCCTTCAGCACCAGCGTGTTGCCCGCACACAGCGCTGGCGCGATCTTGAGCGCCGCGAGCGCCACCGGCGCGTTCCACGGAATGATGGCTCCGACGACGCCAATCGGCTCGCGCCGCGTATAGGAGAGTACATGCTCGCCGAGCGGAATGGTCTCGCCTTTGAGCTCGCTCGCGAGGCCGCCGAAGTAGCGCATGATGTCGACGGCGCTGCGCGCTTCGCCGCGGGCCTGCGTCCGAATGGCGTTGCCGGTTTCCTCGGCAAGAATGCGCGCCAGCTCCTCGACCCGCTCCTCCATCGCGTCTGCGATCTTCTGCAGCAAGCGCCCGCGGTCGCGGGGAACCACGCGGCTCCACGCGGGGAAAGCCTGCGCTGCGGCGCGTACGGCCCGCTCGATATCTTCCGCGCCGCCGCGCGGGATGTGGGCAATGATTTCGCGCGTCCCCGGCGCCTCGACGTCGAGGGTGCGCCCGCTCGCGGCGCTGACCCAGGCGCCGTCGATGAACATCTTCTCGGTCCGGATCGTCTGCGCCGCGGCGGCTGTGCCTGTCGATGCCATGGGGTACCTCGCGCTTTTGAGCGAATATCGTCGTGCCCCTACATCTAGAGGACGACCGGGGCGAGTAAAAGCCGAGGGGGCGCGTTGGCCGCAGTGCCGTCCCGCGAGGGCATCGATGGGGCTGTCTGCGCTTACGCGTGCTGCGCCCGTTTCCTCGCCGCTCGCCGCCTCCGCCTGAGCCAAAGCATCAACCCCGTGGCCATCCCTGCGACGATCACGAGCGACGCCGCGACGTTCACGACAAGGCCCAGCGGCACCGACCATAGACCCTCATGGATGGCGCGCGGCAGGTTTCTGGGCACCGGCACGACCGACTGCGGAACGACGAAATAGCCCTGGAAACGGCCGTTCTCCGTGTAGCGCAGCATGTGTCGCGCTCCCATCCGGCGGATCCACACCATGCCGCTGAGATCTCGGCTCTTGCCGGCTGCCTCGACCACGTCGCGAATGCTCATCGCGGCTTGCGGCATCCCGATGCTGCGTGGCGCCGCGCCGCCACCACCGAACGTCACGCCAAAGGTCATCAGCAGGCCCGTCGCAGGCGCTAACAGGACGAGCGGAAGTCCGATCCACATCACGCCCTTGTGCCATCCCGACAGCGTGTTCGCGAGGCGCGGCCATCCCATCAGCACTCCCAGCAAGGCCAGCATCACGAGCGCGATCGTCGACGCCGTCACCAGCCAGCGCAGATCGTAGACGAGCGCGACATGGAGCTTGCGTGCCGCGAGGAACGTTGATGCGAGCATGCCATGCCTCTCGCGCAGGCTGCCGGATGCGACATCGACCAGGATGGGCTTCGAACTGCCGCTCACGAACACTTCGAGTGTGTCCTCGTAGTTCCGGTACGTGATGGCGCGAGCCGCTCGCTTTGAATCGTGCCGGTCCAGGATCTCGAGGACGACGGAAGCCCTCAACGATGAGGGCGCGCGCGAGAGCAGATGCACCGAAGGCTCGAAGCTGAGGACGAGCCCCGTCAGAACGATGATGACAAGCGGCAGACCGGCAGCGAGCGCCAGCCAGCGGTGCGCCTTGAGAAGGAGGCGTTGCATGGGAATGATCCAGTCGAAACGGCCGGCATGACGCCGGCCCCTGGGGACCGGCGTGCTGGCGATTGTGGAAATGGCGGCCGGTCAGAACCTGAGCGAGGCGGACACCTGCGCCGACCAGTCCCGCTCGAGATGCACGCCGTTCGCGTTCTCGTAGATGGGCTTGCCGAGTTCGACGCCGAGCGAGGTGGCGCCGAGGCCCGGCACGAAGCCGCGCGCGTGGAGCCCGAGGTACCCGTCGATACGCTCGCCGCCGTAGTTCTCGGGATTGGTGCCGACGCCTGGACCCGAGATGTTCGGATCTCGACCGTGGATCTTGTCCTGGCTCGTTCCCTCGAGCCGCGCCGAGCCCGAGAGAAGCGACGTCAGGCGGTAGGAGAGCCAGCCCGTGACGACGTGCTGGTCGCCCACTCTGTAGCCTTCGTCGTTGGCATCCTCGAGCGCGATCCGGCCGCGATAGGCCGCGCCCCATCCGATCGGGCCGCGTGTGCCGACCCACGTCAGCGCCGGCGCGAGGTCGTACGTGCCCGTCCCGAGCTGCAGGGTGTAGCCGGCGCGGCTGTTGCCGATCTGCCCATTCGGCATCAGTGGGGTGATCCGCTCCGTGATGGAGCCCGTCGGCAGCGAGACGGCAAGCCCCGCGTGTACCAGCTGGCCGTTGCCCCGGAATAATGTGACGTTGGCCCCGATGCGGCTGTCGCCCTGTCCTTCCGTGTGATCGAGCGAAATGCCCCGCCGAGCCGTGCCCGACGTGCCGGCGAAGGTGAGGGTTCGGGTTGTCTTGTCGAGATAAGCCGTCGAGGCCGAGACGCTGAGCCAGCTCGTGATCCCATACGAGATGGCCAGTGCATCAATGTGCGTGGTATTCGACAGGGGCACCCGGCGCAGTTGCGCTGGTGGCGCAAACGGGTTGGGCGCATTCAGGACGACCCATTCGGCACTCACGCGCTTGTCGCCCGCGATCAGCCCGTCGTTGCTGATCGTTCGACGGGAATACAGAAGCATAGGCTTGCCCGGCGGGGGCATGCCGGCACCGGGAACGCCGACTGGAGCGGGCATCATCATCTGCCCGGGATCGCCCACCATGCTCCCTGCATGAGGTTTTTCTTGTGCCAGTGTCGAAAGCGGAGCGAGGCAGGCGGCGATCGGTGACAGCGTTGCAAGCAGCAGGGCTCGCACGCACGGCCTCTGGGGCCGGCGCATGGGGTGTCTCATTGTTGCAGTCCGGTTCGTATCGAGAGATCAAGCTCGCGCGCGCCCAAGCGAGCCGCCAACGCCGTGTCGGAGCGTCAGTTGAATGCGCGCGCGAATGGAATCACGTCTCGATCGTGCGCGGAGGTCCTCGCGCCGGCGGGCACACGGGAGCGCGCCGCGCCGCGATAAGCACCGCCTTGGCGGTCAGACGCTCCGTCTCGACGTCCGCGCGCCGTACCACGAACCATTGCGACGGGAGCACCGCCGCCGCCCCGACCATGCCTTTGCAGATCGGACAATCGGGGGCCCCGTCGTCTCCGGGTGTTTGTGGCAGGTCGCTTCTGCTCTTGCTGCCGTTGATACAGATGGAATGAATGGCGTCGGCGAAAAACGCCTGTTGCTGAGCCCCCCGCAGCATGGCTGAGCCATGCCAAACGATCACCACGGCATGGACGAGAACGCCGATGATCGCCGCAATGCGGAATGTGGTTGCAAGACGTGCCACGAGTCATTCCCCCAATCACGGACTATAGGAGGGCAAATCCTGCAGCGGCAACCGGATCCGGGCGGCAAGGGCACTGGTGCGCCGACTTTGCACACCGATCTGAATGTTCGTGGCCGCACATGCCCTCGGCGTGGGCCGCGCAGCGACGTTGATTGCCGTCCTTTCTCGTTGGGCACGTCCGCTGCGGAACCTATGTTCCGCGCGCCTTCTTCCTGTAGAACAGCCGCCACGGATCAGGGAACGGTCCCACCGGCACCTCGATCAGGGCAGGCTCGCCAGAGCGAAGCGCCTCGCTCATGTGCGTCGTGAGCGCAACTGGCGAATCTGCCCGCGTTGCACGGATGCCGAAGCTCTCGCCGAGCTTGACGAAGTCGGGGTTCTTGAGGTCGCTGGCGATGACGCGGCCGTCATAGTTGAGCTGCTGCATCCGGCGCACGTTGCCGTAGGCATTGTCGTTGAACACGACTGCGACCAGAGGAATGTTGTGTCGCGTCGCCGTTGCGATCTCCTGCATGCCGAACATGAAGCCGCCGTCGCCCGATACCGAGACCACCGGTCGGTCGGGCATGGCGGCCTTGACCCCGAGCGCCGTCGAATAGCCCCAGCCGAGTGTACCTTGATAGCCTGAGCACAGATACGTGCGCGGTCCATAGACGGGATACATCACGCGGCTGACGTAGCTCACCTGCGTCAGCTCCTCGACCAGGATGCCGTCCTCGGGCAGGCCCGCGCGGATGGCATCGATCCAGGCCTTCTGCGGCGCCAGATCGGCAAGCTCGCGCGCCACGTCGGCGTTGATCGCGGCAAGCTCGTCCCGGCGGCACTCCCGCTTGCCGAGATGGCGCCCGATGCGTGCGATGATCGCCGCAACGCCTTCCTTCGCATCGGCAATCAACGCCACGTCAGGCTTGCGGATGCGCCCCGGCCGTGTCGGATCGATGTCGAGATGGATGATCTTCATGGCGTCGTCGGTGCCCCAGTCGAGCTGGCTGTGCAGCCGCGTTCCAACTGCGAGCACCACGTCGACGTCCTTCCAGAGCCGGTAGCCACCCGGTGTGCGCTGCGCGAGCGGATGGCGCGTGTCGATCACGCCTGCGCCCGTGCGAAACGAGACGACCGGCGCCTCCAGCATCTCGGCGAGCTGCAGGACCTCGGGGCCCGCCTCGAGCGCGCCGCCGCCGACCCAGATCAGCGGCTTCTTCGAGCCGGCGAGCAGCTTCGCCGCGGCCTCGGCGGCATCCTCGTCGATGGCCGGCGTTTCGCGACGGACGGGTTCCGCATCGAGCGCCACCTCCGCTGCCCGTTTCCATACGTCCCAGCCGCATTCGAGGCCCACAGGTCCGGGCACGCCGGAGAGAAGTTGGCGGAAGGCTTCGCGTGCTTTCGCGCCTGCATCCTCGGCGCCGTCGATGTGCGCGGCCCACTTGGTGAGCGTCCGCATGATGCCGAGTTGGTCAGGGATCTCGTGCAGGTAGCCGAGCCCTTTGCCGATCCTGTCCTCGAAGATCTGTCCGGAAATGGCGAGCACCGGTTGGAAGAGCGATTGCGCCGTCGCCAGCGCCGTCGTGGTGTTGAGGAAGCCCGGCCCCGGTACCACGCAGTAGGCCTGGGGCCGTCCCGTAGCCAGCGCGGCGCCGAGCGCCATGTAGGCCGTCGCCTGCTCGTGCCGCGTGTGGATCGGTTTGATCGGCTCGCCGTTGCGCGCGAGCGCATCGAAGAAGTCGTCGTTCTGCACGCCCGGCAGGCAGTAGAGCTTGTCGATGCCGTTGGCGACGAGCGTCTTGATCACGCTCTCCGCGGCGTCGAGCCTGGCGAGGTTGGTCGCTGGCATGGGGCTGGCCTCCGGGCTCGTTTCGTTGATGCGAAGCCAAGCGTGCCACGGCTGAGCCGCGGTTTCCACTGCCGGTAACTGCTGGCACCCGCCGACGAATCGGAACCGTGGGCGAAGACCCAGCGTTCTCTGATCGCTTTCTACGGGTGCCGGATGCCACGACCTGATGCGGCGGAGGCGCCTGACGATCGGATGTCGAAGCAACCGTGAGGACTGTCCATGAAAGGCCCCGCCATCTCCTTGAAGCACTTGCAGCGCGCCGTGACGATGGAGCTGACCACCGTCAATCAGTACCTGTTGCAGGCCCACAAGCTGCAGGACTGGGGCATAGACAGGCTGGCGAAACACATGTTCAACGAGGTCCAGGAGGAGGGCACGCACGCCAATCGCTTCATCGAGCGTATGATGTTCCTCGATGGCATGCCCAACGTGCGTGATCTCGACGACATCAAGGAGCCGAAGGGCGTGCGCGAGATCTTCGAGCGTCAGCTCGAGATGGAGCTCGAGGCGCGCTCATTCTACGACAAGGCCGCGCGCGCCTGCCAGGAGGCCGGCGACGTCGGCACCTTCGAGCTCTTCATGTCGATCCTGAAGGACGAGGAGGAGCACATCGACTTCCTGGAGGAGCAGTTCGACCGCATGGAGATGATGGGCGAGCAGTTCTATATCGGCCGCCAGATCTCCTCCGTCTCCGGCCCGGACGACGAATAGCCGTCCGGTTTCCGTTTCTCAGCCGCTCATCGTGAGCCCGCCGGACACCGAGATGACTTGGCCCGTGACGTAGCCCGCGTCGTCGCTGGCGAGAAACGCCACCATGCCGGCCAGGTCGTCCGGCTGGCCCAGTCGCTTGAGCGGGATCGAGCGCTTCAGGCCCTCGTAGGCTTTTTCGCCCTGCTCGCCGCCGCCGAGAAATTGTGCGAGCAACGGCGTGTCGGTCGGACCCGGGCAGACGCAATTGACGGTGACGTTCGAACGCGCCATCTCCCGCGCGATTGTTTTGGTGAAGGCGATGAGCCCGCCCTTGCACGCGGAATAGACCGCCTCCATGGATGACCCGACCCGCCCGGCATCCGACGCGATGTTGACCACGCGACCCCGGCGACGGGCCTGCATGCCCTTCAGTACGGCATGATGCAGGTGAATGGGGCCCCTGAGATTGATCGCGATGATCTTGTCCCAGTCCTCGGGCGTCGTCTCGAGGAAGTAGGCGAACTTGTCCCAGCCTGCGTTGTTGATCAGGACTTCGGTCGGGCCTTGTGCCGCTTCGAACGCCGCGACCGCCGCCGTCACACTGGCGAGGTCGGTGATGTCACACGCGTGTGCGCTCGCCTCGTGCCCGATCTCGCTTGCCACCTTCTGGGCCGCGTCGCCTCTCAGATCGAACACACCGACCTTGGCGCCCTCTTCCGCCATGCGTCGGCAGATTGCACTGCCGATACCGCCCGCGCCCCCCGTCACGATCACTGCCTTGCCTGCGAGACCGCGCATGCGCTCCTCCCGAATTTGGCCCTTCCGACGGCTGGCCGCCGCCGCTCGTGCAGACGAGCCTAGGGCGCCGTCGAGGCGAGAGGAAGCCCCGCCGTTCGCGCCCTTGGTGTGCCGGCGAGCGCCTCTTCGCACCAGCGCTCCACGTCGGCGGCATCGGCTGGCAGCTCTCGAGCCAGATCACCGGCGAACTGTCGCCACGCCTCGATCTGCGAGCGGTTGACGGCAACGACTGCCGGTATGCCCTCGCCGAGGGCAAAAGCCAGCGCCGCGCGAAAGCCACCGCCCTCCGCTTCTCTCTTGCCGAACTTGTTCACGATCAGAAGGTCGGCACCGGCCTCGAGTGCAGCCATCGTCGATCCGGCCGCCGCTTCGAGTGCGCTGCTGTCGAGCCGGCACCCCGTCGCCAGTGGCCCTCGATCCTCGGAGATCGACCGCGCCTCACCGGTCGCGAGGTCGGTCACGATCATGTCGCACGCGCACCGATCCTCTCGTTCCGCGGCGCTCTGGATCGTACCGGCGAGCTTGAGGCCGCGCTCCGCCAGCGAGCGCACGAGACCGACGAGCAGTTGATCGACGACGCGCCCGCAACCGGGCTCATAGAGGACGGCGGCGAGACGGGGCGGCGGCATGGACGTGCTTCCCTGCGCTTCTGGCTTCTCGCCTCGATTCCCGTGCAACCTCTATCCCCGAAGGACCGGTTCCCGTCGCATGCTCAGCGCACGACCAGCACCGGCACCTCGGAATGGACGACAACCTGATTGGCCT
Source organism: Hyphomicrobiaceae bacterium (assembly GCA_041397805.1). Taxonomy (GTDB): domain Bacteria; phylum Pseudomonadota; class Alphaproteobacteria; order Rhizobiales; family Hyphomicrobiaceae. The sequence goes on from JAWKWD010000010.1 coordinate 64,794, forward strand.
GGCTGCCGATCAGCAGGCGGGAGAGGCCGCGCCGGCCATGGCTCGCCATCACGATCAGGTCGCAGGACTTCTCCTTGGCGGTCGCGATGATGCCGTCGGCTGGATACTGGTCGGCCATGTGGACCGTCTCGCACGCGACGCCCGTCGTATCCGCTTCGCGCTTCACGGTCGCAAGAATGTTTCCCGCGTTCTCCGAGGCGCCCTTCTCGTACTCGTCGACCGGGAACGCCATGCCCATCTCGCCCGGGACGACGGCCGTCCAGGGCTCGGTGACGGTGACAACCGTGACCGTCGACCCGAGCGCCTTGGCGAGCGCGAAGCCTTGCACGACGGCCTTGTGAGCCAGCTCGGAGCCGTCTGTGGCAATCAGAATGTGCTTGTACATCGATCTTCCTTCCTGGGCCTGGGCAGCCGTTGTGCCGTGAATTCTTGATCTATTGCCGGCATCGCGGACTGACGCGGATCAAATGACGAGGCCGGTCGGGAGAGGTTTACTCGGCCGGCTGCGTGCGGGCCTCGCGCCGCTCCCTGAAGGCGAACCATAGCGCGGTCAGCATGACGATGACCATCAGAGGAAGCGCAGCGAGGTTTATCGCCATCCAGCCGGACTTCTGCTGCAGGAAGCCCGCCAGTGCGGCGGCCGTCGCAGTGGTTGCGTAGACGGTGAAGTCGTGGCTCGCCTGGACGCGAGCCCGCTCGGCGGGTCGATAGGTGCGCGTCAGGAGTGTCGATCCGCCGACGTAGGTGAAGTTCCAGCCGAGCCCGACAAGGGCGTTGGCGACGAGGAAGTTCGCGAAATCGACGCCCGAGAGATTGACCAGTGCGCAGCCGACCTGGATGAGCGCGCCCGTTGCGATGATGGTCAGCACGCCGAACTTCTGAATGAGATGCCCCGTGAAGAACGACGGCAGGAACATCGCGATGATGTGCACCTGGATGACCGTCGCGCTGTCGGCGAAATGGAACCCGCAGGCCAGCATGGCCAGTGGCGTCGCCGACATGACAAGCGTCATCACGCCGTAGCCGAACATCGACGAGACGATCGCCGCGATATAGGCGGGCTGCTTGACGATCTCGAGAAGCGGGCGGCCGCCCTCCGCACGCTCGGAGGCGGAGAGCCGCGGAATCCGCAGGAACTGCATGAGCACCACGCTCAACGCCCCCGTGATCGCGATCGCGACATAGACACCCATGAATGTGACCGGTGCAAACCAGTCGACGGTCCACTTGGCGATCTGCGGTCCGAGGAAGCCCGCTGCAATGCCGCCGGCCATGACGTACGAGATGGCTTTCGGCTTGAAGCCGTCGGGCGAGGCATCGGCCGCGGCGAATCGGTAGTACCATGCGAATGCAGCCGCCGAGCCTTGCAGCAGCGCCGAAACGCAGAGCAGCTCGAAGCTGCGCACCATCACCGCGTGCGCCGCCAGCAGACCGAACACGATCGCGAGGCATGCACCGATCGTGAAACCCGCCCGCCGCCCGATCCGTCCCATCAGCAGCGACGCGGGAATGGTCGTCAGCATGATGCCGGCGTGGTTGAGAAAAATGGGCAGCGTGGCGAGCGACTTGTCCACCCCGAGGAGAGAGTGCCCCGCGAGCGGCGTCGTCGCGATGCCCATCGACTGGGTGCACATGAACAGCGCCTGTGCGATCGCGAGAAGGGCCACATTCCGGCGATAGGAGGACGTGGGCGCGGTAGTCGTGGTCATTGGCGCTCCGGTCTTCGTTGCGGCCGGCATCGGGCACCTGGTGCCCGGCGATCGCAGCTTGTTTGGTTGCGGCATACTGCCAGATGCCCCCGTTTGGCAAAACTTTTGCCAAATCACTTGTGCAGGCCTGCCCTGCGCGATGGCGATAGCCGTCCTTATTGGGCTAGTGATGTCCTGTGGTTAACGGCGCGGCGTCCGCGCCAGCCTCCGCGAGCCGGCCGGGGCATTGATGGGACCGACCCTCGAGAGACGAGCCAGATGACGACACCTCCTGCACCCCAAGGCCTGCGGCGCAGAATTTACGAGATCATCGAGGTCGGTCGCGGGGAAACGGCCGCAAGCCGACTGTTCGACCACCTGATCGTGTCTCTGATCCTGCTCAATGTGCTGGCGTTCTGTCTGGAGACCATCCCCGAGGTCGAGGCTGAGTGGGGAGCCTGGCTGCACGCTTTCGACATGATCTCGGTTGCAATTTTCACCATCGAGTACCTGCTCCGCCTGTGGACATCGGTCGAAGTGCCGATGCTCTCCCGTCTACCGCCATGGCAGGCGCGCTTGCGATTTGCCCGGCGTCCGATGCTCGTGATCGACTTGTTGGCGATCTTGCCGTTCTACGCCGGCTCCGTCCTCGGCGTGGACCTGCGCGTGCTCCGCGTCTTCCGCCTGCTCCGGTTCCTGAAGCTGACCCGCTATTCGCCGGCCATACACACCTTGCTGCGCGTGGTCGCCAACGAGCAGCGCTCTCTCATTGGCGCTTTCGTCTTGTTGCTCGCCGCACTGCTCGTCTTCTCGACCGGCATGTACTACATCGAGGGCCACGTGCAGCCCGACAAGCTCGGCTCGATCCCCGAGGCTGCCTATTGGGCGATGACGACGCTGACGACGGTCGGCTACGGCGACGTCTCGCCGATAACGCCGCTCGGCAAGATCTGGGCCTCGCTCACGATGCTGTGCGGCCTGTGCATCCTGGCCTTGCCGGTCGCGATCATCGCCAGCGGCTTTTCCACCGAGGTGAGCCGGCACGACTTCGTGCTGACGTGGTCGCTCATGTCGCGCATTCCACTTTTTGCCGAGCTCGAGACCGACGAGGTTGCGCGCCTCATGCCGCTGCTTCACGCCAAGAGCGTATCGCCCTTCGTCGAGATCATCGCCGACGGCTCTCCCGGCGACGCCATGTACTTCGTCGCCTCAGGCCACGTCCGCCAGACCTCGCCCGAAGTGACGCGCGACTACCGCATCGGTGATTTTTTCGGTGTCACGGCCATGCTCGAGGACAGTCTGAGCAAAGGCTCCTATCGCGCTGTCACGCGCACGCGGCTGCTGAAGCTCTTTCGCGATGATTTCGCGCAGCTCGAGCTCGCCGCGCCGCCTTTGGGTGCGCATCTGCGCCGCATCTCGGATGCCCGCCGCACCCAACGCCTTGCTGCCGAGGCCGCCGAGGCTCGTGCCGTGGTTCAGGCGGGCGAGCCTCGGATCGGCGCTTCCCCGGACGTCTCGAGCTGAGCGGGCGCGCCTTCCGCCCCGGCGCGCCCCTAGAATTGGCATGCCAAGGCGGGCACAACTGCGCTAACAGAATGGCCGGTCCACCAACTGCGCAGGCTTCGTCGCCCGCGCCCAGCGAGGAGATCTGACCATGGACAAGGCGATCTGGGAAAAGGGCCTGGCGGCCCGCAAGAAGACGCTCGGGGCCGAGTACGTCGACAAGTCGATGTCGACAGCGGACGACTTCAACGCCGAATGGCAGGACATCGTCACCGAGTTCTGCTGGGGCGTGGTGTGGGGAGACGACACCATCCCCCCGAAGACCCGCTCCATGATGAACCTGACCATGCTGGCTTCCCTTGGCCGCATGCACGAGTGGGAGCTGCACTGCAATGGCGCCCTCAACAACGGCGTCACCAAGCAGGAGCTGAAATCCGTGATCCACCAGATCGGCATCTATGCAGGCGTTCCTGCCGGCGTGGAGTGCTTCCGCATCGCCCGCAAAGTGTTGAAGGAGCGCGGCATGGCTTGAGCCGCCCGATCCGGCTGGCGATTGACGCACGGCCTCGCTCCAGCGGGGCCGTGCTGCTGTTTGGGGTGACGTTCGCGCCGTCATGACGAGGTCTTGACCCGCGTCCGGCGCGCGTCCCAGTATCCGGCAGGTAGTCTTCGACCGAGGCCAGCATGACAGACGATCCGGGGTCAGTTCTCACGCCCGCGGAACTGGCGGATTTGCGTCGCTTGGTGGGCATCATGGTGCCGCCGAGCGCCGAGTTGGGCCTGCCGGGCGCCGACGACGAGATTATCTTCGCCGACATCGCCCGCTCGCTCGGTCGCGACCGCGATCCCGTACGAGCCGCGCTCGCCATGCTTCGCGAGAGCGCAGGTGGCGCGTTCTCCGCGCTCGACGAGACGAAGGCCGAGGCCATCGCGATGGCCTTTCTCGATCGCAAGGGTGCCGTCATGACTGCCCTCGGCCGCGCCGTACTGCAATGCTACTACCGCGATGACCGCGTCTTCCGCTCCCTCGGCCGCGAGCCCCGCGCGCCGTTTCCGAAAGGCCATGTTGTCGAGCCGGGCAACTTTGCCCTGCTCGATGCCGTGCGCGGGCGCCCGCGGATGTGGCGCGATGTCGATGGCCTCGGAGGCTGACATGGGAATTGCCGACAGCACCAGCGTCCCCCGCCCGACCGACGACATCGTCGACGTGCTCATCATCGGTTCGGGTGCCTCGGGCGCCGCGGTTGCATGGAGCCTCGCCGACACCCGCATGAAGATCCTCTGTCTGGAGCAGGGCGATTGGATCAAGCCTACCGACTTCCCGTCGAACGGGCGCGATTGGGAGGCCCGCCGCTTCGCCGATTTCGATATCAGCCCGAACCGGCGTTGCCGCGACACCGACTATCCCGTCAACGACGACAACTCGCCGATGAAGGTCGCGAACTTCAACGGAGTGGGTGGCGGCACGGTGCTCTACACGGCCCACTTTCCGCGCATGCACCCGTCGGATTTCCGTGTGAGGACGCTCGACGGCGTGGCCGACGACTGGCCGGTCGACTACTGGACGCTGGAGCCCTATTTCGCCGAGAACGACCGCATGATGGGCGTCGCCGGATTGTCCGGCGATCCGTCCTATCCGTTGCATCACCCGACCATGCCACCGGTCCCGCTCGGCAAGACCGGCACGCGTTACGCCGAGGCGATGAACAAGCTCGGCTGGCACTGGTGGCCCTCCGACATCGCGGTCGCCACCACCGAGTACGAGGGACGCGCCAGATGCATCAATCTCGGCCACTGCACGCCGGGGTGCGCCCAAGGCGCCAAGGCGAGCGTCGACATCACCTATTGGCCCCATGCGCTGCGCGCGGGCGTCGAGCTGCGCACCCGTTGCCGGGTGCAAAGGATCGAGACCAACGAGCACGGTCTCGCGTCTGGCGTCGTCTATTTTGATCCGGCCGGCGTCGAACGCTTCCAGCCTGCCGAGGTCGTCATCGTGGCCGCGAACGGCATCGGCACCCCCAGGCTGCTGCTCAACTCCGCCTCGGGTCGCTTTCCGAACGGCCTCGCCAACTCGTCCGATCAGGTCGGCCGCAACTTGATGGTGCATCCCTGGCCGCAGGTCTACGGCTACATCGACGACGAGGTGGACGGCGACCGCGCCCCGATGACCGTCATGTGGTCGAAGGAGTTCTACGAGACCGACCGCTCTCGCGGCTTCGTCAGGGGCTACACGTTGCAGTTCGCTCGCGGCACCGGCCCTGCCAACGAGGCGATCACCAGCATGGCCGCCGGTCGCTTGCCCTGGGGCCGTGACCACCACCGGGTCTATCGCAAGCTCTACAACCGTTCCCTGCGCCTGGGCGTGGCCTGCGAGGACCTCCCCGAGGCGCACAACCGCGTCACACTCGACCCCGTCCTCAAGGACAGTCACGGCATCCCGGCGCCCCGCATCGACTACACGGTGAGCGAGAACACGCAGCGCATGATGGAGCACGGCATCGCCCGCTCCGTCGAGATCCTGGAAGCCGCGGGGGCCACGCAAATTCATTTGCCGCAGCCGGGCGTGCTCAACAGCCCGGGCCATCTTCTCGGCACCGCCCGCATGGGCGACGACCCGGAACGCTCGGTGGTGAACGCCTGGGGCCGCGCTCACGACGTGAAGAACATGTTCATCGTCGACGGCAGCATCTGGGTCACGTCGGGCGGCGTCAATCCCACCTCGACGATCCAGGCGCTCGCCCTCTATATCGCCGACACCATGAAGAAGCGCCTGGCCGACCTCTTCGACTGAGTCCGGCCGCCGCTACCACACCCTGTTCGGGAAGTATCTCAGCAACAGCTCCTCGTAGCGGCCGCTGGCCCTGATCCTGGCGAGGGCCGAGTTGATCAGACCCTTGAGTTGCGGGTCCGCCTTCGAGACGACGATGCCGACGCCATCCCCGAAGTACTTGGGCTCGAAGTAGGGCCCGCCCTTCAATTCGCAGCAGCCGCGCGACAGAGTGCCATTCACCCAGAACGTCAGCGCGATGCCGTCACCGAACGACACGTCGACGCCGCCGCCCGTCCTGACCGCATCCCACGCGAGCTCCGAGCTCTCGAACGGCACGATCGCGCTATTGGGAAAGAACGTGCGTGCATAGGCCTCGTGCGCGCTTCCTTTCACCACGCCGATGCGCTTGCCGCGGAGGCCCTCCGGCGTTGCGTCGATTTTCGCGGCGTCGCGCCGTCCAACGAACCGGCCCGGCGTGAAGTAGTAGCGGTCCGTGACGTCGAATTGTTTCAGCAGCGCGGGAGTGATCGCGTGCGAGGCGATCACCGCATCCGTGTCGCCCTTGCGCAGCGCCGGCAACAGCTCGTTCCAGCTCCGCACCTGGATGTCGCACGCTGCCGACAACTCGAGGCAGATCGCGCGGGCGATGTCGACGTTGAAGCCGGTGAGGACGCCCTCCTCGTCGTAATAGTCGAAAGGCGGATAGTCGCTGTCCGTCACGAACCGGATGGCAACGCGGCGCGGAAGATCCGCCGGTTCGGCCGATACGCCGATCTGGGCCACAACTTGGGCGGGAAAAATAATCGTCAGCCAAATGTTTATCAGCCAGAGGATGCTTGCGCTGGTCGCACGGCAACTTAGTCTCGCTGCAAGCATTGATGGCGTTCGATTGTCGGTCGACGGCACGCGCGCCCCTCGATGTTGGCGACCCGCCCAGGGACGGCGGTTCGCGCGTAAATTGGTGAAGAAGCCGGTTGTCACGGGGGGCGGCCGATGTCAATACGCCGACGCGGCGTAGCGGGGGAAACGCGCTTTGTGTTGCGCGATACGCCGCTCGCGATGGGCTTTTCGCGAGAGCCTGCAACCGATCCCGTTCTCACCGAGGCGATACGTGGCCTCTTCATGCGCCGACCCGATTTGTCGGCCCGTGGACCTGCGCCGCCATGGTTGCTGCCGGTCATGGCGCTGGCCTTCTTCTCGTTCAGCTTCGCCGTTGTGCTGGAGCCCTTCGGCGCCTGGGGCAGTCTCGGCGCTCTGCTCATTCTGCCGTTTGCCGGCAATACGCTTCTGCGCCTGATGGCGGCGCTGGAGGTGCTGCGACGGCCATGCACCACGCAAGCGGGCGGACCCCGCACGCCGGACGCCGAATTGCCGAGCTACACCGTTCTCGTGCCCATGTACGACGAGCCGGAGGTCTTGCCGGGCCTGGTCGAAGGGCTCGCTGCGCTGGACTACCCCCGCCACCGCCTCGATCTCGTCCTGGTTCTGGAGGCCCGCGACGACGCGACGAGGACAGCCGCGGCAAGGCTGTCACTGCCGCCGAACATGCGCATCGTGCTCGTGCCGCCGGGTGGTCCCAAGACGAAGCCGAAGGCGCTGAACTACGCGCTCGCCTCGGCCCGCAGCGATCTCGTCGTCGTGTTCGATGCCGAGGACCGGCCCGAGCCGGATCAGCTCCGCATTGCCGCGCGTGCCTTTGCCGAGGCCGGTCCCGATCTCGCCTGCGTCCAAGCCCGGCTAAACGTCTTCAATGCTGGGGAAAGCTTCTGGTCCCGCCAGTTCGCACTCGAGTATTCTGCGCTTTTTGACGGACTGCTGCCCGCGCTCGACCGCCTGCGGCTCCCGCTGCCCCTCGGCGGGACATCGAACCATTTTCGCCTATCGGTCCTGCGGTCCGTGGGCGCCTGGGACCCCTACAACGTCACCGAGGACGCCGACCTCGGCATCCGGCTGGCCCGCATGGGCTTTCGTACGGCGACGATTGCCTCCACCACCTGGGAGGAGGCGCCGACCAGCCGGCGCGTATGGCTCGGCCAGCGGACACGCTGGCTCAAGGGCTGGGTGCAGACGTGGCTTGTGCACATGCGACAGCCCTTTCGCCTGCTGCGAGAGGTGGGGGCATGGCAGTTCGCCGGCCTTCAGCTCGTGATGGGCGGCGTGCTTCTCTCCGTATTGCTCTACCCCATAGCCATGCTGGCGATGGCTCTGACCTGGGCGCTCGGCGGCTTCGACAATGTTCCGCTGACAGGACCGGGCGCCTGGCTCTGGTACACCGCACTTGCCAACCTGACCGTCGGCATCCTCGCGCCCCTGCTGGCGGCGGCTTTCGCGGTCGTTCGACGCAAGCGCACCCGGCTGCTTCCTTCCGTGCTCGCGATGCCGGCCTACTGGCTGCTCATCTCGGTCGCCGGATATCGCGCTCTCGTGGATCTGGCGCGACGACCGTTCCATTGGGAAAAGACGCGGCACGGCGTGTCTTCTGCCCCCCGCCGGCGCGCCCTGCCGCCTCCCCGAAAGCCGGGGCACGCGCGCGGCCCGGCCACGGTCCCGCCTCGGGTGCCGCTGTCGCCGGACGGCTCGCTCGCCTGAGCGTGACTGTGGGCGATGAGCGCGCGGGCCCCGCTCGGACAAGTGCCGTTCACCGCGTGCCGGCGCCTCCCGGCACGCTTGGACTTGTCACGCCCCGGGCGATCGGAGACGCTTGATCCCAGGCCCGCCCGGATGCAATGGGCAATGCGAAGGAGAGCTCGAACCATGCAGTTCGGTATCAGCACGTTGTCGCGCGGTCTCTACACCAGCCGGGCGACGTACATGGCCGTGGCGCAGGCGGCAGAGCGTGCCGGCTTCTCGTTTCTCTCCGTCAACGACCACATCATCGTTCCGGGCAAGCTGGGCTCTGCCTATCCCTATACGCAAGGCGGCGCGTGGTCGGCCTCCGAGCACGGTCACTGCTTCGACCAGCTTGCGGCGCTCGCCTTCCTGGCCGGGTGCACGACACGCCTGCGACTGCTCACCTCGGTCATGGTCGTGCCCCACCGCCCCGTGATCCAGACCGCCAAGACGCTCTCCACCATCGACGTGCTCTCGAACGGCCGGCTGATCCTCGGTGTCGGCGCCGGCTGGATGCAGGAGGAATTCAGGCTTCTCGGAGCCCCGTTCAAGGAGCGCGGCGCGGCGACCGACGAGTACCTCGAGGCCTTTAAGCAGCTCTGGACGGCGGATCGCCCGAGCTACAAGGGCCGCCACGTCGACTTCGAGGACGTCATTTTTGCGCCGAAGCCGGTTCAACCGGGTGGACCGCCGATCTGGGTGGGCGGAGAGAGCCCGGCGGCCATGCGTCGAACGGTGAAGCTCGCAGACGGCTGGTACCCCGGAAACAACAATCAGCAGATGCTGATGGATACGCCCGCCCGCCTGAAAGCCGGCATCGCGAAACTACATCGTGTCGCCGAGGAAGCCGGGCGCGATCCAGCGTCGATCGACATGGGGCTGATCGTGCAGAGCCCCTTCGATTGGACGCCGCAACGCACCCAGGACGGCTCGGCGCGGCGCATGTTCACCGGCAGCGCGGCCGACATGCGCGAGGACAGGGCCGCCCTTGTCGCGGCCGGCGTCCGCCATGTTGCGTTGCGCCTTGGCGGCGACACTGTATCGGAGGCGCTCGAGCGTATTCAGCGCTTCGGGGCCGAGGTGATCGCAGCAGACGCCTGAGAGCGCCTCGGCGCGAACCTGGAGACAGCGGCCTACTGCAGGCGAGATCAGTCGAGGCCCAGAGTAGCGACCTGATAGCCAGCCAGCAGCCTATGGCAAAGCTTCTCGGGAGGGGTGATGCTGACCCTTTTGGGCACCCCGAAATGCGACGACGAGCCAGACGGGGCCCCTTGGGGGCCGCCGCTCGGCTCGCCGTGACCGAAGCGCCGGGCTACGCGACACGATGGGTCACGGCGCTGAAGCACATAAGAGCACGAAGGTATTGCCGAAGTGCGAACGCGCGTGCCGCGCGCCGAGGCCAAGCGAATGAACGGCACCTCAGGCGCGTGCCAGTTCCCCCGTGACCCACTGGCCGAGGAAACGGTTCAGCCAGTCGTGCACCTTGGGTGCCTCCATCAGATGGGTATCGATGTGCTCCTGGCGTGGCCGCGCCCCTCGCATGAGAAGTCGCACCGGGTTCGAGCCGGACCAGCGATTGACTTGTGAAAACGTGATTTCCGGGTGGAACTGGACGCCGAACCCCGATCCGTACCGGAACGCCTGGTTCGGATAGGCGCCATCGGATGTCGCGAGCAGCGTCGCGCTACGCGGCACCTCGAACCCCTCGCGATGCCACTGGAAGACCCGGCTCGGGAAGTTGAAGGACTGCCCGGCCTGCGTTGGACGGATGGCATGGTACCCGATTTCCACATTCCCGTGTGGATGGTGGTCGACCTGAGCGCCGAGGTGGTGGGCCAGCATCTGGGCGCCGAGGCAAATGCCCAGGAATGGCTTGTTCTCCTTCAGAGCGACGGCAACCCAGTCCACTTCTCGGCGGATGTGCTCCAGCGCGTCATTGGCGCTCTGTGGTCCACCGAAAATCACGGCGCCGGCGTGGTGAGCGAGCGTGTTCGGCAGGGGGTCGCCTTGGAAATGACGCCGGATGTCGAGCTGGTAGCCGTTGCGGCGGAACCATTGCCCGACGTGGCCGGGGTTGGAATGGTGTTGGTGGAGCACCAGCAAGACGGGCAGCTTGGCGTCCCGCTTCTCCCCGGGGTCCGATAGGTCCGGATTTGCGCCTGTCATCTCGGGCAGCTGTGCCTCGAGCATCTGTCTTGGCTCCCTTTCAGGTCGGCCTGCGTGGGTGGAGCAGCCATGCCATCACCGGAACAAGTAGCGTATGCGGTAGAAAGCGCAAAGCACTGGCGATGATCAGGTTGAACACCCCCGGAACGATCACCCTCATACCCAGCTCGAAACCACGCACCGCCCACCGCGCCACGGTCTCCGGGCTCGAGGACGGCAGGAGCCGGCGATAGAAGGCGCGCTCGGCATCCATTTTAGCATGAAATGCGGTCTCGACCGGCCCGGGTGCGACAACCGCGACACGCACGCCATCGGCCCGCGCCTCCGCCGCGACCGCCTCGCTGAGCGAGATCAGATAGGACTTGCTCGCGTAGTATGCCGCTTGATACGGGCCCGGCGTATAGCCTCCGAGCGACGCCACGTTGAGGATGCCGCCGCTTCGCCGTCGCCTCATGCCCGGCAGCACGTGTCGCATCAGCCGGGTCGGCACCTCGACATTGAGCTGAACGAGGCGCCCCAGCTCCAGAGCCTCCGCCTCGGCAAACGCCCCGCTGTGGCCGATCGCGGCCGCGTTGACCAGCATGTGGACATGCGCCCTGAGGCGCCCGAGCTCGGCGTCGATGGCCTCGCACGCCTCAGGATGCGTGAGATCGAGCGCCAGTGTCGCCACCTTGACGGGGAAGGCGGCCCCGAGGTCCTTTGCGGCGGCCGACAAGACATCCGGCCGTCGCGCTATCAGCAGTAGATCGTGCCCGCGTGCGGCCAGGACCTTGGCGATGGCGAGGCCGACCCCTTCCGAGCCGCCCGTCACAATCGACATGGGCCGTGTCGCATCGGGCTCGCCCGAAGCAGACGGGGCTGGGGAGGGGGCGTTGGCCATGAGCATCGCTTCTAACGCGCCCCCGGAGCGCGGTCCATCGCCGGCTTGCTTGCCGTTGCAGGCCGCCTCCGCTGGGGCCGATGCAAGCTACTCGTGCCTCAGCGCATCGATCGGGTCGAGCCGCGCCGCCCTGCGCGCCGGGAAATAGCCGAACACCACCCCGACGACCGCCGAAAACAGGAACGCGACGAGCACGATCAACGGATCGACCACGAACGGCACGTCGAGGCCGCGCGTGGCAACGCCAGCGAGCCCCAGCCCGAGCCCGATGCCGATCAGGCCGCCGAGCAGGGAGAGCACGATCGCTTCGACCAGAAACTGCGACAACACCTGCCACTCGAGCGCGCCGATCGCGAGGCGGATGCCGATTTCTCGGGTCCGCTCGGTGACGGAGACCAGCATGATGTTCATGATGCCGATGCCGCCGACCAGCAGGCTGACCGCCGCGACGGCCGCGAGGAGGCCTGTGAGCATCGCGGTCGTGCCGGCCTGGGCCTGCGCGATCTGCGTCATGTCGCGAACGGTGAAGTCGTCCTCCTTGCCGGGGCCGATGCCGCGCCGCTCGCGCAGCAGCCATTCGAGATCGCTTTGGACCTTGGCCGTGTCGGTGCCGTCGGCGGCGGATACCATCACGCGACGGATCTCCGTGTTACCCGCAAGGCGCCGGTGGAACGCCCTGATCGGAATGAGCACCGTATCGTCCTGATCGGTGCCGAAGCTCGATTGGCCCTTGACCTCGAGCACCCCGATCACCTCGCAGGACACGTTTCCGAGCCGGATGGCATGGCCGAGCGCATCCTCGAGGCCGAACAGCTTGTCGCGAACGGTCTCACCGATGATGCACACGGCACGCCCACCACGCACCTCGCTCTCGAGAAACGGCCGGCCCGCCTTCAAACTCCAGTCCTGCGTCACGAGATAGGCGTTGTCCGTGCCGGTCACGGTCGTCAGCCGACTCTCCGTTCCCCGCACGACCGTCTGCGACTTCTGCGCCGTCGGTGCCACGGCCTTGACGCCGCGCAACTCGCTGCGCATGGCCTCGATATCGCGCATCGTGAGCGCCTTGGCATCCGAGCTGGCACGCCCTGGTCCGAACTGGCCGGGGCTGACGAAAAGCAGGTTGGAGCCCAGCCGAGACATCTCGGCTTTCACCTTGGCCGTGGTCCCGTTGCCGATCGTCACCATGGCGATCACCGCGCCGACACCGATCACGATACCGAGCACGGTGAGGAACGAGCGCATAGCGTTGCGCTGGATCGACCTCAGCGCGAGCCTGATCGACTCCCAGACCATTACGCGGCCTTCCTGTTGAGAATGTCGCTCTCGATGCGCCCGTCGACGAAGCGGATCACGCGCTGCGCGTAGGCTGCAATGTCGCTCTCGTGCGTCACCATCACGACGGTTATTCCGCGCTCTTGGTTCAGGCGTGTCACCATGTCCATGATCTCGCGGCTGGTCCGGGTGTCGAGATTTCCGGTCGGCTCGTCGGCGAGCAGCACGAGTGGATCGGTGACGATCGCGCGGGCGATGGCGACGCGCTGTTGCTGCCCGCCCGATAGCGCCGCCGACGTATGGCCTTCGCGCCCCTTGAGCCCGACGGTCGCCAGTGCTGCCATCGCCCTCTCCTGGCGCTCGTCGGCCGGCATGCCGCGATAGATCAGCGGCAGCTCCACATTCTCCAGCGCCGAGGTGCGCGGCAGCAGGTTGAAGCCTTGGAACACGAAGCCGAGCAGGTGCCTTCGGATGAGCGCCCTCTGATTGCGGCTCATGCCGCCGACGGAAACGCCCTGGAACCGGTATTCGCCCGATGTCGGCGTGTCGAGGCAGCCGATCACGTTCATCGCCGTCGACTTGCCGGATCCCGAGGGCCCCATGATCGCGACGAACTCGCCTTCCTCGATTCTGAGGTCGACCCCTGCCAGTGCCCGCACCGTCGCGTCGCCCGTTCCGTAGAGCCGCGTGACGTCGCGCAACTCGATCAACGGCGCGTTCTGTTTCGACGACACGCCCGCGCCCTCCGTCACGATCTCACCGCCGTCTGGTCGACGATGGCGTTCTGTCCCGCCTTCAGATCTCCACCCGTCACCTCGGTGTTTCGTCCGTCGGTGGCCCCCGTCCGGATCGTTACGGCGGCCGGCTTCCCGTTCTCCAGAACCCAGACCGTTCGGGTGCCGGTCTGGGCTTCTTGGCGGCTCGCCTGCCGGAACGCAGGCCGGCCCGGCAGCAAGCGCTGCAGGAAGCTGCGCTGCGTGGCGCTTGTGTTGGAAGGCGGCGCATAGCGCAGCGCCGCATTTGCAACGAGCAGCGCGTCGTCGACCTCGGCCACGCGGATCTCTGCCGTGGCCGTCATGCCGGGGCGCAACAGCAGCTCCGAATTGTCGATCGTCAGCACGGCCTTGTACGTCACGACGCCCTGGATGGTCTCGGAGGCGAAACGCACATCTCGGATGGTCGCCGGGAAACGCCGGTCGGGGAAGGCATCGACGCTGAAAGTCGCCTTCTGGCCCGCTTTCACCTTGCCGACATCCGCCTCGTCGACATCGACCTGCAGCTCCATCTGCGTCAGGTCTTCCGCAATCGAGAAGAGGACCGGCGCCTGCAGGGACGAGGCGACTGTCTGGCCCGGCTCCGCACTGCGCTTGAGCACGACGCCGTCGATCGGCGAGCAGATACAGGCCTTCGCGCGGTTGGTCTCGTTGAGCTTCAGCTCGGCCTCCGCCACACCGACGTCGGCCTTGGCGCTCGCAACGGCCGCAACCGCGCGATCATAAGCGGCTTGCGCCAGCTCCAGGTTCTGCGTCGACGTGATCTGCTTGCCCTCGAGCAGTTTCTTGCGCACGAGGTCGCGCTGCTTCTCGAGCATTGTCGCCTCGGCGTCGGCGACCCTGGCCCGGGCAGCCACCAGCTTCGCGCGCGAACTCGCAACCGTGGCGTCCAGCTTTTCGGTGTCGAGCTCGGCCAGGCTCTGGCCTGCCTTCACCGGGGAGTTGTAATCCACGAGCACCCTGCGGATCGTGCCCGACAGCTCGCTCGAGACGTCCACCTTGTTCGTCGGCTGCACCGATCCGGTCGCAGTCACCACCACGACCAGCGGCCCCCTGCTCACCGGCGCCGTGACGTAGCGTACGGAACTCTGCGTTCCAGACAGCATCCACAGCAGCCCGAACGTGATCAGCACGGCGATCAAGGCAGCGCCGACTTGGACGCGCCGATCCGCCAGAAGACTGGACTTGGCCGTGTCGAGCTTCAGGATCTTCTCGATGCTCACGCGCTCGCCGCGCGCGGTTGCGTCATTCATCGGCGCTGTTCCATCTGCCGCGGAAACATAAGGTTAACGGCATTCCTGGCGAGCAATATTGATGCCGCTCAACCTGCCGCGGCGCAGGCCTATTCGCGCGTGACGAAGCTTGCGACCACGCGTTTCCTGTCGCCCGCATCGAATTCGATCGTCAGCTTGTTGCCGTCCACTTCCACGATGGTGCCGCCGCCGAATTTCTGATGCCGCACGCGGTCGCCCCGGACGAAGCCCGAGCTGTCGTCCGTCGACGAGGCAATGAGCTGCCCCTCGATGGTGAGCGGCGCGCTGCTGCGCTGGAACTTGGCCGTCTTGCGCGCCGATCCGCCCGTCGCAGCGCCCTGGCTGCTGCTCCATTGCTGTTTGGCACGCTGCCAGCCCGGCGTCTCGTAGCTCGAGCGGAACGCTCCCGGCCCTTCGTCGAACCGACTCGCGCCATAGGGATTGGCCCGGCCGAGCCCTGCATAGACGCCGCCGAACGGGCTCTTCGCTTCCGCCACTTCGACGTGGTCCTCTGGAAGCTCGTCGACGAACCGAGACGGCGTCGCCGACTGGTAGAGCCCTCTGAGCCGGCGGTTCTGCGCAAACGAGATGTGCGCCCGCTTTCGTGCCCGCGTGATGCCGACATAGGCGAGCCGACGCTCCTCCTCGAGACCTGCGAGCCCCGATTCATCGAGACTTCGCTGGTGCGGGAAGAGGCCCTCCTCCCAGCCGGGCAGGAAAACCGTATCGAACTCGAGCCCCTTCGCGGCATGCAGCGTCATCAGGGACACACGGTCGCCGTCGTCGCCCTGCTCGGCATCCGCGACCAGCGCCACGTGTTCCAGGAAACCGGCCAGCGTGTCGAACTGGTGCATGAAGCGCACCAGCTCCTTGAGGTTCTCGAGACGCGACTGCGCCTGCGGGCTCTTGTCCGCCTGCCACATCGCCGTATAGCCGCTCTCGTCGAGGATCAGCTCGGCAAGCTCGGTATGCCTGAGCTCGTCGATCTGTCCCCGCCAGCGCTCGAACATGCGCAGCAGGTCCGCGAGCGAGCGCCGGGCCTTGGCACCGATCTCCTCCGTCTCGACGATCTCGCGTGCCGCCTGGTACATCGGCACCTGCCGCGCGCGCGCCAACTCGTGCACCCGCTTGATCGAGGTGTCGCCGAGACCCCGCTTCGGCACGTTCACGATCCGCTCGAACTTGAGGTCGTTGGCAGGGTTGGCAGTCACTTCGAGATAGGCGATCGCATCCTTGATCTCCTGGCGCTCGTAGAAGCGCGGGCCGCCGATCACCCGGTACGGCAGCCCCATCGTGATGAAACGATCCTCGAAGGCGCGCATCTGCGCCGACGCGCGAACCAATATGGCGACTTGGTTGAGCGAATGATGCCCCTTGCGCAACCCCTCGATCGTCTCGCCGATCGTCCGCGCTTCCTCCTCGTCGTCCCATACGCCGGTCACGGTGGGCAGTGTGCCCTTGTCGCCGTCGGTGAACAGCGTCTTGCCGAGCCGCGCCGTGTTCTGCGAGATGAGACCCGCCGCCGCCCCCAGGATATGGCCGGTCGAGCGGTAATTGCGTTCGAGCCGGATCACCTTGGCACCCGGGAAATCCTTCTCGAAGCGCAGGATGTTGTCGACCTCCGCCCCGCGCCAGCCGTAGATCGACTGGTCCTCGTCGCCGACACAGCACACGTTCGGACAGCCTTGCGCCAGCAGGCGGAGCCAAAGGTACTGCGCCACGTTGGTGTCCTGGTACTCATCCACCAGGATGAACCGGAAGCGCCTGTGATAGTCGGCGAGAACGTCCGGATGCTGCGTGAAAAGCCGGATGCATTCGAGCAGCAGGTCGCCGAAGTCGGCGGCGTTCAGATCCTTGAGCCGCGCCTGATAATCGGCGTAGAGCTTCGCGCCCTTGCCGTTCCCGAAGGCGAAATTCTCGCCTTTCGGCACCTTGTCCGGCGTAAGGCCGCGGTTCTTCCAGCTGTCGATCAGGGCCGCGAGTTGCCGCGACGGCCAGCGGTCCTTGTCGAGCCCGTCCGCCTCGATCACTTGCTTCAGAAGCCGGTTCTGGTCGTCCATGTCGAGGATCGTGAAGCCCGACTTGAGCCCTACCAGCTCATGATGCCGTCTGAGGATCTTGACGCCGATCGAATGGAACGTGCCGAGCCAGGGCATGCCTTCCACAGCCCCGCCCACCAGATGCCCGATGCGCTCCTTCATCTCGCGCGCGGCCTTGTTCGTGAACGTCACGGCGAGCACCTGCGAGGGGTACGCCCGCCCCGTCGCGAGGATGTGCGCGATCCGCGTCGTGAGCACACGCGTCTTGCCGGTTCCGGCGCCGGCAAGCACCAGCACGGGGCCTTCGAGCGTTTCGACGGCGGCACGTTGCTCGGGATTGAGGCCGTCCAGATAAGGCGCCCCCGGCTGAGCCGCCGCGAGCGCGCGCTCCGAGATCGACCGGCGCGGCTGCGCGCCGGACGTCACGGGCGGTGCGGGGGTCTTCGGCGCCTCGGGCAGATCGAACGGGATATCGTCCTCGTCCGACCATTCGTCCGGAGCGCGAGACCCTTGCTGGCGATTCGTTTGGCTCATGGGGTCTATTAGCACGCCGACTGCGGCTCAATTCGGGTCGGCCCCACGCTCTCCCCATCTCAGCGCGGGCCCTGGCTCCCTGTTACGGCTTCTTGGGCGCTGATCCTCCCTCCGGCGCCGCCGGAGGAGCTGTGGATCCGGCGCCCTGTTGCGTTCCCACCGGCTCGTCATAATAGAGGTAGCCTTCCTCGATGGAAACCTTGTCGCCGGCTTCGAGCTCGTATTCGTCCTCTTGGTTGTCGTTGAGGCGAATGACGCAGCCCTTCTCGCAGATGCCTTCGAGCACTTGGCTTGGCTTCAGCATGTGCTCGCTGGTCTTGGCCCCGTTGTCCTCGAGAATGGTGAGCTTGTGGTCCTTGTCGTCACGATTGATCAGCGTGACGGCCGCGTTCGCGGCAACAGATGTGACAACAGTCGATGCGGCGAGGAACGCGAGGGCCGCCAGCGGCCTAGACGCCCGGGGAATCATGGGGTTCTGCTCCGTTGCTTTCGACGCCCGGCTTCTGGTGCAGCCTCTTCTTTCGCGCTGGCGGCGGCCGAACCGGCCGCACCAGCCGCAACACGTGCCCCCGTTGCGCCGCCCCTCGCTCACCCAGCGGGCGGCGCCGACCGGAGCCCGAGGCCTGATGTGGCGACTTCTTCGCCACGAGCAAGAGCAGAAGACAAGAGCAGCGACGCCGCATGTGGAGATTGTCGGCTTCGAGGTGTTGGTGATTCGTCACACCGTGGGGCGAACCTCGAAGCCCGGATCCACACCACTGTCCTCGTCGAGCACCTTCACCATGTCGACGCGGGAGGCCCTCGGCCCCGTGCGGCAGCGCTCGATCGTCGCCTCGACATCGGCCGGGATCCCGGCAAAGACGGCCTCCACGCCGCCGTCCCGCCGGTTGCGCACCCAGCCATCCAGGCCCCGCGCCGCTGCTTCGCGTTCGACGAAAGCGCGAAACCCGACGCCCTGCACCCGCCCTTCGATGCGGAGCCGGACGACCTTGAGAGCCTTCGACCCTGTCATGCTCGTTCCCGTCAGAGCCGCCCGGCCTCAGTAGCCGAGCGCCATGCCGTCCTTGCGTGGATCGGAGGCGCCGATCAGCACCCCGTTCTCCATCACCACCATCTGTCCGCCGCCCCACGGATCAGGCTTCACCTGCATCGGATGGCCGAGCGCCGCCATGCCGTCGAACACGTCTTTCGGCACAGCCTCTTCCGCCCAGCACACTCCGTTCTCGAAGAACACACGTGGGCAGTCGATCGCCTCCTGCGGGTCGAGACCGTACTCCAGCATGTTCGACATCACGTAGGCGTGCCCCGTCGGTTGCAGGTTGCCGCCCATCACGCCGAACGCCGCCCACGGCTTGCCGTCCCGCATCGCCATCGCAGGGACCAGCGTGTGCATCGGCCGCTTGCCTGGCGCGATGCAGTTCGGGTGCTTGGGATCGAGCACGAAGCCCTGGCCGCGGTTCTGCAGCACGATGCCGGTCTTCTTCGTAACGATGCCGGAGCCGAAGCCCGAGTAGATCGAGTTGATGAATGATACCGCCATGCCGTTCTGGTCGACCACGCACATGTAGATCGTGTCGCTGCCGCCGGGTACCGGAATGGGCCCGAGATCGGCCTTCCGCGCCTTCCGGTCGATGCGGCTGACGAGCTCGTCTGCGTAGGCATCCGACAGCATGAAGTCGACCGGCACGTCGGCCATCAGCGGATCGGCCACGAACGTATCGCGCATCTTGTAGGCGAGCCGCACCGCCTCCATCATCACATGGTAGCGCTCGACCGAGACCGGTCCGTCGCCGAGCTTGCCGAAACGCTCGAGCATCTTCAGCAGCACCAGCGCTACGATGCCCTGGTTGTTGGGCGGCAGTTCCAGCACCTCGACGCCCTTGTAGCCGACCGAGATCGGCTCGACGTAGGCCGCCGACTGATTGGCGAAATCCTCGACCGTGTGCAGCCCGCCGAGGGCGTTGAGCTCGGCCACGATGTCCGCGGCGACCTCGCCCGTGTAGAACCCGTCGCGCCCCTTCTCTGCAATGATCTTGAGCGTCCGAGCCAGTGCCGGCGAGCGCATGATCTCGCCCGCTTTCGGCACCCGACCATCTTTCAAAAGGTGCTGCTTGGCGCCCTCGTTCTGCCGGATCTTCCCCTCGAGGCTCGCCCAGTCGAACGCGACGCGCGGCTGCACCGCCCAGCCGCGCTCTGCGTACTCGATGGCGGGAGCGAGAACGTCCGCAAAAGTCTTCGTGCCGTGGTCCTTCAGCAGTGTCGCCCAGCCGTCGATGGCCCCCGGCACCGTGACCGCATGCGGCATCTGCGTTTCGATCTGCTTGATGCCGGCTTTCGCGTACCAATCGGCCGTCGCGGCCTTCGGTGCCTTGCCGGAGGCATTGAACGCGATCGGCTTCTGGCCGGGCTTGGCGATGATGGCGAAACAGTCTCCGCCGATGCCTGTCATGGCCGGCTCGGCGACACACATCACGGCCGTCGCCGTGATCGCCGCGTCGATGGCGTTGCCGCCCTTGCGCAGCATCTCGATCGCGGCCTGGCTCGCCATGGGATGCGAGGTGGCGCACATGGCGCGCGTGCCGATGACTTGCGACCGGCCCGGAAAGTGGAAGCTGCGCATCGAGAAGGATCTCCAGCAGATTGGAGGCGGATTGCCTGTTGGCGGCACATAAGCAGAGTTGTCCACGCCCGCCAACCGGGGTGCGTCACGTGCGAACGGGCCTCGAGCAGCTCTGGCATCGAGAGCCCGGGGCGCCCCGAGGGCATCGGCTTCAGTCGATGACCTGGGCAGCCCTCAGCGCCGCGAGTTTCGCAGTGTCATAACCGAGCAGGCCGGAAAGAACTTCGTCCGTATGCTGTCCTGGCGTCGGCACGGGCCCGATCCGTCCCGGCGTCCCCGACATCTTCACCGCGACCCCCGGCACATGGATCTCCCCCGCCAGCGCATCGGGCTGCTTCACCAGCATCTCGCGCGCCGACGTATGTGCATCCTTCGTCACCTCGGGAATGGCCCGTACGGGCGCGACCGGAATCCCGGCGTCGAGCAGCATCGCGACGATCTCCTCGACCGTGTGCTCTGCGGCCCAGGCCTCGATGGCGCGCCGACGCGAGTCTTGCGGGCCCGCGGACGAATTGATCGGCCCAGCCTCGGCACCGGCGGTGCTGCCCGAGACGATCTGCATCAGCTTGCCGGCCATCTCGCGCCCGATCGCCGAGATCACGACCCACCCGTCCCGGGCGCGATAGGGCGGCCGCCCGCCCTCGCCCCCCTCGTCGCCGGTGTCGAGATAGGTGATGCTCGGGATCTCGACCATCGTCAGTGCGGAATCGAGGAGGCAGCAGTCGATCATCTGCCCTTCGCCCGTGCGGTCCCGGTGGCGAAGGGCCGCCAGTGCGCCGATCGTGGCATGCAGCGCCGTCGTCCTGTCGACCAGCGAGAAGGCGGTCCCGACCGGCTGGCCGACTGGTCGCCCGGTCAGGCTCATCAGTCCGCTCATCGCCTGCCCCAGCGGATCGAACGCCGGACGGTCGCGATAGGGCCCGTATTGCCCGAAGCCGGACACCGACACGAGGATGATGTCCGGCTTGATCGCCTTCAGGGCCTCGTAGCCGAAGCCCATCGCCTGCATCGTGCCCGGCCGAAAGTTCTCGAGCACGATGTCGGACTTTGCGACGAGCTCGCGAAGGATCGCCTTGCCCTCGTCCTTGCGGGTGTCGAGGCAGATCGATTTCTTCCCGCGATTGTAAACCGTGAAGTAGACGCTCTGGCCGCGCACGATCGGCGGATTCTTCCGCGTCTCCTCGCCGCCGATGCGCTCGACCTTGATCACCTCCGCGCCGAGGTCCGACATCATCATGCCGCCGCGCGGACCGGCTTGGAAGCGGGCGAGCTCCAAGACGCGGATGCCTTCGAGACTTTGCATGGGAGGAGTTCCTTCGTCGGCAGACGGCTGGTTGGATCGCGCGTGCCTCGCGCCCCGGGATGGCCTAGGCTAGCGGACTGCTGCGCGCTGTTGAAGAGGCCAAGGATGACAGTCTCGTCGACGTTTCTTGCAACGGATGGTGCCGGTTACGAATTGCAGATGGGCCGATGGAGCAAGCGGCTCGCCCCGCTCTTCATCGACTTCGCCGATATCGGCGGGGCGCGTCGCGTCCTCGATGTCGGTTGCGGCACCGGTAGCCTGGCCGCTGCCCTCGCGGCCGACCCGGCCCGGACCATGATCCACGGCATCGACGCGGCACCGGCCTACGTGGCGCATGCCGAGCGCGTCATCAGGGATCCGCGCGTGAAGCTGGCCATCGGCGACGCCTGCGCGCTTCCCTTCGCAGCGGGCGATTTCGATGCGGCGCTGTCGATGCTGGTCCTGCAGTTCATACCGGCCTCGGATACCGCGATCCGCGAGTTGATGCGGGTCACGCGGCCCGGTGGCCGGGTAAGCGCTGCCGTCTGGGACATCCGTGGCGGCATGACGTTCATGCGCATGTTCTGGGATACGGCCGCCATGATCGATCCCGGCGCGCTCGAGCGGCGCCGACGCTTCTATTGCCGCCCCCTGAGCCTTCCAGGTGCCATCGGCCGCGCCTTCTCCGCAGCCGGCCTCGCGGACATCGTTGAAGATCAGATCACGATCCGGACCGACTTCGCCTCGTTCGATGACTATTGGGCGCCGGTCGACGGCAACGACGGTCCCATCGCGGAGTATGTGAGGGGGCTTCCGGCCGAGACGAAGGCCGCTGTCAAAGAGAAGGTTCGCCTCGCCTACGAGGATGGCGAGGCGGACGGGCCGCGCTCCTATTGCGCGACGGCACTCGTGGCACGCGGCACCGTCCCCGGTTGACGATCACCGGTCAGCGTCCCTTGAACATGGGTTTGCGCTTCTCGACGAAGGCGCGCACCGCCTCCTTGTGGTCCTCGGTGCCTTGCGTGCGCATCATGCGCTCGGCCTCCCGGTCGATCGCTTCCGCATGCGTGATCGTGAGCGCCTCGTCGAGATTGTCCTTTATGTACGCCAAGGCGACCGCCGGCCCCTCGGCGAGCGAGCGCGCGAGCGCAAACGCTTCGTCCTGCAGCTTGGGGTCGTCCACCACCCGGTTGACGAGACCGATCTGCTCGGCGCGTGCCGCCCCCACCCGCTCCGCCGTCAGCATCAATTCGCGCGCCCGAGCCGGCCCCACCGCACGCGTCAGCATCCACGCGACACCGTAGTCGCCGGAAAGCCCGACCTTGGTATAGCCGGTGGTCAGGAAGGCAGAGGCGGCAGCGATGCGGATGTCCGCCGCGAGCGCCAGCGCGAGCCCCGCTCCGGCCGCGGCGCCGGGTAAGGCCGCGACCGTGGGCTTGCGCAGTGCTCTGAGAGCACCCGCCGTCCCGTGGTGGCGCTGCTGCATGATGCGGAAACGCTCGTCGTGCGTGTGGTCGGTGGGCGCCCGGCGATCCCCCATGTTCTTCACGTCGCCGCCGGCACAGAAGGCCGTTCCCGCGCCCGTGACGAGCAGCGCACGTATGCTCTCGTCCGCACCGCAGACCGGGATGAGGCGCCGGAGTGCCGCCGACATGTCCGGCGAGAACGCGTTGCGCGCTTCCGGCCGGTTGAGGGTGATGACGGCCACTCCGTCCCGGACCGAGCAAAGAAGCTGCTCCGTGCCGGTGTCGATCTTCCGCTCCGCTGTCATGGCTGAGGCTCTCCGGTTTGAAAGTCGACCGCTCAGGGCGGTTGGCGAAAGGACTACCGCCCCTTGAACACGGGTTTGCGTTTCTCGAGGAACGCGCGTGCGCCTTCCTTGAAGTCCTCGCTGTCGAAACACGCGAGCACCTTCTCGTCGAGGGCAGTCAGATCGACGCTTTCGGGTTGGGCCATCAACGCGTCGACCGACGCCTTGGCGGCCCGGATGCTGAGCGGGGCGTTGGCCGCGATCTCGTTCGCCAGCCGTACCGTTTCGGCCTCGAGCTGGCTGGCCGGCACCATCGCGTTGAGAAGCCCCATCGCCAGCGCTTCGGGTGCCATGTATCGGCGTCCAGTGAACAGCATCTCCTTCACCTTCGCCGCGCTCATCACCGAAAGCATCGGCTTGATCCAGCGGGGATTGTATCCGAGCGACAGCTTGGCCGACGGCACCGAGAACGAGGCCGTCTCCGATCCGATTCGCATGTCGCAGCAGATCGCGAGCTCGCAGGCGCCGCCGAAGCAGTAGCCGTTGACCATCGCGATGGTCGGCTTCTCTGTCTTGAGAATGGCCTCGTAGGCCGCGTGGTTGATCTCGTCGTAGGCCCGCGCCGCGGCTCCCGTTCGGTTGTCGCCGAATTCCGAGATGTCGGCGCCGGCCGAGAACGCCTTCGGGCCGGCGCCCGTGACCACGATCACGCGCGTCTCGGGATCGGCGTCCGCCTCGGCGAAATGGGCGGGCACCGCGGCCCACATGTCGCGCGTGAACGCGTTGAGGCGCGGCTCGTTGTCGATCGTGATCCAGCGAATGGGGCCGTCGCTGCGCGAGCGAAGCGAGCCCGGCCGGGCGGACGTCATCGGGGTTTGCTCCGGAGGAATGTGTCGGGCGTACCGGCCGCATGCTTCCGGCCGGATGGCTTGGTCTTGAACGAATGAGCCGACTCTAGGCCCGCGGCCCGCGCTCGCCGATGCCCCTGGCGAAAGTGGACGGCACACCCTCGAATCCCGACTTGGACCGCTTGTTGAGCCAGTGACGCAGCGCCGACGGCACGAGCTTGAAATCCGGGTCGGCACCGAGCTTCTGCGCGGCATCCATCGGCCAGTGCGGATTGTACATGATCTCGCGGGCCAGCGCGATGAGGTCGGCCCGCCCCTCCTGTAGGATGGCCTCGGCCTGGTCGGCGTGCACGATGTGCCCGACCGCCATGGTCTTGATCCCGGCCTCCTTGCGGATCCGCTCGGCATAGGGAACCTGGTAGCCGTATGTTTTTGCGCGCGCCGAGTCCATCGGCGACAACCGCTCCAACGTACCCCCCGACGAGCAGTCGATCACGTCGACGCCCACCTTCTTGAGCTCGGCCGAAAGCTTCACGCTGTGGTCCAGCGTCCAACCCGCGTCATCCTCGCAGGAAAGGCGCATGAAGAGAGGCTTCTCTGATGGCCAGACGGCCCGAACCGCTTCCGCCACCTCGATCGGGAAGCGCATCCGGTTCTGGTCCGATCCGCCGTATTCGTCGGTCCTGAGATTGGTCACGGGCGAAAGGAACTGATGCAGCAGATAGCCGTGCGCCGCGTGGATCTCGAGAATGTCGAAGCCGCACTTGTCGGCGCGCACCGCGGCATCGGCCCACTTGCCGACCATGTCGCGCACCTCGTTGTGGCTGAGCGCGCGCGGCACCGCCGACGCCTCGGTGTGCGGTACCGCCGACGGCGCGACGAGCTCCCAGTTCTCCCATTCGTAGACCTCGGGCTCGTCGCCCTGGAGCGGCTTGCCACCCTCCCACGGCCGCGTCAGGCGGGCCTTGCGCCCCGAATGTCCGAGCTGGATGCCGGGCACGGCCCCGTTGGTACGGATGAAATCCGCGACGCGCGCCATGCCCGGAATGAACTTGTCGTCCCAGAGCGCGGTGTCGCCGACGGTACCGCAGCCGTTGCGCGCCACCTTTGTCGATTCGACCATCACGAAGCCGGCACCGCCCGCCGCATACTTCCCGGCGTTCATCAGATGCCAGTCCGTCACGAAGCCCTTGTCGGCCGCATACTGGTGCATCGGCGCGACGACGATCCGGTTCTTGAGCGTGATCGAGCGCAACTCGATCGGCGTGAAAAGCAGGGGCTGAGCCATGGATTTCCTCGGGTGGATGGCGCTGCGCGAGGCAGCAGGATGTCAGAAGGAGATGCCCTTCGCGGTGAGCCGCTCCCTCAAGCGCCCCTCCGCGGCGGCCAGACGGTCGGGATCCGTCGAGCGCAGCACGAGGACGGTGCCGAACACGCGCGCCTCACGGTTGAACGGGTAGCTTCCCATCGAGACGTCCGCGAACTCGGCTTGCGTGTCGCCGAGAAGTTCAGCGATTTCGCCCTCGGGCCGCAAAAGCTCGATCTCGACGGCGAGCATCTTGCGCCCCGTCTTCAGGCGCGGCGTTACGCTGTCGAGCATCACGTGCATCACGGATGGGATGCCAGCCATGACGATCACGTTGTCGAGCTTGAAGCCCGGTGCGACCGAGATCCGGTTCTCGACGATCTCAGCTCCGAGTGGAATCCGGGCCATCCGCATCCGGGCTTCCGTCGCCTCGACCCCGCGGCGCTGGAAGTTCTCGAGCAGAAGCTGCTTCACCTGCGGGTGGTGATCGATGCCGACGCTGAAGGCCTTCGCGATCGAGTCGGCGGTGATGTCGTCGTGTGTCGGCCCGATCCCGCCCGTCGTGAAGACGTATGTGTAGCGCCGGCGCAGCGCGTTGACGGCATCGACGATGTCGTCCTCGATGTCGGCGACGACGCGAACTTCGCGCAGATCGATGCCGATCGCGGTCAGATGATCCGCGATGTAGCCGATGTTCTTGTCCTTCGTCCGGCCCGAGAGGATCTCGTCGCCGATGACGAGTATGGCCGCCGTCACGCGCTCGTCACTCTGCCCCATGCGCTCGCTTCCCTGTGTCGTCTCGGCCGAAGACTAGCGCCCTTTTCGGGGCGCGCGCCATCCCCGCGTTCATCCCGAGGGGTCTGCCTCCTTACATTGACACGGCTTTCAACCCGATGGGATAGTTCGCTCAGCGCCCGATAATTCAAGAGCCCAGAAGAGAGGCCTTCCACCCCGGGCGCGGGAGGAAACATGATGTCGATTGGATTTAAGGCCGCGGCACGTTTTGCGTCCGCTGCGGCAATACTCGCGCTGGCAACGCCGGCTCTGGCCCAGAAGAACATTCGCATGGCGACGAGCTGGGCCGGCGGAGTGCATCTCGAGGTCTTCGCCAAGGGCTTTGCCAAGGAGGTCGAGAAGCTGACCCAGGGCAAGGTCACTTTCCAGGTCTTCCCGGCAGGCACCATCGGCTCGCCCCTGAAGGTCACCGAGACGGTGCAGAAGAAGATCGCACAGGCAGGGCACCATTGGCCCGGCTACGACTGGGGGCTGGACAAGGCTTCCGTGATCTTCGGCGGCTATCCCGGCTCGCCGGGCGTCGAAGCCTATCTGCATTGGCTCTACGATGCCGGCGCCGCCGATATGTGGGCCCAGTGGAGGCTCGAGAAGTTCAAGGTCGTGGCGATGCCCTGTGGCGCGCACTCCGACGAAATGCACATGCATTCGAAGAAGCCGGTGCGAACCATCGATGATCTGAAGGGGCTGAAGTGGCGCACCGCTGGCGCCTCGGCCGCCATCGCTTCGAAGCTGGGCGCCTCCACGGTTATCCTCGCCGGCGGCGAGGTCTATCAGGCTCTCGAGCGCGGCGTGGTCGACGCCATCGAATGGGCGACGCCTTCGATCAACTACCCGCTCGGCTTCCACAAGATTGCCAAGTACATCATCCTGCCCGGCGTGCATCAGCCGGCAGCCGCCCAGGAGTGCACCTTCGACAAGGCGCTGTGGGACAAGTTCGACCCGCAGACGCAGTTCCTGATTCGCACGGCTGCGCGGACGACCACGCTGAATTCCTGGATGCAGATCAACTATCAGGACACCGAGGCGCTGGAAAAATACAAGAAGGAAGGCATCGAGATCATCCGCGTCGACGACAGCTATATCGCAGCCTGGAAGAAGGCGACGCGCGAATGGGAGGACGAGAACGCTGCCTCCGCCGGCCCCTGGTTCAAGAAGGCGCTTGACCATAAGCGCGCCTTCGAGGCCCGCTGGGACGGTGCCAAGGCGTACCGCATGGAACTGAGATAGGCCGATAGCCGAGGGAGGGCCCGGCGCCTCGCACCCGCAATTTTCGCGGGGCGCCGGATCATGGTCATGAAACAACTCGTCCGTGCCATCGACGCGTTCAGCCGCGCCTGCGGGCTCCTCGCAGCACTTCTCGTAATCGCGCTGATCGTGCTGATGCTTTACGACGTGGTCATGCGCTACGTTTTCGGTGCGCCGACCCTCTGGGGCTACGACGTCAATACGTTCTTGATGGGCGCCGCCTTCATTCTCTCCGTGGGCTATGCCTTGTCGCTCGACAGCCATGTGCGTGTCGATCTGCTCTATACCCCCGAAACCCGCGGACGCCTGGCGGTGGTGGACCTCATCGGCTTCACCTTCCTCATGTTGCCGGCCTCTGCCTGGATCACGCTCGGCCTCTGGGACTACTTCCATGAGGCCTACCGCACCGGCGAGCGATCCGGCACCTCGGCCTGGAACCCGGTGTTGTGGCCCTTCCGCCTGATCTTGTTCCTGGGCTTCCTGGCGCTCACCGTCCAACTCGTCGCCGAGATCATCAAGCGGGCCTCGGCCTTGCTCGGGCACCCCGTCGTCGAAGCTGCGGACGATCACACCAGCATTTGACGGCGCCCATCCGGCTTGCCTCGACTGCTTTCCCCCCACCCCGGCCCGCTCTGCCAGGAGACCTGATGTCCTCGCTCTGGATGTTTCCCGCCCTCATCGCCGGCATCCTGACGGGGTTTCCCGTCTCGTTCGTGATGTTGTGCCTCGCCGTCGGCTTCGGCCTCCACACCTTTGGCGCCGAAGGCACGCTGGCCCAGGCTGTGCTCAAGATCGAGGAGGTGGCCACCGCGACGGTGCTCGCCGCCGTTCCGCTCTTCATCTTCATGGGCGCCATGTTCGAGGCTTCGGGCATCGCCTCGCGCCTGTTCGACGCGATCCACATGTGGACCCGGCGCATCCCCGGCGGACTTGCCATCGGCACCGTCCTCATGTGCGTCATCTTTGCCGCGACCAGCGGCATCGTCGGCGCCACCGAAACCGTTGTCGGCCTGCTCGCCATCCCCGCCATGATGCGCCACCGCTACAACAACTCGCTGATCTGCGGGACCATCTGCGCCGGTGGGTCTTTGGGCACCATCATCCCGCCCTCGGTGCTGGCCGTCGTCATCGGGCCAGTCGCCGACGCCTCCGTCGGCTCGATTCTCATCGGCATGATCGTGCCGGGCCTGATGCTCGCCTCGTCCTACATCATCTATATCTTCACCCGCTGCCTGATCCGGCCCGAGGACGGCCCCCCCATCGCCGAGGGTGATGACGCCCCATCCCTGGCCGAGCGCATCTCGATTACGGCCAAGGTTCTCGTGCCGCCCGTCGTGGTGATCATCTGCGTGCTGGGCTCCATGATGGCCGGCATAGCGACCCCAACCGAGGCCTCGGCCACCGGCGCGTTGGGCACGGTCTTGCTTGCCGCCGGCTACGGCCGTCTCACGTGGCCGGTTCTCGTCGACTCGGTCATGCGAACGGTGCGCATCACAGCGATGATCCTGTTCATCGTCGTGTGCGGTTCGATCTTTGCCGCCGTCTTTGTCGGGTCGGGCGGCTTGCAGGCTCTGACCGAGGTGATCGAGGCCGTCCAGCTCGGCCGTTGGGGTCTCTTTGCCGTCGTGATGCTGATCGTCTTCCTTGCAGGCTTCATGCTCGACCCGCTCGTCATCATCCTGATGGTCGTGCCGATCACCACGCCGCTCATCGTCGCCGCCGGCTTCGACAAGGTCTGGTACTGCGTGGTCTTCCTCGTGATGCTGCAGACGGCCTATCTGACGCCACCCATGGCTCCGTCGATCTTCTATCTGCGAGGCATCGCGCCGCCATCGATCACGCTCAACCAGATGTACGTCGGCATCTGGCCCTTCATCGGCTTGCAGGTGGTGGTGGTGTCGCTCATCATTGCGTTCCCCGAGCTCGTGACCTGGCTGCCGACGACGCTGACCCAGCGGTGAGCAGCCAGGAGAGGCCGCCGCGGAGGACCGCCATGACCACCGCAGCCGACGAGAAGGACGCGATCCGCGAGCAGATGGCGCGGTATTGCTACGCCCTCGATGCCTGCCGCTTCGACGAGGTCGCGGCGCTTTTCGCCGAGGACGGCGAGTGGACCACCAGCTACGGCAGCGCGCGCGGCCGTGCCGAGATCGCCGCGCTCCTCGACAGCAACGTCCCGAAGCCGGGCGAAGGCCCGCAACGCAAGCACTACATCACCAACGTCATCGTCCAGCTCGAGGGTGACCGGGCCACCGCCACGTCGGACTATCTCGTTGTGCGCGAGTCTGACGGCGGGCTTCTCCCCGTGATGGGGGGGCGTTACAAGGACGCCTTCGTCAAGCGGGACGGCACGTGGCTGTTCGCCAGAAAAGAGCTCGAGCATCATATCTGGGGCGACATGGCCCTGAAGAACGGTCGATAGGGAGAACACAATGAGGCTCGGCTTGCTCACCGGCTACTCCGGTCGGAAGATGAATCTCCCGCTGGAGACGATCCTGCACGCTGAGCGGCTGGGCTTCGATTCGGTCTGGACCTCCGAGGCCTACGGCTCGGATGCGGTGACGCCCGCCACCTGGATCTTGGCGCACACCAAGCGCATCAGGGTCGGCACCGCCATCATGCAGATGCCGGGGCGCACGCCGTCGCTGGCCGCGATGACGGCTATGACGCTGGCGCAGCTTTCCGGCAACCGCTTCATCGTCGGAGTCGGCGCCTCCGGACCGCAGGTCGTGGAGGGCTGGCACGGCGTCGCCTACGGCAAGCCGGTGACGCGCCTGAAAGAGTACGTCGCGATCATGAAGCAGATCTTCGTGCGCGAGGGCGAACTCACGTTCGACGGCAAGGAATACCAGATCCCGTATCGTGGTCCGGGCGCAACCGGTCTCGGCAAGCCCTTGAAGAGCATCCTCCACTGCGAGGCGCCGATTCCGATCTACGCGGCCACCATCACGCCGGCCGGCGTGGCCGCAGCCGCGGAAGTGGCAGATGGCTTCTTCCCCGTCTGGATGGACCCGGACCAGTTCTCCGTCTTCGCCGAGCCGATCGAGAAGGGCTTCGCGGCGGCCGGCGGTGCCAAATCCCTTGCGAATTTCGATGTCGCGCCGTTCGTCCGCGTCATCGTCGGCGACGACGTTGCCAAGTGCATGCAGCCACTGCGCGAGAACATGGCCCTCTACATCGGAGGCATGGGCGCGCGCGGCAAGAACTTCTACAACGACTATGCCACCCGGCTCGGCT
The DNA here is from genome assembly GCA_041397805.1 of Hyphomicrobiaceae bacterium. Lineage (GTDB taxonomy): Bacteria > Pseudomonadota > Alphaproteobacteria > Rhizobiales > Hyphomicrobiaceae. The sequence goes on from JAWKWD010000010.1 coordinate 95,365, forward strand.
TCGGCGAGGCCGCGAAAACGATCCAGGACCTTTACCTCGATGGCCGCAAGGCCGAGGCGGCTGCGGCCGTGCCCGAAGCGCTCGTCGATGCCTGCCACCTCGTCGGCCCCAAGGCCCGCATCAAGGACCGAGCGCAACGCTGGATCGCTGCCGGAAAGAAGGGGCACGTAGGGTCCATGCTTATCGGCGGCGACAAAGCGGCCCTCGAGGTCATGGCCGAGGCGGTGCTCTAGAATGCTCTTCCCAGCCCCCCTCATCTCCGGCCGGCTCGTGCAGCGCTACAAGCGCTTTCTCGCCGATGTCACGCTCGACACCGGCGAGACGGTCACCGCGACGTGCCCGAACACGGGCTCCATGATGGGGCTCGTCGCGCCCGGCTCGCGCGTCTGGCTCTCGACGTCCGACAGCCCGACGCGCAAATACAAGCACACCTGGGAGATGGTGGAGGCCGATCTCGGCGCTGGGCCGCACCTCGTCGGTATCAACACCAATCACCCGAACAAGCTCGTCGCCGAGGCGATCGAAGGCGGGGTGGTGAAAGGCCTGAAAGGCTACCCGACACTTCGCCGCGAGGTGAAGTACGGCAAGAACAGCCGCATCGACATCCTGCTCGAGTGCGCCAGGAAGGGCACCTGCTACGTCGAGATCAAGAACGTGCACATGATGCGAAAGGCAGGCTTCGCGGAGTTTCCCGACAGCATCACCGAGCGGGGCGCCAAGCACCTCGTCGAGATGTCGGACATGGTCCGCGCCGGCCATCGCGCGGTAATGGTCTATCTGATCCAGCGCGGCGACGCGAAGAGCCTCTCCCTCGCCGGGGATGTCGATCCGAAATACGTCGAGGCCTTCAAGCTCGCCGCCGCAGCCGGCGTCGAGGCGATCGCTCTGCGCTGCCGTGTGAGCCCAGACGAAATCGCAGTCGAGAAGTCCGTACCGATCAAGATGTGACGCTAGCCACACGTGTCATCCAAGCCCTAGGGCCATGCGCCCTTTGAGCCCGGCACCCGGTGGCTCGCCGTAGTGACAGCTACTTCGCGCCCCGCGCGCTCCCCTCCGCGATCATCCCCGCGATCTCGTCCGCCCCGAAGCCGATCTCGGCCAGCACCTCGACGGTGTGCTGACCCAGCAGTGGCGCCGGCAGCTTGTCCTCACGCATGCCACCGGAGAATCGATTGGCAATCCTTGTTCGCCGGATCGGTCCCTCGCTCGGATGCTCCTCCGTCTCGAAGAAGCCGACGTCGGCGAGATGCGGATCGTCGAACAGGTCGTCGATCGAGTTGTAGCGCGCCGCGGGAATCTGCAACTCGTCGAAGATCGCCATCCATTCGGCCGTCGTCTTCTGCAGGAGACCAGCAGCCCGCACCTCGAAATAGGCTGCCGCGTTTTCGCTCCTGAGCTGCGCGTTGCGAAAGCGCGGATCGTCCTTCAGCTCCGGTCGCCCGATGGCGCGGAAGAAGGCGAACGCCTGCGCATCCGTGTTCGGGCTTATCGTGATGTAGCCGTCCTTGGTCGGCAGCGGCCGGTACTCGGGCGAGAGCAGCCGGTTGTCACCACTCTCGCCTGTCGGCGGAAGGAACGTTGCCGCCCCCATGTGCTCCGACGTCACGAACGACGCCATGTTTTCGAGCATCGGCACCTCGATCGCCTCGCCCCGCCCCGTCTTCTCGCGCCGGTAGAGCGCGAACCCGATGGCCTGGGCAGCGATCAGGCCCGAGACATGGTCCGTCATCACCATCGGCACGAAGCGCGGCTCGCCGATGGCCCGCTCGAACGTCCCCGCGACACCCGAAAGACTCTGGATGATCGGATCGTAGGCCGGCTTGTCGTAGTATCGGCCACCCGGACCGAACGCGAGAATGGAGCAATGGATCAGGCGCGGGTTCAGCCTCAGAAGCGATGCAGCGTCGAGACCCGCCCGCTCCAGCGCCTTCGGCCGCACGTTCGAGACGAACACGTCCGCTCCTTCGATCAGTTTCAGCATGGCGGCGTGCCCGGCCTCCGCCTTGAGGTCGAGGACCACCGACCGTTTGTTGCGGTTGAAGTTCAGGAATTTCCCGGACATGCCGGGATTGCGTGTGCCCCGGGCCATGGTGCGCAGGAGATCGCCGCCGCCGGGCGCTTCCACCTTGATCACGTCGGCGCCCTGGTCGGCGAGCGTGCGCGTACAGATGGGCCCGACCACGACCGACGTCTGGTCGATCACGCGAATGCCCGCCAACGGTCCGCCAGTCATCGGAAATCCTCGTGCAACTCGTTCACCCTCGCCGCTTCATTCCGCGCAAATCGATCATGCCCGGTGCTTGCCGCGGGTCCTGATGCTCTGGAAACATCACATGCTTCTGGATCTTCTGCGTGCCCGTCGTCGGCAGCGACCGGGCGAACCGGATCCAGCCCGGCGCCTTGTAATAGGCGAGGCGCAAATTGCAGTAGCGGAAGATGTCCTCGGCCGCCTCGTTCCCGTCGGCACCGGATCGTGTCACGATGCAGGCGAGAACTTCCTCCTCCCGCACCTCGTCCTTGACCGCGAGCACCGCCGCCTGCGCCACATCCGGGTGCGTGAGCAGGATGGCTTCCACCTCGGCCGCGGCGATGTTCTCGCCCGAGCGGCGGATGATGTTCTTCTTCCTGTCCACGAAATGCAGCATCCCGTCCGCGCCCCGCCACACCGTGTCGCCCGTGTGGAACCAGCCACCGCGCCAGGCGACCTCGGTCTCTGCGTCGTTCTTGAGGTAGCCTGAGAATCCGCCGCGTCGCGGCGTCGCGGCTGAATGCCGGACCACCATCTCGCCCGGCGAGCCATCCGGCACCTCATGGTCGTTGTCGTCGACGACGCGGACGTCGAGCCCGGCCACGGCCTTGCCGAAGGCGCGTGTGCCGATCTGTCTTGGCGCATGGATGTCGCCGAGGATGCGACAGAACTCCGTCATGCCCCAGATCTCGATCAGCGGAAAACCGAACCGTGCCTCGAACACGCTGTGCAACTCGGGCTCGATACCCGCACCGATGCCCATGCGAACCTGATGGTCGCGATCAGCCTCCGATGCCGGCTGGTTGAGCAGCATCGGTGCGACGATGCCGAGATAGTGCACCACCGTAGCGCGTGTGGCCTTGACCTCGCGCCACCAGCGCACCGGATTGAAGCGGTCCGTCTGTACCTGGCAGCAGCCGGCTGCAACCGCTCCGAGAAGCGACACGATGCCGGCGTTGACGTGATAGAGCGGCAGCGGATTGTAGATCCGGTCCTCGCCGCCCCTGAGCGCCATCAACCCGCCACGGCTCGCATACCAGGCACCGAGCGACACCTCGTAGCCGTGGCTGAGGATGCAGCCTTTGGGCCGGCCCGTGGTACCGGACGTGTAGAGGATCTGAGCCTCGGTTTCCGGCGTCGGCCCGCCCGCTTTGGCGGCCGAGAACGGCGCTGGGGGCGGTCCGCCCTCTTCCGGTAGATGCACCGCCAGTTTGTGGTCGCTTTCCGCGAGCGCGGCTTCGATCTGCTGTTGCCGCGCGCCGATCGTGAGGACGAGGGCAGGCTCGGAATGCTCGAGCAGATACGCCGTCTCCGCTGGCCGGTAATCCGGATTGACCGGAACAACGGAGGCGCCAAGCGAGTTGAGCGCGAGCCTGTGCAAAATATGCTGAGGGCGGTTTTCCATCAGCATGGCGATGCGGTGACCCAGGCCGTAGCCGGCCATCCGGTAGATCTCGGCGAGCCGTTTGATCTCCTGATCGGCGGCAGCGTAGGTGATCTCGTAGCCGTCCGGCAGGTAGGTCCGGTCGGGATTGGGCGGCACGGCGAGAAACGGCCGGTCCGGCCACCGGCCGACGGCTTCGTCCCAGAAAGCGTTGATGGTTAGATCGTCCCGAACGTCCGCCATTTCCGCGGTGCTCCTGCCTTTCCCGGCCATACGCGGTCTCGTATCCCGGCCATGGTAGAGTGTGCCCACCCCCGACCGCAATCGATGCCGAGCATGCGCACAGACCTCTTCGATTTCGACCTCCCCGACGACTTGATCGCGCTACGTCCCACCGCGCCGCGCGATGCAGCCCGCTTGCTCACCGTCCGCCCGCCCTACCGGGTTCAGGGGCAGAGCTGGGTCTCCCCGCCCGTTCTCGAGGACCGGACGGTGCGGGACCTCCCGGCATTGCTCGCGCCCGGCGACGCAGTCGTCGTCAACGACACGAAGGTCATTCCCGCCGCGCTCGAAGGCACCCGCGAGAGGAACGGCCACGTCGCGCACGTCTCGTTCAACCTGATCAAACGCGTGGACGAGAGCCGCTGGCGTGCCTTCGCCCGGCCGGCCAAGCGCCTCGAGGTCGGCGACCGTGTGGTGTTCCAGGCGGAAGGACGCGTCTGCCTTGCTGGCAGTCTCTCGGCCGTGGTCAGGGACAAGCTCGAGGCCGGGGAGGTGGAACTGGCGTTCTCCCTGCACAGCGCCTTCCTCGACGAGGCCATCGCGGCACTGGGCGACATGCCGCTACCGCCCTACATCGCCTTGAAGCGTGCGCCAGACGAGAGCGACCGCACCAGCTATCAGACCATGTTCGCGACCCGCGAAGGTGCCGTCGCCGCGCCGACCGCCGCGCTCCATTTCACGCCTGATCTCATCGCGGCGCTCGAAGCGCGCGGCGTGAGGCGGCACACGGTCACCCTCCACGTCGGTGCGGGGACATTTCTTCCCGTCAAGGCCGAGGATACGGACGACCACGCGATGCACGCCGAGTGGGGCGAGATAGCCGAGGAGACAGCGACGGCCCTCAATGTCGTCCGCGCCCGCGGCGGGCGCGTTGTGGCGATCGGAACCACGGCCCTCCGCCTTCTTGAGAGTGCGACCGACACCTACGGCCGCATCCAGCCATTTTGCGGCGAGACCTCGATCTTCATCACGCCCGGTTACCGTTTCCGCGCCGTCGATGCCTTGATGACGAACTTCCACCTGCCGCGCTCGACCCTTTTCATGCTCGTCTCCGCCTTCGCCGGCCTCGACACCATGCAAGCGGCCTACCGCCACGCCATTCGCGAGCGCTACCGTTTCTACTCCTACGGGGATGCGAGCCTGCTGTTCCGGGCTTGATGCTTTCCGTCCAAGCGGCTATTCGCCCCTCGCGCTCTCCGGCACCGGGGGTGCCCGAGCCTTCGCGATCGCGGCGGTTGCCAAGAGGCCGGCCGGCTGGCCGGGAGCGGAGGCAGCGGGCTCCCGCAATCGCGTTGCCACAGGGAACTTCATGGACGCAGCCTTCACTTTCACCCGTCTCTCGACCGATGGCGCCGCCCGCCACGGTAAGATCGGAACGCCTCGCGGCATCATCCGCACGCCGGCCTTCATGCCGGTCGGCACCGTCGGCACGGTCAAGGCGCTCTACCCCGAGCAGGTGCGCGAGGCCGGAGCCGACATCATTCTCGGCAACGTCTATCACCTGATGCTGCGCCCAGGAGCCGAGCGCGTCGCGCGCCTCGGCGGGCTGCATGCGTTCATGCGGTGGCCTGGCCCGATCCTCACCGATAGCGGCGGCTTCCAGGTCATGAGTCTCAGCCAGATCCGGAAGATCACCGAGGAAGGCGCCGCATTCCAGTCGCACCTCGACGGCTCCCGGCACCTGCTCACGCCCGAGCGCTCCATCGAGATCCAGTGCCTTCTCGGCGCCGACATTCAGATGCAACTCGACGAGTGCATCGAGCACCCGGCCGAGCACGAGGAAGCCGAGCGCGCCATGGAGCTCTCGCTGCGCTGGGCCGAGCGCTCGCGGGCGGCATTCGACCGACTGTCGAAGCCGGGCCAGGCGCTGTTCGGCATCGTCCAAGGCTCCGTCTACGACGACCTGCGCCGCCGCTCGGCCGAAGCGCTCGTCGCCATGGATCTTCCCGGCTACGCGGTGGGCGGCCTTGCGGTCGGCGAGGGCCACGACGTCATGCTGCGCACCCTCGAGGCGACGCTGCCGCATCTTCCGGCATCGAAGCCGCGCTACCTCATGGGGGTCGGCACGCCGGAGGACCTGATCGAGGCCGTCGCGCGCGGCATCGACATGTTCGACTGCGTCATGCCGACCCGCAACGGGCGCCACGGTCTCGCCTTCACGTGGGGCGGGCGAGTCAATCTCCGGAACGCGAAGCACGCGGAGGACCTCTCGCCCCTCGATCCGGACAGCACCTGCCCGGCTGCCCGCGACTATTCCCGGGCCTATCTCCATCACCTCGTCCGGTCCGGCGAGATGCTGGGCTCGATGCTCCTTTCGTGGGTCAACACGGCCTTCTATCAGGAGCTGATGGCCGCCATGCGTCGCGCGATCGAGGAAGGCCGCTTCGCGAGCTGGGCCGAGGCGACGAAAGCGCGGCTGAGGGGCGAGATGTGAGCCCCGTCCCGGCGGCGCGGCGCCAACGCCAATGGCAAGACCCTGACGCGTCATGGCCTGCTGAGCTCGGGCTCGTCCCGCAGCTCCGGGGCAACCTCCATCCAGGAGCCCGGCAGAACGAACGTAAGGTCGTAGATCACCGGTTCAGCCGCTAGGCTGAGCCAACGATGCGCGACCTTGATCTGCCGGTGCGGGCTCCCTGGCGGTGCGCTTCGGCGCACGTAGCTGATGCATCTCTCCGAGCTGGCCCGGCAGACGACGAGAAGACCATCTCGCACGAGGTCTTCGCCCCTGACCCAGGCTGCTTGCCTCGCATTGAAGTTCACGAAATAGAGCGGGTGGTCCGGCGCATAGAAACTGATTGCTCCCACGAACCTGTCGCTCCCTGCAACATAGGCGAGCGGCTTTCCCGTCTCGTCGTGCCACAGGGCTTGGGCCTCGCGCGCCAGCTCCTTCATGGGCGATCCGACAAGGTCGCGGTTCCATTTCACGCGCCCGTAGGCAACGACGGGTGCCGCAAGAACGATCCCTGCGCTGAACGTGATCGCAGCCCCGACGGCCCACCTCGCAACGCGCGGGCCGCGCGCGCCGGGTATCGCTCGCGCCATCACCAGCGACGCCATGAAGAAGATGGGGATGGTGTAGCTCAGCGAAATCTTGGCGTGCCCGACAAAGCCGAAGCCGAGCGTCAGCGCGAATGGCAGGGCTGCGAGAACGGCGATCGATGCGTTCTCTCGCTCGAGAAACCACGCCCTGATGCCTCGCAGTGCATCTGCGGTCGGGCAGCCAGCAGCGAGACTGGCTGCCAGCAGCGGTAGCGTGAGGAAAATGATCGGCGCCGTCGCCGTCATGCTCGCCCAAACCAGCAATTGGCTCAAGGGGTGATGGAACTTGGAAAGCGCATACGCGACGGTCGGAAAGCCGTTGACGACAGTCCAGTAGACATGCGGGCCGACGACGAGCACGGCCGCCAGGAGCGCCACGTAAGGCGCTGGCGACCGGTAATAGCTCCGCCGGTGCGGCGACAGCAGCGTTGCAAGCACGAAAGCAACGCCGAGAAGGAGGCTGTAATACTTGCCGAGCAACGCCAGGCCGCCCAGCACGCCGAGCGCCACGCCATCGCGGATGGTCCGCGTTTCGAGCGAGCGTAGCAGAAAGAAAGTCGCCCAAGGCCAAACCGGGATGAGGACCGTGTTCGCATTGAACTTCATCGCCAGGAAGCCGTAGAGCGGTGTCAGCATGAGCAGTGCGACGATCGTGCGCCGCTGCGCCGCGAGACCGAAGAACCGTGCGAGCGCAGCCGCACCCGCGAGGCCGAGCGCAGCATTCGTCGCGGCGAGCAGATAGAAGCTCCAGTCCTGCGTCGGGAAAAGCTGGAACCACACCCAGGTGACCCATGCGAACAGCGGCGGGTGCTTGTAGTAGCCGAGCTGCGGTCTCTGCGCCCAGTTCCAGGCCTCGATCATGTCGTCATGGATAAGCCCCGCTCCGAGGGCGACGCTGCCGTAGAGTGTCCAGGCCGCGACGTGGAGCAATAAAAGCCCTGCCACTGCGAGCCGGTCGTTGGCAGGAGCTTCCAATTCCGCTTCGGCCGGCATTGCGGGAAGCGCGGCGGCGCGATCCTGCATTGGCAACTCCTGAGCATTTCCACCCGCTGCAGCCAGCCCGGCGCGAGCTTCTACCAGTCGCTGTGCAATTCCTCTTGCGGCCAAGTGCCCTACGCCGTCGTCCGCGGCGCGCCGCTGCCGCAAACGTGGTTCCGGCCCCGCCTTCAGCGTTATTGGCTCTCGCGCGCAGCTTCGGCCGCCCGTTCGCGCTGTCGCTCGAGGTGCACCGCGCGCTCGCGATGGACGAGGTAGATGCCCGAGGCGATCACGATCGCCGCGCCGGCGAGCGTCCACTGGTCCGGCACCTGCCCGAACACCAGGTAGCCGCCCATCACGTGCGTGATCAGGCCGAGATAGATGAACGGCGCCAGTACCGAGGCTGGCGCATGTCGATAGGCGAGGATGAAGATGAAGTGTCCGAGCCCGCCCCAGAACCCCATCGAGACGAGAAGCACCCAGATCAGAACGCCTTGCGGCCACACCCAGTCGACCATCGCCAGCGGTCCCATCATGAACGTGCCGGCCAGCAGCGAATAGAAGAGCGTCACCTCCGGCGCATCGTAGGCGGCGAGATAGCGCGTCAGCAGCATGAATACGGCGTAGCAGAGCATCGAGCCGAACGCGAAAACGAGCGCCGGCTGGAAGGCCGTGAAGCCCGGCCGAACGGCGACGAGGATGCCGGAGAAGCCGATCAGGATGGCGATCATGCGCCGCCACCGGATCCACTCTCCGAGGAATGGTCCGGCCATCAGCGCCACCACGAAAGGCGCCAGAAAATAGACGGTCTGTGTCTGGTCGAGCCGGAGCGTCCGCAACGCCAGGAAATTCAGGAACGTCGAGCCGAGCATCAGGCACGAGCGCGAGATCTGGTGCCAGAATCGCTGCGTGAACAGCAGGCGCGGGATCGAGACCACCCCCATCACCATCACGATCAGCAGGAATTGGCTGACGAACCGCAGCCATACCACCTGTGTAACGGGCAGTTTCGCGACCGAAGCCATGTACTTCGCCGTCGTGTCGAGACACGAGAACAGCGCCAGCGCAACCAGCATCAGGCCGATGCCCTTCAGGGCATTCGGCGCGGGCGTCGGGGCCGGGGCTCTGCGCTGCATCGTTGGGAAGCTCGCGTGCGCCGGGCCGAATCCCGGTCGACACGCTCTCTAGCACAACCGTGGCACGCGCGCGCCGCGATCGCCACGCAGGACCGGCTTGCAACGTCCGGGCATCTAGCCGGCGACCGAGCGAACCAGCTTGGCGAGACCCAGCAGCCATGGCACGGAATGAAAGACGAGGTCGAAGATGTCGATCGGCTTCACCAGTGTGCCGGCTGCGAGCATCTTGAGCTTTTCCCAGATGTGCGGTTCCGGAAAGTGCGGGGCCAGGCCGAGCGTCAGGATGCCGCCGACGACCAGCCACCAGGGGATACTGTCGAGCCAGGCCATCTTGGCCGCCTCCTGTCGGGCTTCGGGCGACCAGCGCCACCGCGAACCGATGCTTCGCCGGCAGGGTGAAGTCTGTGACTATGTCACCGCTGGCGTCCCGCGCGCGGCTACGCCCCTCAGTCGAGCGATTGCGGCGGTCCTCGAACCGGCATAGCCTGCACGCCGAACATGACCTTCCGACCAATCCCGTTGCCCAGCCGGAGCCCTCCATGAGCCAGAAGCCGGTCGTCCTCCTTGTGCCGCCGTCAGCCGAGACGGGCGAGCTCGCAAAGAGCATAGCACCTGCCCACATCGAGCTGGTGCTCGCCCAGCCCGGAACCGACGCGTTCCAGGCGGCGCTGCCCAAGGCCCAGTTCATGATCTGTTATCCGAACGTGAAGATGGAGGATGCCTTCTACAAGGCCGCCCCGAACGTCCGGCTCGTGCAGCTTCTTTCGGCCGGCTATGACGCCGTCGACATAGAGGCCGCGCGCCGGGCCAAGGTGCCGGTCGCCAACAACGGCGGCGCCAACGCCATCTCTGTCGCCGAGCACGCGATGATGCTTATGCTGACGACGGCACGTCGCGTCGTCTGGCAGCACGCGTCGGTGTCCGGTGGACGCTGGCGCGGCAACGGCCCGCCGCCCGCCATGTACGAGCTCTACGACAAGACGCTCGGCATCATCGGGCTCGGCAACATCGGCCGCAAGGTCGCGCGCCGCGCCCAGGCCTTCGGCATGAAGATCGAGTACTACGACATCAAGCGGCTGACCGAGGACGAGGAGGATGCGCTCGGCGTCAAGTTCCGCCTTCTGACCGAGCTGTTGAAGCGCTCCGATTTCGTCTCGCTGCACGTGCCGCTCAACGCCTCCACGAAGCACATGATCGGCGCGCGAGAGCTCGGCCTGTTGAAGCCCACCGCCATCCTGGTCAACACCTCGCGCGGCCCCGTGATCGACGAGGTCGCCATGGCGAAGGCGCTCGAGGCGAAGAAGTTCTTCGGAGCCGGTCTCGATGTCTTCGACGAGGAGCCGCCGCCGTCGAACAATCCGCTCTTCAAGCTCGATAACGTGGTGCTCACGGCCCACTTTGCGGGGCCCACCTCCGACAACCACGTTGCCCGCTTCCGCAACGCCTTCGACAACGTCGAGCGCATGGTGCGCGGCGATGCCCCGTTCTGGGTGGTGCCCGAGCTGGCGGACTGAGGCAGATCCTTTCGGCAATTCATCCTCGATCTTGAATGGGGACGGGATTGTCGGCCCGCGTCCTTGTCGTGTCCCCCGTCCTTGTCGTCTCGCGCGACCTATGCCTTCGTCTCCGCGGCCACGATGGCCCGGAGGTCGGCATGAACGAAGGGCGCGGAGCGGGATGGCCTCGCTCTTTGCACTTGGATTGGATGCGGCCTTCGCCGCTCCGCTGCGCATCACGGGAGTGGTCCCCCTTTTCGAACGACCGGCCCGCGAGCCGCCGCGCATCCTTTTCGAACGGCGACCCTTGGCAATCGGCCCTCTTGCGACGGCCGACGCCCGCGGAGACCTCCGGCGGTGGCTGAGTACCGCCTACGTCTGTCCGACGCGCGCCCGTCTCCCAGAGGTCCCAGCTCGAGCCTCAGGGCCCTTCGACGAGACGGACGCGTCATGAATAAGCGATCCCGGGGGACCGGGGATAAGTTTGACGCTCGGTCGTCTGGGACCGGTGAATCCAGATCCCTCGGATGCGCGCCCGTCTCGCCTGCGTGTGCGGAGCGCTGGACGAAGCGCGGCCACGGCGCGCTGCTCGATCTTCACTCTCGCCTACGGCCTTCATCAATGGCACGTTTGGCCGAACCAATTTCGGAGCTGAGCCCATGCCTACCTACGACCTGATCCTCAAAGGCGGCCACGTCATCGACCCGTCGCAGGGGATCGACGGCGTCATGGACGTCGCGTTCGCGGGCGGCAAGGCGGCCGGCGTCGGCCGCGACCTGAAGGCTGGTCCCGCCACCGAGGTCCGCGACGTCGCCGGCCACGTCGTGACGCCCGGCCTCATCGACCTTCACACCCACGTCTACTGGGGCGGCACCTCGCTCGGCATCGACGCCGACGATTTCTGCCGTACCTCGGGCGTCACCACCTCGGTCGACACGGGCAGCGCCGGACCCGGCAACTTCGCGGGCTTCAGGAAGCACGTCATCGAGCGCAGCGAGGCGCGCATCCTCGCCTATCTGCACGTCTCGTTCGCCGGCATCTTCGCCTTCTCCAAGACGCACATGATCGGGGAATCGAAGAACATCGAGCTGATGGCCCCGCGCGAGGCCGTCGCCGTCGCCGATGCCAACCGCGACTGCATCGTCGGCATCAAGGTGCGCGTCGGCTTGCATGCCTCGGGCGACCAGGGTGCGGCGCCCTTGAACATTGCGTTGCAGGTGGCCGACGAGGTCGGCATGCCCCTCATGTGCCACATCGACCATCCGCCGCCGTCGTATGAGGAAGTGATCGGCATGCTGCGGCCGGGCGACGTCCTGACCCATGCCTTCCGTCCGTTCCCGAATTCTCCGGTCACCGCGCAAGGGAAGGTGAAGGAGGCCGTTCGCGAGGCCCGTGCGCGCGGCGTCCTCTTCGACATCGGCCACGGCAAGGGCTCGTTCTCGTTCAAGACGGCGCGCGCCATGCTCGCCAACGGCTTCATGCCGGACACCATCTCGTCCGACGTGCATCAGCTCTGCATCGACGGGCCCGCCTACGACCAGGTGACGACCATGTCCAAGTTCCTGTGCATGGGCATGCCCCTGAACGAGGTCGTGAAGCAGTCGACCGTCAACGCGGCGATGGCGCTGAAGCGCCCCGAGCTCGGCTCCCTCAAAGCGGGCTCCGTCGGCGACGCCTCGATCCTTTCGGTGAAGGACGGCGCGTTCGACTACGAGGACGTGTTGGGCGAGCACATGACCGGCGCAAAGCGCATCTTCGCCGAAGGCACCGTCATTGCCGGCAAGTGGTGGCATTCCGCCAAGGAAGGCGCGTTCCCCGCGAAGACCGGTGCGTGAACGACTGTCCCACAGGGTCCAGGGGCTCGGCCCCTGGTCAGGGATGCTCGAAGGGCTGAAAGCCCTTCGATTTTCGCCCGAAGGGCGAACCTCTACCCCGCAATCTTCGAGAAATCCGCCACGTTCAGCGTCACCGCGCGAATTTCCGACAGAAGCTTCAGCCTGTTCTCGCGCAGCTTCGCATCCGGCGCGTTGACCGTCACTTTCTCGAAGAACGCGTCGACCGGCGCGCGCAGATCCGCGAGCGCGTTCATGGCGCCGGTGAAATTCTCGACATTGAGCGCGGCGACCGTGTCCTGCTTGGCCTGCTCGATGGCCGCGGCCAGCGTGGTCTCTTCTTTCTCCACGAGCAGGCCGATGTCGTAGGCGCCGGCGTAGCTCGTCTTGTCCTTCTTCTCCTCGATGGAGAGGATGTTGGCCGCACGCTTGACGCCGGCCAGCAGGTTGGCTCCGTCGTCCGATTTCAGGAAATCGTCGAGAGCCTCCACGCGGCGGACGATCAGCGCCAGGTCGTCCTGCCCGCCGAGCGAGAACACCGCGTCGATCAGGTCGTGGCGGGCGCCCTTCTCGCGCAGATGCACCTTCAGCCGGTCGGCGAAGAAGGAGAGGAGGTCCATCACAGACTGGTAGGCCTTACGTCCCGCAAAGCCCTGCAAGTCTCCAGATTCGCTTTCAAGTTCGATCGGCTTGCCCTCGGTCTGGGCCTCCAATCGCAGCTTGTGCCTTTGTAGGTGGTCGACCAGCGGCACCCGCAAATCATTCTCCAGCACGATCCGGATCACGCCGAGCGCCGCGCGCCGCAATTGATACGGATCACCGCTGCCCGTCGGTTTCTCGCCGATGGCCCAGAATCCCACCAGCGTGTCGAGCTTGTCCGCCAGCGCCACCGCAATGGAAACTGGCGCCGTCGGCACGGTGTCACCCGCCCCGCGCGGCTTGTAGTGCTCCTCGATCGCGGTGGCGATCTTCGGGTTCATGTGCTCGGCCTCGGCGTAGTAGCGCCCCATCAGGCCCTGCAACTCGGGGAACTCGCCGACCATGCCCGAGACGAGATCCGCCTTGCACAGTTGCGCCGCGCGCCCCGCGAGCTCCGGCTCCGCATCGACCGAGCCCGCGATCTGGCGGGCGAGCTCCGTGATCCGCTCCATACGGTCCCATTGCGTGCCGAGCTTCTCGTGGAAGGTGATGCCTTTCAGCTCGAAATGCATCGGCTCGAGGTGGCGCTTGAGGTCCTGCTCCCAGAAGAAGCGCGCATCCGACAGCCGCGCGCGGATCACCTTCTCGTTGCCGGCGATCACCTCGTGCCCGCCGTCGACCGGAATGAGGTTCGACACCATCAGGAACTTGTTGGCGAGCTTGCCGGTCTTCGGATCGCGCAACGAGAAGCACTTCTGGTGGTTCTTCATCGAGGTCGTCAGGCACTCGCCCGGCACCGCCAGGAATTCCTCGTCGAAGGTGCCCATCAAGACGAGCGGCCATTCCGCGAGGCCGGCGTTCTCGGCGAGCAGCGCCTCGTCCTCGACCAGCTCCAGCCCAGCCTTCTTCGCGAGTGCCAGCGCCTGCTCGCGGATCATCTCGGCACGCTCCGAGGCTGGCAGCAGCACTTTTGCGGCCTTCAGCTTCGTGCCGTAGTCCTCGAAGTTCTTCACCTCGAACGGCTCGTTGCCGTGGAAGCGATGCCCCCGCGTGACGTTCGACGCCGTGATGCCCCCCACCTCGACCGGCACCACTTTGCCGTCATAGAGGCAGACGATGGAATGCAGCGGCCGCACCCAGTGGAACGAGCCGGCGCCCCATCGCTGCGATTTCGGCCACGGGAACTTCTCCAGCGTCTCGCGCAGCACGTCCTCGATCAGAACCGGCGCCGGTTGGCCGGGCTTCTCGATCCGGGCCACATAGTAGCTGCCCTTCTTGCCGTCCTCGACCACTTTGGCCTGCTCGATCGACGAGAGCCCGGCACTCTTGAGAAACCCCTGGATCGCCGCGTCCGGCGCGCCGACCCTCGGCCCCTTGCGCTCGTCCGATATGGCAGGCGACATCGCCGGCACGTCCTGCACCACGAGCGTCAGCCGCCGCGGCGTCGCGAACGCCATCGCCGCTCCGACGCCGAGCCCCCGTCCCTTGAGCCCCTCGACGACCAGGCGGCTGAGATCCTCGGCCGCTTTCGACTGCATGCGCGCCGGAATCTCTTCGGAGAAGAGCTCGATCAGGAGTTCGGAGGACGAGAGCATATGACGGGGCGCCCCGGCTGGAGTGAAGGGCCCGCGCGGAAGGCCCAGCCGCCGACGCGACCGGGCCCCGCTCGGAGCCGAACTCACTCCCTAGCCGTCATTCCGCCGGGCTGGCAAGGGCGGCGCGTCCTTCGGCGGGCTTCGCGGCGGAGGTCGGACGTGCCCCGTGCCGCTGGCCAACAGCCGCCGCCAGGGCGCTTTCGAGGCATGGGTAGAGGAACTTGAACCCCGTGCCGAGCGCCTTGGCCGGCATAACCCGCTGCGAGGCGAGCAGGATCTCGTTCCCCATGTCGCCGAGCAGTGTGCGCAGCGGCCACGCCGGGATGAACAGCAGGGCCGGCCGGCCGAGCGCACGCCCGAGTGCCGCCGTGAAGTCACGATTGCGCGCCGGCGCCGGTGCCGTCGCATTGAGCGCGCCCTCGATGTCGTCTCGCGCAATGCCGTGGGCGACGAGCCTGACGACGTCGTCGCGATGCACCCAGCTCATCCACTGCCGGCCGCTGCCGATACGGCCACCGAGCCCCAGGTCGAACGCCGGCAGCATGCGCGCCAGCATCCCGCCGGAGTGGTCGAGCACCAGCCCGATCCGAAGCGCGATTACGCGCACGCCCTGAGCCCGGATGCGGGCCGCCGCCGTCTCGACGGCCGCGCACGACCGATGCGCGAACCCCAGCTTCCGCGCCCCGGATGGCCGGTCGGCCTCGGTCAACGGGTCGTCCCCGCCCTCGCCGTAGAATCCGATCGCGCTCGCCGTGACCAGAACCTTGGGCTTTCTCTCCAGACGAGCCACCAGCCGCTCGATCGCCCGCGCAACCTTGAGCCGCGAGCGCAGGATGCGATGCCGGTTCGCCCGCGTCCACGGCGCGTCGGCGACAGGCGAGCCGGCGAGGTTGACGATGGCATCGACTAGCGCGTCGCCCGGTATCTGCTCGAGCCGCGTCACCAGCGTCACCGGCGCAGCGAGGCCTGCCGCCTTGTCCCGGCTTCTCACCAGCGCAACCACGTCATGGCCTCCCTCGACCAGCGCCGCCACCAGCCGCGTCCCGATGAAGCCCGTCGCGCCTGTCACCAGAACACGACGGCGCTCCGGTCCCAGAGCCGCGACGAGCGGGGCCGCCGCCGTGTGCACGAGCCGCGGCGCGCGCGCGGCGGCGAGCCAGTCACGCAGGCCGAAGATCGCGACCGCCAGCGCGGCGAGCGTCAAGAGACCGCTCAGCAGTCCGCGCGAGACGAGGTCGAGGCCGGTTGGCTCGGACATCCACGCCCAGAGCATCGGGCCGATGAAGGTGAGGATGCCGCCGTAGTTCACCGCGAGCAGCGTGTGCGTGACGCGCTCCGTCCCGGGCAGCCTCCGCGACAGGTCCTCCTCCACGAAATCCCAGAGCGTGATCAATAGCTCGACCGCCAGGACGGCAAGCACGATTGCTGCCAGCGCACCGTGCGGCTCGCCCCACGCCGCGAGCAGGAAGAGCCCGGCATAGAGCCAGTTGCGCACCGCATGCAGGCGCAACTCCTTCTCGGCCGTTGCATGCCAGGCCAGGCGCTCCGTCATTTCGTGGTGATAGAGCGTATCGAACGCCCCCATCGCGATCTGCAACACGATGAGAACCACAAGCAGTTCCGGTGTCATCACTGAACCTCCTCGAAGTGCGCGACCTGGTGTACGAGCTCGCCAAGCCAGGCGTGCTCGAGGCCAAGCGTGAAGGCGAAGACGCCGCCTCCCAGGTCGCGGTGGGTAATGGTGCAGGTGCCCGGCGTGAGCCATCGGGGCAGGGGAATGCGCTGGCCGGCGACGAGCACGTCGTACCCGGCGCTGCGGAAGACGAGACAACCGTCCTCTGCTGCAAGGCGCAGCCGCATGACGAGCCCGTGGCCCAGGTACTCCTCCAGGCCCGTCGGTCCCGAGAAGCGCTTCACCGAGTTGATCGTTTGCGGGAAGTTCCGGGCGCGTGTGTAGGTGCGTGTCCAGACCTGCCCGCCAAGAGTCGGTGCCTCCGTCACGAGTACGGTCGCTGGCCCGCTCGCCCCATCGGTCTCGGGCAGCGGACTTCCGGCGACGCGGGCGAGCTGGGCGAAGATCCGGCCGGCGAGGCTGAGACGCGTCGAAACCACCCGCCCCCGAAAGAGACGCGTCTCGCCTGGAGCGAGGTGTCGTGAGAAGCGGTATCTGACGCGCGCCGGCAGCGTGTGCCAGGCGGCGTCCCCAAGCAGGCGCGCAAATCGCTGGTCGGGCGCCTGCCGAGGCGCGCACCAGGACGTGTCCGCGATCGAGCCGCTGGCTCGGTGAGGAAACGTGGGCCTCTTGGTTTCGACGGTTGTTTCTGTCATGACAGAAATATCCTCGCAAAAAAAACCAAGCTCAGCTCTTTGCCGCTTCCGAGCCGCCGGAGGACTTCGCCTCCGCCTCGGCCTTCGCTGGAATGAAGCGCAGGATGGCGCTGCCGAGCCGCATCAGCATCATCAGCTTCGAGCGCGGCACGCGCCGCATGTCGCATGCCCACTTGTCGATCATCTCGACGAACGAGAGCATGGCCGCGATGCGCTCCTTCGCCTTCGGGTCCATGAACCGGTCGGCGTTCGCCTCGGTCATGCAAGCCTTCAGTGTGGCGATCGTGGGGTCCAGCTCGCGAGATTTGCGGCCTTCTGCGATGCGGGTGACCATCTCCCAGAGATCGGCCTCGGCCTCGAAGAAGTCCCGCCGGTCGCCCAGCACCTGCACACGTCGGATCAGGCTCCAGCCGAGCAGTTCCTTCAGCGAGTTCGACACGTTCGACCGCGCGAGAGACAGCGTCTCCGCGATGTCCTCGGCGGTGAGCGGCCTGCCCGAGAGGTAGAGCAAGGCATGGATCTGGCCGATGGAGCGGTTGACGCCCCACGTTTCGCCCATCTCGCCCCAATGCAACACGAAGCGTTGCACGGCAGGCGGCAGGGATACTTTATGGTCTGACGTTTCTGTCATGAGAGAAATATACCGGAGAGCGGCACCCTTGTCCATCCCTCGGGCCTTGATCGAAGTCAGGACCGTAACCGGGATCTTGCCGCCACTTTTCCGCGCAGCCCCCGGACGGGGCATGACGCGACACGGAAAACCGCGTATCCGCTTTGTCCGGACAATGGATTCAGCACAGTCACGCCCCTCAAAGGACAAGACGATGGCCCGTAAGCGCGAGATGACCCTCATCGGGTTCATGCAGGCCCAGAACTGCTCGAACTACATCGGCTCCTGGCGCCACCCGCACTCGGCGACGGATTTCCTGGGGCCTCAGTACTACCAGCGCATCGCCCAGACGCTGGAGTACGGCAAGTTCCACCTGTGCTTCTTCGACGACCGGCTGGCCATGCCGGACATCCTCGGCAACGACCATCGCGAGGCCGTGCGAAACGGCGCCCGGGTCGTCAAGATGGATCCTGTGACGATCCTCGCCTGCATGGGCATGGCAACCAGGAACCTGGGCCTCGGGTCCACCTACTCGACGACGTACTACCAGCCTTTCCACGTCGCCCGTGTGATCTCGACGCTCGACCTGATGGTCGGCGGCCGGGCGGCCTGGAACGTCGTCACCTCGCTCAATGACAGCGAGGCCCACAACATGGGTCAGGTGAGCCATGTCGACCACGATCTCAGATACGACATGGCGGACGAGTTCATGGAGGTCGTGCTCGGCCACTGGGACACTTGGGAGGACGATGCCATCGTCATCGACAAGGCGTCGGGGCTCTTCGCCGACGGCGATAAGGTCCATCGCCTCGAGCACAAGGGGAAGTGGTTCTCCTCGAAGGGCCCGTTCACGGTCCCTCGCTCGGCCCAGGGCCGGCCGGTCGTGATCCAGGCCGGCCAGTCCGGCCGCGGCCAGCGCTTTTCTGCACGCTGGGGCGAGCTCGTCTTCTGGGTCCTGCCGAACCTCGAGATCGGCAAGAAGACGTACGACAACTTCAAGGCCATGGTGGCCGAGGAAGGCCGCGACCCGGCCTCGGTGGCCGTGGCGCCCGCGGTCTACGTCGTACCCGGAGAGTCGAAGTCCATGGCCGAGGACAAGATGGCGCTCATCGACAGCATGGCGAAACCTGTCGATGGCCTCGCCCTGCTCTCGGAAGCGCTGAACTTCGATTTCTACTCCAAGCCCATGGATTCGAGCTTCTCCGACGAGGAGCTGGCCGGCGTAAGCGGGCTCAGGGCCATCATCGATCGTGTCACGGCGCTCTCCGGCAAGAAGAATCCGACCATCCGCGACTTCGTGCAGTTCTCGAGCCGGGGCACGGTGCGCGAGTTCCCGCGCTTCGTCGGCACCCCGAAGGAGATTGCCGACGGCCTTGAGGAATGGTTCGACACGTGCTGCGACGGTTTCGTGGTGGCTGCAACCCATATCCCGGGCGCCTACGAGGATTTCGTTCGCCTGGTGGTCCCCGAATTGCAGCGCCGTGGGCTGCATCAGAAGGACTACAAGGGCTCGACGCTGCGCGAAAACCTCGGGTTGCCGAAGGCGCAGATCGGCGACTGGAAACCCAAGGCGTAGTCGGCCGGGGGCATTGCGAGCAGGCGGCGTCTGGCTTTAGCCTGACGCCGCTGGCGTGGCACATTTAAGCCGATGCCAAGCTTCGCCTGCCGTGTCAGGTTGAAGCCGGACACGGGATCGAGCGGGAGCACGACGAGATGGACAGCGCAAAATTCAAGAACCTCATGCGCCACCAGGCGGGTGCCGTCACCATCATCACGGTCGGTAACCCCGGAGACCGTACGGGCCTGACCGCCACGGCCATGTGCTCGCTGTCGGACACCCCGCCGACCATCCTCATCTGCGTCAATCGGAACGCGAGCGCACACGCGCCTATTCGCGCCTGCAAGTGTTTCGGCGTCAACATCCTGGCGCAGGACCATTTCGACCTCGCGAAGCGGTTCTCGACGAAGCTCGTCGAGGGCGAGGCCCGCTTCGACGCCGATGCCTGGGACACGCTCGAGACCGGCGCGCCGGCCTTGAAGGGGGCTTTGGCCACCCTCGACTGCGAGCTCGCCGACGAGCACGAGTTCCAGACCCATTCGATTTTCATCGGCAGGGTTCGCGATGGCCGCTTCCGCGAGGATGCCCAGCCGCTGCTCTATTTCCGCGGCGACTTCTGGGACGTGAAGTCGCGCTGACGAGGTTTGCCTGATCGGGCCGTATCACCGTCCTTTGCTCGTTGACCGGCTCCCGGCTCTCCACTTACGTTCTCTCCTGCTGCCATCAAAAAAAGGCAGCTCCGGCGCCTCCAGGGGCGCATGGGACCAATACTAGGGAGAGAAACACGGTGACGTCATTCCTCAGCCTCGATCAGTCGTCCGGTGTGCCACGCGCATTCCTGGCGGCCGGCCTCGCCTTTTCGCTTGCTGCACCTGCGGGTGCGGCCGATGTGAAGCTGCCTCGCGACCTGTCGTGGACCGCCTATGAGAGCGGGTCCTCCGGCTACGCCCAGTCGGTCGGCATCGGCAACATGCTCAAGAAGCGGCACAACGTCGATCTGCGCATCATTCCCGGCAAGAATGACGTCTCGCGCATGACGCCCCTGAAGATCGGCCAGTCGAAGCTCTGCGCTTGCGGTATCGCCTCCTACTTCGCGCAGGAAGGCGTCTTGATGTTCGCGGACAAGAATTGGGGGCCGCAGAAGCTCTACAATTTGTTCAACAACAACGGCAAGAACGGCCAGCAGGTCGCCGTCGCCGCGACGTCCGGCGTCAAGGTCGCGTCGGACCTCAGGGGCAAGCGCGTCACGTTCGTCAAAGGTGCCCCCGCCCTCAACCAGAACATGCAGGCCTTCCTCGCCTTCGGCGGCCTCACCTGGAACGACGTGCAGAAGATCGAGGTTCCGGGCTGGGGGCAGTCGGTCGACGCCGTCATCAACGGCCAGGCGGACGCGGTGTGGGGCTCGACGGTGTCGAGCAAGTACGCCCAGCTCGTCGCATCGCCCCAGGGCCTGCACTTCCCGCCGCTCCCGCACTCCGACAAGGCCGGCTGGGAGCGGGCGCACAAGATCGCGCCCTGGTGGATCCCCTCGAAAATCGAAACCGTCGTTCCGGGATACAAGGGCCAGCTCCCCTACGAGGGCAGCAACTTCCCCTACCCGATCTTCGTCTCGACGGCAGACGCTCCGGAGGATCTCGCCTATGGGCTCACCAAGGCGGTGATGGAGAACTATGGGGATATCAAGGAGTCGGGGCCCAGCATGGACGGCTACCAGCTCACTTCGCAGAAACTCTCGTTCATCTTCCCGTACCACCCCGCGGCGATCAAATACTACAAGGAGAAGGGCGTCTGGACGGCAGAGCATGACGCGCACAACGCCAACCTGCTCAAGCGCCAGGACGTCCTCGCCGCCGCCTGGAAGGAGATGTCGGGCAAGTCCGTCGCCTCCGACAAATTCGCCGGGGAATGGCTGAAGGTGCGTGCTGCAGCGCTCAAGAAGGCCGGCTTGCCCGTCGTCTTCGAGTAGCCGTCGCCCCACCATCCCAGCGGCCCCTCACGGGGCCGCAAACTCCTTGTCGTCCTGATCGAGGACCGGCCCGCTCAACGCGCCGCATTCCGAGCCTCCCGCCGCGAGAAAACAAATGTCCATGGACGTAACCGAAGGCGAGAAGATCGCCACTGCAGCCGAGCTCTCCGCACAGCGCGTCCTTGCGCCGTGGGCGAAGGGAGTGGTGGCCCTGAGCGCCCTCGCCTCAGTTGCGCTGTCGATGTATCTGATTTTCGGGCTCGGACCGATCCTCGGCACCTGGGTGCCGCTCGAGACCCAGTACTTCTACATGATGATGGGGCTCTTGCTGCCCGTCGTGTTCTTCATCTACCCGGCCTATTCGGGCGCCCGGGATCACACGCCCTGGTACGATCTGCTTCTCGCGTTCCTGGCCTTTGCCATTCCGTTCTATTTCGTCGTCCGCGGCGACGCGCTCTTGAACGAAGGCTGGGAATATAACGCCCCGCCCCACGGCAAGGTGCTGGCCTTCGTCATGTGGGCGATCGTCCTCGAAGCCTTGCGGCGGGCCGGCGGCACCGCGATCTTCGCCATCTGTCTCGTCGTGTCCGTCTACCCGATCATTGCGCCGTGGGCGCCGGGCGTCCTGCGCGGCCAGGCCGTCTCGCCGGAGGTGACGGCAGGCTTCCACATCTACGGCACCGAAAGCGTTCTCGGCATTCCGATGAATGCCTTCGCGAACCTGGTCATCGGCTTCCTCGTCTTCGGCGTGGCACTGCAGATGACCGGCGGCGGCGCCTTCTTCCTGAATCTGGCCTTCGCGCTCCTCGGTCGTCACCGCGGCGGCCCGGCCAAGGTTGCGATCTTTTCCTCGGGCCTCATGGGCTCCATGTCGGGCAGCGTCATCACCAACGTGCTCACCACCGGCGTGCTCACCATTCCCGCCATGAAGCGTGTCGGCTTCCGTCCGGCCTATGCCGGCGGCGTCGAGGCCTGCGCCTCGACCGGCGGTGTGCTCATGCCGCCGGTGATGGGCGCCACGGCGTTCGTCATGTCGACGTTCATCGAGGTGCCCTACGCCGAGATCGTGATCGCCGCGATCTTCCCCTCGCTCCTCTACTATCTCGGTCTCTTCCTGCAGATCGACGCCTATTCGGCGCGCTACGGTCTGAAGGGCCTCCCCACTGCTGAACTGCCGCGGATCGGCACCGTGCTGCGCGACGGCTGGTACTACGTCGCCGTCTTCGCCGTCCTAATGATCATGCTGCTTTATCTGCAGCGCGAGGCCCAGGCCCCCTACTACGCGACGCTGGCGTTGCTGCTGATCAACCAGTTCAACAAGGCGCATCGCTGGTCGCTGTCGCAGCTCTACGATTTCGTCGCGGCGGTCGGCCGTCTCTTCGCCGAGCTCGCCGCCATCCTCGCCGGCGTGGGTCTCATCATCGGAGCCCTGTCGCTTTCCGGCAAGATCGGCAGCCTTACCTATACGCTCGTCCAGTTTGCCGGCGACAACGTGCTCCTGCTGCTGGTCATGGGCGCCATCACCAGCTTCATCCTCGGTATCGGCATGACCGTGACGGCAGCCTATCTGTTCCTCGCGGTGACGCTGGCTCCGGCCCTCGTCGGCCAGGGGCTCGACAAGATGGCCGTGCATCTTTTCCTGCTCTACTGGGGAATGATCTCGTTCATCACGCCGCCGGTGGCGCTCGGTGCCTATGCCGCTGCGTCGATCGCCAAGTCGAACCCGATGACGACGGGGCTGGAGGCGATGCGCCTCGGCTCCATCATCTACTTCGTGCCCTTCTTCTTCGTGCTCAATCCCGCCCTCATCGGCCGCGCTCCGGCGTTCGAGGTTCTGATCGTCCTCGGCACGGCGTTGCTCGGCATCGCGATGATCTGCGGCGCCTTGCAGGGCTACGTCTGGGGCATCGGTCGCATCGACGGCAACGTGCTGGCCTGGCCCGGCCGCGCGTTGCTCGTCGCGGCGGGCATCGTGCTCGCCATGCCGGGCGGCAAGCTCATCGGCTTCACTCACTTCGAGCTGCTCGAGATCGCGGCCCTCATCGCCGCGGCGGGGCTTGCCTTGTCGTGGCTCGGCCGATCGCGCGAGGCGGCCGCGCCCGCATGAGGCTCTCGACGTGACAGAACATTTCCGCGGCGATGGATGCATCGCCGAGGCCCATGGCCCGGTGGCTCTTGCCTTCAAGCGAGCACCAGACTTTCGGCCGCGGCCGCAACACGAGTGCGGCGGGCGAAATCTCGTAATCCAAAGTCAACAACAGGGAGAATGAGCCAAATGGCAATCATCGAGAACGTGTTCTGGGCGGGGCTCGCCCGGGCAGCCTCGGGAGCGGCGCTGCTTGGCGCCGCTGCAATGCCCGCTGCGGCGCGCGACGTGAAGCTGCCGAAGGACATTTCGTGGTCGGCCTACGAGACGGGCTCGTCCGGTTATTCGCAGTCCGTCGGTCTCGGCCAGATGCTGACCAAGAACTACGGCGTCGGCCTGCGCATCATTCCCGGCAAGAATGACGTCTCGCGCATGACGCCGCTGCGCGTCGGCCAGACCCAGGTCTGCGCTTGCGGTATCGCGGCCTACTTCGCCCAGGAAGGCGTCTTCATGTTCGCCGACAAGAACTGGGGGCCGCAACAGATCTTCAACCTGTTCAACAACATCGGGCGTAACGGCGCACAGATCGCGGTCGCAGCCGACGTCGGCATCGAGAAGGCCTCCGACCTGAAGGGCAAGCGCATCACCTTCGTGAAGGGCGCACCGGCACTCAACATCCAGGCTCAAGCCTACCTCGCCTTCGCCGGGCTCACCTGGAACGACGTGACCAAGGTCGAGGTCCCGGGTTTCGGCCAGTCGCTCGAGGCGGTGCTCAACGGCCAGGCTGATGGCGTCTTCGGCAGCACCATCACCTCGAACTACACCCGCATCGCGGCCTCCCCGCGCGGCCTCTACTTCCCGCCGATGCCGCACTCCGACAAGGCCGGCTGGGACCGCGCCCTCGCCGTCGCACCCTGGTGGTCGAAATCCAAGGTCACCAACTTCACGAAAGGCGCAAAGAACACGGAGCCCTTCGAGGGCGCGAGCTATCCCTACCCGATCTTCATCGTGAACAAGGGAGTGAGCGACGACGTCGCCTACGGGCTGACCAAGGCGGTGATGGAGAACTACGACCAGTTCAAGGACGCCGGCCCCGGCATGGACGGCTACAAGCTCGCCAACCAGAACCTCACCTACGTAATGCCGTACCACCCGGCAGCGGTCGAGTATTATAAGGAAAAAGGCCTCTGGAAGGACGAGCAGGAGAAGAACAACCAGGCGGTGCTGAAACGCCAGGGCGTACTTGCTGCAGCCTGGAAGGCGTTCGTCGCGAAGAACGTCGCCGCCGACAAGTTCCGCGCCGAGTGGATGAAGGCGCGTGCCGAGGCCCTGGAGAAAGCCGGCATGCCCGTGATCTTCCGGTAAGGCTGCCGTTCCGAAACGTCGTGCCTTGCGGCCGGCTCCCAGGGGCCGGCCGTTTTTTCGTCGCCGAACGAAGCCTGATGCGCGCGCCGTCGGCCCGGACTAGTCTTGTCTCCAGGGAGCGCCCGTTACGAAGGCGAGCCCATTATCGGAGGAAGCCCATGTCTGAGTTCCTGATCAGCCGGCGCGCTGCACTGCTCGGCGCTGGCGCAGCCGCGGCAACCGCTGCGGCCGGTTTCGACACTCCCTACGCTTTGGCCAAGGCGCCGCAGCTCAAGTCGCAGGTGCCCTACTTCTATCGGTTCAACCACGGCACCATGCAGGTGACCATGGTCTCCGATGGTCCTCTCCCACTCGGCGATCCGGGCGGCGCATTCCTCGGCGCGACCAAGGAGGAGATCGGCAAGCTTCTCACCGACAACTTCCTCTCGCCGACGAGCGTCGTGCTCGAGCAGAATTCGCCGGTCGTGAACACGGGCAAGAATCTCGTCCTGTTCGAGACGGGCATGGGGGCGCAGAAGATGTTCGGCCCCACCACCGGCCGCCTCATCCAGAGTCTCAAGGAGGCGGGCATCAAGCCCGCACAGATCGACTCGGTCGTCTGCAGCCACGCCCACATCGATCACATCGGCGGCCTCGTCGACGCCAAGAACCGCAAGCTCTTTCCCAACGCGACGGTCTACATCAGCCAGGCGGACTACGACTTCTGGACCGACGACAAGGACCCCAAGAAGAACAAGGATTTCGTCGCCCACGCCCGCAAGAACCTGCTGCCCTATCGCGATCGCATCAAGTTCATCAAGGACGGCCAGGAGTTCCTGCCCGGCATCACGGCCATGTCGGCGCCCGGGCACACGGTCGGCCACATGGTTTTCATGCTCTCGAGCGAGGGCAAGCAACTCGCCCTGATCGGCGATCTCACCCACCACCAGGTGTTGCTCGTCGAGCGTCCGCGCCTGGAGTTCGCCTACGACACCGATCCGAAGCAGTCGGCGGCGACACGCGTGCGCTATCTCGACATGCTCTCCACGAACAAGATCCCCATGCTCGCCTATCACTTCCCGTGGCCGGGCTATGGCTATATGTCGAAGCACGGTGACGGCTTCCGCTACCATCCGGCGCCGATGGAGATCGTCAAGGTCCCCGCAAAGAAGGCGTGAAGCAGGTAGCGGCAGCATCGTTGGCTCGCTGGCACGGGGCGGTGCGTGAGGGCTGTAATCCAGCCTCTCGCACGCCTCACGGCTTCTTCTTGAACGGCGCCATGCCCTCGCGAGCGAGCTCGTCGGCTCGCTCGTTCTCATCGTGGCCGGCGTGGCCCTTGACCCAGTGCCACGAGATGTCGTGCTTCAGGCGGAGCTGATCGAGCCGCTGCCACAGCTCGGCATTCTTGACCGGCTTCTTGTCGGCGGTCTTCCAGCCGTTCCGCTTCCAGCCGTGGATCCACTTCGAGATGCCGTCCTTCACGTAGTTGCTGTCGGTCCACAGCTCGACCTTCGAGCGCCGTTTCAGTGCCTCGAGTGCCGAGATGGCCGCCATCAATTCCATGCGATTGTTTGTCGTCACCGCATCGCCGCCGTTGATCTCCTTGCGGTGCGGGCCCGAGACGAGGATGGCGCCCCAGCCGCCCGGTCCCGGGTTTCCCGAGCACGCGCCATCGGTGAAGATCGTGACGTGGGGTTTCTCGCCGTCGCTCATTGCGCGTTCGTCGCCGCTACATCGTCGAGGCCGTACTCGCGCACCGACTTGATCGTCTGATGGAACCGGAGCCGTCGCACGTACTCGCCCGGGTCCTTTCGCTTCACGAGCGCGCCCGCCGGCGTATTGATCCAGTCGTAGGCCCTGGTCAGCAGGAACCGCAGTGCAGAGCCGCGCGCCAGCATCGGCAGCGCGGCCCGCTCTGCCGCCGACAGGTGCCGCACGCTGTCGTAGCCCTTGAGCAGCGCGCGGCCCTTCGTGATGTTGAAGGCGCCATCGGCCTCGAAGCACCAGGCGTTGAGGCACACAGCCACGTCGTAGGCCAGCGCATCCGTGCAGGCGAAATAGAAGTCGATCAGCCCCGATACCTTGTCGTGCAGGAAGAAGACGTTGTCGGGAAAGAGGTCGGCATGGATGACGCCGGTCGGCAGGTCTTTCGGCCAGGCGCGCGCGAGACTGGCGAGCTCGGTCTCGATCACCGAGCCGAGCCCGGGGCGAATCTCGTCGGCGCGCGCTGCGAATTTTTCATAGAGCGGCTGCCAGTCGCCGAGCCCGAGATCATTTCGCCGCGTCATGCTGAAATCGGCGGCGGCTAGATGCATGCGTGCCAGCGCCTCGCCCACCTCGCGGCAATGCTCCGCCGTCGGGCGCCGCACCGAAAGGCCCTCGAGAAACGTGACGAGCGCCGCCGGGCGCTGCGCCAGCTCCCGCAGATTTCGACCCTCGAGATCCCGGACGGGCGTCGGGCAACTGAGCCCCGAGCCGGCGAGGTGCTCCATGAGCGCCAGGAAGAACGGCAACTCGGCCGCGTTAACGCGCTTCTCGTAGAGCGTCAGGATGAACCACCCGCGCTCGGTCTCCACGAGATAGTTGGTGTTCTCGACGCCCTCGGCGATGCCCTTGAACGACACCACCTCCCCGAGGCCGTAGCTCGCAATGAAGGCGCCGATCTCCTCGTCGCCGACATCGGTATAGACTGCCATGGCGCCCGCTCCCGCCGTCCGTTCAGCCCGGAGCCGGCGCGTCGCGCAGCTCCCTGGGTACGTTGAATGCGATCCGCTCTTCCGCCGTACGGACCTGCTCGAGCGTCACGTCGAAGCGCTCGCCGAGCGCCGCGATGATCTCGTCCACCAGAACCTCCGGCGCCGACGCACCGGCCGTGATGCCGAGCGTCCTGACACCCTCGAGCCTGTGCCAGGGCAGATCGCTTGCGCGCTGCACCAGCATGGAGCGCGAGCAGCCGGCCCGCTCGGCGACCTCGACCAGTCGAAGCGAGTTCGAGCTGTTGGGCGCACCGACGACGAGCACGCAATCGGCCCGCGGCGCAATCGCCTTCACCGCCGCCTGTCGGTTGGTCGTCGCATAGCAGATGTCGTCCTTGTGCGGTCCCACGATGTTCGGAAAGCGAGCCTTCAGCGCCGCAACGATACCCGCTGTGTCGTCGACGGACAGCGTCGTCTGTGTGATCCAGGCCAGCTTGTCGGGCGTCCTCGCCTCGAAGCGCCGAGCATCCTCCACCGTCTCGACCAGGCGAACGACACCGTCCGGCAGCTGCCCCATCGTGCCGATCACCTCGGGATGGCCGGCGTGCCCGATCAGCACGATCTCGTAGCCGTTCTCGTGATGGCGCTCGGCCTCGACGTGCACTTTGGAGACGAGCGGACACGTCGCATCCAGATAGAAAAGGTTGCGCAAACGCGCCGCCGCCGGAACCGCCTTGGGAACGCCATGTGCTGAAAATATCACAGGCGCATCGGTTTCCGGGATCTCGTCGAGCTCCTCCACGAATATGGCGCCTTTCTGGCGCAGAGAATCGACCACGAAGCGGTTGTGCACGATCTCGTGCCGCACGTAGACCGGAGGACCGTACTTGCGCAGCGCCAACTCGACGATTTGGATCGCGCGGTCCACGCCGGCACAAAAGCCGCGCGGCGCCGCGAGCAGGACGGTGAGCTTGGGGCGGGCAGGCGTTTCCATGCGGTCGAGCGGCTCCGTAGGTGCGAAATCGGCTGCGGTTGCGGCATCGGGGCACCGATGCGACACGGCGCCTGGGAAACTCAAGGTGCTACACTTGACATCGCCTTCGGACAAGGGCGATGGTCCGCCCAGTCTCTCGAGGGGGAGTGAGTCAGCGGCGCGTCAGATGCCGCGGCTTGGAACGGACGGGGGTAGCGTGGCTCCAACAGCGACGTTCGCGGTGCGCGCGCTCGGCCGCATCATCGGTGCGGCAACCATGGCGGCTGTATTGAGCGGCTGCGGCATGTCGTCGATCACCTCGGGGATCGGCGGCGGCATGTTTGGCGGCGGCACGGCCTCGAAGGCCTCCGAGAAGGCCGTGACCCACGAGCAGATGCTTTCGGCCGCAAAGGCCAATGCGCCGATGTCGGCCGGTGGCGACGTGGCCGGCGGTTGCCCGCGCTTTTCCGTCTGGCCGCGCGACCATCACGTCACGGTGTACGAGCAAGGTCGCATCGGCGACGGCCTCGCCGTCCTGCACCGCGGAGAGATCACGCAGACCGCCCGCGAGTGCCAGATCCAGGGCACCCGCGTTACTGTCAAATACGGCTTCTCCGGTCGCGTCCTGCTGGGTCCGAAGGGTCGGCCCGGCATGGTCAGCCTGCCGGTCAACATCTTCGTCACCGATGCCAAGCGCGCCCGCGTCTCGAGCGAGCAGGGCATGGTCGACGTGACGGTGACCGCCGACAAGCCGGTCGGCTACTTCTCGGCTGTGCGCACCGTCTCGTTCGACGTGCCGGTCGGCTCGCGCCCGGGCGAGTTCGAGGTCTTCGTCGGCTTCGACCAGACCGCACCCGGCGCCGGCTGACCCTCGCTCGTACGGCACAGGGAATCGGCGCAGCGCAGTTCGGATGCTGCGTCGCGCTGTTTGGATCAGTTGAAATTCAGCTTCAGTCCCGGCTCGGGCCACTGCATCACGGCGAGCTGCCCCTTGTCGGAGAGCGTGACATAGGCCGTCCGCATGTCGGCCCCGCCGAAGCAGATGTTTGTCGGATAGACGTCCGGCATCTTCACCTCGCGCACGATGTCGCCTTTGGGCGAGATCTCGGTGATGTAGCCGGTGTTCAGCGTGGCCACGCAGATGTTGCCGCTGGCCATGACGGCAAGGCTGTCGAACCGCGCGCGGCCCGGCAGTCCGGCCACGATCCGCCCGCTGTGCGGGGCGAACTCGGATTTCGGCTTCAGCTTTCCGGGCCCCTGCACCTCGAACGCCCAGAGCCGTGCCCCTTCCGTGTCGGCGACATAGAGCGTCTTGCCGTCGGGCGAGAGCCCGCAACCGTTCGAGCTCAGGATCGGGTAGGCGACCTCGGTCACCTTCGAGCCGTCCGGCAACGCGTAGTAGACGCCGCCGTTGGCCCGGTGACGCGCATACCGCTTGCCGAGGTCCGTGAAATAAAACCCGCCCTCCTTGTCGAACACGAGGTCGTTCGGCGCCGAGAGAAGGTTGCCGTCCACCTCCTTGTAGAGCAGCGTCGCCTCACCCGTCTGCGGATGCAGCCGCTGCACGTAGCCGAACTTGTAGTCGGGATGCGGGCCCAACCCCATCGAGTGTCCCGCGACGTAGCGGCTGCCACCGTTGTTGCACAGATAGAGGTACCCGTCCGGCCCGAATGCCAGGCCGTTCGGTCCGCCGCCGCAGTCGGAGAACAACGACACCGTGCCGTCCGGCGCGACGCGCGAGCACCGCCCGTTGCGGATTTCCGTCAGGATCACGGAGCCGTCCGCACACACGACTGGCCCTTCCGGAAAGCCGAGGCCTGTCGCCAGAATCTTGATGTCCGTCATGACGCGCTTCCTCCTTCGAGCCGTCGTCGTTCGGGCGCGACGGCGTGGTGCCGATGGCCTTGCGTGCCGGCGGTCAGCCGAGCCGGCTCAGGTACTGCCCGGCAATGTCGAGGCCCACGTAGTCGGAGTAGGCCTTGAGCAGCCGCGAGGCGACCGGACCGGGCACCTTGCCGTCGCCGATCGTGGCGTGATTGATCTTCGAGACGGGGCAGAGGCAGAGGCTGGTCGAGGTCAGGAAGGCTTCGTCGGCCGTATAGGCGTCGTAGAGGTCGATGTCGCGCTCCACCACCTCGAAGCCCTCTTGGCGCGCGAGCTCGATCACCGTCTGGCGCGAAATGCCTTCCAGCACGTAGCGGCCTTGCGGCGTCGAGATGCGGCCGTCCTTTACGACGAAGATATTCGAGCCGATCCCCTCGCAGAGGTTCCCGTTCTCGTCCAGCAGCACCGCCCAGGCCTCGGGATCGCGCTCGCGCGCCTCCATGTCGCCCATGATCATGTTGAGATAATTGTGCGTCTTCACCCGCGGGCTGAGCGAGCCCGGCGGCGTGCGGCGCACCGACGGCACCACCACGCGAATGCCGTCGCGATAATGTACGGCGCGTGCTTTCAGCGGCAGCGGCATGCAGTCGACGATCACGCTCGGTCCCATGTCCTCCCACGGGTCCATGCCCTCGCCGACACTCTTGATGCCGCGCGAGACGCGCTGTCCCACCCACCAATCGTCGCCCTCGCCGAGCAGATGGGCGTTGCGGCGGACCACCTCATGCGTGATCTCGGTCAGCTCCGCAGGCTTCAGTCCGATATCGATGCCGAGATAGGCGAGCGAGCGATAGAAGCGGTCGATGTGCTCCTTCACGCGAAACGGCTTTCCAGCGAACGTCCGGGTCATGTCGAAGCAGCCGTCGCCGTAGAGAAAGCTTCGGTCGCGGAACGGCACGCGCACCTCCCCTTCCGGCACGTAGTTTCCGTTGAAATAGGCAATCCGCTGGTTCGAGCGCTCGGGCATGTCGGCGTGTCCTTCGGGCAATGTCGGCGGCACGCAGCATCACCGCCGCGCTGCCGGCATCCTAGGGCGAATTGGACGGCGATGGGAAGGTGGGTGGGCGGATCCGGGCGGGGGTGCTCGCGATGGTCGCAATTGATCCCGAGCGGTCTCGGCCGCAGCCTCTCGAGTTGTCGTCCTCGGGCTTGCCTGCCCTCGGCGCCGAGCGGACGTCCGCCGAACATTGAGGCACCATGCCAACAACCGATTGGGGGGAACGCGCTTCCCTGCTCCAAAGCAATGTTCAAACGGTCTTCGTGGGGGCAGTTGCAATCGGCCAGACGAATGCGGCCCAAATCAGCACGTTGATCAGCACGTTCATGGGGGCGCCAGCGGCAATCGAGCCGAGACTGTCCGTGGCGCACCACGCGGTGAGGCCGACGAGGATGATGGCGCGAGCAGCCGCTGGATCGCGCGCATAAACCCGATCAGCGACCATCCAAGTGAAAGCGGCGACGCCGATGGTCAAGCCGCCAGAGATTGCTGCAAAGAGTCTCGTCTCCGGCGCAGCGATCGTTGGCCGTCCATCGAGTGGCCAGAACGCCAGATCGACAAACAGGTTTGCAATCGCCGAAAGGCCCGGAAATCCTGAGAATGCGAGCGGTAGTGCTGACAGCGCGGTGACGATCGACACGGCCTTGAGCCAAGATTCAGTGGATTGAGCGGTCATTTTTTCGGTCTCCATGGTCGATGAGCTGAGCAATGCTGATGCATGCCCCTCCCGCTGCCAATGACCTCCGAGGTAAGTGAAGTTTGCTCGAACGTTGCTATGGTCACGCCATGGAGCAGACATTCGGAAGCACTCTGAAATCTTGGCGCGAACGCCGCCGCATGAGCCAAATGGAACTGGCGCTGACGGCCGACGTGTCTGCGCGCCACATCGCCTTCCTGGAAAAAGGGCGCGCGCAGCCAAGCAAGGCCATGGTGCTGCGTCTTTGCCGCCATCTGGATGTGCCGCTCGCGGATCGCAACAGCTGGTTGCTCGCGGCGGGGTATGCTGGGCACTACAAGGCGCGACCGCTCGGTTCAGCCGCCATGACGCCGATACGCGCTGCTATCGAGCACATGCTTGCGACGCACGACCCATATCCAGGCTTCGTTCTGGATCGCCACTGGTGTATCCGACAGGCCAATGCCTCCGCAACGCGTCTCCTCGGGGCGATTGGCGTCAGCATCGGCACCAGCCTGCTTGAGGCCTTTGCGGATCGAGAACGCATGGCTGCGACGTTCGAGAATGCGGATGAGATCCGTGCGCATTTCGCACGGCGATTGAAGACCGAAAGCCTCCACTACTGCGGTGACCCCATACTCGAGCGGGCCGCGCAAGTGATGGCCGAAGGGTTGGACCTGGACGCACCGGCGCTCCCTTCAGCGACCATCGCTGCACAATTGAAGGCCCCGGGCGGACTGTTGTCCTTCCTTACAGTGCTGGCGCACTTTGGTTCCACCGAAGACATCGCGGTTGCAGAGCTGAAGATCGAGCTCATGTTTCCCGCCGACGATGCCACTACAAGATGGCTGACGGGGCAGACGTGAAGACGTTCAATCGCACCTGCGGCATTGGCGAATGGGAAACGCCGCCGAGCGAGCCCGAAGAGAGGTATCGCCTACGAATGGGTGTTCCTCATGCTGCGGCTGCTCACAGCCGCTCAGGGTCAAACTCTACGCTCCGGGTGCACTGCACCATGGGCCCGCGGGACCCGTCGGCCTTCGCCGAAGGCAGGCAGGCCCGAGGATCACATCGGTTGGCCCCGCGCGACGTCTCGTGCTTTCCCCGCCCCGACGCCCCTCAGAACATCCGGGCGGGATCGAAGGTCAGGATCATGTGCTCCCAACCGCCGGCGTACTTGTCCGGCGGCAGGATGTAGGGCTCGCACTGCAACAGCGCACGGACGGCCGAATCCGCGGCGTCCCGGAACACGGGGTTCGCCATGTTGTTCACCACTTTCGGCGGTGAGGCGAGGCGCCCTTCCGGCGTCAGGTGGATCTCGACCTTCACCACCATCTGTTGGACGCCGTCGAGGCCCGCGTTGATGTTCCAGCACCGGCTGACGGCCTGCCGCATCAGGCCGGCGAGGAAGCTCGCCTCGTTCGCCGAGATGGTGTGGTCGCGCCCGGTGGATTCACCCCGCACCGGCCCCTTGGCATTGGTCGGCTTGTCGGGCTGGTCGTTGGCCGCCGCCGCCTGCTTGGGATCGGGCGTCTTGTCGAGCAGGGCGGACAGACGGCTCGCATCGAACTGCTTTTTCTTCGCGAGCTCCCGTTTGCGCTTCTCCTCCGCCTTCTTCTTTTCCAACGCCTTGCGCTTCATCTCGGCCAGATGGCGCTTGCGTTTCTCCTCGGCCTTCTTTTTTTCCTCGGCTTTGCGCTTTTCTTCCGCGAGCTTCTTCTCTTCGGCCTTGCGCTTTTCCTCGGCGGCCTTCGCCTCGGCTTCTGCCTTTGCCTTGGCTTCCGCCTCTGCCTTGGCTTTGGCCTCGGCCTCTTTCTGCGCCTTCTCCTCTTCCGCCTTCTTCAGGGCGAGCTCGTCGAGCTTCTGCGCCAAGGCGACCTTGTCCGGATCGGGCTTGGGAGGCTCGGCCTTCGGTGGTGCCGGCGGTGGCGGCGGCGCGGGGGCGGCTTTCGCGGCCTGTGGCGGTTCGGGCTCGGCCGGCGGCGGCTCTTCGGCCGGTGGCGGTGGCTGCGCCGTGACGGGACGCGGCTTCGGTGGCTCCTTCTCGGCTTCGTCCGGCTTCTTCACCTCTTTCGGCATGGCGGCGTCGAGCTTGGCCTCGCGCACGCCCTTGCGCATGCGGTTGAGATCGGACTCGGAGATCACGTCGGCGATGATCGCCTGCACCGGTTCCTTCGGCTCGCGCGGCGTCGTCTGCGCGATCGACAGCACCGCGTAGCCGATGAGCGCAGCGTGCAGCATGACCGACAGTGCAAGCCCGAACGTCACGCTCTAGCCTCCACCCTCCACCTCGGTGACCAGCGAGATCTTTCGGAACCCCGAATCTTTCAGCCGCGCCATCACGCGGGCGACGTAGCCGTATTCCACGGCCCTGTCGCCTCGAACGAATACCGGCTCCTCCTTGCCGCCGCCGCGCCCTTGCGCGATCGCGGTCAGTTTCGGCCCAAGCTCGTCGAGCGACATCGGGGTCTTCTCCTCTTGCCCGAGGTAGACCTTGCCGTCCTTCGTGACCGATACGACGAGCGGCTCCTTGTTCGCCTCGAGCTGGCGCCCGCGCGCCTGCGGCAGCTCGACCTGAACACCGCCGGTGAGCAGCGGCGCAGCCACCATGAAGATGATCAGCAGCACCAGCATCACGTCGACGAAGGGGGTGACGTTGATCTCGCTCATCGGAGCGTGGCGCCGCCGGCGGCCGCGCCGTCCGCTATGCCCGCTTCCCCCTCCGCCGAGGCTCGCACCCATCCGCCGGCTCCTACGACCTGACGTCGATTTGGCGCGACACGATTGCCGCGAACTCGTCGGCGAACGCCTCGAGGCGCTGCGCCAGGCGCGCCGAGTCGGCCGAGAACTTGTTGTAGGCGATCACCGCCGGGATGGCCGCGAGCAGTCCGAGCGCGGTTGCGAAAAGCGCTTCCGCAATGCCGGGCGCCACCACCGCCAGGCTCGTGTTCTTCGAGACCGCGATCGCCTGGAAGCTCGTCATGATGCCCCAGACCGTGCCGAACAGGCCGACGAACGGCGCCGTCGAGCCCACCGTTGCGAGAAACAGGAGGCTTCGCTCGAGCCGCTCCATCTCGCGGCTGATGGTCACGTCCATCACCTTCTCCACGCGCAACTGGATGCCCCCCAGGGCGCGGATGTTGCCTTCGACGGACCGCTTCCATTCGCGCATCGCGGCGACGAACAGCGCCGCCATCGAGAACGTCCGGTCGCGCGCGAGCCCCGTGTAGAGCTCCTCGAGCGATTGTCCCGACCAGAACATCTGCTCGAACCGGTCGGCTTCGCGTCGGGCATGCCGGAACGCGAACACCTTGTTGAAGATGATCGCCCAAGACCAGACGGAGGCGAGCAGAAGCCCGACCATCACGATTTTGACGACGATGTGCGCCTGCAGGAACAGCTCGATGAACGAGTGCGCTCCGCCCGTCGAGGCGATCGTTGACTGCACGACATCGGTCGGATTCATGGTGCTCCCGCAGGTCTCGATCCGGGTCGCAGACCATGGCGAAAACGGCCGAGCTGGCGGCGGCATCGCACCGCCTCACTCTGCCACACCTATTCGCCAGGATGAGCGAACACTCCCCGACCGGAGCTTCTTGCCCGCCAATTTGACCAAACTGCGGCCCGGGCGGCGAAGTCGGTTATGTCCCCTGCACACATAGCCTCCGCCGGGGTACCATCTCAAGGGTTCCGGCGGGCAAGCGCGGCGGCAGGCGGAAGTTGTCCACAACGGGTGCCCTCAGGCGATTTCCCTGCGTCGCGTGGCGAGGAGCCCGGCCCCGGTAACTGCAAGCCCCGCGGCGAGACCGCCACTGACGAGCCCGAACGTCTGTTGGAAGGCCGCCAGCGCCGGCATGACGGCGCCCGCGGCGACCGCCTGCGCCTCCAGGTACCGGCTGAGGGCGGTGAGGCCGGCTGCTGCGCCGACGATCCCGATCGTCCGCGTCACGAGCGTCAGGCTGCCGGCGACACCTCGATCCGCCTGCGGCAGGGTGGCGAGCACGCGGTCTGTGTAGGAGACCTGGAAGATACCGAGTCCGAACCCCTGTGCCCCGAGGCAGGCCGCCATGACGTAAGGGGCTGTGTCCTGGCTCCAGGTCGACACCAGCGCCAGCCCGACCACCGAGACGAGCGTTCCCCCGAACGCCAGCGTCACCGGCCCCAGGCGCTCGGCGAGGCGCCCTGCCGCCCACGAGCCGACCACGACACCGGATGCATTGGCGCCGAGAACGAGCCCGCCGATCCCGGCTTCGAGGCCGGCCGTTCGAGCCAGGTGAAAGGGCACCAGCAGCATCACGGCGAAGCCGGCGAGGTTCACCGCGATGCTGGCCACGTTGAGCACCAGGAAGGCGCGCTCCCGGAAAAGGGCGGGCCGGATGATCGGATCGGGATGCCGCCCCTCGTGCGCGAGAAATGCCCAGAGCGCCGCTGCGCCGCAAACGATCAGTCCCAGTGCGACAGCCTCGCCGTACGCCATCTCCGGCCGTGCCGCCGCGAGCAGGAAGGCCGAGAGCCACGCCACGAGCAGCAGTGCCCCCGTCCAGTCGAAGGCGCGCCGGGTTGCGGGCGTGCCCGCGCTCGGAATGAGCCAGGCGAGGGCAAAGGCGGCCACGACAAGCGGTAGCCGCGCCCAGAACACCACCGGCCAGCCGAACCGCTCGACGAGCGCGCCGCCTGCCAGTGGTCCGAGCGCGGCACCGACCGCGATGGCGGCGGAGTAGAACCCGAGCACGCGAGTCCGCTCGCTTTCCGGATAGAGCGAGGTTGCGAGCGCCGGCGCACAGCTCCAAGTCAGAGCTGCCCCCACCCCTTGCAGGACCCGTCCCGCGAGCAGCAGGCCGAACTCGGGCGCGAGCGAGCAGGCCGCATAGCCCGCGGCCGAGATCACGAGCCCGGTTACGAAAACCCGCCTGTAGCCGAGCAGGTCGCCGAGCTTGCCGAACGCGAGTGTGAGGCTCGCGTAGGTCAGCACGTAGGCGATGATGACCCAGCGTATGCCCGATTGCGGCAGCGAGAAAGCTGCCGTGATGCTGGGAAAGGCGATGTTGACGGCGCTGTCGAGCGGTGCCGCCAGCGTGCCGAGGCAAACGACGAGCAGGGCTGCGAGCGATCTGCGGCGCGAAAGCGACATCCGGAAGCGTGACCGTGCGGCGAAAGGATGAGCCAAGCGTTGCACGCGTCAAACCGCTCGGAAAGCGGAAATGCCATCGGCCGCGACCGGCGACGAGCCCACACTTGGCGGCAGCCTCGCGCGATCAGGGCGAGCACATCTGCGACCGATCGCGGCGATTCCCGTTCTGCGGTCTCCGATTGCGCGCGGTTGAACGCCTATCGCCTTCTTTTGGCCGGGATTTTTGCGCGCTTCTCGGTCCCGCGGGCCTTCACGAATGTATTTGCCACTCGACAAGCAGCCGAAACGAGGGGTCATGACAGGTCATGCGTACACGCGGCCCGCGCCGCCGTCACCGTCGGAGCATTTCCGCCAGCACACCGACTTCCTGCGCTGGGAGCTCGCTCCAGATGATCGCGTGGGCGCGCCACCCGCCCGTCGGCACAAACGCGGACGCTGGTTGGCACTCGCTGTGATGGTCCTCGCCGGCGGCGGCATCGCCATGATCGACGACAAGATCGCCGCCTGGAACTGGACCACCGCCCACCTCGAGACGGCGGTGTCTCTCGGCAGATCCCTGATCGGAGAGGCCACCCCGCAGTATCCTCCCCCTACGGCACCGCCACCCGTCCTTCCCGTTCTTTCCACTCTCGAGCCGCTCGACAGCGCGCCAGTCCGCACGGCCGGCCTGGAGACGTCGCCGCTGCCCGCCGTCGCCGCAGCAGCACCGGAGCCCCTCGCGAAGGTCGACGACGAATCCGGAGGCAGGGACGCGCCCGCGGAACCGGCTACCGCCGCGTCAGCAGAGGCCGATAAGCCAGCCCCCTTGCCGCCCTTGCCGCCGCTCACCGACCCGCTCCAGAAGAAGGCCGAATCGGTCGGTCTTCATCCCGAGCTTTCGCGGGCGCTTCTCCAGCGGCTCACCGCAACCGACTTCAAGAACGCCGCCATCGCCATCAAGAAGGCGATCGCCGAGACGGCGGACGGGAGCGAGTTGGTCTGGCCGGCCAGGCCTGCGCGCGGCCTCGCCCGCTTCCGCATTCATTTCGTGCCGGGCATCTCCCAGGCATGCAGGCGCTACGTCGTCGGGGTCGCCAAGGATGGCTGGCTCACGACCGCGCTCCCGATGGAGAAGTGCGGCGTCAAGCCGAGACCGGGCAAGGAGGGGTGAGAGCCGCGGCGGCGGACCAGCCCACAAGCCATGCTGCGCAACACCGTTGCCGCTCGTGATGAGGCTGCAGCAACAGGACGCCCAGAATGTTGCCTGAACAGTTCGCCAAAGGCGGAGCGTGCGGCGACAGCGATGAGGTCCTGAGTCTCGTTTGGAGGGTCAAGTCGGTTGCCACAGATTGCCGATCAGTCCACGCGAACGACCCGCGGTTTTGGCAATTTTGCTCGAAGCCATTCTTGTTCGCTGCTCGGGAAACCGGGGCAATCGCTGAGCAGGACGAACTCGAGCTTATTCAACTTGGACAAGGGTCCGGCGATCTTCGTCGTGATGTCGCACTCGCGAATGTCGATGTGCGAAAGGGTCGGATTTGACGCCAGCGCTACGAGGTGCTCGTCGGAGAAATTGATTCGGCTGAACACGACCCTGTCGACAGCAGGGAGGCCTCGGAACACGTCGCCCTTGTTGGGCAGAACCTGCCTGCCTGCGTCCTTTTCGGGCCGGGTTGCGTCAAATACGCGATCGACCTGGAGGAACTCGAGATTCGCCGAAGTGCCACGAACAAGAAGCTCGATCGCGGCCTCGACCGAAGAGGTGTCATTGGAATCCGACACTTCGATTTCCAGCCAATAGATGGGATACGATGCTATTTCGCGGATGCGGTCAATCTGACCAAAGCACCTGATCGCGATGGCGGCCAGGCCGCGGTCGTCGTAGGTCGGTTTTAGTCCATCTTCCCAGTCTTCGCCGTGAAGTGTTTGGAGCGCTTTTGAAAGCTTGCGTTTGTCAGCCAGAGAAATCATTGAGTCGACCTTGGTCTTTGACCGCCGGGAGGCGAATACGCCAAAGGCAATTCCCGATAGCGCCCTTGCACATGTTTCAATGCCCCGATCGAACTCAGCTCACCCTGCGAACGCTAGCAGACTTGGGTAGATCTGGAGCTGATAGCCCGCGCATGACTTCGGGGTGCTTTCGACCAAGTTTGTATGCTCGAGATGCAGCAGGATTGGCCGTCACGACGTCGTTAACCCGAGCTCTGTCGGCAATCGACGTCCTCGCCGATGGCCTCGCGCTACCGGCCCCCGCCAGCGATCAGATATTTGCAACGCGATCTTGAAGCGCACATCGAACCCTCTACGGCCAGCCAGGACGTTGAGTGTCCCAACTCCTG
Source organism: Hyphomicrobiaceae bacterium (assembly GCA_041397805.1). Taxonomy (GTDB): domain Bacteria; phylum Pseudomonadota; class Alphaproteobacteria; order Rhizobiales; family Hyphomicrobiaceae. Next base: position 134,561 of record JAWKWD010000010.1, read on the forward strand.
GCTCAGTTGCGGAGCGTCCAAACACGCTCTGGAAACGCTATCACGAGTGTCAGCTCAGAGACAACAACCGGGCCAACGGAAGTCGCGTCGATGCCCAATGATGGACGGCCGGTCCATTTCGATGTCCGAGCCTGCCCCACTCTGGGGCCTCGCAACGAGCGCGGCGATGATAAAGGATGGGTTGGCGCGTATGGCGAGCGGGCTGATTTGCTCGCCGGGCGCGAAATGCTCGGCGACGCTCGGAGGCTCTGAGCGGCAGCATCCCCAACGCGCGTCGTCAGCCGGTCCCCCCTTCCTCACCACCGCGGGAGGTCGGCGTTGGTCAACGGGTGGCGTTATGCTCTAGGTTTCGGCGAGATGCGCTGTCACCCGAGCCGGAGGAACCCGCCGATGCTGCCCACCTACGAGATCTACGCCATCCGCTACGCCAAGCAGGACCTGCGCGACGAAGGTCACATGTTCATCGGCGGCGAGCACGGCAAGATGATCCAGGGCCTCGATTTCTTCACCTATGCGTTGAAGGGCAACGGCCGCAATTGGATCGTCGACACCGGCATGACCGCGGTCCAGTCCAAGCGCATGGGTCGCGACTACGACTTCATCTGCCGCCCGTCCGAGGCCCTGGCCGAAATCGGCATTGACGCCGCCACCGAGCCGGACGTGATCCTCACCCACGCACACTTCGACCACGTGGGCACCCTCGAGGACTACAAGAAGGCGCGCTTCCACATCCAGGACGAGGAGATGATCCACGTCACCGGTCGCGACATGACCATGAAGCCGTTCCGTGCGGCCTACCACCCGGACGACGTCAAGCAGCTTATCGACCTCGTCTATGCCGACCGCATGGTCTTCCACGATGGCGACGTCGAGATCGCGCCGGGCATCGAGTTCATTCTGATCGGCGGCCATGCGCGCGGACAGGCGGTGCTTCGCGTCCACACCCAACGCGGCTGGGTGCTGCTCGCCTCGGATGCCGTCCACGTGTACGACGAGACGGATTTCGAGCGCCCCTTCGCTATCTTCTACGATCTCGCCGGCATGATCGACGGATACCGGCGCATCAATCAGCTCGCCGGCCATCGTGACCTCCTCATCCCGGGCCACGACGCTCGCGTCACCAAGGCCTATCCGGCGGCAGGCCCCGGCATGGAAGGCCGCATCCTGCGCCTGGACAAAACGCCGAAGTGGTAGGGGCACCCGGTGCCGGCTTTGGCTCGGCACCGCTCCCGCCTGCGCGAAGCCAACTCCCTCTCGACGACCGCAGCATCGGTGTCCGGCCGATGCCGGACAACGAATCACACCGGAGACGCACATGTCCTCGCCCCGACAGATCACGATGGTCGCCTTCATGCAGGCGCAGAACTGCTCGAACTACACCGGATCGTGGCGCCATCCCTCGTCGCAGAGCGACTTTCTGACACCCGCCTACTTCCAGCGCATGGGGCGGATCCTGGAGGACGGCAAGTTTCACGTCGCTTTCTTCGACGACCGTCTCGCCATGCCAGACCGCTACAAGAACGACCACGTCGAGGCGGTCGAAGGCGGCGTCCGCGTCGTCAAGCTCGACGTCACCACCATCATGACCGTCATGGGCCTCGCCACGTCGCGGCTTGGCATCGGCGGCACCGGCTCCACCACATATTTCGAGCCCTTCCACATTGCCCGCGCCTGGGCGACCGTCGACCACATGATCGGCGGCCGCGCCGCCTGGAACGTGGTCACGTCCGTGAACGACGGCGAGGCCTTGAACTTCGGCCGCGACACCCACGTCGACCACGACCACCGATACGACATGGCCGACGAGTTCATGGAGGTGGTCCTCGGCCATTGGGACACCTGGGAATCCGATGCCCTGATCGTCGACAAGCAAGGCCGCTTCGCCGACGGCCGCAAGGTTCATCGTCTCGACTACGAAGGAAAGTTCTACAGGTCGCGCGGGCCCTTCACTGTGCCGGCAACGCCTCAGGGGCGTCCGGTCATCATCCAGGCCGGGCAATCGGGGCGCGGCAAACAGTTTGCCGCACGCTGGGCCGAGCTCATTTTCTTCGCAGTTCGCAATTTCGAGAATGCCAAGGCGAGCTACAAGGAAACGAAAAGTCTGATCGCCGCCGCCGGCCGTGATCCGGAGAAGGTGGTGATGGCCCCTGCCTGCTACTGTTTCGTCGGCGAAACGCGCGCCATCGCCGAGGAAAAATACGCGCTGGCCGATGCCCTCGCGAAGCCGATCGACACGCTGGCGCTGCTTTCGGAGGCGATAAACTTCGATTTCGGCTCCAAGCCCATGGACGAGCCGTTCTCGGACCAGGAGCTCGCACAGCTCACCGGCATGCATGGCATGCGCGACCGCGTCATCCAGTCGTCCGGCAAGAAGAACCCCACGGTGCGTGACTTCGTCGAGCACTCGGGTCGCGGTCGCCTCCGCGAGCAGCCGATTTTCAAAGGCACGGCGAAGGACGTCGCCGACGAGATGGAGGCCTGGTTCAAGGACCGTGCCTGCGACGGCTTCGTCTTGGGCACGACCGAGATGCCGGGCGGATACGAGGATTTCGTGCGCCTCGTCGTACCCGAATTGCAGCGCCGCGGCGTCTACCAGAAGGATTATCGCGGGGCGACTCTTCGCGAGAACCTCGGGCTCGGCATCGCGAAGCGGGGCGACTGGCGCCGTTGATTTCACATGCAACATGGCGCCCCGGCCAGGCTCGTGGCCGGGGCGCCGATTTACGACTGAAATTATGACCAAAATATTAAATGCGACCGCCAAGTTTTGTCGGCAGTATGCAGACCGTCTTTAAACATTGTCGTTAGGTTTGCAGTGACGCGTAATGTCAGAGGATCATTTTCGGGAAACGAGGCAAATGGGCGCTTTGCGGATTGCGATCCGGCGTGCGAGCGATCGGTGGTGCAGGGACGAGCGGGGCGCCATTGCGATTTTTTTCGCCATTGCACTCACGCTGATCTTCGCCTGTGCCGGTGTGGCGGTCGACACGGGACGCTGGTTCCAGGCGCGCTCGACGGCGCGGGCCTCGATCGACGCAGCCGTTTTGGCGGGCGCCCGTTCGCTGCAGTTGAACCCGACTGCACCCAACGAAGCCTTGGCCAAGGCACAGGCGACGTACGCTGGCAACATGGCGAACGCCCCGGCCTTGCTCGAGGACAACGTCACGTTCGCACTCTCGCAGGATGGTACGGCCATCGAGGCAAGGGGCAATGCCATCATGGCAACGACGCTCCTTCAGGTCGCCGGTATTCGCCAGATGACGATTGTCGCCGATGCCGGCACTCAGCTCGCTACGGCCGCCGTGACGCCGGGTGGTTCGGGCGGCAGCAGCATCGAGATTTCTGTCATGCTCGATGCCACCGGCTCGATGTGCGACGACGGCATCGGCCCCTGCACGTCTGGCACCAAGCTGAGCGGCCTGAAGGCGGCAGCCAAGCGCTTGGTCGACATTGCTGTCTCCGACGATCAGTCCACCTTGACCTCCAGGATCGCCATCGTCCCATTTTCGACGCGCATTCGCGTCGCACCCGATAACGGCGGCGGAAGCATGATGACGGCGCTCACGGGCCTCCCGGCGACGTGGAGCGGTTGGATGAGCTATTGCACCGCGGGGTCGGGCAGCGGTGGCAGCGAGACGTCTGGTAATTGGAGCTGCTCCGCCAGCACGACACAGCAGGCCAACAACCTTGCCATCATGCCGTGCGTCACTGAGCGGTACTACGAATCGACCGGGCAGGTCGATGCCACGGACCGAGCCCCGGGAGCCGGAGCTTGGCTCAACGCACACGATGGTACGCGCATGACGCGGTCGTGGGATAGCTCGGACACGACACCCAGCGTTTATCTGGGCTCGAGCAGCTCCGACCCCTCCTACCAGTGGAACTATGCGAATTACGGCTGCCAGGACGTCGACCAGGCCAATCAGGTCCTGCCTCTCACGTCGAACAAGGCTGCTCTGAAAAACAAGATCGACGGTCTCACCGCCTACGGCGCGACGGCTGGTGCTCTCGGGACAGCATGGAGCTGGTACACGCTTTCGCCCGAGTGGGACGGGATCTTCACCGGCGAAGGCGCGCCGGACGCCTATTCGAAGCTCACTCAGATCCGTCCGAACGGTGCTCCTGAGCTGCGCAAGGTCGCGATCCTGATGACGGACGGAGCCTACAACACGCTGCGTAGCGCCAAGGATCAGGACCAGCAGACGGTGTCGAATGCCGCCGTCCAGATTTGCTCGGCCATGAAGGCGAAGGGCATAGAGGTTTTCACTGTCGGCTTCGCCCTCGACCAGCTTTCCGCCAGCGAACGCACCATCGCCGAGCAGACCTTGCGGTCATGTGGCACGGACATCTCGCACTTCTACAGCACGCTCAATGTCCAGCAGCTTTATGCGGCGTTCACCGACATCGGCATGAAGCTCTCCGCGATCCGCCTGGTTCGCTAGCTGGATTGGCCCGTCGACGCCTGCGCGCGCCGGCGCTCGCCGGCACCCGGATGACGGCGCGGCAACCTCGCTGCCCCGAACAGTTTCTCGCGTAGCGTGCCTTCACGATAGGCGGTCTTGAAGCGGCCCCGAGTCTGCAGCTCCGGGATGACGAGATCCACCAGGTCGGTGAAGCTCTCGGGCATGACGACATAGGCCAGGTTGAAACCGTCTATTCCGGTCTCGTCGACCCACGACATCATTTCTTCGGCTACCTCCGCGCCCGAGCCTACGAGGACAGGGCTGCGCCCGCCGATGGCGACCTTCTCGGCGAGCTCCCGCACGGTCCACTCGCGATTGGGATCGGCCGTGGTAAAGCTTTCGAGCGCCGATTGATTGGCATCGGTCTTCACATAGCGCACCACCTCGTCGAGCCCGAGCTGCGAGAGATCGACGCCGACCCAGCCTGAGAGCAGCGCCAGCGCCCCCTCGTGGCTGACGTATCTCTTGTAGTCCTCGTGCTTCTCGCGCGCCTCCGCGCCCGTGCGCCCGACGATCGGGGTGGCAAGCGTCAGGATCTTCAGATCGGCAGGGTCGCGCCCGGCGGCGGCTGCCTGCTCGCGAAGGCTCTTCACGTAGGGCTTGATTGCCGCCTTCGTCGGTCCGTTGATGAACACGCACTCGGCGTGGCGTCCGGCGAACTGGCGGCCGCGCCCCGAGGCGCCAGCCTGGAACAGGAGCGGTGTCCGCTGCGGCGAAGGTTCGCTCAGGTGGATGGCGTCCAACTTGTAGAAGTCGCCGTCGTGTCGGACGCGGAGGACCTTGGCAGGGTCGGCGTAGATCCGAGCCGTCTTGTCCGCGACGACGGCGTCGTCCTCCCAGCTTCCCTCCCACAGCTTGTAGACCACCTTCATGTAGTCCTCGGCCATGTCGTACCGCCGGTCGTGGCCGGTCTGCGTGCGCTCGCCCATACCCTTCGCAGCGCTGTCGAGATAACCCGTCACGATGTTCCATCCGATCCGCCCGTTCGTCAGGTGATCGAGCGTGGACATGCGCCGGGCGAAGGGATAGGGCGGCTCGAAGCTCAGCGTGCATGTGACGCCGAAGCCGAGGTGCTCCGTCACCATGGCCATCACCGGGATCAGTAGCGAGGGATCGTTGACGGGAACCTGGATGGCGTGGCGCAGCGCTGCGTCGGGCGTGCCAGCGTAGACATCGTAGACCCCGAGCACGTCGGCCAGGAAAACGGCGTCGATCAGGCCGCGCTCGAGCGTACGCGCCAGATCCGTCCAGTACTGCAGGCTTTTGTAGTGAAACGCCGTGTCTCTAGGATGGGTCCACATGCCGGGAGCCTGATGGCCCACGGTGTTCATGTGAAAGGCGTTGATCAGGATTTCGCTCGTCATGTCCGGCTTCCTGCTCGCGACCTCGTGCGCGTGGCGCACGCCGGCCCTAAAGTCTCTTCCAGATCATCTCCCCGATCAGCAGGCATCCGAAGCAGGCGAGGATGATGCCGGAAACCTGGTTGATGCGGCGCATGGCGCCCTGTGTCAGCCGATGCCGCACACCGTTGATGAGATGCGAGACGACAAGCCAGTAGACGAAGCTGCCGCCCATGATGGCGAGCACCATGGCGATGGCATCGATCCGCGAGTCCACCTCGACGAAAGAGCTCGCGCCGCCGATGATGGCGATGAGGCTGATCACCGCTCCCGGATTCGTTATCGTAAGCAGCATCAGCTTGGGAATGTCCCACGCGTAGTCTGCGAGTGTCGCGCCTGCGGCCTCGTGCACACTGCGAAACGTGTTCTGCGACAGGAAGAGCTTGGCCCCGGAGCCGATCAGCGCCAGCCCGCCGACGATCTGGATGGCCCATCGATAATGCGCGACGGCTCCGCTCAGTGCCTTGACGCCGAAGGCCGCGACCGTCGCGATCATCGCATCGCCGAGTGTGACCCCGATCCCGGCCGCAAGCCCGCCGAAAAAGCCCCGTTCGGCCGCCCGTTGCAGGGCGAGGAGGTTGATCGGGCCGATCGGCAGCGCGATCAGCACGCCAATCACCATCCCGACCGGAATGACCAGTGGATTTGGCACGAGACCTAGCACAGGAACGCGCCCCGGAGCGCAGATGATCTCTTACGCGCCTGCCCCCGCGTGCGCCCGCGGCCGCACCGACATTGCCCTTCCCGACGGCTCCGATCTAAGGTTCGCCCGCCGCCAATCGCGACTCTCAAACGGATTACCTCCCGATGCCCGCCCGCCAAAGTCTGACGGTCCTATCCGTCTTGTTACTGGTACTGAGCGCGGAGAGCATTGTCCATTCGTCCTCGGCAGCCCGTGCACAATCCGCTGGGCCGGCGCCGCCTCAGCATCGCCGGAAGCCCGCCCTTCTCGCCGTCGGCAAGGCGGGCGATGGCTTGCCCGCACCCGTCGCCGACATGCGTGCCGCAATCCTCGAGGCGGTGCGATCCGGACGCCTGGAGGACCTTCGCTACGCCATTGAGTTGAATGAGATGAGGCCGGTGTTTGGGGCGGGCGGCGAGCGCGATCTCATCGCGGCGATCCGCAATGCCTCCGCAGACGGCGAAGGACATGACGTGCTGGCTGCGCTCGGACGCATCCTCGACGCGGACTGGGTCGCGGTGCCGCGTGGCGCTGATATCGAGAATAACCGGATTTACGTCTGGCCTCGTTTCGCTGAGACGGGAACGGCCGGGCTCGAAATGGACGCGATTGCCGAGCTGGCTCGGATTCTGCCTGCCGGTACTCTGGCTCTCGCTCTCGAGCAGGGTGTCTACAATTACTGGCGGATTGGCATCGCCGCGGATGGAACGTGGCACTTCCTCCGCCGCTAGAAGGCACCCTTGCCGGCCTCGCGGCCGACGCCGAAAACGCGAGCGGAAGCACTTGGTAACCATAAGCCAACCGGGATGTAGGTCCCACGCCACGCAATCCTTTACGTGAGGGGACTTCCTGAAAGAGGGCCCCTGATGCGACGTTTTCTACTTGCCGCCGGCCTCGCCGTACTGCTCGCTGCTCCAGCCTCCGCCCAGACGTGGGCGCCGTGGTACCGCCCGAGTCTCCTCGACGAACCGAAGCCTCGCGCAACTCCTCCAAAAGCGAAGAAGTTGCGCGGACAGGCATCTCAGGCACCGGCCGGCCTTTCGCCGTTCAGCTCGATCTTTTTCGATGACGATGATGATGACGAGGGCCCGGCCCGTCCGACCGGCCCTAAGGTCGTCGACGGTGGCCCCCGCCCGGATATCACGCCGCAGTCGCCCTCACAGGTGTCCTACAACGCTGGGCAGGCGCCAGGCACGATCGTGATCGATACGGCCGCACGCCGGCTTTATCTCGTGCAGGACGGCTCGAAGGCCCTTTCATACCCGGTCTCTGTCGGCCGCGAAGGCTTCACCTGGGCGGGGACTGAGAAGATCACGCGCGTCGCCAACTGGCCCGACTGGCATCCCCCGGCCGAAATGCGTGAGCGCGATCCGCGCCTGCCCGAAAAGATGACGGGCGGCTTGCGCAACCCGCTCGGCGCCAAAGCGCTTTATCTCGGAAACACGCTCTACCGCATCCATGGCACTAGCGATGCGCGCTCGATTGGCCGGGCGGCGTCGTCGGGCTGCATTCGGATGCACAATCGGCATGTGGTTGACCTTGCCCGACGCGTCGGTGTCGGCACCAAGGTGGTCGTGCTGAACGGCAAGACCCGCACCGCACGGAACTGAGCCAGCGAGGCCTGTGCGCAAGCCAGTTCGAGCGCGCGCCGCCGTGGCCGCCGCGGCCACGTCGACCGGCAGTGCCGCTCGCGCCGAAGTCATTGGCCGGAGCCCTTGAGCCTGTGCAACTCTGTTGGCTGCTGGTGCGACGGCACACGGCTTGCTTCACGCCCGTGACCGTCAACGAAAGTTGCGCCGCGCACTTCTAATCGCCGCAATCCGCCCCATATGTGCGAGGGAGGGAGTAGAACACCATGAAGCAAAAGGTTTTTCTCATTTTGGTGCCAATCCTTCTCGCGGCCAGCCCTGCCTTCGCGCAAAGCTGGCGCTGGAGCGACACTGGCCCGCCGCGCGGCACCTACCGTGAGCGGAGCTACTACTATCCTGCTCCGTATTGGGATTATCGCGCGCCGCCGTCCCGCTACTACGACCGCTACGACCGCCGCCGGTACTACGACGACGATGACGACGAGGATACGCCGCGTCGTCGCCGCTCGTCGGCCGATCGCGACGACTCGTTCCCCCGCATCATGGACGGCGGCAGCCGGCCGCAGATCACCCCAATCCCTCCGAAGCGGATCAGCTTCCACAGCCGCTACGCGCCTGGCACGATCATCATTGATACTGCTGGCCGTCAGTTGTTGCTGACGCAGGACAACGGCTCGGCCCTGAGGTATCCCATTTCCGTCGGCCGCGAGGGCTTCACCTGGACGGGCGAGGAAAAGATCAGCCGCATAGCAGCTTGGCCGGACTGGCACCCCCCTGCCGAGATGCGCGAGCGCGACCCGCGCCTGCCCGAGAAAATGACCGGTGGCATCCGCAATCCGCTGGGTGCGAAGGCACTGTATCTCGGCAATACGCTCTACCGCATCCACGGCACGAATGATGCGAAGTCGATCGGGCGAGCCCAGTCGTCAGGCTGCTTCCGCATGCTCAACGGCCACGTCCTCGACCTTTCCGAGCGGGTAGCCGTCGGCACCAAGGTCGTCGTCGTCTCCAACCTGAGGACGGCCAGCGCCGGACGCTGACGTCGGCACCGAGGTCTGCACTCGCGGGCCCTATCCCTGCGCGGCGGTAGGGCCCCTGGGCGCAACCCCGGCCGGAAGGGATCAGACGCCGGCCTCCAGGAACCGCACCGGCTGCCCTCCTGCCGTCGCCTCGATCTCGCCCTGCCACATCACGCGCCGGCCGCGCACGAACGTGCCGACCGGCCAGCCCTTGACCTTCACGCCGTCGTAGGGCGTCCACCCGCAACGCGACTGGATCCAGCCATCGGTAATCGTCTCGGTCCGTGCAAGATCGACGATCGTCAGGTCTGCGTCGTAGCCGACCGCGATCCGACCCTTGCCGATCAGACCGAAGATTCGTTGTGGACCTGCGCTCGTCAGGTCGACGAAACGCGCGAGCGAGAGCCGCCCGGCGTTGACGTGATCCAGCATCAGCGGCACCAGCGTCTGCACGCCGGTCATGCCCGAATGGCTTTCGGGGTAGGGGTGGTGCTTTTCTTCCTTCGTGTGCGGCGCGTGGTCGGAGCCGAGCACGTCCACCGTGCCGTCGGCGATGCCGGCCCAGATGCCTTGCCGGTGCGCCTCGTCCCTGACCGGCGGGTTCATCTGCGCGAACGTACCGAGCCGCTCGTAGCAGTCGGGCGCGACCAGAGTGAGGTGGTTCGGCGTCACTTCGCACGTTGCCCAGTCCTTGTGGTCGCGCAGCCACCGGATCTCGTCGGCCGTAGAAATGTGCAGCACGTGCACGCGCCGGCGGTATTTCTCGGCGATGCCGACCAGTCGCTTGGTGGCGATCATTGCCGCCTCGACGTCGCGCCACTCGGGGTGGGAGCGGGGATCGCCGTGGCGCCGCACGTCGGCGCGCGCCCTGAGCCGGTCCTCGTCCTCCGAGTGGAACGCGGCCCGCCGCGAGATCTTGGCGATGATCCGGCCGAGCGAAGGCTCGTCCTCGACCAGGAGATCGCCGGTCGAGGCCCCCATGAACACCTTGATGCCGGCCGATCCCTCGAGCCGCTCGAGGTCGGGGATGTCCGCGATGTTCTCGCGTGTGCCGCCCACGTAGAAGGCGAAATCGCAGTGCATCCGGCCCCGCGCCCGTGCCACCTTGTCGGCGAGCGTGGCCGCGTCCGTCGTCAGCGGCTTGGTGTTGGGCATCTCGAACACGGCCGTGACGCCGCCCATCACCGCCGCCCGGCTGCCGGTCGCCAGGTCTTCCTTCTGCTCGAGTCCGGGCTCGCGGAAATGCACCTGGCTGTCGATCACCCCAGGCAGCACGTGGAGGCCGCGCGCGTCGAGCACCTCGGCTGCCTTGGCTCCGCCGAGCTGGCCGATGGCGGCGATGCGCCCGGCTCTGATGCCGATGTCGCGCACGCCCTCGCCGTCGTGGTTGACGATGGTTGCACCCTTGACGATGAGATCATACGTGTCGGTCATGACTCGGCCCGCTCGGCTGGCGCCGGATTCTCGGCGCAGTCACATGCGGGGTCGAGGTAGCGCATATCCGCCATCGCGAGAAGCACCTGCGTCGATTTCTCGGTCCATCGGAGACGAACATGAGCGCGAGCCACATCGCCCTGTTGCCCGACCGCGGCGTCGTCTCGGTGTCGGGCGAGGATGCGTGCACGTTCCTTGACAATCTCGTGACCAACGACCTAGGCGAGCTCGACCGCCACCGGGCGATCCATGCCGGCCTGCTCACGCCGCAGGGCAAGATCCTGTTCGAGTTCTTCATCGTCCGGCATGCTGACGGGCTCTTGCTCGACACCGCCCTCGGCTCCGTGCCGGATCTCCTGAAGCGTCTGACACTCTACCGGCTGCGCGCCAAGGTCGCCCTCGACGATCTGTCCTCGAGCCGCGTCGTCGCCGCCGCGTGGGGTGGGCCGCCGCCCGACGAGCCCCTGGCGGCGATCTTCCCGGATCCTCGCGCGCCTGGCCTCGGCCATCGCCTCATCCTCCCGCAGGAGACGGCCGGAAAGCTTGCAGCCAATGACGAGGGGCGGGAGGCTTACGATCGGCTGCGCATCGCGCTGGGCGTGCCCGAGCCCGGGCGGGATTACGCGCCGGGCGACACGTTCCCGCACGAGGCAAATTTCGATCGCTTCGCCGGTGTCTCGTTCACCAAGGGCTGCTTCGTGGGCCAGGAAGTCGTGGCGCGCATGCAGCACAAGACGGTCGTCCGAAAGCGAATCGTGCGGGTGACCGGCGCATCGTCTCTGCCGGAGGGCGTCGTCATCACGATCCCCGCCACGGGCGCGGAGATCGGCCGCATCGGATCGGTGGACGGCGACCGCGCGCTCGCCATGTTGCGATTGGATCGCGCACTCGAGGCGAGGATCAAGGGCCAGCAGCTCGTCGCCGCCGGTGTCGCGATCGAGGTCGACCCCGACACACTCGGTGCCTATGAGGCCGCCGCCAAGGCGCGCGCGCTCAGCGGTCCTTGATTCGACCAGGCGCAACGCGGCGGACGAGGTTTCCCAATTTTCGACACCTTGACACCCGATCAAGGCCGGGGCCTTGTCCGGCCACCGTTTTGCACATCTTGAGAAGAGAATGCCGGTGCCAACCCGTCGCGATGCTCTGCGCCTCTCACTGGGCGCTGCCCTGGCCTCCACGTTTCCGGCGTTCCCGGTCTGGGCTCAAGGCCGCTCCTCCGTAGCCGCCCAGGGCCGGCCTGCCTCCAACGGGCCCCTCGAGGTCGACATCGACCAGGCGAACCTTCGGCCGCGTCCGATCGCTGTTCCTGCTTTCCTGTCGGAAGATCCCCGGCTGGGCCAGGAGGTCGCGCAGATCATCGCGGCCGACCTTGAAAGCTCCGGCCTCTTTCAGCCGCTCGATCCGCGGTCCTTCATCGAGCGCATCGGCGACACCAACGTTGCCCCGCGCTTTGCCGATTGGCGCTCGGTCGGTGCCGAGGCGCTCGTCGTCGGACGCACCGGACGCACGTCCGATGGCCGCATCCGCGCCGAGTTCCGCCTCTGGGACGTTCTGCTCGGCAAGCAGCTCACCGGCCAGCAGCTTGCAACGTCGGCACAGAGCTGGCGGCGGATTGCGCACATCGTCGCCGATCAGGTCTGGGAGAAACTCACCCTCGAGCGGGGCTACTTCGACACGAGAGTCGTCTTCGTCGATGAGACCGGCCCGAAGCAGAAGCGCATCAAGCGCCTCGCGATGATGGACCAGGACGGCGCCAACGTGCGCTACCTGAGCAACGGGCAGGAGCTGGTGATCACGCCGCGCTTCAGTCCGACCAGCCAGGACATCACCTACATGACCTACACGCGCGGCGAGCCGCGCGTCGTGCTCATGAACATCGAGACGGGGCGACGCCAGGTCGTTGGTGATTTTCCCGGCATGTCGTTCGCGCCGCGGTTTTCTCCGGATGGCCAGCGAATCGTCATGAGTCAGGGCGAGCAGGGCGTAACCGGGCTTCTCGAGATGGACCTTCGCACGCGGCAGATGCGTCGCCTGACCAACCCCGTCTCGATCGACACCGGGCCATGCTATGCGCCCGACGGCCGCCAGATTGTTTTCGAGTCCGATCGCGAGGGCAATCAGCAGCTCTACGTGATGTCGGCAGATGGCGGCGGCGTTAGACGGCTGAGTGCAGGCGAAGGGCGCTATTCCACGCCCGTATGGTCGCCGCGCGGTGACTACATCGCCTTCACCAAGCAATTGGGCGGCCGCTTCCTGATCGGAGTGATGAAGACCGACGGCTCGGGTGAGCGTGTCCTGAGCGATGGATTCCACAACGAGGGCCCCACCTGGGCACCAAACGGCCGATTCCTGATGTTCTTCCGCGATGAGCCCGGTGCGAACGGCGGTCCTCACCTGCATGCCGTCGACATCACCGGGCATAACGAGCGGCGCATTCGCACGCCTTCCTTCGCCTCCGATCCGGCCTGGTCCCCGCTCCTGAAGTAGGACGGGTCTTAACGCGCCCTTAACAATTCTTACCGATCATCCACAGGCTGTCTCCCGCGTTGAATCGAGTGCGGGAGATGGCCTGTCGCCGGGATGGGGAAGCAAGCGTTTCCAGTCTCCTGGAGCGTAACACCAGGGGGTGATCGACGTGGTATTTTCGCATCGCAAGCCGTGGAAAAGCTGGTCAAACCGGCCACACTTCTTGATCTGCGAGACCCACGGGGATACCCCAATCATGCGATTGCCGAACTAGCTCTAGGAGAGAGAACATGAAGGCTGTCAAGAGTGCCATCGTCCTCGGGGCGATCCTCGCTACGGTCGCTGTCGCTGCGTGCCGCCGTGAGGAGTACCACGAGCCGATGAAGCTCGGCGCTGACGTGCCGGCGGCCCACCAGGTCGCTCGCTAAGGCTGCAACCCCGCTGGGGTGAATGGAGAAAAGAATGAAAGGCGCTATTGTTCTTGCAGCTGTCCTTGCTGCTGTTGCCCTCGGTGCATGCCGCAAGGAAGTTGGGCACGAGCCCATGAAGCTTGGCGGCCCTGCCGCCAGCCAGGAGCAGGTGGCCCGCTAACGGCCATCGTGTGCAAGAGTAACGCGGCAGCTCCTGTCGCACAGCGTCTAGAGTTGAGAGAGGCCGTCCATGATTCGGGCGGCTTCTTTCTTTTGCGCTGCCGGAGGCGTGCCATACGGCCGAAGTTGACATTCCGAGTCTGCGGTTCGCATGACGAAGCTGGGGATTGGCGGCATCGATGGCTTGCGCCCGAGCGGCGATCTTGCGAGATCGCTGTTTGGCCCAGCATAGGCCACAATTTCGTACACGCGCTGGAGTACGAGACCGCTGGAAGTAGCTGTCGCCGCAGCGCCGAAGTGGCGAGCACAGTCGCCGAGAAGGGGGTTAGCATGGGCGAGCCGATGGGTATCAGGGTGCTGACCCGCGCATTAATGGCAGCGGCAGTGGCCATCACTGCGAGCGCCTGCGCAAATCAGACGCCGAAGCCCGAGGACGTCGCGCTGGGACCGGGTGGGCTCGGCAGCGCGCGCGGGCAGGCGCGCCCGGGATCATCCCAGGACTTTTCGCAGAATGTTGGCGACATCGTCTACTTCTCGACGGACAGCACCGATCTGTCGCCCGAGGCGCAGCAGACGCTGGCGTCCCAGGCACGCTGGCTGCAGCGTTACTCGCAGTACACGATCACCATCGAGGGGCACGCCGACGAGCGTGGCACGCGCGAGTACAACATCGGTCTCGGAGCCAAGCGGGCCGAGGCGGTGAAGAATTTCCTCGCGCGCAACGGCGTCAGAAGCGCCCGCATGCGCACCATCTCGTACGGCAAGGAGCGGCCGGTGGCGGTGTGCAACGACATCTCCTGTTGGTCGCAGAATCGCCGCGCCCAGACCGTGCTGAACAGCCGCGGCGTCGGCTCCTGACGTCTTTCGCCGCGAACGGACAGTCATTCGAGGGTCGGTGGCGTCACCGGCCCTTTTCCGTTGCGGCGAAGGCAGGTGGAGCAATGCGGCAACACCCCATATCGATGATGGTCTCACCAAAAATGCGCCCCAATGTCGGGTCATAGAGGGCTCAAGTTCATACGCGGCGGACCAGTCAGATGGTGGCGGACGGCTCGAGTGGCGGTAGCTCCCGCTCTATAGTTCGGTTGAAGATGCAGGCCTCGCGATGGAGGCTCCGCTCAGCGAGTCGCGGCATGGTTGCTGCGCTGCTTACGATGGTCATGGCCGGTCTCGCCGTTTCTTTCGCGACAGCAGGTGCACGGGCCCAGGCGGGTGACAGATCCCGGTCGGATGCGTGGAGCCGGTCGGAGGTCGAGGCGAACGGTTCGTCGCGCGAAATTCTGCTCGGCACGATTCGAACGGGACAAGGCGCACCGCAGGAACGCACGAGCGTCGCCGATCAGATACTGGCGGATGGCCTCGATGCACTGCGCCGTGGGGACGTTATGCTTGGCCGCCGTCGGCTCGAGGCCGTGGCAGAGGCCTACCCCGACTCGTCTGCAGCCATGATCGCCCGCGACGAGCTGCGGGATCTTTATCGCATCAGACGGCCCCCGCCGACCAGCCTGGGGGGCGACGAATCTCAGCCCCGTTGGATCCCGACGCAGGAGAGCACCGATTCGGAAGCCTCCACCCGTCGAGGGACGAACCACGATGCTTCCTCCCGCTACGATCGCAGCCTCGACAAGGAGGCGCGAGCCCGCGAACTCCAGCAGCGTATCGATCAACGCCGGCTCCTCGCCCTGAGCTACGATTTCCAGATGGCCGCCGGCGACCGCATCTTCTTTGCAGAGACCAGCGTCGATATCGGAGCGCGCGCGCGCTCCGTTCTCACCGCGCAGGCGAGATGGCTGGCGCGACATACCGATCTGCCGGTCGTCATCGAGGCTCATTCCGACGATTATCCCGGCAACCGGGACCTGGAAATCCAGATCGCCGAGCGGCGCGCCCGTGCCGTGCAGGAACGCCTGGTTGAAGACGGAGTCGCCGTCTCGCGTATCACGATCGTCGCCTATGGACGCGACCGCCCGGTGGCGACCTGCCGGGCACCGGAGTGCGCGGCTCAGAATCGCCGGGCGATCACACGCGTCGGCGGTCTTCCGTCCGTCGCCGGCTCGCGTCGCGGCATCGAAGAGCCGGCACTTGCCATCGTTCCGAGGGACGAACCTGCGCCGCGCGGTCGCGATTGATCTCGTGGACTGCCCAACCGGTCCTCTTGCGCAATTGACAAGTGACATGCTGGCGAGACACTTAGCGGCAAAGATGCTGCCGAACGTTCGTGTTGCCCGGCATCACCCTGCTGTGGGCAGAACTGATCCAACGTGGCCGTCGCGGCGAGCGCCTGGACACATGCCGGCCGCGTTATCGTCAAATCGGAGATAGCTAGGATGAGCTTTGATCGATCTTGGCTTGTCGTCGCTCTGGCGATTTCGTTCATCGCCTGGGGCACGACCGACGCACTCCGGGCCGAGCAGCCTCAGGCCCGGACCCAGTCTCGCAGCAAGGCAGCGAAGGCCCCGACACGCGCGTCCTCCAGCGATACGGGCGATTCGCAGATGCGAGGGCGGGTCGAGCATATCGAGGAGCAGCTCGCCGACATGCAGGTCGTAATGGGCACGCTCGAATCGCTCGCACGCGGCGGCTCGGCGGGCACGCCGGTGCAGGGTGGACCGGCCCCCATGGGCGGCGGCGTGGATCAGGCGCGCATCGACAGTCTCGAAACGCAGATTCGGGCGCTCACGGCGCAGCTGGAGCAGCTCGCCGGGCAGGTCCGCCAGCTTTCCGGCCAGCGCCGCGGCGACCTGTCGCCGTCGGCAGCGCCCGCGACGCGCACGCCGCAAAGTCTCGGCTACGCTCAGCCCGGCTCTTCTCCCGGGCCCCAGCTGGGCGCTGGTGGTTTCGGATCCACGACCGTCACGCAGCGGGGCGGCGCGAGCGATCCCATCGGTCGCATGCTGGGTTCGGATTCACCGCAACCCGCCTCCGCCGCGGCCGGCCTGCCGCCCTCGGTCTCGGCCGGCAATCCGCGCGAGCTTTATGAAACCGCGTACGGCTATCTTCTGCAGCAGGACTATGGTGCCGCCGAAGTCGCTTTCGACGAGTTCCTGCGCCGCTTCCCGAATGACCGCCTCGCCGCCGACGCGCAGTATTGGCTCGGCGAGACGCTCTATGTTCAGCGCCGCTACAAGCCGGCCGGCCAGGCCTTTCTTGCTGTGATCGAGAAGCACAAGACATCCGCCAAGGTGCCGAACAGCCTGCTGAAGCTTGCGCAGTCTCTCGAGCAGCTCGGTCAGAAGGATTGCGGCATCTTTTCCGAGCTCGAGAGTCGCTACCCGAATGCTCCGGCAGACGTGCGCGTCAAGGCTCGCGCCTTGAAGCAGCGGCAGGGCTGCTGAGGCCGGCTGTGGTGACGGGGGAGGACGCCCCGATCGGGACGGATGAGCGCGACACATTGCTCGCGCCGCTGCTGGATTGCCCCGTTCTCGTGTTGGCCGTTTCCGGCGGCCCGGACAGCACCGCGCTGCTGCATCTCGTCGCCGGATGGTGGCTGGACCGGAAACGCGACATGGCGTCTGTCCTCGCGGTCACGGTCGATCACGGATTGAGGGCAGGTTCCGCACAGGAAGCGGCGGATGTCGCCCGCCAGGCTGGCATCCTTGGTGTCCCGCATCGCATTTCGCGGTGGGAAGGGCCCGCCCCGGCATCCGGGCTCCAGGCAGCCGCGCGCGCCGCACGCTATCGCCTCTTGGCCCTGGCGGCGCTTGACGCGTCCGCGGCAACCGGCCCTCCAGCCACCATTCTGACGGCCCATACCGCCGACGATCAGGCAGAGACTTTCCTCATGCGCCTCGCGCGGGGCAGCGGAGTCGACGGCCTCTCCGCCATCCCGGCGCGTACCGCCATCACCCTACCCCTGGCGTCTGGCGAGCATGCGAGCATACCGGTGCTGCGCCCCTTCCTGTCTGTCGGACGGGGCCGCCTGCTGGCCACGCTCGCGGTGGCCGGAATTCCCTATTCCGACGATCCGAGCAACCGGGATACGCGCTTCGAGCGCGTCCGCGTTCGCGAGGCGCTCGAGGTCCTCGCGCGGCTCGGTGTCACGCGAGAGGCACTCGCTCGCTCGGCCGCACGCTTGCGCCTGGCTCGCTCCGCCTTGGAGCAAGCCGCCAACGACGTTGAGGCGAAAGCCGTGAGGCACGTCTGGGGCGTTGTCCATGAAATCGATCGGTCCGCCCTTTGTTCCGTGCCATTCGAGACGGCAGTCCGCATTGTTCGTCGCGTTCTGGCGCACGCTGGCGGTTCCGCGCGCCCGGCCGAGCTTGGCGCCGTCGAGGAAGCCGTGACCCGCCTCAGGACGGATTCGACAGTCTCGGCGTTTACGATCGGCGGCTGTATCGTCGATGCCCGCCCGGCCAGGGACGCCGAAACGCGGTTTCTGCGCATCTATCGCGAGCCCGATCGCGACGGCGGCCTGCCCCGCATGAGCGTGGCCCCGGGACAAGCCGCGATCTGGGACGCCCGCTTTCGGGTTTCGGTCGGCGCTTGGCATGGGACCGCCGTGGACGTCGGCCCGCTCGGGTCGGACTGGTCGCGCTTGATCACGGAATTCCCGGACCTCTCTCGCCTCGCGCTTCCGTCCGCAGCCGCGCGCGGCATTCCGGCCTTTCGTGAGGCCGGCCGGCTCCTCGCGGTTCCTTGGCTCGCATGGATGGCCGGCAGCGTCGGAGCGGCTGACGCCACGGCCGCCCTGTCTGGCCCGCTCCGCGATGCGCGAGCGGCTGTCTCGGACGGCCCCGCATTCTCGGCCACCCCCCTTGCCGGGCCGCCATGCACCGCCAATTAAATGGTCGCCGGCCGAAAGGGCGCCTAAACTGGTTCGCCTTATCGTCGCCCAACTTGGCAAGAGTCCTGCACATCCCTATGTTAGCCGGGCCGCCAAGGCGCACGTTAACCGATCTTGAGCAGCCAGGCCGGCACCGAGGCATCGCGGCGAGGCGATGCACGCCCAGGAAGGGACATCGATGAATTCGCACTTCAGGAACTTCGCGATCTGGGTCGTCATCGGCCTGCTGCTCTTCGCGCTGTTCAACTTGTTCCAGAACCCGGTGCAGAACAGACGGGCGAACGAGATCAGCTACTCCGAGTTCATCAGCCAGGTGAAATCGGGCAACATCAACGAGGTGCTGGTCCAGGGCAATCGCTACTCCGGTCAGTACTCGGATAAATCGCGGCCGTTCACCACGCTCGGGCCCAACAATCAGGCCGAGGTCATCAAGGACCTCGAGGCCAAGGGCGTCAAGATCAGCGTCCGCCCGCCCGAGGAGGATGTGCCGTCGCTCCTCGGCCTGCTCGCGTCCTGGTTCCCGATCCTCGTGATGATTGCCGTCTGGGTGTTCTTCATGCGCCAGATGCAATCCGGCGGCGGCCGCGCGATGGGCTTCGGCAAGTCCAAGGCCAAGCTTCTGACCGAGCGCCACGGGCGCGTCACGTTCGAGGACGTCGCCGGCGTCGACGAAGCCAAGGTCGATCTCCAGGAGATCGTCGAGTTCCTGCGCGACCCTCAGAAGTTCCAGCGTCTCGGCGGGCGCATCCCGCGCGGGTGCCTGCTCGTCGGACCCCCAGGCACCGGCAAGACGCTCATCGCGCGCGCCGTGGCCGGCGAGGCCAACGTGCCGTTCTTCACCATCTCGGGTTCTGACTTCGTCGAGATGTTCGTCGGCGTCGGCGCGAGCCGCGTCCGCGATATGTTCGATCAGGCCAAGAAAAACGCGCCCTGCATCATCTTCATCGACGAGATCGATGCCGTCGGCCGTCATCGGGGCGCCGGTCTCGGCGGCGGCAACGACGAGCGCGAGCAGACGCTGAACCAGTTGCTCGTCGAGATGGACGGCTTCGAGGCCAACGAGGGGATCATCATCCTCGCCGCCACCAACCGTCCGGACGTGCTCGACCCCGCCCTGCTGCGCCCCGGTCGCTTCGACCGCCAGATCACGGTTCCGAACCCTGACGTGGTCGGCCGCGAGAAGATCCTCCGCGTGCACATGAAGAAGGTGCCGCTCGCTCCCGACGTCGATCCGAAGGTGCTGGCCCGCGGCACGCCGGGCTTTTCCGGCGCTGACTTGGCGAACCTCGTCAACGAGGCGGCCCTGCTGGCGGCACGTCGCTCCAAGCGGCTCGTCACTCAGACCGAGTTCGAGGATGCCAAGGACAAGGTCATGATGGGCGCCGAGCGCCGATCCATGGCCATGACCGAGGAGGAGAAGCTGGCGACCGCCTACCACGAGGCCGGCCACGCCATCGTCAATTTGCTCGTCCCCGGCAACGACCCGCTGCACAAGGTCACTATCATTCCCCGTGGCCGCGCCCTCGGCGTCACCATGAGCCTGCCGGAGCGCGACAAGCTCAGCTACTCGAAGCAGTGGTGCGATGCGCGTATCGCCATGACCTTCGGCGGTCGCGTGGCCGAGCAGCTCATTTACGGCAAGGAGCACCTCAATACCGGCGCATCGTCGGACATCATGCAGGCAACCAACCTTGCTCGTAGCATGGTGACGGAGTGGGGCATGAGCGAGAAGCTCGGGCCTTTGCGCTACACCGACAACCAGCAGGAGGTGTTCCTCGGGCACGCCATCACGCAGCGCCAGAACATGAGCGAGGAAACGGCGCGCATGATCGACGAGGAGATCCGCAAGATCGTCACCGCCGGTCAGAGCAAGGCATGGGAGGTGCTCGGCGCCCACCGGGCTGAGCTTGAGGCCGTCGCCCAGGCCCTGATGGAGTACGAGACGATCAGCGGCGACGAGTGCCTCGCTGTCATGCGCGGAGAGAAGATCGTCCGCCGCTCCGACGACGAGGAGACCAAGGGCCCGATGGGCTCGGCGGTTCCCGTCGCCGGCAAGCAGCGCCCTCCGCGTGAAGAGCCGGACGCAGGCGGCGGTCTCGAGCCTCAGCCGCAGACCTGACAGCGTTGCCGGTTGCTGAAACGAGAACAGGCGGTCGCAAGGCCGCCTGTTTTGCATCGTCCAAGCGAACGCGAACTTGGTTGCTTCCGCGGCAACGGCGTCTTCAATACGCAGCGTCACACTGGCGCCGGCAAAGTGCCGGACATCATGCCGACCATGCGGGTCGAAGGCATCACCCCGACGACTCTCACCTGACGCAGCGACGAGCGGAGAAATGAGGACGGCCCCGGTCTCGCACCGGGGCCGTCTGCTATTGCACGAGCAGTGCCGTTACCGCGCCACCCATCCGCCATCGATCGAGTAGTTGGCACCCGTGATCGACCGGGCGGCGTCGCTCGCCAGGAACGCTGCGAGGTCGCCGACTTCCTCGGTCGTCACGAAGCGTCCGGTCGGCTGCGAGGCGAGCACTTTCTTCTTTGCGGCGTCCTCGCTGATGCCCTCGGACTTGGCGAGGTCCGGAATCTGCTTCTCGACCAGCGGCGTCCATACGAAGCCGGGAGAGATGGCATTGACGGTTATGTTCGTCTCGGCCACCTCGAGCGCCACCACCTTCGTCAGACCGGCAAGTCCGTGTTTGGCCGCGACATAGGCCGCCTTGAACGGCGACGCGACGAGGCTGTGCGCCGAGCACACGTTGATGATCCGGCCCCAGTTCCTTTTCTTCATGCCTGGCAGCGCCGCCCGGATCGTGTGGAACGACGAAGACAGGTTGATGGCAATGATCGCGTCCCACTTCTCGATCGGAAAGTCTTCGATCGGCGACACGTGCTGGATGCCCGCGTTGTTGACCACGATGTCGACCGAGCCGTTCTCGCGCTCGCATTTGGCGATCATCTCGGCGATCTGGTTGTGGCGCAGCATGTCTGCCGGGTCGAACGTGACGCGGGTGCCGAACGCAGCGACAGACCGGATGGCCTCCGCATTGTCACCCTCGGAGCCGAGGCCGTTCACGACCACGTTCGCCCCCGCCCGGGCGAGCGCGCAGGCAATCGCGTGCCCGATTCCCGATGTCGAGCCGGTGACGACGGCATTCTTGTCCTTGAGTGTCATGAACTCGTTCTCCTCTTGGAGGACCAGGGGCCGGCAAGCTCACTCGGCCCCGCGATAGCCCTCGAGCTTTATGAAACGCACATGACGGGGCTTGCCGAGGCCCGCCGGTACGTCCTCTTCGCGAACCTCGGAAACGCGGCGGAAATGCTCCGTGATGCGCTCCTCGTCCTGGCGTACCGACACCAGGAGTACGGGGCCGCCGGCAACGGCTTTGAACGGCCGCGTCATCTCGTAGTGATCGAGCGGTCTCGGTCCCGATAGCCAGGCCTTGATCGGTGTTGCCTCACCCCTGAGGTAATAGAGGAGGGCTGCCGTCACCGCGCGCTCGTCCGCGATCACCGCCGAATAGGGCGTGCCCGCAGTCCGGGCCTCGTCCAGAACCGCCCGTGTGCGCGCCCCGAGATCGCTCCACCCGAGCGTACGCTGGAAGGGGTCGCCCGCAAGCGGCAGCACGAAGCGGCCGGCCATCGTCGTTCCGGCGACGAGAAGCGTCATGACGACGAGATGCAGCCCGAGCGAAGCCTTGAGCCATCTTTCGAGCCCGAGACGTAGCAGCGTCGCCGGCACCAGGATGCTCGCCGCCACGTAGGCCGTCGCCGCCCAGTTGGCGTGCGCCCGCGAGACGAAAGCCTGCGCCGTGATCACGGCGAGCACCGGTACCGTGAACCAGGTGAGCATCCGGTCGGCGGGAGCAAGCCCGAGCCGCCAGCCCCGGTGCAGCGCCATGACGAGCGCCCCGAAGAGGATCGGCCCGAAGACGGCGAGCTGCGCCGCCAGGAACTCCACCGCCCTGCCGGGCTTCAGCAGCGAGCCCGACCACTTCGCGTTGTCGGCCGTATGCGCGAAGGTCGCGAACTTGTTGGCCGCGTTCCAGGCCAGGTTCGGCACGATGAACAGGAAGCCCAGCACGAGTGCCGCCCAGAGCCTGGGATCTCGCAATAGCGGGCGCTCGGACGGCGACGCAATGAGCCAGACCGCGAGCGAGAGCGGGAAGAACGCCATCGCATATTTGGCATTGAGCCCGAGCCCGAGACCCAGGCCGAGGGCCACCGCCGGGGCCCAGCCGTCGCGCTGCTGCACCAGGCCGACAAGGCCGAGCAGCGCCAGCGCCCATGCGGTGAGCAGCGGCACGTCCGTCGAGATGATCCCGGCCGAAAGCGCGATGCCGGGAAGCGTCGCAAAGCTCAATGCCGCCCACAGTCCCACGCGCTCGTCGTAGAGCCGCCGCCCGATCAGGAAAACGAGCCCTGCCGTCAGCGTGTGCAGGATCGGGGAGGCGACGCGCACGCAGAACGTCCCGTCGCCACAGACCGCACCGGCAGCCCCGATCAGTGCTGCTACGAGCGGCGGCTTGGAGTAGTAGCCGAACGCCGGCTCCCGCGACCAGGTCCAGTACTGCGCCTCGTCGAAGAACAGATCCGTGCCGTTGAAAGCCAGCGCGACGAGGCGCACGGCAAGCAGCCCCCCGAGGCCGGCGACCAGCAGCGACACCGCCGCTCGGCCACCGGTTTCAACTGCGGGCGCCGTGAGCGCGCGTCTCATGGAGTAAGCTGTCCCTTCTGCCGGCAGCGCCGCCATCGCGTTCGCCACTGGCGCGGCCCGCATGGTATCGCCTCGGGCACGATCACTTTTCCGGGGGTGATTTACCGCGTCGGCTAGCCGCACGAAAGCCCGAAAGATAGTCTTCCCTCCTGGCGAGACCAGACGTCGAGCTGACCACCCGCGCCTTTGTCGTGGATAGATCCGCGCCGCGTCAGGTCGGCGCATGGGCGCCGTCAAGCCCATGTGTCATGCCGGAGCTGTAGCCGTCGGCGACGCGGAACGCGCGGTCGCTGATCCGGGAGCACGAGCGCCATGCGTGTCACGGTGGTCATTCCAGCCCTCAACGAGGCCGGCAACATCGGTCGCCTCGTCGAGGAGACCTACGCCCAGGTGCCGGCCGACATGCTGGCCGAGGTCATCGTCGTCGATGATTGCAGCGAGGACGCGACCGGCAGTGAGGTCAAGGCATTGATCGACCGCGGCTTGCCGGGCTTGCGCTATCTCCGCCACGGTGATCGCAGCGGCCAGAGCGCAGCCATGCGCACCGGCATTCTCGCCGCGACGAGCCCCGTCATCGCCACCATGGACGGCGATGGCCAGAACGATCCAGCCGACATTCCGCGTCTGGTCGCGGAGCTCGCGGCCCCCGGCACGAAGGGCCCAGCCCTGGTCGGCGGCGTTCGGACGGACCGCAAGGCCGAGGGCTCGAAGCGCCTCGCCTCGCGCTTCGCCAACTGGTTGCGCGACCGCATCCTGAAGGACGAGTGCCCGGATACGGGCTGTGGGATCAAGGCCTACTGGCGCGAGGCCTTCTTGCGGCTCCCCTACTTCACCTCCATGCACCGCTACCTGCCGGCGCTGTTCATCACCTACGGCCACGAGGTTGCTTATCTGCCGGTCAATGACCGCCCGCGCATTGCCGGGAAGTCGAAATATACCAACCTTGGACGTGCGATCGTCGGCATCTACGATCTTGTCGGCGTGTCGTGGTTGCGCCGGCGAACCAAGGTGCCCCCGATCATCGAGGACCAGCCGGAGGGCCGACAAGTCTCGGATCTGGCAACGCGCTTGAAGCGGAACGAGCCGTCCTCGCGTCGAACGGGAATGGCAGACAAACCCTGAGCGCGACAGGACCCCGCGTCGTGCTCCGGAGCGCGACGGATACCGCCCGCTGCACGAACCCGAACACCCGTCCGCGGAGACCGCATTCATGATCACGGCCAAGCTAGCCGCCTGGTGGGCGGGGGTTTCGATGACCGAGGTCATCTGGGTGGCTGTCGGCTTCATCGCCCAGCTTATGTTCTCCATGCGCTTCTTGATCCAATGGATCGCGAGCGAGCGGGCCAAGCAGTCGATCGTGCCCGAGACGTTCTGGTATTTCTCGGTTCTGGGCGGCGCTATGCTCTTCGCCTACGCCACGTGGCGTCTCGATCCTGTCTTTATGCTGGGCCAGGGTATGGGTCTGTTCATCTACGCCCGCAACATTCAGCTCATCTGGCGGCAGAAGGCGGCTTCTGCGAAAGTCGCATCCGCAGCGACCGCATCAGAAGCCACGTCAGGGCCTGGACCTGCGCCGGCGGACGATGCCATGCCGCGTGGCGTACTCGATCGGCAAGAGCCCGGCTTGCGGAGCGCCACGGGCTAGGGCCGGCACCAGGCGTAGGAAGCGCGCGTGATGAGTAGGGACGCCGGTGACGACCAGATCGAGCCGGCTCGCGCGAGCCCCGTACCCACTGCGTCTTTCGCCCAAATCGTGTCGCAGCCTCTGCCGGCGCTGGGCCTCGTCGACCGCGCACTGACGAGGGGGCTGTGCACTGCGGTCTTGCGGCAATTCGCGAGCGTCCGCGGCCTCGAGCACGTCGCCCCCGACCGCGACCCGTTCGTGCTCGCGCTGAACCACACCACCCGCTTCGAGGCGCTGGCTCTGCCTGCGGCGCTCATGTATCATCGCGGCGGCCGGCGTGTACATTTTCTTGCCGACTGGAACTTCCAGATGATTCCTGGCATCGGTCTGCTTTACCGGCGCTCGGGCGCCATTGTGGTCATGCGAAAATCGGCGCGCCCCCGATTCCTCAACGTATTGAAGCCGCTTTATGCCCATGCGGAGCCGTCGCACGCCCGCGCTCTCGCGCATTTGGGGGCCGGCCGTAGCATCGGCGTCTATCCCGAAGGTACCGTCAATCACGATCCGGAGCGGTTGCTGCGCGGTCGCCTCGGTGCCGCCCGCCTTTCTCTCGAAGCGGGTGTGCCCGTCGTTCCGGGTGGCATTCGGATCGTTGGCGGAACTGCGAGATGGCCCCTGCTTGATGTGACATTCGGGGCGCCGCTCGCGCCGACTGTGTACACGGATCAGCCTGTCACACGCGCAACCATACGCCGCTGGCATGCAACGATCATGTCTGAGATTGCCCGGCTCTCGGGGAAGGCCTGGGAGCCCCTGCCACAGGAGCCCCGTCATGAGACGGCATGATCCCGCGATCACGCGCCGTGTAAGAAGCGAGGCCGAGCGCCGGCAGGTGCTCGACGTGCTGCAGCAGACCTACGCCGGCGAGAAGGGATGGATCGCCGATCCCGAAAGCCAGATCCCGCCCGGGGATCTCCAACGCGAGGAGGTGGCTTGGTTCGTCACGACGGTCGGCGGCGAGCCGGTCGGCGTGCTCCGCATTCTCTTCGATCCGCCCATCGAGCAATACGCGAAATACAGCCTGAAGCTGATCGATCCCACCTTCAAGGTCGACGAGCTTCTGCAGGGCTCGCGCATCGCCGAGGTCGGCCGTTTCGCGGTCGTCGCAAGGCGGAGGGGACGGTTCACCGTGGCAACCAGTCTGATGCGCGCCGCGTTCTCCGAGATCATCGCCAGGGGCTACACGCACCTCGTCACCGACGTTTTCGAGGACGACCCCCACAGCCCCTACGGCTTTCACACGCGCGTCATCGGTTTCACGCCCATTGCCACCCACGAGGTCGGCGAGCTGCGCAGCCGCAGCCGTCGCATAACGCTCATCCTCGACATGAAGGCAGCCTATTGCCGCTTGAAGAGCCACAGCCGCTGGCTGTTCCAGAACCTCACGCTGGGCTGGTCCGAGCGCATGCACCAGAAGGCGATGGGATAGGTCGCATGCGCCGGCCTTCGGTCTATTTGGCAGGCGTCTCCCGGGCACGGGCGATGAAGGCAACGAACGGCAGGCTCAGCAACGCCATCCAGGCGCTGATGTAGAACACGTCGATGTAGCCGATCATCAGCGCCTGCCGGTTGACCTCCTGGTTCAGGCGCGCGAGCGGCCCGGCCTGGTCCAGCCGTGCCCATCCGGCAAGGTTGGCGTAGTCGAATACCCAATTGTAGGGCGACACGAAATTAACGAGGTCGGCGCGTGAGACACCGGCCATGCGCGTCACCAGGAAGACCGCGAGCGCGATGCCGATGCTCGAGCCGGCGCTGCGCACCAGATTCCACATCGATGCCGCCTCCGTCCTGTAGCGCGGATCAAGCGTTGCGAATGTCACCACCCCGAGCGGCACCACAATGGCCCCGGCGCCGATGCCCTGCACCACTCCCGTCCAGACGACCGAGCTCGCCTGCACATCGAGCGACCAGCCGGACATCACCCAGCTCGAGAGGCCGATGGCGAGGAAGCCCCCGGCCAGCGGCAGCCGCGGGTCGATCGCATTCCCGATCCGCCCGAGCACGAGCATGGCCGTCATCAGTCCTACGCCCCTCGGCGACATCAAGAGCCCGACCTCGACGACCGGGTAGCCTTTGAGGCCTGCGAGCAGCGGCGGCATCAGGATCATGGGCGGCAGCGTCAGCACGCCGTAAAGGAAGGCCAGCAGAAGCCCCAGGGCGTAGTTGCGGTCGAGCAGAAGTCTGAGGTTGACGAGCGGTGCCGCACTCGAGAGCGCGTGCACGACGAAGACGTAGAGGCCCAGCACGACCAGCACCGCTTCGATCTGCACTTCGAGTGCTGCCAGCCAGTCGAGCCTCTCCCCCCGGTCCAGCATCAGCTGCAAGGCTCCGACCGAGACGGCGAGCGCCCCGAACCCGAGCCAGTCGAACCGGGGCGTTTCCGCCTGGCGCTTGTCCTTCGGCAGGAACACGAGCCCGCCGGCAAGGGCGAGCAGGCCGACCGGCACACCGACGTAGAACACCCACCGCCAGGTGTATTCTTCCGTGAGGTAGCCGCCGATGGTCGGCCCCACCACGGGGCCGAGGATGACTCCGAGGCCCCACAGCGACATCGCCTGGGCGTGCTTTTCCTTCGGGTAGTTGTCGAGCATCAGGGACTGCGAGAGCGGGATCAGGAATGCCCCGAAGCACCCCTGGAAGGCTCGCGCGGCGATTTCGGCCTCGAGCGAGTTCGCCGCGCCGCAAAGCAGAGAGAAGAAGGTGAAGCCCCCGATCGAGGCGAGGAAAAGCCGCTTGCGACCGAGAACGGACGTGAGCCAGCCGGTTGTCGGCAGCGTGATCGCGCTGACCACGATGTAGGAGGTCATCACCCAGGCGATCTGGTCCTGCGTCGCCGAGAACGTCCCTTGCATGTGGGGCAGCGCGACGGCGGCAATCGTCCAGTCGATCGAGTAGATCATGCTGGCGAGAATGGCCGTCGCCGTGATCATGCCCCGATTCCGGGGGCGTTCTGCGGCTTCGGCGGCTCCCATCCTCACCCGTTGCGGTTCCTGTCCTCCCGATACCCGCCGCTGCGCGCGGCAGATTGCGATCCGCATGATGCCCCGCCCAAGGCCACGAGGGCAACCTGCGCGGCGGCTTGACCGTCAATGTGCGCTCACGCGGCCCGGGGACTGGTCCGCGGCCGAAGGAGATCATGCGGGAGGCAGCCCGCCAATGTGCCGCAGAGGACAGAGGGCACTCTCACTTGGCGCGCCCTCCGCCTGCTGTGCTTTGCCTTTCAGCCCATCACCCGTCATGTCGTGGAGGCGGCGTCGGTCTCCCAGTCGCTGTGGGCGATCTTCTCCAGCGCCTGGATGAACTGCTCGCGCGCCGCTTCCGGCACCGCTGCGAGGAGATCCGCCTCCACCTGCTCGAGATAGGGCGCCGCAACGTCCAGGATAGCCTCGCCCTGAGGCGTCAGCCGCACCTTATAGGCACGCTCGTCCGTCCGGGAGCGCCGCCGGCTGATCATTCCGCGCCTCACCAGGCGCTTGACGATCTCGGCCATGGTACTGCGGTCGATGCCCGTCCTTCGTACGAGAGCCGCCTGCGACCCGTCCGGTGTCTCGGCAATCGCCTGCAGAACAAGCATTTGCCGGAGGGTCACGTCGGGATGGCGAAAAGCGAAACGCTCGCCCCCTTTCTGGTCGATTCGGTGAACCAATTGCAGCAATGAGGTCGTCACAGGCATCGGCAGAACCTTTCCGCAACACTGTCTTTCCGCGCCCGGACGTGCGTATTTCCCCGTCGCCATCCTTGCGAGACGGATCAGTACCCGAGCGATCGATCTGCGTTCCGCGAGGCGCGACGTGACGCAAGCAGGGCTTGCGGCAAGTCGTCCGGCGGCGGTCTGCAGAGCCGAGCCAAAACGAGTGAGGAGACCCGTTTAATAGCTTGGGATCTGCGCAGAAACGCCTTACGTCAGCAGTAAGATGGTAGGTAAGTGTGACTTACCTGTCTTGTCAAGTACTGCTTTTCATGCTGACAGTTCGTTCGCGGTCGGGCGAAGCGAGGCACGTGCATGACTTTGGGACGCAAACTGCGGGAGTTGCGAGAGGCAGCCGGGCTGTCTCAGGGCAAGCTGGCCGCGCTCGTCGGCGTGTCGCGCAATGCCGTGTCGCAGTGGGAAGCCGATCAGACGCAGCCGTCCACGCGCCGGCTGGTGAGCGTGGCCCAGGCGCTGGGGGTTCCGGTCGACCGGCTCGTCTCGACCAATAGCGAGGCCCGCGCGCGCATCATTGATGCAGCGACCCGCTTGTTCGATCGGCTTGGCGTGCCGGATACCTCGATCGACATCATCTGTGCCGCCGCCGATGTCGCAGATCACGAGTTCCACGCGTTGTTTCAGTCGAAGGAAGAGCTTCTGTACGAGGTGCTGCGCAGCTACAACGAGCGAACGTTCGCCGATCTGCGCCGTGTTCCGCCGAGGTACGGCGCTGTCGACGCCCGCATTAAGCAGCTCTTGCGCATGTACTATGTGCACGACCTTTCGCACCTCAACCTCGTGACCGCTCTGCATTCCTACTCGTGGGGCTGGAGCGAGGAGCGGGAACGCGAGAATTTGCGGCAATTGTCCGAGCATCACGAGATCATGCTGAGCCTTCTCGAGGACGCCGCCGCCAATGGCGAGATTCGCTCAGGCAACTACCGCGCAGCATCGGGCATGATCTTTGCCCTCTACACCTACACGCTTCGCAAGGCTGTCTTTGACAACTACGACGCCGACAAGCTCGTTGCCCACCTCGAGCCGCAGCTCATGATCCTGCTGAAGGGCCTGGGCTTCGGCGCCCACGGCTGAGAAGGCGAGCCGGGCGGATCCGCTGCTCTCCGGAAGCAGGGCTTACCCCACCTCTGCCACCGGTTCGTCGACGATCCGTTCGGCGGTGGCAAGATCGACCGAGACGAGTTGCGATACGCCCTTCTCAGCCATGGTGACCCCGAACAGACGGTCCATCCGCGCCATGGTCATGGGATGATGGGTGATCACCAGAAAGCGTGTCGCGGTCTCCGAGGCCATCTGCTCCATCAGCGTGCAGAAGCGGTCGACGTTCGAATCGTCGAGCGGGGCGTCGACTTCGTCCAGGACGCAGATCGGCGAAGGATTGGTGAGGAACACCGCGAAGATCAGTGACAGCGCCGTCAGCGTCTGTTCGCCGCCTGACAGGAGTGACAGCGTTGCCGGCTTCTTGCCTGGCGGCTTTGCGATGATCTCGAGGCCGCCCTGGAGTGGATCCTCCTCGCTCTCGATCATCTCGAGGCGGGCCTCGCCGCCGCCGAAGAGTGTGCCGAAAAGTCGGCGGAAGTGTCCGTCCACCGTCTTGAAGGCGTCGCCGAGCCGCTTCCTCGCCTCGCGGTTGAGCTGCCCTATGGCGCCGCGCAGCTTGAGTACGGCGGCTTCCACGTCCGCACGCTCTGCGTCGAGTTTGGCGTGCTCCTCGGAAAGGCGCGAAAGCTCCTCCTCCGCGTTGAGATTGACGCCTCCCAGCCGGTCGCGCTCGCTCCTGAGGCGAGTGAGCTGCCGTTCGACGTCGTTCTGCGGCGGCAGCCGGCTGCCATCCGGCTCCCCCGACAGCGCCAGGCACTCTTCGGGCGCCACCTCCAGCGTCTCTCGGATCCGCCGGCCTTCGTCGGCGCGTTTGGCGCGGGCCGCCTCGAGCTGCGCTTCCGTCCGCGCGCGCCTTTCCCGCCCCTCGGTGACCCGCGCCTGCGAGGCACGCAAGTCCTGCTGCGCGCGCTTCAGTGTCGCCTCGGCCACCGCAAATGCGTCCGCCGCCTCCTGCCGCGCGCGCTCGGCAGACGCCAGCTCGTCGATCAGATGCTGGCGGCGCTCTTCCAGCAGGACCGGCAGATCGTCGAGGGCCTCGCGCTCCGTCGCAATTTCCTCGCGCCGCGACCTGAGAGCCGCCGCTTGCCGCCCCGAGTCGGTCACCCGGGCAACCCACCGCTCGCGCTCGCGGTCTATCGCCTCGCGCCGTTCCGCCCTCTGCCGCCGCCCGCGTGCGAGCGCCTGCGCCGCTTCGCGGCTTTCGGCGTGCTTCGCCCGGGCGTCTCTCGCAGCGGTCTCGGCCGCAGCCACGCTGTCCTCGAGACCGTCGTCGGCTTCCACCGTCTCGAGGGCGGTCTCGGCCTCGAGAAGCTGCTCTTCGCCCTCGGCTATCGTCTCCTCGATGCGCACCCGCGCCTCGTCGAGCGAGGCGAGCCGTTGCTCCGTCTCCCGAGCCTGGCGCTCTATCACGGCGAGCGCCTCGCGGCCCCGCATCAGGTCGGCATGGTGCTCGCGCCCGAGCTGTCGAAGCCGGCGCGCTTCACCCTCCCCCGCCTGCAGCCGCTGAGCCGAACGCTCGGCCTCCTGCGCCCGCATCGCGGCTTCGCGTTCCAGAACCGCCGCGCGAGCCCTTAGCTTTTCCAGCCGGTTGCGCTCCGCGAGGCGGACGGCAGCCGCGGACGGCGCCTCGGAGGCCGCGACGAAGCCGTCCCATCGCCAGAGGTCGCCCTCGCGCGAGACGAGGCGCTGGCCGGGCTTCAATTGGTCCTGCAGGCGCCGGCCTTCGGCGCGATCGACAATCCCGATCTGGCGCAACCGGCGCGTCAGCTCGGGCGGACCGTCGACGTTGAGCAGCAAGGGCTCGGCGCCCTTCGGAAGCCCCGGGTCGTCGTCGCCTGTGGCGACCAGTCGCCAGTGCAGGGCCGCAGCCTCTTCCAGCGGCGCGTCGAGATCGTCGCCGAGCGCGGCGACCAGCGCCATCTCGAGCCCAACGGTGACCGTCATGTGCTCGACCACGGGCGGCAGGTTGCGCCCGCCCGGCGGCAATAGCAGCTTCTCGAGCGTCGCGATCTCCGTAGCGACCCGGCCGGCCTCGAGCTCGGCCGCGGCTCGCGCTTCCCGCGCACGCGTTGCGGTCTCGGCCAGCGCTTCGAGCTGCTCCTCGGCCGCCAGCATCTGCGCTTCGACCGTCTCGATCGCATCCGAGAGACGCGCCACGTCCGCGCTCGCGGCTTGGTGTCGTAGCGCGTCGGGCGCGCGCGCCGCCGCCTCCCGCCGCTGGCTTTCGATCGCGATCAGCTCGCGCTTGGCCTTCTCGATTTTCGCGAGGCGCTCTGCCTTGACGCGCTCCAGGCTCTGGCGCCGCGCGCGCGCCTCGAAGGCCCGTCGCGTTACTTCGGAAAGCTCGCGCTCGGCGCGCTGGGCGGCGGCCTCTGCCGCCTTGAGGGCAGCCTCGGCGTCTTCCTCACGCTCGAAGTCACTGTCCGCGTGCGCTGCGAGTTCGGCAGTCTCCTCCTCGAGCCGCCCCATGACCTCGGCAGCCTCTGCCGCAAGCCCGTCCTCGCGTGCGAGATCCCGGTCGAGTTGTTCGAGCCTTTCCTCGAGCTCAGCCTGACGGCGCTGCAGACGCTCGGCCTCCTTCTCGAACGTGTCGCGCTCGATGCGCAGACGTGCGACCACGGCGCCCTTCGTCGCCTCCACCTCTCTGAGCGAAGGAAGCCCTTCGGCGATCTCGCTCTCGTCGGCGATTGCGCGGGCCTCGGCCTCGGTTGCTTCCGCGAGCGCGATCAGCGCCTCCCGCAGGGCGCTCTCTCCCGCTTCGACCTCGGCTTGTGCCGCCATCCAGGCGAGATGCGCCGCCAGCGCCTCCGCCCGCCGGATCTCGCCCGAAAGCTCCCGGTAGCGCCGAGCCTGCCGGGCCTGCCGCTTCAAGCCTTCGACCTGACTGGTGAGTCCGCCCAGCACGTCGCCGATGCGTGCGAGATTGTCCTCCGCCGCCTTGAGGCGAAGCTCCGCCTCGTGTCGGCGCGTATGCAACCCGGCGATCCCGGCAGCGTCCTCCAGGATGCGCCGCCGCTGCTCGGGCTTGGCGTTGACGATTTCGCCGATCTGCCCCTGGCGCACGAGTGCCGGCGAGCGGGCCCCCGTCGCCGCGTCCTCGAACAGCACCTTCACATCGCGCGCCCGCACGTCGCGGCCATTGATCCGGTAGGCCGAGCCCATGTCGCGCTCGATGCGCCGCGTCAGCTCCAGGACGTCGCTGTCGTTGAACCCCGGCGGCGCCTTCCGCGCTGCGTTGTCGACGAACATCGTCACCTCGGCCCAGCTGCGGGCGGGCCGCGAGGTGGTGCCGGCGAAGATGACGTCCTCCATGGCCGAGGCGCGCATGGCCTTGTACGAGGTCTCGCCCATCACCCAGCGAAGCGCCTCGAGCAGGTTCGATTTTCCACAGCCGTTCGGGCCGACGACCCCCGTCAGGCCCGGCTCCACCCATAGCTCGGTCGGCTCGACGAACGACTTGAAGCCGAGGAGCCTCAACCGCGTGATCTGCATGCCGAATCTCACCCGCTCATGCGGCCCGGCACCTTATGCCCCACCGACGGCGAGTCTGTCGATGCGGCAAGGGGAGGGGGCATCGAAAGGCGGGTAACCGCCCTTTCGCCGCCCCGGGAGCCTGCTGCAGCGTCGGCTCCGGTCACAGCGGCCCGAGCAGCCCCAGCTCCATCGCCTTGATCTGGAGCGCAAGGTACTTGGAATTGATTCGGCAATGAGGCAGGCCGCCCGCGATGAACCACAGGCCCTGCTGCGGCGTGCGCTTGAACATGTTGGCCAGCTCGCCGTCCTCGCCGATGCCCCAGACCGGGCCGATGCGCTTCGCCATCTCGTCGCCGAGCGTACGGCGGACCAGCTCGGCTTGCGGAAAATAGCCCGTCGCCAGCACCACCACGTCGGCCGGCATGGTCGATCCGTCCTTGAGGCGAACGCCCTCGGCGACGAAGCGGTCGATCCGGTCATATTGTAGGAGGCCGATCTCGCCCTTGATCATCAGCGCCGAGCTGCCGGCATCGAGATTGTACCCGCCCCCGCGCCGGAAATATTTCATTTGATGGCCCGTGCCATCTTCGCCCATGTCGTGCTTGAAGCCGATCTTCTGCAGCCCCTCGATCATCTCCTTGTCCAGTTCCAGCATGCGCCTTGCGCCCATCTGGTAGGCCTTGATGGTCAGGGATGGGGTCGGCGACGCGGCCACGAGATCGCAGTCCTCGTAGGGTCCCTCTTCGTCCCAGACCGATTCGTTGAGCTTGGCGCTCGGGGTGATCGAGACCACGGTCGTCGATCCCCGCTGAATGATCGTTGTCTTGACGTCGTGGCTGTGCAGGTCCTGGGCGATGTCGTTGGCGCTGCTGCCTGTGCCGAGAATGAAAGCGTTCTTGCCGCTCCAGGCGGCGCCGCTCGTGAAGCCCTCGGAATGCACGACCTCGCCCTTGAAGTCCTCGATTCCCGGAAGCTCGGGAATGAATGGAAAGCTGCTCACGCCGTTCGCGAAAACGAGATGCCGCGGACGCAGAGTGCGCTCGCTCCCGTCAGCCAGCTTGAGTCGCGCCGTCCAGCATTTCGCCGCCTCGTCCCATTCCCCGCCGACGAACTCCGTGTTCGTCCAGCAGTTGATCTCCATCGCTTCGGCATAGATCTCGAACCAGTTCCCGAGCATGTCCTTCGGGATATAGGTCGGATAGGTGGGCGGAAACTCCATGTAGGGCAGATGATTGACGTGCGTCGAGTTGTGCAATGCCAGCGAGTGGTAGCGCTTTCGCCAGCTATCGCCGATGCGCGGCCATTTCTCGACAACGAGCGTGTCGACGCCGAGCTGATTGAGCCGGGCTGCAATCGAGAGCCCTGCCTGGGCGCCGCCGATGACGAGCACGGCAGGATCGCGATCCTCGTAGGTCCGAGCCTTGCGACGTACGTCCTCCCAGTTGTCGCCGCCGAAGTTGCGCGAGTAGGCGGCGCCCGTCGGGCGGTTGGCGCCGATCTTCTCCTCGTGCCCCCTCAGTTGGTCGAGCGTGGTCGAGATGTGCCAGGCCTTGGTGTCCGCGCCCAGGTCGGCGGGTGAGAGCCTCAGGACTCCGGCCCCCCTGCCGACGGCCGTCTCGAACTGGAAAATGGCCTCGATGCTGTCGATGCCGACGCGGGTCACTCTATGAGGCGGCCTATGTCCCGCCGGCAGATGGAAGTCTCGAGCGTCCGTCCGCTCCTGCTCGGCGACAAGGCGGGCGGCGATCGCCTCGCGCCCCTCGACCGGCGTCAGGTGCCAGGTGAACGCGAGAACGTCCCGCCAGTGGCTGTCCTCGTGGAACAACCCGGCGATCTTCTCCGCGTCTCTCGCAGCGAGCGCCGCCTCGAAAGCTGCGAGCCAACGTGTGGCGGCGCGGCGCGCGTCATCCGCCGACTGCTGCTGTTGCTGCAGCGACTGGTCGATGTCGTTCATGCGGAGGCCTCCTCGCAGGGCGCACGGACCACGCCCTCGTGAAATTTGCATACGAAGGCTAGCAGATGCCGAGCGGGGCTAAAAAGTCTCTTTGTCCGGACATAGTGCAGCACGCGATCGCCTTTGCCGGCCGCCGACCCGCCGCGTGCGCCCGCCGCTAGCCCGCTTTGCCGGCGCTGCCGCGCCCCGCGACCATCGGGTCCACGATGGCTCGGATCTCGGGCATGGTCAGCACCGACTTGAACAGCCGGTTGCCGATGAAGAAGTTCGGCGTGCCGATGACGCCCAGGTCGCGTCCCCGTTCCTTGACCCACTTGAGCCCGTCGATCATCGGTTGGTCCTTGACGCAGGCATCGAACTGCTGACGCGTCAACCCAACCTGCTGAGCCACCTTCATGATGGCGTCGGGCCGCACTTCCTGCGAGACCCAGGCCGACTGCTGCTCCAGGAATTTGCGGTAGAGCGGCAAGTACTTGTCCATCGGCGCGCACCTGAGCGCGATGGTCGCGTTGCCACTCGTCTTTCCGATCGGGAACTCGCGGATGATGAAGCGCAGCTTTCCCGTGTCGATGTACTCGCGCTTGAGCACGGGAAACGTCTCGGCCATGAAGCGACGGCAGTACGGACACGTCAGCGACATGTATTTGACCATGACCACGGGCGCGTCCGGTCGGCCGAGAGAGAATTCAGGCAACGGCCCCGTCTTCAGCACGTCGGCGAGCGTGGGGCTGGCGATCACCTCGCGGCGCGGGCGCTCGGTCGTACCATCGGCCGCGAACGGATTGAACGGTGCCGGTTGCGCCGTGGCATTCGTGCCATAGGGCGAGGCGTCATTGCTGTCCCGGCTGCTGGCCGTCGTCGGGCCTGTGACACCCGAGGCCGTGAGCAGCGCGCCGCTGTCGCCGCCGCACCCTGCCAAGCTGAGCGATGAGCCTATCAGTATTGCGGCCGCCGCCCTACGCAGAGCTGCTACGCCACGCCTTTGGCTGCCGCGAAACCGGCCGGCCGATAGGTTCCCCCGTCGCATGTTTTCGGGCTCCCCGTTCCCGGCTCCCTGGACGAGCATCCCCCTCTCGCCCCAGGGTCCGTCGCCGCTACTTCTTCAGGAGCGGCTCGATCGCCTCGTCGAAATATTCGATCTTGTCGGCACGCTCGAGCTTCTTGCCGTTGATGAAGAACGACGGTGTCGCCCGCACGCCGAGCGCCTTGTTGGCGTGGTCTCGCGTCGCCGTGATGCCGTCCAGAAGCTTCTGGTCGGTCAGGCACTTGTCGAAACTCTCCTTGGTGAAGCCGTACTCGCTCGCGATCTTGAACAGGCCCGGGATCGGGTTCCCCTGCACGAAGGCCCACTCGTCCTGCTTCGCAAAGAATGTCGACATTAGCTCGTGGCGCTTGTCCTCGGGCGCGCAGCGGATCAGCATCGACGCCGCGGCGGCAAGGTTGTCGAGCGGGAACTCCCGCATGACGAGCTTTACTTTGCCCGTGTCGATGTACTTTTCCTTGAGCTTCGGCAGGACCGTGGTGCTGAAATGCGCGCAATGGCTGCACGTCATCGACGCATATTCATAGATGGTGATGGGAGCGTCCGCCTTGCCGAGCACGATGTCGGGCAGCGGGCGCGCTTTTGTCAGCTCCGCCGTCAGATCGCCATCGGCCTTCTTGTCCTGCGCGAGTGCGAGTTGTGGCGCAATCAGCAGCGCGGCCGCAGCGATCACGATGGGGCGCCGCGTCACCGCCGTCCGCAAGAGGCGCTCGTTGAGATCGGTCACGTCGGTTTCCTCCGCTTCGGATCGGCGCGGCACAT
This sequence comes from Hyphomicrobiaceae bacterium, assembly GCA_041397805.1. GTDB lineage: Bacteria > Pseudomonadota > Alphaproteobacteria > Rhizobiales > Hyphomicrobiaceae. Next base: position 171,421 of record JAWKWD010000010.1, read on the forward strand.
AGACCGCCGGTTCCAGCCCCGAGTTGCGTCCGTTTAGGGCAGGTCCTGGCTGAACACCTAATGAATTCCCCGTAAGCGAGGCAATGCGTCAGGAGTGCGCTGAGGTCAAGCGCTCTGGCGGCGTCGCGCCATGCGTGCGCCGAGGCCCTCGGCCATGCGCTCCAGCGCTGCTCGCAGGCCGGGCTCGGTGATTTCGGCGAGCTCGGCACGCGGCGTCCTGGGCGGCGCTGTCGGCTGGATAGGCGGCAAGGACAGCGCGGCGGGCGGTTTGATTTGGGGCACTTGAACGATCCGAAGATCGGCAACGGCCCGGTACCCGAAATAGCTGTTGATGCGCTCGACGAGCTGCGCCGCTTTGTATTGGATGTCGAGTGCCCGGCCCGCCGCGACGGCAAGGATGAGTGTCGCGCCCGGACGTCCGCGTTCCTCGTCGGAAACCTCCTCGCCCGTCCACTCGACCCGCCTCGGCCATTTCAGCCGCTCCGGCATCGTGTAGGCGGCGATGTCGCCCCCGACGATCGTCTCCCAATCGGTGATCAACGCCGCCGCCGAGAAACCGTAGCGCTCGAAAGCCGGCCGCGTCAGGCGCGGCACGAAGCTGCCGACGGTCTTGGCCGGGATGGGGCGCGGAGCGGCGGACTGGCTCGGCGGTTGGCGGACGGGCAGGCGGGCCGCGTAGGCCGCGAGTGCGCTGCGTGGAACGGCACGCGTCGCTGGTCGTGCAGCACCGGTCCCCTCCGATGCCGCACGCGCACTCGAGCTGCTTCGAGTCGGTGCCTTGAGATGCATGGCCGTCGTCCCCCGTCGGTGCGGTTCCCATCGCACCGCCACATCCTTAAGATTGAGTTAAACGATTCGCCGGATCGATGCGCGGGGCCTGCCATGACCATTGTGGCATTAGAGCAACCAATCCGGTCGGGGGGCGCCTCGGCCGAGGCGCAGCAGTCGCCGGATGACACCGGGGGCGCCATGGCCTGGCCCGATCAGGAGACGTCGCTTCTCGCCTGGTACGATCGCGAGCGCCGCGACCTTCCCTGGCGCTACGGCCCCGGCGAGGCGGCCGATCCCTACCGCGTCTGGCTTTCCGAGATCATGCTCCAGCAAACCACCGTCAAGGCGGTGGTGCCCTATTTCCTCGAGTTCGTGCGGCGATGGCCTTCGATAGACCGATTGGCTAGAGCCACGCTCGACGACGTGCTCGCGGCCTGGGCCGGGCTCGGCTACTACTCGCGCGCCCGCAATCTGCACGCTTGCGCAAAAGCTGTGGTCGAACGTCATGGCGGCCGCTTCCCCGCCACGGAAGCCGAGTTGCGCGACCTGCCGGGGATCGGTCCTTACACCGCCGCCGCCGTCGCCGCGATCGCATTCGGCGAGAAGACGACCCCCGTCGACGGCAATATCGAGCGGGTCGTCGCCCGTCTCTTTGCGGTGCGCGATCCGCTCCCCGATGCGAAGCCCCGCCTTCGCGATCTCGCCGCGACCCTCACCCCCGAGACCCGCGCGGGCGACCACGCCCAGGCGATGATGGATCTTGGTGCTCGCGTTTGCACGCCGAAGCGGCCGTCCTGTCTGATGTGCCCGCTGAGCCGGCGATGCGAGGCGCGCGCCCTCGGCATCGAAGCCATGCTCCCCCTTCGGCGCGACAAGGCACAGCGGCCGGTGCGCTATGGAGCGGCCTTCGTGGCGCTCCGCGAGGATGGTCATGTGCTGCTGCGGCGACGCCCGGATGCGGGCCTTCTCGGCGGCATGCTCGAGGTGCCGTCGACTCCGTGGGTGGACGCGTTGATCGCTGCGGACGCAGCCCGTCGCACCGCGCCTCTGCGTGCCGAATGGTGGCCGGTACCGGGGCTCGTCAGCCATACCTTCACGCATTTTCGCCTGGAGCTGGCCGTCTACCGCGCCGTCGTCCCGGCCGATGCCCAGCTCGATCTCTGGGCCGAGCCCGACCTCTGCCGCTGGCTCCCGCGCCGTGCGCTGGGTAGGGCCGCGCTCCCGAGCGTCATGCGCAAGGTGATCGCCCACGCCATTGGCGATAGCTGAAACGGCGGAGGAAGCGCACCGGCAGCAAAGTTGCGTCGCGTGCGCAGATCGGTGGGGCGAGCCGGTGTCAGGCCGCCGCGCGGCGCGCCCGGCGTCCGCGCCTGTCGCCACCGCCGCCGTCGAAAAGCCGGTCTCCCCGGAGAGCGGCGCGCGTTGCGAACTCGGCCCTGATGTGCCGAGCCATCTCCTCGGCAAGCTCATTCGCGCCGGCCGGCGGCATTCGCAGGTTGAGCGCGAATGACGGCAGCTCCGGAAGGCCTGCCTCGGCTGTGAGAACGTCGAGGGAAGGGGGGACCGTTTCGCGGAGCATGGCCGCCACGCTGATCCCGGCCGCTACCGTGGCATTGACTGCGTCCTGGTTCGCGACCTCGAGCACCACGCGCCAGTCCACATCCGCGCGCCGCAAGGCGTCGAGCAGAACCGGACGAAAGCGGCAGCTGCGCCCGCCGATCGCGACGGGCAGCGGCGAGCGCCGGTGTGCGCCTCCACCGGGCGAACCGACCCAGACGAGATCATCCTGCACCATCGTCTCGACATGCCGCCCCCCCGTCTCGAGATCGGTCGTGAGCGCCAGGTCGACGCGTCCCCCTTCGAGACCCTCGACCAGCTCCTGCGAGTTGGAGGCGACGAGGCTGACCCGAACCCCCGGCCACTTCTCGTTGAACCGCCGCAGGATTGGCGCCGCATAGGTGACGATCAGGTCGACCGGCAGCCCGAGCCTCACCTCCCCCTCGAAGCTTGGCGTCGTCATGGTCTCGACCACTTCGTCGTTCATGGCGACGAGGCGCTGGGCGAAGCCGATCAGTTGCTCGCCGGCTGGCGCAAGCGTCAGCCGCTTGTGCCCGCGCTCGAACAGGGGCTGCGCGAGTGTGTCCTCGAGCCGCTTGATCTGGAGGCTTACGGCAGCCTGCGTGCGGTTCAGCAGACGCGCCGCACCGGTGACGCTTCCCGTTTCGACGACCGCCAGGAAGGCTCTGAGGATGGTAAGATCGAGATCACGACGCATGATGGCATATCCATGAGACATCGTTATGGATGCAATTAACATCATTCGTTTTGATTATGCAAGCGCCTGATGTAGATCAGAACCAAGGACGCTTCGCGCCCACAACAAAAGAATGGTGATGATCATGACCTCCGGAATGACCCGGGGCTCTGTCCCCGCGATCAGCCCGCCCTGGCCGGCACAAACCGTGAGCCCGTGGCTGAAGGCACGCCGCTTTCTCCAGGCGGCGCTGTCGGTTGCCGGCGAACGGCGCCGCCTCGCCGCTCTCGACGATCGCATGCTGAAGGACATCGGCTTGAGCCGCAGCCTGGCCGAGCGCGAGGTCGCGCGCGATTTCTTCGACGTGCCCGGGCACCGCATCCGTCGGCGCTGAAACAGCCTCCTGGAGGTCGGCAAGAACGAAGGGGCCTTGCCGCCTTCCCCGCGATCTCGTCTAGGATCGATCGACGGGTACGATCGATCCGCGGGAGGCGGACCATGTCGAGAAACGAGAAGATGTCGCTGGCCTTGCTCGTCGATCAGGCGACGGGCAATCACCCGGCCTCATGGCTCAATCCGGAGACCAACGCCGCCGCCTCGAACGACATCGGCCACTACGCCCGCGTCGCGCAGCTTGCGGAGGCCGGCAAGTTCGACCTCTTCTTCGTCGCCGATACGCCTGCTGCCCGCACCGAGAACTTTCAGTGCTGGAGCCGGTTCCCGATGTACATGAACCAGCTCGAGCCGGTGACCTTGCTGACCGCGCTGGCTGGCGCCACCTCGCGCATCGGTCTCGGCGGCACCGTATCGACGAGCTTCTCCGAGCCCTACAACGTCGCCCGCCAGTTCGCCTCGCTCGACCACATCTCGGCCGGTCGCTCCGCGTGGAACGTTGTTACCTCCGCCAACGATTATGCCGCGCGCAATTTCGGGCATTCCAAGCTCGCCCCCCACGCCGAACGCTACGCGCGCGCCGGCGAGTTCGTCGATGTCGTAAAGAAGCTCTGGGACACCTGGGACGACGATGCCTTCGTCCGGGACCGCAACTCGGGCCTTTACTTCGATCCCTCACGCATGCACGCCGTGCATCACGAGGGCCGGTTCTTCAAGGTTGATGGCGCTCTGAACCTTGCCCGGCCGCCCCAGGGCCATCCCGTCATCAGCCAGGCGGGCGCCTCGGATGCCGGCCGTGAGCTTGCCGCGCGAACGGCCGAGGTCGTCTTTGCCAGTGCCGCCGATCCCGAGAGCGCCAAGGCGGACTACGACGACTTGAAGGGCCGCATGGCGAAGTACGGCCGCGATCCCTCGACCCTGCGCATCCTGGCCGGCATGCCGGTCATGCTCGGCGAGTCGCGGCAGGATGCCGAGGCGCGATTCCAGCGCTTGCAGGAGTTGCTCCACCCCGACGTCGGTCTCTATCGCCTCGCCATGGACCTGGAGGTCGACCTCGCCGGGCTTCCCCTCGACGAGCCGATCCCCGAAAGCCGCCTGCCGAAGGCTTCGAACTTCCACAAGGCCTTCTTCGACGGGATCATGAAATCCATTCGCGAGGAAAGGCCCACCTTGCGCCAGCTCTTCATGCGCTACGAGCGCGGCCGCAAGACCATCAAGGGTACCCCGGCCGATGTGGCCGACACCATGCAGCGCTGGTTCGAGATGGGCGCCTGCGACGGCTTCATGCTGCAGTTCCACGCACTCCCCGGTAGCCTCGAGGAGTTTGTCTCGGGCGTCGTCCCCGAGCTTCAGCGTCGCGGGCTTTTCCGCAGCGATTACGAGGGCCCGACCCTGCGCCATCACCTGGGATTGCCAAGGCCGCAGATCGCGACCTGAGGGGTTGGTCATCGGCATCGGCCCATGTGGGCTGGTCGTCCCGGCAGGCGAGATCGCTTCACCCTGGCGTTCACCATGCTGGCAGGCAGGGGGGAACCGGAACGCGCAGACCACGTTCTTTACCCGACAATGGAACGAGGACGTCGCAGATGCCGATTCTGACAACCGCCATCGTGAACTTTTTGGTCATTCTTCTCATCGGAACAGCCGTCGGCCTGGTGTTTCGCCGCTCCGGGGAAGGCCTTGTTGGACGTGCGACCGCGAGCCTGACAAACGCAGGCTCGGCAACCTACGCACTGGTCGGGATTGCGGGTGCCTTCATCGGCTTTCATCTGGGCGTGATCCTGGGGCTGCTGCCCCAGCCACTCATGCTCTATCTGACGGCCCTGATCGGAGCGCTGATCACCGTCTGGGCATGGAGGCGCTGACCTCCGTCCCGACATTGCCTCCCTGCCGGCAGCCCCCGTTTATCCCACCACCTTCGCAGCCTTGAGCCGTGCCACCTCCTCGTTGCCGACCCCGATCTCGGCGAGCACTTCGGCCGTGTGCTGGCCGAGGTCAGGCGCCGGGTGCCGCACCACGCAGGGCGTCGCGGATAGCTTCACCGGAAAGCCGGTCATGCGCACAGTGCCGTGCCCGGGATGCTCGACATCGATCGCCATCTCCTGCGCCGCGATCTGCGGATCGGAGAACACCTCCGCGATGCTGAGCACCTTGCCTGCTGGCACGCCGGCCTTGTTCAGCCGTTCGATCCAGTAATCCTGCGTCTCGACGCCGAGTGCCGCGTTGACCAGCGCGTTGAGCTCCGGCCGCGCCGCGCGCCGCTGCTCTTGCGTCTTGAGGTCTGCTCTCTCGAGATGCTGCGAGAGCCCGAGCTCGCGCATGAACTTGCCCAGGATCTCCGTCGTCGCCGGTGCGATGGCGATCGCACCGTCCCGGGCGTGAAACAAGCCGTAGGGCGACGCGATCGGATGGTCGTTGCCTGTCCGCGTCGGCTCCTGCCCCGTCGAGAAATACTCCGAAGCGAGATAGGCCAGCATGCTGACCATGCCGTTGACCATCGCCGCCTCGATCTTCTGGCCCTTGCCCGTCTGGTCCCGCGCCCGCAAAGCGTTGACCACGCCATAGGCGCAGTAGAGCCCTGCGATCAGGTCCGTGATCGGCGGTGCCGCCCGCATCGGCTCGCCGCCCGGTTCGCCCGTGGTCGCCATGAAGCCCGACATCGCTTGCGCGATGAAGTCGAACGCCGGCCGGTCGACGTAGGGTCCGGTCGATCCGTAGCCGTTGATCGAAGCGACGATCAGCCGGGGATTGATCTCGGCGAGGCGCGCTTCGGAGAGCCCCATCTCGCCGAGAATGCCGGGCCTGAAGTTCTCGACCAGAACGTCGGCCGTCTCGAGCAGCCGCTCGAGCACCCGCCTGCCGTCGTCTTTCCTGAGATCGAGCACCATCGACCGCTTGTTGCGGTTGAACGAGGCGAAGTACCAGCTCATCCCACGCGAGACGTCGCCCTGCTGTCGCACCGGGTCGCCCTGTGGCGTCTCGATCTTGATCACGTCCGCTCCCATGTCCGCGAGCAACATCGTCGAGAAGGGGCCCGACAGGACGCGGGTCAGATCCACGACGCGGATCCCGGAAAGAGGCTGGACGGTCATTGAGCTTGTCTCGAGAGAGGAGTGGAAGGGTAGGGAGGCCATACCAGCCAGGGGCACGTCCCGCTAGCGCCGCCTTTCGATCGGCCGTGCCCCGATGCTCTTTTCGCATGCATTGGGCGGGATTGCCGATAGACTGTCGGCGTCAGGGAGAAAACGCAAAAACAGATTGGAGGAGCTCATGAAGCTGATCCTTCCGTGTACTCTCGCCATTGTCTCGATGGCGGCCGTAGCCGGTTCCGCCTTGGCCCAGTCACCAGGGCAGAACGACGAGCCTCTCACCGGCAACTGGGCGCCGAGCGAGTTCGGCGCCGAGGACAAGGTCGGCGCCGTGAACCGCACCACGCCAGAGCTCGTGCTCAAGGCCGTCGGCCTCGTGAAGAAGGGCAAGGTCGCGACGCTCGGCAAGATCTATGCGTCCGACGCACCGGCCTTCGGCAGCCGCAGCTGGAAGATGGTGATCCCCGGCCTGCCGACGGGTGGACCCTTCGGCAACCAGAAGCTGGTCTACAACGACGAGCTCGTCACCGCCGAGCTGGGGCAGATCGGCACGCAGTTCGATGGGCCGGGCCACATCGGTGTCATCACCTCGAAGGGCAAGTTCTACTACAACGGCCGGTTCCTCGAGGGTAAGGACATCAGCGCCTTGGGCCTCGGACCTCTGGGCGTCGAGCACGTCGCCCAGAAGGGCTTCGTCTGCCGGGGTGTGCTGCTCGACGCAGTCGCCCTCCGCGGCGGCCAGTTGCCCGTTCCGAAGGAGAACAGCGCCTCCGACCCGGGCATCGTTACCGACAAGGACGTCGAGGAAATGGTCAAGCGCCAGGGAATCGCCCCGATCGGTGCCGGTGACTGCGTCTTCCTGCATACCGGCCACGGCAACATCTGGGATCCCAAGAATTGGGACAGCTTCGATGCGGCCGAAAAGCAAAAGCGCGTCGCCCAGTTCAATGCGGGCGAGCCGGGCTTCGGTATCTCGGCCTGCGAGTACCTCGCCGAGCGAAAGATCATCCTGACCGGCGGAGATACCTGGGCGACGGAGGCCGTCGGCAAGGGGGGCGGCGGCGAAAACCCGCAGCCCTTCGAGTGCCATATCAAGCTGCAGACCAAGCGCGGCATCTGGAACCTCGAGAACCTCGACCTGACGCAGCTCGCGGCCGACAAGGCCTACGAGTTCCTGTTCGTCTGGTCGCCGCTCAAGATGAAGGGTGCCACCGGCTCGCCCGGCAACCCGGTCGCCCTTTACTGACAAGCGACATGCCAGGGACGGCCCCGTGCCGGCCCTGGCGGATTGGGCCGCCCGTCCCCGCGTCCATCGATCCGCTTGGCACCCGCCGCCAGAGCCGCCAAAGTGGGGCCATCCCACCCTTTCGCGCCTCAGGCGCACCTCTCGACGGAGCGATACCCTATGGCCAATACCAACGAAGCTGATGTCGTGGTCGTCGGCGCCGGCAATGCGGCATGCTCGGCTGCCATGGCCGCCCGCGAGGCGGGCGCCCGCGTCATCATGCTCGAGGCCGCACCGATGGAGGAGCGCGGCGGCAACTCGACCTACACGGCCGGCGCGCTGCGCCTGGTGTTCAACGGCGAGGAGGACGTGCGGTCGCTGGTCGACCTCTCCGACGCCGAGGTCGCCAACATGGACTTCGGGACCTACACCCAGGAACAGTACTACGACGACATGTATCGGATGACTCGCTACCGCACCGACCAGGAGCTGTGCGACATCCTCGTGCAGAACTCGACCGATACGTGGCGCTGGTGGAAGAAGCACGGCGTCAAGTTCCAGACCAGCCAGGGCCGCCAGGCCTTCAAGGTCGACGGCAAGTTCAAGTTCTGGGGTGGCCTGTGCGTCGAGACCTGGGGCGGTGGCCACGGCCTGATCGATTCGGAGCACGCCATTTGCCAGAAGAACGGCGTCGACATCCGCTACGAGACCGCCGGCCACGCACTCATCACCGACGCCGACGGCGCCGTCATCGGCGTGACGGCGCGTCATAAGGGCAAGAAGTATGACATCAAGGCCGGCGCCGTCGTGCTGGCGTGCGGTGGCTTCGAATCGAACGCCGAGATGCGCTGCCGTTACATGGGTCCAGGCTGGGAGCTGGCCATGGTCCGCGGCACCAAGTTCAATACCGGCGGCGGCATTCAGATGGCGCTCGACATCGGCGCCATGCCGCATGGCCACTGGTCGAGCGGGCATGCAGTCGGCTGGGACTTCAATGCTCCCCCCTTTGGCGATCTGACCGTCGGTGACAACTTCCAGAAGCACTCCTACCCGCTCGGCATCATGGTCAATGCCACGGGCAAGCGCTTCGTCGACGAGGGCTACGACTTCCGCAACTACACGTATGCGAAGTACGGCCACGTCATCAAAGACCAGCCGGACATGATGGCCTGGCAGATCTTCGACAAGAAGGTGCTCCACCTGTTGCGCGACGAGTACCGCATCAAGCGCGTGACCAAGGTCTCGGCCAACACGCTCGAGGAGCTGGTCACCAAGCTTGAAGGCGTCGACGCCAAGGCTTGCCTCGAGGAGCTCAAGGCTTACAACGCCGCCGTCATGACCGACGTCCCCTTCAATCCGGCAGTCAAGGATGGTCGCGGCACCCGTGGCCTTGCCGTGCCGAAGACCAATTGGGCCAATGTGCTGGATGAGCCGCCGTTCGAGGCCTATCAGGTCGGTTGCGGCCTCACCTTCACTTTCGGCGGCCTGAAGATCACCACCCAGTGCGAGGTCGAGCACACCGACGGCTTCCCGATCCCCGGCCTTTATGCAGCGGGCGAGCTGGTCGGCGGCCTCTTTTACCACAACTATCCGGGCGGCACGGGGCTCACCTCTGGAGCCGTCTTCGGTAAGATCGCCGGCGAGGGGGCCGGCGCCTTCGCGCTTGGCAAGGGCCAGCGCCAGGCCTGAAGACGTCGATCACCCGCAACGAGTGGACGGCATCCTCCTGGAGGGTGCCGTTTTTTTGCCTGGCCGCGGGCCCGGTCAGCAGGGCTCCGGGCGGCTTTCCATCTTCCTGAAGAGCGAGACGAAGTGCACGCCGCATTCCTGCCCCATGCGCCATTGGATGTGCGCGTCGATCTCCGTCCTTTCGCCGGCGAACGCCACGATGATCCGGTCCGGAAGGTGGTCGGCGTCCGCGTCCGTCAGTTCGAGCAGCGCTCCGGTCGCCGACATGTTTACGATCCGGCACGGCACATTGAGCCGGTAGCCGTGAACCCGGACGAAGCCGTGACCGACCACCTCTTTTCGTGGGGCAAGCCGCATCTCGGCACTGCTGCAGGGTGGCACGCGCGGCTCGGCGGCTGAGCGGCAACCGAAGCGGGTCTGCATCGCAATTGCAGTCTTGTGATTAACGGACATGGGTCTTCGTCTCCCTGAATGGGTGGCTCAGGGTTCACACTTCGGTAGGGAATCTCAATCGTAAAGGTCGTCATTGTTTGATGATTGGCAAAGAAATCGGGCGGAATTTTTAGAAAATCCTCGATGCGTGCCGAATTGGATCGATTTTCTCGTTTTGGAACGATCGAGCACGATTATTAAATCGAAACGATTGGTTGAAATTCGTAGTTCGCAAAAAATGTGTTGTTGAATTTGTGCACTCGCAATGAGTTTAGCAAAAGAGAAACTCAGGAGGCCCGACGTGAAATTGCCTTGCCGGATTGACGGTTCATTAGAGTTTGAAGCCTTCGCACAGGATCGGCGCGGCTCCGTCGCCATCATATTTGCCCTGACGGCGACCATCGTCGTCGGCATGGTTGGCGGAGCGGTCGACTTCGGACGAGCCTACTCCGCCCGGGAAAGGGTGCAGCAGACCGCCGATGCAGCCGTGCTCGCGGCCGCGCGGGTCTGGCAGCTGGAAAACGACCTCGAGGCGGCCAAAGCCCGCGGCATGGCCTTCTACCTGGCCAACAAGCCGAAGGACCTCGCGGCCGTCACCGGCGATTTCGCGGTCGACGAGGTGAAGAACACCATGAGCCTCGACGTCGCGGTGAGGATTCCGACGCCGTTTCTCTCGGTTGTCGGCACCGAGAACGTCACGGCCAACGTCCACGCCCAGGCCCAGCTCGCGCAGGGCGTCACGGCCAACCGGAACCTCGAGGTGTCGATCATGCTCGACGTCACCGGTTCCATGGCAGGCGCGAAAGTCGCAGCGCTCAAGGCGGCGGCGCACGACTTGATCGACATCGTGGTCTGGGAAGAACAGGGCAAATTCACCTCCCGGATCGCGATGGTGCCATTCGCCGAGGCGGTGCGCCCCGGCCCCTACCTCCAGGCTGTGCGAGGAACGCGCGCCTCGACCTATCGCTTCCAGGACAACAACGGCTACTTCCAGAGGTTTTCCCTCACCGACTGCGTCTCCGACAGGAACGGCAACGAGGCACTCACCGATGCGCCGCCGGTCGGCAACGACAAGGCCGGCCCGGTCTACACCCGAAACGGAAGCTGCCTGCCGGGCTCGGCGATCGTGCCGCTGACCAACGAAAAGACGCGCCTGCACACCGCGATCGACGGCCTGACCACCGGCGGCAACACGGCGGGCCAGATCGGCACCGAATGGGCCTGGTACATGCTCTCGCCCAACTGGAACGGCATCTGGCCGTCGAACGCCGCCGCGCCCTACGGCTCCAACGTGCTGAAGGTCGCGATCCTCATGACCGACGGCGAATACAACCTCGCCTACGATGATGCCGGCGTCGCGACCAGGGACTCGGGCAAGACGGCGAGCAATGGCAGCCCCGACGGCCAGGCCCGCCTCCTCTGCGACGGCATGAAAGCGAAGGGCATTGCCGTCTACTCGATCGGCTTTGCCCTGAAGGAGCCCAAGGCCGAGGAGACACTTCGGCATTGCGCCACCGACTCGAGCTACGTCTACATGGCCGAGGATGGCGAAACCCTGCGCCTCGCCTTCAGGGACATCGCACAGCGCCTCGCAACCTTCCATCTGTCGCAATAGCGAACGCTGCGCCCCGGCGCCGCAGCGACCCATTCTTTCTCGCACGGCCGCCCTGCCCCGGCTGTGTCACTCCGGACCGCCGTTCCTGCCGGCGGTCCGGTTTTTTTGATCCCTGACCGTGGACCACCGGTGGAACTCATCCAAATTCCGGGGGGTTGGACCATCGACCGATTTGACACGAGCGTGGAGGCACGATGGACGTGCAATCTGATCCGCGCACCCGTCCGGGCTGGCACGCGATGGCTCGCGACGCTGCCTTTTTCGTTGCTCTCGTCGCGACGGGGATAGCGCTCGGCGGAGCGCTCGCTCATGCTCTCGAGCTTCCGAACAAGATCGGTCTGCCGAAGGCGAGCTATTTCATTGTGCAGAGGATCTACGACGGCTGGTGGCAACTCGCCTATGTTCTCGCCGTCGAGCTCGCCGCAATGCTCGCCGTGCTCGTTTTGTCCTGGAGAGACACGCTTCCTTTCCGGCTCGCGCTTTTCGCGATCGTGGCTGTTCTCGCCGCCCAGGCCGTCTTCTGGATTTGGACTTGGCCCGCCAACGTGGCGACCCGCAACTGGACGATGGTGCCGGACAACTGGGAGGCTCTTCGCTGGCAGTGGGAGTTTTCGCACCTCGGCGGAGCCGTGCTTCAGTTGCTGGCTTTCTGTGCCTTGAGTCTTGCCGCTCTAGCGCACCGCGACCGGGAGGGCGGGGAGGGCGAGACGGCCCTTCGCGAGGAACGGCTCTAGGTTCTTGGCTCCATCGCTGCAATCGTCTTAGCATGTCGCCCGGGATCGCCAATCCACGCGACAGGAAGCATCATGCAGAAGCGAACGCACGACGGCACACGCGACGACGTGCTCGAGCGGGCACGCAGCGTCACCGAGCTGCTGAAGGCGGCGGCGCCCCGCATCGAGGCGGCCCGAGAGCTGCCACCCGATGTGCTCCAGGCGATGCATCGCGCCCGCCTGTTCCGCCTTCTCTTGCCGCGCACGTTCGGCGGCGACGAGATCGACCTCGAGACCCATGCCATGGCCCTCGAGACGATCGCGCGCGCCGATGCCTCCACCGCGTGGGTGATGAGCCAGGGCTCGGGCTGCTCGATGGCGGCGGCCTACATGGACCCCGGGGCGGCCCGCCGCTGGTTCGGGGCACCCGATGCCGTGCTCGCGTGGGGGGCCGGTATCCAAGGGAAGGCGGTCGCGGTCGACGGCGGCTACCGCGTGACCGGCACCTGGACCTTCGCAAGCGGCAGTCGCCACGCGACGCTGCTCGGTGGCCATTCCTTCGTGGTCAATGCTGACGGCAGTCCGCGGCTGCGACCCGACGGGCGCCCTCTCGACCGGACCATGCTGGTCAAGCGCTCGGAGGCCGCGATCGACGACGTCTGGGACGTTGTCGGGCTGCGCGGCACGGGCAGCGACACGTTCTCGCTCACCGATCACTTTGTACCGGATGCCGACACCGTCGATCGTGACAATCGCGACGAGTGCCGCGAGCCGGGATCGCTCTACAAGTTCTCGACGACGCTCGCCTACGGAGTGGGCTTCTCGGCTCTCATGCTCGGCATCGCGCAGACCATGCTCGACGAGCTCACCGCCGTCGCGATGACCAAGACGCCGCGCGGGGCCACGATGTCTCTGCGTGAGAGTCCCGTCTTCCAGACCGAGCTTGCCCAGCTCACGGCCCGCGTTGGCGCGGCGCGGGCGTATCTTCACACCATGGCACGCGAATTGACGGCCGCGGCCGAGGCGAGCGATGCCCTCGGCATTCCCGAGCGGGCACGCTGCAAGCTGACGACGACCTGGGTCATCAATCATTGCTTCGAGGTCGTGAAGGACTGCTATCGCGCCGCTGGCCAGACGGCGATCCACCCGAAGGGTCCGTTCGAGCGGCGCATGCGCGACGCCATGACGGCCTCGCAGCAGACCCAGGGGCGGGGCTCGAACTACATCACGGTCGGGCGTACGCTCCTCGGCCTCGAGCCCGACAACATGGCCTTCCTCTGAGCCTTGCCGAGCTGCGCCGCTTCAATGCGCGCGCCGTGGTACCGGGCTCGTGGGCGAGGGCCGGGGTGAGGCAAGCACCTTGTCGATCCGCCGACCGTCGAGGTCGACCACCTCGAACCGCCAGCCGGCCACATCCACGTGCTCGCCCGTCTGCGGCAGGCGCATCAGATGCGCCAGGACGAAGCCGGCGACCGTCTCGTAGTTGCGCTGTTGCGGCAGCGTGATGGCGATCGTTTCCGCCATCTCGTCGGCAGCCATGGAACCGGAAAGCAGCCACGACCCGTCGTCGCGCTCGATCGCCCTCGGCTCGCGCCCCGTCCGGTCCGATCGGAACGCCCCCACGATCGCCTCGAGGATGTCGGCAGGTGTCACGATTCCTTCGAAGTCGCCGTACTCGTCGTGGATGAGCGCCATCGGCATCTCCGCCTCGCGCAGGATGGCGAGCACGTCGAGCGCCTTGGTGGAGTCCGGCACGATCGCCGCCTTGCGCACGTACTGGCGAAGATCGAGCCGCTCTCCCCTCACCAGCACCGCCAGCAGATCCCGCGTTTGAACGACGCCGATGAGCGCGTCCGTGCTGCCTTCGCCAACCGGCAGTCGCGAGTGTCCCGCCGACATGAGGCGTGCCTGGATCTCGCTTTCGCTGGCGGCGAGATCGAGCCAGACCACTTCCAGCCGCGGTGTCATCAGCCCGATCACGGCCCGGTCCGCGAGCCGCATCACGCCCGCGATCATTTCCCGTTCGCCGCGCTCGATCACGCCGGCGCTCTCAGCCTCGGCGATGAGGGCCCGGATCTCCTCGTCGCTCACGAGCGCCTGCGGCTCGAGGCTCTGGCCGAAGAGGCGGAAGACGAGCCGCGTGGAGCGGTCCAGCAGCCACACCACGGGACCTGCGAGCCGCGAGAAGGCCGTCATGAAGGGCGCGACCGTGGCCGCAATTGCCTCCGCCCGCCGGAGCGCCAGCGTTTTCGGCACCAGCTCGCCGATGATGACCGACAGATACGTCACCAGCGCGATCACGATGCCGTAGCCGAGCGGAGCCGCCACGCGTGCCGGCATGCCGAGATCCTCCAGCAGCGCCGCTGCGCTCTGCCCGAACGCTTCGCCTGAATACGCTCCGTTGACGATCCCGATCAGCGTGATCCCGATCTGCACCGCCGACAGGAAGCGCCCCGGATCCTCAGCGAGCCTGATAGCGCTCTCGGCGCCCCGGCGTCCGGCCGCGGAAAGCGCCTTGAGCCGCGACCGGCGCGCCGACACGACGGCGAGTTCCGAGAGCGCGAACAGCCCGTTCGCGAAGATCAGGGCGAGAACGATCAGCAGGTCGGTCAAGATGTCGTCGGCCGCCACCTCTTGGTCGGGCCACTCCCTGTTGCGCAACACTGGGCCTGAAGCTAAAGCGGGACGCCTGCGGAAGCGAGCGAATGACCGCCGGCCCACGTCGAGCCGCGCCGGAGCACCTCCATGCGACGCCTTCACGTCATTTTCGATCTCGATGATACGCTCTACCCCGAGCGTCAGTACGCGATCGAAGGTTTCCGCGCCGCAGCGCGCTGGGCGGAGAGCGAGTTCGCGCTCACCGGCCTCGCCGAGGAGATGACCGCATTGCTCGACGCGGGCATGCTGGGCAAATTGTTTGCGACGGTGCTCGCCCGCCACGTCCCCGATCATACGCCCGATCAGCTGCAGGCGTTCCACGAGGCCTACCGGCGATGCGACAACCCGGAGTTGACCCTCTTCGAGGACGCGCGCCAAGCTCTCGACCGCTATCAGCGGCAAGGGCCGATTGGCCTCATCACCGACGGCACCCATCGCGTGCAGGCGAAGAAGGTGCGTGCCCTCGGCATCGGGCACCGCTTCGCCAAGATCGTCTACACCGACTCGCTGGGCTCTGATCGGGCCTATTTCAAACCGCATCGCCGCGCCTTCGACGAGATGACAGCTGCCCTCGGCGACCCGAGTGATCGCTACGTCTACGTCGGCGACAATCCTGCCAAGGATTTTGTTGCGCCGAATGCGATGGGCTGGACGTCCGTCCTCGTCCACCGCGATGATCATCCACGCATTCACGATGTGGCGAAGGTGGCGACCGGCGGCGAGCCTCACTTCACCGTCCAGTCCCTGACCGAGCTGCCCGACGTGCTGGGCGGCTGAGGAAGCGGCCTGCTGGCGGGGTGAAAAAGCCGCTCCGTTCGACCATATCGAGGTGATCGCCCCTTTCGCGGTCAATCGGCCGTAACCCGGATCTGCGCCCCGACCATGTCCTCCACGTCGTTCTACCGCCTGCTTGCTCTTGGCATCGTCGCCGCTGTCGTGCTCTGGCTCGGCAACTCCTTCGTCCAGACGGCGCTGTTCTCCGCCAGGGAGGCACGCGCGGTGACGCCCCGCGGCGATCTTGCCGCATTCGAGACCACGGCCGCCGATGTGTTCACGGCCTCGGCGCCGTCCGTCGTCTACATCTTCACCGAGCAGGCGCAACGCACGATCTTCGGCACCGAGCGCGTTGGTCGCGGCACAGGCTCGGGCTTCATCTGGGATCAGGCGGGCCACATCATCACGAACAACCATGTTGTCGCCAACGCCGACCGCGTCTACGTCCGCTTCGACTCCGGTGATACCGTCCCCGCGACAATCGTTGGCCGCACCGCCGACTACGACATCGCCGTGCTGAAGGCGGACGTGCTGGCGGCCTCGTTGAGGCCAATTCCCGTCGGCCGATCGGCCGACCTGCGCATCGGCCAGGCGACGTTCGCGATCGGCAACCCGTTTGGTCTGACGCGAACCCTTACGACCGGCATAGTCTCTGCGCTGGGCCGAACCCTGCCGAGCCAAAGTGGCCGCGACATCGAGAACGTCATCCAGACGGACGCCGCCATCAATCCAGGCAATTCAGGCGGTCCATTGCTCGACAGCGCGGGTCGTCTCATCGGCGTCAATACGGCCATCCTGTCGCAAACCGGGTCGTATGCCGGAATCGGCTTCGCGGTGCCCGTCGATACGGTGAACCGCATCGTTCCCCAGATCATCACGCGCGGCAAACCCGAGCGTCCGGGGATAGGTGTCTCGGTCGCAGGCGAGGAGATCGCCTCGCAGTTCGGCGTCAAGGGCATCGTCGTCGTTGACGTCTTGCCCGGAGGACCGGCTGCGCGCGCAGGCCTTAAGGGTGTCGACCGCCGCGCGCAGGGTCTCGGTGATGTCATCGTCGCCGTCGACGGCGAGCCGGTTCACGCACCAGCCGACCTCTCCGCGCGGCTCGAGCGTATCGGTATCGGCAACAAGGTGACGTTGACGATCGAGCGCAACGGCGCGCGCCGCGAAGTTTCGCTCAACGTCGCGGACATCGGCTGAGCCTCGGTTTTGCATGCCGTCACGCGGCCTTGCGGATTGCTCCTTATCCGGAATGCTCAACAGCGCGTTTACCCTTATCGTTGCAAGTCCCACACGGCTCATGTGGTCATGCTACGAGCGCACGACGTGCGTCGCGGGGGATCCCGGCGCGGGAGGGCAAGCCCATAAGGGCATCGGGAATTTGGAGCGCGGCCATGACGGGGCTTGGCCTCGGTGATAGCGACGACGAGAGCCTGAGGGCACTCAATTGCATTCTGGAAGCATGGGAAGCTGGCGCGTCGAGCGGCGTGAAGCCCGAGATGATGGCGTACGCGGCGATCTATGCCGCACTATCGGATCTGGTCTCCAGCTTCGGCGAGGATGCGGTAGCCGATCTTGCCGGTGGCCTGGTCGATCGCGTGCGCTCGGGTGAGTTCACGCTCTATCGCGTGCGCCAGTAGCGCGAACCCTCGCACAGGTCGGTTCCGCATCTGCGGTGCGACGCTCACCGGGGTCCGGCGAGGCATCCCTTGAGGTCTCGTGCCAGCCCGTCCATCAGCGCGAAATAGTGTCCGGGTCCCGCCGGGATCGCAGCGCCGAGCGGATCGAGAGTCGCTTGCCGTGCCGAGGTCGCCTCCGTGATCGTGGCGATGACGCGTGGGGCGAACTGCGGCTCGGCGAAGACGCAGACGATGCCTCGCTCCTTGATGCGCCCCCGGATCTCCGAGAGGCGCCGCGCGCTCGGCGGAACCTCGGGATTGACGGTGACCGAGCCCGCACCCGCAAGACCGTAACGGCGCTCGAGGTACTGATAGCCGTCGTGAAATACGAGAAACGGCCGGTCGCGAACGGCGGCGAGCTCGGCCTCGAGCTTGGCATCCAATGCTTCGAGCCGCGCCGCGAGCCGCCGCCCGTTATCCCGGAGACGCGACGCCCCGGCAGGGTCGGCTTCCGCGAGGACCTCACTCAGGCGTAGCGCGATCGCTTTCGCGTTCCTGGGATCGAGCCAGATGTGCGGGTCGATCGCGTCATCGGCCTGCCCCCGATGTTCGGCCTTGCCGGTGTGAGCATGCGTCCCGCGATGCACGTGGTCGTGGCCTTTCTGGCCGTCCTCGTGGTGCGCATGCGCCTCGAAGTCACCGGTGCGGCGCGCCTCATAGAGAGTAATTCCGCCGATCTCGTCGGCAGTGACGATGCGTGCCTTCGCCATCAGCGACAGCGGCTTGTCGAGAAAGACCTCGAGCCGCCGCGAGACGCGGACGACGATTGTCGCCTTGTTCAGCCGCCGGACGTCGGACGGTCTCATCGCATAGGTATGCGGCGAGGTCGCACCATCGAGCAGAAGTTGCGGTGTCCCGACACCCTCCATCACCGCCGCCACCAGTCCGTGCAGCGGCTTCAGCGTGACCACGACTTCGGGTCCGGCAGCCGAGGCAGCCTGAGCAAGAGAGAGGAGGAGGCCGCCGGCCGCGAGCGCGCGTCGTAGGATCCACCTCGGTGCGTAGGCCAAGGATGCTCTCCGTCGTTGACGAGTGGTTTGTCGATGCGCGGCCACGCCCCACCCCGCGCAGCAGCACGCCGCAGCGGAAGATCAGGATGGCCGACGCGATATGTTATACTGTAGCGTTCATGGCGCAATTGCCTTATCCCCGTCAATGAGGCAAGCGCATATAATCCAGCCGACTTGGCATGGCCCGCGTCCGGTGTGAAGGCAAGAGCGCGGCGTGGCATGAGCCGGGGGCGAGGGATCAAGAGATCGAGCGAGGCACGGCATGGCTCATTCGAGGTTCCAACGAGCGGCTGGGCGCGCGTGTCGGCGGCGCGCGCTGCCATTGGTGGTGGTTTTCGGCGGAGCACTCTTGCTGCCCGTCGGCCAGGCAGTGGCTCATCCCCACATCTGGGTCAGCGTTCGCACCAAGGTCCTCTACGAGAACGGCGCCATCGTCGGGCTGAGGCACGCCTGGACCTTCGATCAGTTCTACTCCGCCATGGCCGTCGACGGTCTCGACACCGACAAGGATGGCAAGTACTCGCGCGAGGAGCTTGCCGAGCTTGCCAAGGTCAATGTCGAGGCCCTGAAGGAGTTCGCCTATTTCACCTACCCGAAGCTCGCCGGAGCCGACCTCGGCGTCGGCACTCCCAAGGACTATTACCTCGAGCATAAGCTGACGCAGGCCGCGCCGGACCCGCAGGCGACGAACTCGACACCTGTTCTTCCCCGCACCGGCGCTGAAAAGGTCGCCGAGGCGGCTGCCAAGCCAGCCCCCCTGCTGACCCTGCATTTCACGCTGCCGCTGGCCAAGCCGGTGCTCGCAGAAGCGCAGGGTTTTACGTTCTCGATGGGTGATCCGACGTTCTTCATCGCCTTCGAGGCGGCTGCCGACAATCCGGTGACGCTCGGCGAGGGCGCGCCGAAGGGCTGCAAGGTCGCTCGTGTGGAGGAAGCAAAGGCTCCCGATGCCAATCCTTCCAAGCCGGGCGATGTCATGGCTGGCCAACCGAGCGATCTTGCGGTCAATATCGTCTCGGCCCCCGGCTGGAAGGTGACCTGCGCACCCTCCGGATGATGCCGCGGGCCAGCAACGGTCCCTAGCCGGTTCGGAGGACACGTCCATGATCGCCGTCGCCCACCGCCGCCTCGGCGCGAGCACGCTCAGCGTCTCCGCCGTAGGCCTCGGCTGCATGTCGCTTTCCGGCGTTTATGGCGCCGCCGACGACACCCAGTCCGTCGCCTTGATTCAGCACGCGATAGACGAGGGCATCAACCACCTCGACAGCTCCGACATGTATGGCTGGGGCCACAACGAGGAGGTGGTCGGTCGCGCCATCAAGGGCCGCCGCGACAAGGTCGTTCTCGCATCGAAGTTCGGTCAGACCCGTCGCGAGGGCCAGCCCAACGGCGTCGACGGGCGTCCCGGGTATGTGGCGGCCGCCTGCGAGGCGAGCCTGAAACGTCTCGGCGTCGATGTGATTGATCTCTATTACCAGCATCGCGTCGATCCAGACGTCCCCGTCGAGGATACGGTCGGCGCCATGGCCCGCCTCGTCGAGGCGGGAAAGGTGCGGTACCTGGGTCTTTGCGAGGCGCATCCGGATCGCATCGCGCGCGCCCATAAGGTTCACCCGATCACCGCCGTACAGACCGAATGCTCGCTGCTTTATCGAGACGAGGCCGACGCCACCCGCGCATTGACGAAAGGGCTCGGCATTTCCTTCGTCGCCTACTCGCCGCTGGGACGCGGATTCCTCACAGGCACAATCCGCGACCAGTCGCAGATCGACGGCCGCCGCTCGGCTCACCCCCGGTTTCAGCCTCAGAACTTCGACCGCAACCGCGGTCTGGCCGCTGCTCTCGAGGCGATCGCTGAACGCAAGCGCGTGACGCCGGGCCAGCTAGCGCTGGCTTGGGTCCTCGCCCAGGGCGACGATGTTGTCACGATCCCCGGCACACGGTCTCTCGCCCGTCTCGACGAGAACGCGGGCGCGATGGCCGTCCGGCTCGACGCCGCCGACATCGCCGAGATCGAGGCAGCGGTTCCGAAAGGGGCGGCGGCCGGCACGCGCTATCCCGCCGGCGGCATGCAGGGCGTCTTTATCTGAGCGCCAGCGGCGCCGTAGCCCGTCCATTCTGGCCGACTGCGCCGCGTCGACGAAGGCGGCGCGCGCCAACCCGACATCGAGGCAGCAGGTTGTGAAATTTCGATCGATCTCGCTGCTGCTCGTCGCCGAGCTCGCCGCCATGAGCCTCTGGTTCGTCTCGGCGGCCGTCCTGCCGGAGATGGTGCGCGAGGCCGCCATCTCTCCGGCGCGTCAGGCCGCGCTCTCGAGCGCGGTACAGTTGGGCTTCGTCGTCGGTGCCCTGGTCTCTGCTGTTCTGGGGGTGCCCGATCGCTTCGACCCCCGTCGCGTATTCGCCACCTCTGCTGTGCTTGCCGCGCTTGCGAACGCGTTGCTGTTGGTTGCCGTACCCGGTGGCATCGTCGCCATTGCCGCCCGTTTCGCGACCGGTGCTCTCCTCGCCGGGGTCTACCCCGTGGGCATGAAGATCGCCGTGGGCTGGGGCCAGAAAGACCGTGGCTTGCTCGTGAGTGCCCTCGTTGGCGCCCTCACCCTTGGCTCCGCCATTCCTCACTTGATCGCACTTGAAGGAGGCGCTGATTGGCGGCTCACGGTCACCATCGCCTCGCTCAGTGCCGCGGCGGCTGGTGTGATCGCCGTCTTCGTTGGGCTTGGACCCTATCACGCTCGCTCGGCCGCTTTCGATCCGCGCGTCATCGGCGCCGCCTGGACCAACCGCCGCGTCCGCCTCGCCTATGCGGGCTACCTCGGCCACATGTGGGAGCTTTACGCCATGTGGGCCTGGATCGCGACGGCGGTAGCCGTGTCCTATGCGGCCAACATGCCGCTTCCCGATGCCGAGCGCCTAGCCAAGCTCACAGCCTTCTTCGCCATCGGCGCCGGCGGGCTCGCCTGCGTCGCCGCCGGGTTCGTCGGGGATCGCATCGGCAAGGCCGAGGTCGCAGCGGTGGCGATGGCGATCAGTGGCACGAGTGCACTTCTGGTCGCCCTCACGTTCGGCGGCCCCGCCTGGCTCACGCTGGCCCTTGTTCTTGTTTGGGGCCTGAGCATCGTGCCGGATTCGGCGCAATTCTCGGCACTGGTCGCCGATGCGGCCCCACCCCAGGTGGCGGGAAGCCTGCTCACGTTCCAGACGGCGTTGGGCTTTGCCCTCACGTTCGCCACCGTCCAGGTCGTGCCCGAGATCGCACACCGGTTCGGATGGCCATTCGTGCTCGCCGGCCTGGCGCTCGGACCTGCGGTCGGCATCGTCGCCATGCTGCGTCTGCGCGCCATGGGACCTTCGGCCAAGTGACGTCCCGAAGTGATTGGGCAGCGCCTGATGGGAACGCTATGTTTTGTGCGCATCGACCGAGGATGACATGACTGCCGCCATCCCAGCCCAGACCCCGCGGCGCATTCCGGCCCGGGAGCTCGTCGCTCCGGACGAGCTGGCGCGTCTGCGCGAGC